>NZ_PKOI01000001.1:0-707227 GCF_002870055.1 Herbaspirillum sp. BH-1 | reverse complement strand
ATCTCCACCCTCCCCACCATGCCCTTTGCCCTGAGCGACAACCGCAAGATCCACTACCAGGTCGAGGGCGAAGGTCCGCCCCTGCTCTTGCACCACGGCTTTACCAGCAGCCTGGAAGCCTGGCGCTTCTTCGGCTTCACCTCGGTGTTGCGCCAGCATTACCAGGTCATCATGTTCGATGCCCTGGGCCATGGCCAGAGCGACAAACCGCACGAAACCGCCGCCTACACCCAGCTGCAGCGCTGCCGCGACGCCGTGGCCGTGCTGGACGCCCTGCAGATCGAGCGCGCCCATTTCTTCGGCTACTCGCTGGGCGGCTGGGTCGGCTACGGGCTGGTACGCCATGCGCCACAGCGCCTGCGCAGCCTCATCCTGGGCGCCGCCCATCCGTATGAAGATCGCAGCTGGGATGGCTTCCATGGTATCGACGGCCGCGACCCCGAGGCCTTCATCGCCACCTTCGAAGCCCTGCTGGACGAACAGATTTCGCCCCAGGTGAAGATGCTCATCCGCGCCAATGACCTGGTGGCCCTGGCCGCCGCCGCCCAGCAAGCCCGTCCCTCGCAGCAAGACCTGCTGGCACGGATGGACCTGCCCTGCCTGCTCTTCTGTGGCGACGCCGATGCGCGCCATGCCGCCGTCGAGCGCACTGCGGCCTTGTTGCCACAGGCAGAATTTGTCAGCCTGCCCGGCGTCACGCATTTCGGTGGATTGATGCAAAGCGCGCTGGTACTGCCTCCCGTGCAATCCTTCCTGGCCCGCCAGCACGGATGAGCTGCCCGCATCCGCATGCAAAATAAATCACGTCGCCCGCAGACTGCGCTGTTATACTGCGGCCTGCGCGGCGTATAGCCAGTCAAGTCCGCGCCCTCCTCAAGTTCCAACCCGTTTGCCTGCGACTGGCGCCCGTACGGGGCCACAGGCCAAACCCATTTTCAGAGTCTCATGTCATTTTCCGCGCTCGGCTTGTCCGACGAAATCGTTCGTGCCGTTTCCGAACAAGGCTATACCTCCCCCACCCCGATCCAGGCCCAAGCCGTCCCCGCCGTGCTCTCCGGTGGCGACCTGCTGGCCGGCGCCCAGACCGGCACCGGCAAGACCGCCGGCTTCACCCTGCCGCTGCTGCAACGCCTGTCGGCCATGCCGCGCAACAAGATCAACGGTCATCTGCCGATCCGCGCCCTGATCCTGGCCCCCACCCGCGAACTGGCGGCCCAGGTCGAGGAAAGCGTGCGCCAGTACGGCAAGTACCTGCCGCTGACCTCGGCCTGCATCTTCGGTGGTGTCGGCATCAATCCGCAGATCACGCTGTTGAAGCGTGGCGTCGATATCCTGGTCGCCACCCCCGGCCGCCTGCTGGACCACATGCAGCAAGGCACCGTGAACCTGCAGCACATCCAGATCCTGGTGCTGGACGAAGCTGACCGCATGCTGGACATGGGCTTCATCCGCGACATCCGCAAGGTGCTCGCCGCCCTGCCGCCCAAGCGCCAGAACCTGCTGTTCTCGGCCACCTTCGCCGACGAGATCAAGAAGCTGGCCGACAGCCTGCTGAACAACCCGGCCCTGATCGAAGTGGCCCGCCGCAACTCCACCGTGGAAGTGATCGCGCAAAAGCTGCACCCGGTCGACCGCGACAAGAAGCACCCCATGCTGGCGCACCTGATCAAGACCCACCAGTGGAAGCAGGTGCTGGTCTTCACCCGTACCAAGCACGGCGCCAACAAGCTGGTCGAGCAACTGGCCCGCGACGGCATCACCGCCATGGCGATCCACGGCAACAAGAGCCAGTCGGCTCGCACCAAGGCCCTGGCCGAGTTCAAGGACGGCAAGCTGACCGCCCTGATCGCCACCGACATCGCTGCCCGCGGCATCGACATCGACCAGTTGCCGCACGTGGTCAACTATGACCTGCCCAACGTGCCGGAAGACTACGTCCACCGCATCGGCCGTACCGGCCGCGCCGGCGCCACCGGCGAAGCCGTGTCGCTGGTCTGCGTGGACGAGCGCGACCTGCTGCACGATATCGAGCGCTTCATCAAGCGCGAAATCCCGGTGGAAGTGATCGCCGGTTTCGAACCGGACCCGACCGCCAAGCCGCAACCGATCCAGTTGCGCAGCGGCCAGGGTCGTCACCAGAACGCCGGTGGCGGACGTGGCGGTCAACGCAATGCACCGCGCAAGCCGGCTGCAGCCGGCAATGGCCATGGCAATGGCGGCGCCAAGCCTGCCAATGCCGGTGGCGGCGCAGCGCAGCAGGCCAAGCCGCGTAATCCGGGCAATGGCAATGCAGCGCGTGGCCAGGGTCGTCCGCAGGGCGGCCAGGCTGGCAACGGCGGCGGCAATGGGGGTGGCAACGGTGGCAATGGCGGCAACAACGCCAATCGCGCCCCCCGCACGGCCAATGCACAACCGCGCAGCCAGGGTCAGCAACGCCAGAATGGCCCGCGTCCGTCCGCGCTCACGCATGGCGGCCAACGCGCCAGCGGCAAGTAATCCGGTCGCGGCACATCGATTCGATCAGAGGAAAGGGAAGACATGGCAGTTTCCGTCGTCAAGGCCGATCTCGACAATGCAGCCCACGCGGCCGCACTGTTCGAGACCCTCAACGCCTATGCCAGCGACGCCATGGGCGGCGGACAGGCCTTGTCGGACTACGTACGCCAGAACCTCGCGGCAGAACTGAAGAAACGTTCCACCGCCCATGTCTTCCTGGCCTTCGACGGCGACACTCCCGCTGGCCTGGCAACCTGCATCGAGGGGTTCTCGACCTTTTCCTGCAAGCCGCTGCTGAACCTGCATGACCTGGCCGTGATGCCGGCCTATCGCGGCCAGGGCGTGGCCCGGCAGCTGCTGGCCAGCGTGGAACAGCAGGCCCGTGCACTGGGCTGCTGCAAGCTCACGCTGGAAGTCCTGGAAGGCAATACGGTGGCCCGTTCGCTGTATCGCGCCAGCGGCTTCGAAGGCTATGAATTGAAGGCCGAGACCGGCAAGGCGATGTTCATGCAGAAACTGCTGGACTGAACCTGCGCCTGCCCGCACATGACAACGCCCGCATCATCGATGCGGGCGTTGTCTTTTGAAGCGCCGATTTGAAGAACCGGTGACGCACTCAGCAGCGATACCCCGGCCCCTGCTCCTGCACCAGCCGCAAGGCCGCCTCCCAGGCCAGGTCGATGATGCCGCTGGCCTGGTCGTTGTCGAACTGGCGTGCGGCACGCAGGCGCACTTCCTCCACCGGCAGGTGCAAGGCTGCCCCGCCCGCTTGCGCCGCCACCTGCGCCTGGCAGGCCCGTTCCAGGAAATAGATTTCATGGAAGGCCGCCGCCACCGACTCCCCCGCCGCCAGCAAGCCATGGTTGCGCAGGATCATGGCCTTGTGCGACCCCAGCGCCGCCACCAGCCGCCCCCGCTCTTCGGTATCGAGGGCGATGCCTTCGTACTCGTGATAGGCCAGCTTGCCGTAGAACTTGAGTGCATGCTGGCTGATCGGCAGCAGCCCGTCACGCTGGGCCGAGACCGCAATCCCGGCCGTGGTATGCGTGTGGATCACGCAATGCAGGTCCGGCCGGGCCTGATGCACCGCCGAATGGATCACGAAGCCGGCGCGATTGACCCGCTGCGCTGGCGCGGCAGTGCTGCCCATCTGCACCGCCTGCCCCTGGGCATCCACCTTGACCAGATCGGAAGCGCGCATCTCGTGGAACAGCACGCCATAGCGATTGATCAGGAAGTGACCAGGCTGCCCCGACACCCGCGCCGAGATGTGCGTATCGATCAGGTCGGTCATGCGGAAATGCGCCAGCAGCCGGTACAACGCCGCCAGTTCGCAGCGTGCCTGCCACTCCACATCCTCGGCCCCCGTCAGGCCCAGCCGGTGGGCGGCGGCCTGCTCGGTCTCATCAAACTCGACGCCGGCCATGACTCACTTGCCCTGGTTGAGCGCGGCCGGCATGGCGCTGCCCTGCAGCTTGTACTTGGCCAGCAGCTTGTCGTAGGTCCCGTTGGCCTGCAGGCGCTTCAGGGCCTCCAGCACCGCGTCGCGCAGGCCCGGTTCGCTCTTGGAGACCGGAATGCCGGTCTCCTGCGCAAACAGCGGCTGCCCCAGCAGGACATAGGTATTGGGTTCCATGCCCTGGAAGTAAGGCAGGGTCTCGCTGCCCTGCACCGCCACGTCGATGCGGCCGGTCTTCAACTGGGTGCGCGCATCCACCGAGCCTTCGGTGCCGATCACGGTGATGGCCGGCTTGCCCTTGGCTTCACAGTTATCCTTGCTCCAGCCGGCGATCTGGCCCGGCCAGTTGGTATTGCGGCTGGCGCCGACCTTGGTGCCGCAGACGTCGGCGATGCCCTTGATGCGGGCCGCATTGGCCTGCAGCGTGAAGAATTGCGGACCGGTCTTCATGTAGTCGATGAAGTCGGCCACCTTCTGGCGTTCGGCCGTGTCGCTGATGGCCACCATGGCGATGTCAGCGCGGCCGGTGGTGAGCGAACTGAAGACCTGGGCGAAGGCGGTTTCCTGGTACTCCACCTTCAGGCCCAGTTCCTTGGCGATGGCCGCCCCGAGGTCGATGTCCAGCCCCATCAGCTCGCCCGTGGCCGGGTCCTTGTAGGCGATGGGCGGGTAGTTGGCCTGCGAGGCGATGACCAGCTTGCCGGCCTTCTTGATGCGATCCGGCAGATCGGCCGCGTGTGCGACGCTGGCGGCCAGGGTAACGGTGGCGGCCAACGTAGCCAGGCCCAACATAGTCTTGTGTTTCAGCTTCACGGGATTCCCCTTTCTGGTTGAGTTCTGCAATGCCGCATCAGGCCAGGATGGCCGCGATGAATTCCTGGGTACGTCGGTGCTGCGGGCGCGCCAGCACTTCACCGGGGGTGCCGGCCTCGATCACCTGGCCGCCATCCATGAACACCACCCGGTTGGAGACTTCACGTGCAAAGCCCAGCTCATGCGTGACCACGATCATGGTCATGCCGCTTTTGGCCAGATCCTTCATCACCGCCAGCACTTCGCCGACCAGTTCCGGGTCCAGCGCCGAGGTCGGCTCGTCGAACAGCATCAGCTTGGGCCGCATGGCCAGTGCGCGGGCAATCGCCACGCGCTGCTGCTGGCCACCGGAAAGTTCAGAGGGATAGGCATCGGCCTTGCCCGCCAGGCCCACCCGGGCCAGCAGGGCCAGCGCCTCTTCCTTCACTTCGGCACGACGGCGCTTCTGCACCACCACCGGGCCTTCCATGATGTTCTGCAGCGCAGTCATATGGGCGAACAGGTTGAAGCGCTGGAACACCATGCCGCCGGCCAGGCGCTGGCGGGCGATCTCGCCGTCGGACAGCTCGATCAACTGGTCGCCACGGCGGCGATAGCCCAGCAATTCGCCGCCGACCCAGATGGCCCCGCCATCGATGCTTTCCAGCTGGTTGATGCAGCGCAGGAAGGTGCTCTTGCCCGAACCCGAGGGACCGACGATGCAGGTCACGGCACCGGCCTCGACTTCCAGGTTCACGCCCTTGAGCGCGTGGAAGCCACCGTAGTATTTCTGGACCTCATGGGCCACGATCATGGGTGTGCTCATCCTGTGGCTCCCTGTGCGCCAGCCGCACGGGTACGTGCCCGGGCGCGGCGCTCGCGGGCAAATACCTGTTCCAGGAAATGCTGGCCGATGGAAAACACCGTCACCACCGCCAAATACCAGACGGTCGCCACGATCAGCAGTTCGATCACGCGGGCATTGGCGAAATAGATGGTCTGGGCGTTGTGCAGGATTTCGGAAAACTGGATCACGCTGGCCACCGAAGTCAGCTTGATCATGCTGATCACCTCATTGCCCACCGGCGGGATGATCACCCGCATGGCCTGCGGCAGCACGATGCGGCGCAAGGCGGTCAGGCGCGTCATGCCGATGGCCTTGGCGGCCTCGGTCTGGCCGTTGTCCACCGCCAGGATGCCGCCGCGCACCACCTCGGCGGTATAGGCGCCCTGCCCGATGCCCAGCCCCAGGAGACTGGCCACGAAGGGCGTGATGATGTCCACCGTGCGCGCCTCGAACCAGCCGGGAATGCCCATGGTCGGGAACACCAGCGCCAGGTTGAACCACAGCAGCATCTGCAGCAGCAGGGGCGTACCCCGGAAGAACCAGATGTAGAAGGTCGCCACCGCCTTGAGCAGCTTGTTGGGCGACATCACCATCACCGCGAAGACCACGCCCAGCACGATGCCCACCACCATCGCATAGATGGTCATGAGGATGGTGTTCAAGAGACCCTGCAGGATCACCTTGGCCGTCATGAACTTGGCCACCACCGCCCACTCGATCTGGCCGTGGGCGAAGGCGTGTACCACGAAGCCCAGCGCCAGCAAGATCAGCGCGGCCGACAGCCAGCGCCCGTAGTAGCGGCGCGGTACCACCTTGAGGTGGTCGATGGCATAGGGAGAGATGGTGCTCATGCTGTCGCTCCCGCTGCTGATGGCAACACCGCCTGCTGCGTCCACTGGCGCTGCGCGGCCACGGTAGCCTGCAATCTTTCCAGCTGAGCCTGCACCTGCAGCGGTGCGGTACCGCCATGGCCGCTACGCGCCGCCACAGCGGCCTCGGGCGTGAGAACCGTTCGTACTTCTGGCAACAGATGTGAACTGATGCTGCTCAACTCTGCATCGCTCAACTGGTGCAGCTCCAGCCCGCGCTCTTCGCAGGCGCGCACCATGGCACCGGTGATCTCGTGCGCCTGGGCGAACGGCACACCGCGACGCGAGAGCCAGTCCGCCACCTCGGTGGCGAGGGTGAAGCCCTGGGTGGCATCGGCGCGCATGCGCTCCTTGTTCACCTGCAGCGTGCGCATCATGCCGGCCATGGCGGGCAAGACCATGTGCAGCACGTCGATGGCCTCGAAGGCCGAATACTTGTCCTCCGACAGGTCGCGATTGTAGGAAAACGGCAGCCCCTTCAGGGCCACCAGCATGTCCATCAACAGCGAGATCAGGCGCGCCGAACGGCCACGGGTGAGTTCGGCGATATCGGGGTTCTTCTTCTGCGGCATGATGGAACTGCCGGTGGAGAAGGCATCGTCCAGTTCCACCCAGCGGAACTGGCGCGACACCCACAGCGTGACTTCTTCCGACAGGCGCGAGAGATGCGTTCCCAGCATGGCGCAGACGAACAGGAATTCGGCCACGTGATCGCGGCTGCCGACAGCATCGATGGAGTTTTCACAGGGGCCGTCATAGCCCAGCTCGGCGGCCGAGATCGCCGGATGCAAGGCAATCGCCGACCCCGCCATGGCCGCCGCGCCCAGCGGCGAATAGGCGGCGCGCCTGTCCCAGTCGATCAGGCGCGAGATGTCGCGACTGAAGGTCTGCGCATGGGCCAGCAACTGGTGCGCAAACACCACCGGCTGCGCCGCCTGCAGATGCGTGAAGCCGGGCACCAGCGTATCGAGATGCTGGCCGGCCTGGTGCGTCAGGGCGTCCTGCAGGTCCAGCAGCAAGGCGCCGATGGCGCGTGACTGCTCGCGCAAATAGAGCTTGAGATTGTTGGCCGCCTGGTCATTGCGCGAACGGCCGGCACGCAGCTTGGCACCGGTCGGGCCGAGCGCTTCCACCAGCACGCGCTCCATGAAGGTATGCACGTCTTCGTCGCCCGCCGTGGGCCGCACGGCACCACTGGCGATGGCGGCATCGAGTTCGCCGAGCTTGGCGACGATGGCGTTGCATTCGGCCTCGGTCAGCAGCCCGGCCAGGCGCAACTGGCGCGCATGGGCCTGGGACGAGACGATGTCGAAACGGGTCAGCCGGAAATGATCCAGGCCGCCCCGCGAGAGCGTCATCAGGGCCGGGTCGGGTGGCGAACGGAAACGCGCGCCCCAGAGGCGGGTATCAGTCATGCTGCTTCCTTCTCATGCGGTAGTGGCGGGGTGATGCAATGGGTTGCAGTATCGGGCGCGCAATCAGGCACGATATTTCACACCCGGGAAGACACAGAGCATTTCGTATGCCAGGTTGGCCGCCACCAGCGCAGTGGTGCCGGCCTGATCATAGGGTGGCGAGACCTCGACCACATCGGCCGAGACGATGTCCAGCCCCTTGCAACCACGGATGATTTCCATCCCCTGCTGCACCGTGAGTCCGCCGATTTCCGGCGTGCCGGTGCCGGGCGCGAAGGCCGGATCGAGGCCATCGATATCGAAGGTGAGATAGACCGGCCCGTCGCCCATCTGCGCGCGCACCTCTTCCATCAGCGGCGCCAGCGAGCGATGCCAGCACTCCTCGGCCTGCACCACGCGGAAACCCTGGGCGCGGCACCAGTCGAAGTCGTCGGCGTGGTAACCGGTACCACGCAGGCCGATCTGCACCACCCGCCTGGGGTCCAGCAGGCCCTCTTCGAAGGCGCGCCGGAAGGGTGTGCCGTGGGCGATCTTCTCGCCGTTCATGGTGTCGTTGACGTCGGCATGGGCGTCCACATGGATCAGCCCGACCGGTCCCCGGTGACGCGCCATGGCCCGCAGGATGGGCAAGGTCAGTGTATGGTCGCCGCCCAGGCTGATGGTCTTGCAGCCGGTGGCATAGATGGCGTCATAGGCCTCCTCGATCATGCGCACCGAATCCAGCAGGCTGTAGGGATTCAAGGCCACGTCGCCGAGATCGGCCACCTTCAGCGAATCGAAGGGCGCGGCCCGGGTGGCCATGTTGTAGGGGCGCAGGAGCACCGATTCGGTGCGGATCTGGCGCGGACCGAAACGCGTGCCGGAGCGGTTGGAAGTGCCGATATCCAGCGGCACGCCGACGAATCCGACGTCCAGGCCGGCGGGATTTTCCACATGCGGCAGGCGCATCATGGTGGCAATCCCCCCAAAACGGGGCATCACATTACCCCCGAGGGGCTGATATAGTGCATGTTCCATCGATGCTTATCCTTGTATCGCCAATGAGCTTGAATGCATTCTAGCGAGGCAGGATTAGCGAAAATATATCGATGTGGCGACGTTTACATCGATTTCCATCAATGTAAGAATGCGGTCTCCCCCGACCTCGCCGCCCTCGCCGCACGCCCACTCATCATGCTCAACAATGTCTTCGATCTGGACCTGCGGCTGATCCGCGTCTTCCTGGCGGTAGTGGATTCGCATGGGGTGTCGGCGGCGCAGGCCAAGCTCAATGTCGGCCAGTCCACCATCAGCGCCCAGTTGAACACGCTGGAGACGCGCCTGGGTTTTCGTCTCTGCGAACGCGGCCGGGCCGGTTTCAAGCTCACCGCCAAGGGCGAGAAGTTCGCCGACTCGGCGCGCCGCATGATGGATGCGCTCTCCGAGTTCGGCATGGAAGCCCGCAATCTCGACAAGCGCCTGGTCGGCACCCTCTCCATCGGCCTGATCGGCCACACCCCGGCCCACCACAACACCCGGCTCTCGGACGTGATCCGCCAGTTTCGCCAGCGCGACGAGGCGGTGCGCATCGAACTGCTGGTCCGCACGCCCAGCGAGCTGGAAGAGATGCTCCTGAACGGCAGCATCCAGATCGCCATCGGCTACTTCTGGCGCCGCGTCACCGCCCTGCAGTACACGCAGCTGATGCTGGAGCGCCAGGTGGCCTATTGCGCCCCGCCCCACCCGCTGTTCGACCAGCCCGGCGAGATCGCCCCGGAACAGGCAGCGCAACACGCCTGGGCCTGGCGCGACTACCCGGTGCCACCCGGCCATGTGCCCATCCACCGGCGCAACATCATGGCCGTGACCGGCAATATGGAAGCCATGTCCATCCTCATCCTCTCCGGTCAGCACCTGGGCTACCTGCCCGAGGAGATGGGGCGCGAGTATGTCGCCCGCGGGCAGATGCGGGCCTTGAACCGGACCGAGCTGTCCTATGAGGTCGGCATCAGCGTGGTCACCAATCGCAGCAGCGTGAACGAACCCATCGTGGCGGCCTTCCTGGAAGACCTGAAGGCGGCACAATAAAGTGAATCAGGACGCAAAAAAAGGGCAATGCCTACGCATTGCCCTTGAGCGATATTGATACGGAGTCTCTCCGAACCGGCCCTTCGATACGACGCTATCGCGTCTACTCAGGGCGAACGGAGCCTATGCGCTGCCGTCCCGCCACCACCGGCCGTTCGACCTGAGTAGCGCCGCAGGCGCGTATCGAAGGCGCAGCGGCGCTTCCGTTCTTGGCGCGCTACACCACGATCAAGCCGCCATCGCCATCCCGCGCGACTTGCCCGAGCTCAGATAGCTGGCAATCGAATCCTGGGTCACCTCGCCCAGATAGCTGCCATCGTTGGCGATCACCGGCATCCAGCTGGTGCTGTGCTTGTACATCTTGGAGAGCACCACGCGCAGGTTTTCATCCGGGGCGGCATTCATGGTGAAGGGACGGACCATGTCCTCGGCCACACCGGTATTGGCGCGCACATCACGACGGGTCAGGTAACCCAGGGCGCGGTTCTCGGCATCGATGATGGTCAGATAGCGCGAATCCTGGTCATCCATCAGCGCCAGAGCCTGATCGCAGGACACATCCGGCTGCGCCGTGGCCGGGGTGGTGGCGGCCTCGCCGGCACGCACCAGCAGCAGGCGCTTCAGGGTGTGATCCTGGCCGACGAAGGCACCCACGAAATCATCCTTGGGACGCGCCAGCAAGGTATCGGGATTGTCGAACTGCACCAGCTTGCCGGCGCGGAAGACGGCCACCTTGTCGCCCAGCTTGATGGCTTCGTCGATGTCGTGGCTGACCATGATGACGGTCTTGTTCAACTGCCGCTGCATCTGGAAGAACTCGTTCTGGATCGATTCGCGGTTGATCGGGTCGACTGCGCCGAAGGGTTCATCCATCAGCAGCACCGGCGCATCCGCCGCCAGGGCACGGATGACGCCGATGCGCTGCTGCTGGCCGCCGGACAATTCGCGCGGATAGCGCTTGAGGAATTTCTTCGGGTCCAGTGCCACCATGGCCATCAGCTCGGTAGCGCGCTCGTGGCAGCGCTTCTTGTCCCAGCCCAAAAGGCGCGGAACGATGGTGATGTTTTCCTCGATGGTCATGTTGGGGAACAGGCCGATCTGCTGGATCACATAGCCGATATGGCGGCGCAGTTCGACTTCATCGATGCCGGAGGTGTCCTGACCGTTCAACAGCACGCGGCCCGAGGTCGGATTGATGAGGCGGTTGATCATCTTCAGGGTGGTGGTCTTGCCGCATCCCGAGGGGCCGAGGAAGACGCAGATTTCGCCTTCGGCCACCTTCAGGCTGACGGCATCCACCGCCTTGACCTGGGTGCCATCCTTTTGGGTGTAGGTCTTGCTGAGTTGGTCCAATTCGATCATTTTTGAACTCCTTTCGGTGTCAGGATTTTCTGCAGTCGTTGCAGCAGGGTGTCGGCGATGATCGCAAGGACGCTGATCATCACGGCGCCGACCACGAGTTTTTGCATATTGCTCTGGCTGATGGCATGCAGGATCAGCACGCCCAGGCCGCCGGCGCCGATGACCGCCGCAATGGCCATCACGCCGATATTCATCACCACGGCGGTACGCACGCCGCCCAGGATCACCGGCACCGCCAGCGGCAGGTCCACCATGCGCAGGCGCTGCCAGAAGGTCATACCGATGCCGATGCCGGCCTCCTTGACGCCGGCCTCGATGTTTTCCAGCGCCAGGTAGGTGTTGCGCATGATCGGCAACAGCGAATACAGGAACACGGCGGTGATGGCCGGCAAGGGGCCGATGCCTGCGCCGAATTTGGAGAACACCGGGATCATCAGCCCGAACAGGGCGATGGAGGGCAGCGTCAGCACGATGGTCGCCAGGCCCATCAGCGGGCCGGCCAGCCAGCGCACGCGCACCACCAGGATGCCCAGCGGCACACCGAAGAGGATCGCCAGGCTGACCGCGATGCCCACAAGCTTCAGGTGTTGCAGGGTCAGTTCAAGGATGTTGGGCCAGTCCGATTGCAGGTATTGGAAGATGTTCATGGTGTCCTCCTCAGATCAGGCCGGCTTGCTTGAGGAAGTCGGCGGCCACCTTGGCCACCGGTTCCTGGTCGATGTCGACGCGCTTGTTCAGTTCGGTCATGGTCGCCGTGTCGATCTTGGCGGCCAGTTCGTTCAATTGCCCGGCCAGCTCGGGGTTCTTCTCCAGGATGTCCTGGCGCACCACCGGGGTCGCCTTGTAGGCGGCGAAGTAGCCCTTGTCATCCTCCAGCAGTTGCAGGTCGAAGCCCTTGATGCGGCCGTCCGAGGCATAGGTCAGGCCGACGAAGAGCTGTTCATTCTTCAGGGCCGTATAGACCAGCCCAGGGTCCATCTGCTTGACCTCGCTGCGATCGAGCTTGAAGCCGTAGAGCGCCTGCATCGGGCCCAGACCATCGGGACGGGAGGCGAACTCGTAGTCCACGCCCATGAGGTGGGGCTTGTTGCCTTCGCTGTCATCTTCGTTGATGCGCTTGGCCAGGTCCTGCAGTGAATGAATCTGATACTTCTCGGCCAGTTCGCGCGGCATGGCGAAGGCGTAGGTATTGTTCAACTCGGACTGGTTCAGCCAGGTCAGGCCACGCGGGGCGTCCAGCTCCTTGACCTTCTGGTAGATCTGATCGGGATCGAGCTTGTCCTCGATGTGGTTGTAGACGATCAGGGCGGTACCGGTGTAGTCCCAGACGATGTCCAGCTGTCCGCTTTCCAGGGCCGAGCGCATCAGGGTGGTACCCAGGCCGTTCTTCAATTCGGTGTCATAGCCCTTGGCGCGCAGGTATTGCGCGGTCATGTCCGAGAGCAGCAACTGCTCGGTGAAGTTCTTGCCGCCGATGACCAGGTTCTGCGCCTGCGCACGGGCCGCGCCGAACATGGCCAGGCCCATGGCGAGAGCACACAGGGCGTATTTTGCGATGGTCTTGCTTGTCATGCTTTCCTCTCTACCGCTCTGCCGATACGACGGCGTACGGTCGTTCTTGTGATGGAAGTCTGCGCTGCGCGGCTTCAGGTACGCAGCCCGCGTCGGGCCAGGTAGAGGCCGGAGAGCGTCGTCACCAGGGCATCGAGCACCAGTGCCAGCAAGGCCGTGGCCGCCGCGCCCAGCAGCAGCTGGCCGTGGTTGTTCAGGTAGATGCCGGGGAAGATCAGGCCGCCCAGGCTCTCGCCGCCGATCAGCATGGACAGCGGCGCGGTCCCGACGTTGATCGCCAGCGCCGTGCGCACGCCACCGACGATGATGGGCAGCGCATTGGGCAATTCCACCCGCAGCAGGATCTGGTGCGGCTTCATGCCGATGCCGCGTGCCGCTTCCTTCATGGCAGCCGGCACGTTCTTCAAGCCCTCGAAGGTATTGCGCACGATGGGCAGGAGCGAAGCCAGCCACAGCGCCAGGATGGTGGGACCATTGCCGATGCCGAAGAAAGCCAGTGCCAGCGCCAGCACGGCGATGGACGGGATGGTGTTACCGATGTTGAAGATCTGGATGAATTTTTCTGCACTGCGCTGCATCGAGGGACGCGAGAGCGCAATACCGGCCGGAATGCCGGCCGCCAGGGCCAGCGCCATGGAAAAGAAGACCAGTTCCAGGTGCTTGCCGGTGTAGTAGATCAGGTCACCGCGATACTTCTGGATGACCTCCGGACCGATCCACCAGACCAGTCCTGCAAGGACCAGCGCAATACCGCATGCGCCGGCGAAGACGTGACGAACACGTGTCATGTTACCCCCGTTGGTATAGCCGGCACGACATGACGCCGCGACGACGGGTTATAGAGTCAATTTTTAAGGGGTTCGCTTGCCCATCAGGGCGTATCGTTTGGATGCGAACCGAAGCTGCAAGGGCAGCGATGAAACCGAAGCGATGAAACCAGCCTCGGCATGATGCACACCGGACAGGGATGGGAACGGGTCACCGTGGAGAACGGGAGGGCGTTCGCGCTGCCAGCCGGAAATTTGGACAACCCGCACAAGCGCGGATCGGACACTGCTGAGAGTCGTAGTTGAACAAGTTATGTCGCGAAGACAAACGATAGTTTAAACCAATCGCTTAATACTGTCCAGCAATGTAGCAATATGAATCCATAACTTGCGGATCTGAAGCACTTCTAAAGTTCCCAACAGCGGTCAATATGCTGCTAAAAGAGTGCAACCTGAAAACCACCCATCCGGCGCTATCCCTTGCCCCAAGCGGCATCCTGCCGAGCTTGGCGACGATGTAAAGCGTCAAAAAAAATCGCCGCGCCAGTGACTTTGGCGCGGCGATTTTGCTTGGTTCTCTTTGAGCCATTTGAAACCGTTCGGACTGAGTAGGCCCTCTAGGGCCGTATCGAAGGCGCTGCTCGGCTTGTGGCGCGCCTTCGATACGCGGCTACGCCGCTACTCAGGACGAACGGTCAGCGGTGGCGCAAGCAAGGTCTGAGCAAGCTTTCGGGCTGGTAACAAGCTTGACTGAACGGTATTACAGCTGTAACCGGCGATTTCTCCATGCAACCTGCTGGCGGCGGCCAGCGTCGGAAATCAGGAATCGGCCTGGAACGTATTCAGCGGATGGCCCCAAACACCTTGCCGATGATGGCGCTGCCACTGCCCACCGGGTCCTTGCGGATCGCCTTTTCCTCTTCGCCGATCATCAGGAACAGACCATCCAGCGCGCGCTGCGTGACGTAGCCCTCCACCGTGCTCTGGTCGGCGCTGACCAATCCGGACTTGGCGACCTGCCCCATCACCGCGTTATAGCGGCCGGAAAGCCCGTTGCGGTCGGTGATCTGCTTGACCAGCGGCAGGAACTTCACGGCCAGTTCGCCCGAGGTCTTCTGACGGAAGAAGTCGGTCACCGAGGTGTCGCCACCGGTCAGGATGTTCTTGGCATCGCTCACCGACATGGCCTTGACCGCGTTGATCAGCAGCGGCTTGGCCAGCGGCACGGCGGCTTCGGCCGCGTGGTTCATGTCGGCCACCAGGCCATCGACCTGGCCACCCATGCCGGTCATGCGCAGGATGGGCATGGCCTGCTCCAGAGCACCGGGCAGATGGATCTTGACCTTGTCGTTATTGAGGAAGCCATTGGGACGCCCGAGGTTGGCGACCGCCGTGCTGGCGCCCTTTTCCAGCGCGGCCTTCAAGCCGGCGCTGGCGTCCTGGTTGCTCAGGTCGGAGAGGGAAAATGCGAAGGCGCTGCAGGAGGCGAGGATCAGGCTGGCCGCAACCAGGCGGCGCAGGGGGGAGGAAGGAAGGGACATGCGGAACTCCATCGTGACGGTGCGGCGATGATACCAGCCCTGCCCCGTCTCCCCTATCGGCTCATTTGCCGCGCGACAGCTCCAGGCCCGCGTTGTGCGGCAGCCTGCCGCTGATCGGCACCGAGGCTACCGAGAACAGGCCGATCACCACGAAGGCCGGCCAGAAGTCGGCAGCGACGATGCTGGAATGGCCTTGCAGGTGGTTCGACAGCTGCAGCACGATACCGGCCACGGTCACGCCCAGTCCCAGCGACAGCTGCTGGATCACGCTGGCCAGGCTGGTGACGCGACCGGCATCGCGGTTGTCGATGTCGGCATAGGCAATCGAATTGAGACAGGTGAACTGCAGCGCCGGGAACACGCCGCCCATCAACACGATGGTGACAATGAGCAGATAAGGCGTATGGATGCTGAAGATACCGTACGCCGCCAGGGCAATACCGGCGAACACGGCATTGACCATCAGCACCGTGCGGAAGCCATAGCGGCGCAGCACGCGGCTGGCCAGCAGGCGGATGAACAGCGAGCCGAAGGCCGAGGCGCAGGTGATGCTGCCGGCCTGGAAGGCGGTCATCCCCAACCCTTCCTGCAAGGCCAGCGGCAGCAGGAAAGGCACGGCGCCCAGGCCGATGCGAAACAGCGAACCACCCACCACGCTGGCATGCAGGGTGGGAATGCGCAGCAGCCGGAAGTCCAGCAGCGGGAAGGCGATCTGGGTGGAATGGCGGTAGTACATCACCAGCGCGATGGCGCCGATGGAGCACATGGCCACCGGCGTGACGCCATCCACCAGATGGCTGCCGAACAGCGACAGGCCCAGCATGATCATGGCCGCGCCGACCGAGGTCAGTACAAAACCCTTCACATCCAGCGGTGCCGGGTCGTCTTCCTTGAAGTTCTGGATGAAGCGCTTGGCCAGGTACAGGCCGAGGAAGCAGAACGGGATATTGATCAGGAATACCCAGCGCCAGTGGAAGTAGGTGGTGATGAAACCACCCAGCAGCGGCCCCACCACCGGCCCCAGCAGCGCCGGCAGGGTCAGGTAGCTGACCGCCTTGACCAGTTCGGACTTGTCCACCGAGCGGGCGATGATGACCCGCCCCACCGGCACCATCATGGCCCCGCCGATGCCCTGCAGGAAACGCGCTGCAACGAAGGTCACCAGCGAGCCGGAGACCGCGCACAGGATGGAACCGGTCATGAACACGATCATCGCTGCGCTGAACACCTTGCGCGCGCCCAGCTTGTCGGCCATCCAGCCGGAGATCGGGATGAACACGCCCAGCGCCGCGACATAGGCGGTCATGGCCAGCTTGAGGGTGATCGGGTCCTGGTTGAGATCGCGCGCCAGCGCGGGGAGCGAGGTGGCCAGCACGGTGGCGTCCATGTTTTCCATGAACAGCGCACAGCCGACGATGAGCGGGATGAGCAGCGAAGGTCGCACGATGGGCAACAGATGGCGGAATGAAGGTGGCGGAGGTTCTGTGCCTCCTGAAGCTTCACAGTTTATACCAGTTGAGCTTTTCTTGCGGGCAAGCCCCACGGGGCTTTGCTGACCGGTGCCTGTCGCTGAACTTCACTTCTGTTTGTAGCTCTACCGTAAGGCAATGCGCCGTCCGCGCACTACAATGTGCCGGGCCGCCTACTTTTTACGGTTTTGAACTGCACTTTTTCTGGAGCCTGCATGAACAACGACACCCACAGCAAAACCCTGGGCTACCTGCTCTGGATCTTCGGATTCACCGGCGCTCACCGCTTCTACTACGGCAAGCCGGTGACGGGCACGATCTGGTTCTTCACGCTGGGCTTGCTGGGCATCGGCTGGATCATCGACCTGTTCCTGATCCCGTCGATGGACCGCCAGGCCGATGCCCGCTTCGTGGGCGGCGAGGTCAATTACTCGGTGGCGTGGCTGCTGCTGACCTTCCTGGGCCTGTTTGGCGTGCACCGCATGTATATCGGCAAATGGATTTCGGGCATCCTCTACCTGTTCACGGGCGGCTTCTTCCTGCTGGGCGTGCTCTACGATTTCTGGACGCTCAACGCGCAGATTTCGGAACGCAACCACGGGGCCAGGACGTAAGCTCGCGGCGGCACACGGCCGCCGCTATTTCTTCTTCAGGGCCTTCAGGCGCTTGGCGGCGAGATGGACGGTGTCCAGCTGCGCCTTGCGCTTCATCGATTTCCAGTCCTTGATTTCATCCCGGGTGCGCCCGCAGCCGGTACAGACTTCGTGCTTGAGCTTGCACAAGGAGACGCAAGGGCTCTTGACCTCTTTTCCCAATTTCACTTCCCGCTTGAATACACCAAAGGCCTGACTGTACTTCAATGCGGCAGGCGCTGCAGGCCGGGCATCGTCGACGGCAGCATCGATGCGGAAATCGACCGACGAAAAAAAGCCCGCATCCTTGCGGATGCGGGCTGCCCACGACTACCTCTGCTACGGTTACTTCAGTTACTGCGTTACTGCATTTGCTGCATTTGCTGCGTTTGCTACTTTTTAAAACGGCCGTCTGCTTTCCCCGAGTACCAGTCTTTCAAGCAAACGACCGAGGGGAAGTATCCCGATTCGGGCAGGTCGTGAGGATAGGAAAAATCTGAAAAATCGTATTAATTCGTACCGGCTTCCTTGTCGGTCCTGTCCGCGTTATCCGCCTTATCCGCCTTGTCCGCCTTGTCCGTCCGCTCCAGCTTGAAGCGGGTCACCAGCAACTGATTGATGCGATTGCCCTCGATGTCGACCACCTCGAACTTGTATTCCGAAAACAGCACGAAATCGGTCTTCTTGGGAATCTTGCGCAGCATGTACATGATGAAGCCGGCCAGGGTCTCGTAGCCGACCGGGTTGGGATATTCATCGATGTCCAGCTCGTTCATCACATCGTTGAGCGGTGTGAGCCCATCCATCAGCCAGGAGTTTTCATCGCGGCGTACGATCTGCTGCTCTTCCACGGTGATGGCCAGCAGGTTGCCCATCAACACCCCGGTGACATCGGTGATGCTGATGATGCCCACCACCAGCGCATATTCGTTGACCACGATGGCTAGGTCTTCGTCCATGGCCTTCATGCGCTCCAGCACTTCCCACAGGTTCAGGCTGTCGGGGATGGACAGCGGGGTATGCACCAGCCCCTTGTCGGCCAGGGAAAACTGCTCACCCTTGAGCAGGCGCTTCAAGACGTCCTTGCTGTCGATATAGCCCAGCACGGCATCGATATGGCCTTCGCAGACCAGGAAGCGCGAATGCGGATGCTCGATGATCTTCTGGCGTATCGTGTCTTCACTATCGGTGAGCAAGAAGTAGACGATGCTGTCGCGCGGCGTCATGGCCGAGGGCACGTAGCGGCTTTCCAGCTCGAACACGTTTTCGATCAGGTGATGCTCTTGCGTGAGCAGCACGCCGGCCTGGGCGCCGGCATCGACCATGGCGTGGATCTCGTTGGGGGTGATGACTTCGGTGCGCACCTGGGGCAGGCCGAAGAGCGTGAAAATCCACTTCGACAGGCTGTTGAAGAACCACACCAGCGGCTTGAAGATCTTCTCCAGCAACAGCATCGGCTTGACCAGCGCCACCGCCGCCCGCTCCGGCGCCACCATGGCCAGGCGCTTGGGCATCAGATCGGCGAAAAGGATGAAGAAGGCCGTCACCACCAGGAAGGACATGGCGAAGCTGACATTCTCCAGCAACGGGCCGACATAGAAGGTGCTGATGATCTCGCGCATATGCGGCGTCAGCGCCGGCTCGCCGACCACACCACCGAGGATGGCCACGGCATTCAGACCGATTTGCACCACCGTGAAGAAATTGCCCGGCTGCGCCTGCAGCGAGAGCACGCGGTCGGCATTTTGCACACCCTCCTTGGACATCATCTCCAGGCGGATCTTGCGGGAGGCTGCAATGGAAATCTCGGCGCAGGAAAGAAAGGCGCTGACCACCACCAGAAGCAGGATCAGCAGCAGGCTGGCGAATAGGCTCATGTTGTTCTTATCTCATTGATTTGATGTGACATTCTCTCGCGCAACGGGGAGAAAAAGCAAATAAAGCAAATGCCGGCAAATCCATGGGATTTCCCGGCATTGTCAGCCAACTTCACCTGTAAGGCCCGACGCCTGCCCTCAATAGACGTCGCGCCGGTAACGCCCCTGCTCGGCCAGCGCCTGCAGGGCCGCCTCGCCCAGAATCTCCTGCAGCGCCAGCGTGACGCCGGCCGCCATGCCCTGCAGGCTGCCGCACACGTACAGGCTGGCGCCCTGCTCCACCCACTGCTGCAGTTCAGCGGCGGCCTCGCGCAGCTTGTCCTGCACGTAGACGCGCTGTGCCTGGTCGCGCGAAAAGGCCAGGTCCAGCCGCTGCAGATGGCCCTCGGCCAGCCAGCCCTGCAGTTCGTCGCCATGGAAGAAGTCGTGCCGATGCGAACGCTCGCCGAAGAGCAGCCAGTTGCGGCGCTGCCCGGCGGCGATGCGCTGGCGCAGATGCGCACGCAGTCCGGCCAGCCCGGTGCCGTTACCGATCAGGATCAGCGGACGGTCGTCCTGCGGGCCATGGAAGGCGGTATTGACCCGCACCCGCAGGTCGATCTCCTGGCCCGGCGCGGCATGCAGGCCCAGCCAGCCGGAACCGATGCCGGCCCGTCCATCGGGCTGGTGCATCAGCCGCACCATCAGCTCCAGGCCGCCATCGGCCGGCAGCGAGGCAATCGAATAGGCACGGTGCGGCAAGGGTTTCAGACGGGCGAGCAGGTCAGCGCCGGACAAGCCGCGCAAGGCCTGCAGCGCCGCAGCCTCGTGCGGCAGCAAGCGGCTGGCGAGCACCGGAGCCAGCGTTGACATTTCATTCTGCAAACCCAGCGCCTGTATGAAGCTCTGTACCGCCTGGTCGCTGTTGCGCGGGCCGATCTCGGCGATGTCGCCGGCCTGCCAGCTCGGCGCGGGCAGGTCCAGCGGCGTGAGTTGCAGGTGGTACACCGCTCCACCGGCGCTACCCGGATTGAGCAGTTGCCGCTGCGCCAGCCGCCAGCGCCCGTAGGCCGGGGCGCTCCAGTCGGCCTCGTCGCTGTGACCGCTGAGTACGCCCAGCTGATGTTGCCAATGGCGCAGGGCGCCGTCGTCGCCGTTGTCGACGTCGATCACATCGAACAGCGGCTGCGCATGGCGGCGCCCCAGCCAGGCATGCAGCGCATACCCGAAGGCGCAATATTGCTGGTAGCTGCGGTCGCCCAGCGCCAGCACGCCGAACTGCAGTTGCGGCAGCGGCGCGCCCGGGGACGGCTGCGCCATGCGTTGCGCCAGGGTGGCGGCCATGTCGGGCGCATCGCCCTCGCCGGTGGTGCTGACCACGAACAGGAGCAGTCGCCTGCGCAGCAGGTCATCCTCGTGCAGCAGGTCATCCTCCTGCAACTGGTCCAGCGGCAACACGCGTACCGCCATGCCGCCGGCCCGCAGGCTCTGCGCGCTCTGCAGAGCCAGGCGCTCGGCCGTGCCGGTCTGGCTGGCAAAGGCCAGCAGCACGGTGGCGGCATCGCTGTTACCGGCGCCCGCGCCCGCCCATTGCGCCTGCTGCCGACGCTGCGCGCGGCGGTAGGTGAGCGCCGTCATGACGCAGAAGACGAGGTAGGTCAGCGCGATGAGCGCCGCCAGCAGGTAACGGGTCTGCAGTGCCATGCTCACTCCAGCATGGCGGCCAGGGCCGGGGTCATGGTCTCCCGGTAGCCCTGCGGCTGCGCGCTGATGAACAGCGCCGCAATACCGCGCTGGCGGGCGAAGGCCATGCCGGCCTCCTCGCCCAGCACGGTCAGCACGGTGGCCAGTGCATCGGCCACCATGCACTGCCGATGCAGTACCGTCACCGAGGCCAGCGCCTGCCGTACCGGTGCGCCACTACGCGGATCGATGGTGTGGGCATAGCGCTGGCCCTGATGATCGACATAGCGGCGATAGTCGCCCGAGGTCGCCACCGACAGGCCGTGCAGCGCCACCACCATGCCCGGGGCCGTATCGTGCGGGGGCCGTTCCAGCGCCACCCACCAGGGCTGGCCGTCGGCCTTGAGGCCCTGCCCGGCCAGCTCGCCACCGATTTCCACCAGCCAGCTTGCACAGCCAAGTTCATGCAGGGCCTGCGCCACCAGATCGACCGCGTAACCCTTGGCGATACCTGAAAAATCCAGAGAAACGCCACCGGCCTGCAGCACCCGGCGCTGCTCGCGGTCCAGCACGATGCGCTGCCAGCCGCAGCGCTGGCGCACGGCCGCAAGGCGCTCCGGATGGGGCAGGCTCAGACGGTCGGCGGCCACGCTACCGGCACCAAAGCCCCACAGATCGACCAGCGGCCCGACCGTGGGATCGAAGGCGCCTTCGCTGTCGGCCGCCATCGTCAGCGCGGCATCGAGCACGGTAAAGAACGCTGGCGGCAATGTATGCCAGCTACCGGCCTCGGCCCGGTTGAAGCGGCTGATGATGGACTGCGACGACCAGGTGCTCATCTCGTCGATCACGCGCTGCAACTGCGCCTGGATGGCATCGGCAATGGCGGCCGTGGTCAGCGCCGGTGGGGCCAGCAACTGCACGCTCCAGGTCGTGCCCATGGTGTCGCCGGCCAGGCGATGGGCCACTGCCCCGGCGGGCAGCGCGGCCGGGGCCTCCAGGTCGATGGGGATCAACACGCGATGGGACATCGTCACCGCTCACACTCCAAACAGGTATCCAAAATGAAAACGGCGCCCGCATCGCAGGCGCCAACAAGGTCGGTCAGGCCGTGCTCAGGGCAGTACTTCGATGGTGGCGATGTAGGTGGCGCGGCGTTGGGTGGCCTGCGGCAGCGTGGTCTTCTGGTCGGCGACGCTGGCTTCCATCCAGTACATGCCCGGACCCGCCCACTTCACGCTGAACTTGCCGTCGGCCGCAGTCTTGAGCTTGGTGTCGAGCAGCTTGTCGCGATAGCGGATGCCGCCGGGTACCAGTTCCACCTCGATGTCGGCGGCCGGCTTGCCGTCCAGCAGCAGCTGGAAGGTCGCAGTGTCACCCGCCACCAGGTCGGTGGGATGGGTCACGGGGACCAGCTCCAGACCGGTGCCGGTCGGCGTCAGGGCGGCCGTGGTCGGCTTGCCGGCGGTGACGAAGGTCTCCACCCGGCTATTCATCTGGGTCACCTTCAGTTCGGTGGCGTTGGCCGGGATCTCCTTGGCCAGGGCCTCGGCGCTACCGCGCCAGCGCTTCTGCTGGCCATCGATCTTGTAGCTGGCGAAGACGCCGTTGTTGACCACGGCGATCTTGTAGGTGCCGGGCTGGCTCAGTTGCACATCGAAGGTGCTGCGATACTTGCCGGTGGCGGCATTGACCGCCTGCAGCGGCTTGCCGTCGGGGCCGGTCACGACCAGCCCGTCCAGGCGCAGCGGGAAGTGTTCGAAGTAGAACAGGTCGTTGGAGACCGCCGCATCCACCGTCACCCAGGCCTCGCTGCCGGAGAGCACGGTGGCCGAGGGCAGCAGCCACTGGCGATGGGCATGGGCCGACAGCGGCAGGCTGATGGCCAGGGCCAGCGCGGCAATCTTCATGGAACGGGCGGTGAAATGCTTCAGGGAAAACGTCATGACAGCTTCCTCTTTCTTGATGGTTTTATGGTGTGATGGTCTGCTTCAGGGCATCAGGGCTTCAGTTCCAGCGCCACTGCCCCCAGTTCACTGCTGCCCTGGCCCTTGGCGCTCTGGGCCGACGTGGGCGGCCACTGGAACGGCAGCTTGACCAGTTCGCGCCCACCGACTTCGCGGGCGGCTTCCACCATCAGCACATAGTCACCCGGGGCCAGGTTGGCCAGCGGCCCCTTGGCCGAACCGAAATTGAGCTTCTGCTCACCCGGCGCGCGGGTAGCACCGCTGACGCCGTCGATCGGCATCTGCTGCTCGCGGCCACTACGACGCCACCACTGGCGCATATCCTTGAGCCACTTCTCGCCTTCCTTGTCCTTTTTCTTGACGTCGTACCAGACCGCCAGATTGGCCGCCACACTCTGGTCGGCGCGTTCGATCCAGGCCGCCAGGTAGGGCCGGTGGTATTCGGCCACGTTCAGGGTGGGGACCTCGATCTTCAGGTTCATCTCCGCCGCACCGGCCGGGGCGGTCGTGGCGAACAGCGCCGCCATGGCCAGCGCCAGGGCGGTCGGTTTGAGCAGCATGGAATGACTACGCTTCATGTGACCTCGCAAAATAAGACAGGATGGCTGGCTGCAAGCCCATGGGCTTGTCTGGCTGGGAGAAAAACGCAAGCTTCAATGCATGAACAGCAGCGCCAGCAACAGCGGCGCCACCAGGCCCAGCGCGACCAGCGGCCAGGTGGCCGGGCGCTTGCCGGCATGCATCTGCAACAGGAACAGCCCGGTGATGCAGAACACCAGGCAGGCTACGGCGAAAATGTCGATGAACCAGCTCCAGGCGGCGCCGGTATTGCGGCCCTTGTGGAGGTCGTTGAAATAGGAGATCCAGCCGCGATCGGTCTTTTCGTATTCCACCTGCCCGTCTTCCAGCGCCACCCGCAGCCAGGCATCGCCGCCGGGACGTGGCAGCGCCACATAGACTTCGTCGGTCGACCACTCCGCCGCCTGCGTGCCCACCGCCACCGACCATTGCTGGGCCACCCAGTCCCGCACCGGCGCGGGCAAGGGGTCCTTGCTGCCGCCTTTGGTATCGACGGCGGATGCCGCCTCGGCCTGCTGGCGCAGCGGGGTCAGCAGCGCGGGCGGCAGCACGGCGGTGCGATGCACCACCTGCGGCTTTGCTTCGATCTGTGCGGCGTGGTTCAGCGTCAGTCCGGTGACGGCGAAAGCCAGCATCGCCACCAGGCAGATGCCGGAACTGATCCAGTGCCACTGGTGCAGGTGCTTGAGCCAGAAGGCCCGACGCTTCTGGTCCGCAACGGCATTGACAGGGATGAGCGAAGAATCCTTCATGAAATCGACAACCGAAATGAAGCAGGCTGCAAATAATAACAATTCTCAATTATAGCTTCACTGCTGCGCTGTGCCAGCCCCATCGCGGGTCTTTTACTTTGCGATACATGACGATACAAACCCGCCCACGCAGCTCCCGCAGCCGTCCGTCTCAAGGCGCCAGCCCGGCAGCGATACGCAGCGCCGGGGCCAGTGAGGCCGGCAGCATCGGTCCGTGCGCCAGCCCCGGGAAGCTGCGCATCTGCACCTCCAGCCCCTGGCGCTGACGCAGCCGCACCGCCATTTCCTGCAGTGCCTGGGGCGGTAACCAGGCGCGCGCGGCCAGCATGGCGCGGCTACGCTCATCGAGCTCCCGGGCGGGCTTGCGCTCGCGCTGTTCGGCCTCCCCCACCATCAGCCACAGCCGGGCGCCGGGCGCCTCCGTGAAACGCCGTTCTTCTTCCAGGATCAGGCCGCGCTGCCACCACAGCGACGGGCTGGCGGCGATATAGCGGGAGAACAGCCCCGGCCGGGTGAACAGCGTATGCAAGACGAACAAGCCACCGTAGGAATGCCCCCACAGGCTCAGGCGCGTACTGTCCAATGGCGCCAGCCGACGCACCTGCGGCAGGATGCGATCCTGCAGCAGGTCCAGGAACACATCGGCCCCACCGCCCCGGCGTCCGCGCAGGGCTTCGTCATCGGCCTGCCCGGCAGGAATGGGCGGCGTGTAGTCATAGGCGCGTGCCGCGACATCGAAGCGCAGGTCAGTGTCATAGCCGATGGCCACGATCAACGGCGGTCCGACCGCGTCCAGCGCCTGCAACTGCGCTTCTTCGATGGCCGCCAGCGCGGCATTGCCGTCCAACAGGACGATGGCCGGATAACCGTCCGCCGGCGCGGCACGGCGTGGCAGGCACACGGTCACCCGGTAGCCGCGCTGGCCGTCCTGCGAGCGCAGCGCAAAGCGCTCGAAGCGATACCAGGCCGAACCGTGCTCGGCAATCGTCGGCCCCAGCCGCTGCGACAGATCAGGCTGCGCTACCGCCATTGCCGGCAGGCTGGCCAGCATGGCGGCCGCCAGCAGGCGCCGCCGGTGCAGATCGACGCCGGCCATCAGAAGCGCTGCGTCAGGCTGACCCACAGCCGGCGCCCATCGCCGACGGTGTTGAAGCTCTGCTCATCCAGACGCTTGTCGGTAAGGTTATAGATCGCCGCGCTGACCGAGGTGAGCTTGTTGATGTCATGCGTCACACCCAGGTCGGCCAGGGTATAGCCCTGGTACTCCTTGACCCCCGACGAGGAAATGGTGGTGCCGGCGGTCCCCACGCGCGCAGCTGCATTGACCTCCTTGCCGTGGTAGGCCAGCGCACTCCAGACGGTCCAGGCATCGGCCGGAGTCCAGTCGGCACGCAGGTTGAACATGTGCTTGGGCGTGCGGGCCAGCGCATAGCCATCGTAGGCGCCTCCCTTCTGGCGTGAATCGGTATAGGTGTAGTTGGACTTGAACGCCACGCTGCGGGTGGCCTGCCAGCGCCCGCTCAACTCGATGCCCTTGATCGTGGCGCGATCGACGTTGTAGCTGGTCCAGAGACGATAGTTGCTGTTGGCCGACCAGCGCGCAATGCTGCCATCGGCGTTATAGACCAGGGCATTGCTGACCTTGTCCTTGAAGTCGGTGTAGAACAGCGTGGCACCGGCGGCCAGGCCGGCGTGGTTATCCCACTGTGCGCCCATTTCCCAGCTGGTGCTGGTCTCGGGCTTGAGGTTGGGGTCGCCGATGATGACCCCGCAGGTGCCGGTGGGGCCGACCGTGCAACCCGCGCCCCCGGTGGTATAGGCGTAGCCCGGTGCGATGGTGCGAATCTCCGGCGCCCGGAAACCACGCGAGACGCCGCCCTTGAGCACCAGTTGCTCGGTGCCATGCCAGACCGCATACAGGCGCGGGCTCCAGTGGTTGCCATAGACCTGGTGGTTGTCCAGGCGCAGGCCGCCGGTGAGGGCCAGGCGTTCGGTCAGCTTCCACTCGTCCTCGACGAACAGCGCCTTCTGGGTGATCTTGAACTGCTGCACCAGGGTACTGCTCACGCCCGGGTTGACGTCGGTCAGGGTGGCCTCGTTCCACTGGCCGCCCAGTACCAGCCAGTGCGCGCCCAGCGGCAGGGACAGCTTGCCGTCCATCACCAGGTTCTCGATCTTGGGGGCGCGCGCGGCCTGGGTGTAGCTGTCGCTGCCGACCGGGCTTTCGGTGTAGCTCTTGCGCTGCGCCTTCTCGTAGGAGATGGACACATCCGAGGTGGCCCAGCCATAGCGACCGGTATGCGACAGCGACATGTGGTCGCGCGGGTTTTCGTTGTAGGTATCGGCCGTGGTACGCGTGGCCGCCAGGGTGTGATAGCTGGAGGCATCGCGCCGCACCTGGGTGGTACCGATCTCGGCCAGGATGTCGTGGTCCTTGTTGGGCGTCAGCGCCAGACGGGCGGTAAAGTCGGTGTCCAGCGCCTTGGTATTACCGTTGAGGATGCGGTCTTCCTGGCGCTTGTAGACCTTGCCCCACATCTGCAGTCCCAGCACATCGCTGGCGATGGGACCGTTGACGTAGAACTGGCCCTGGTAGGCATCTCCCGAGTCGGCATGCTGCTGCAAGGTGGTATCGACGCTGACCGAGCCGCCCCACTGGCGCGCCACCTTCTTGGTGATGATGTTGATCACGCCGCCCATCGCATCTGAGCCGTAGAGCGAGGACATCGGCCCGCGCACCACCTCGATGCGTTCGATGGCCGCCAGCGGGGGAATGAAGGATTGCTCGAAGCCGGAATTGCCGTTGGTGCGCGCATCGCGCGTGCTCTGCCGCTTGCCGTCCACCAGGATCAGGGTATAGGCACCGGGCAGGCCACGAATGAAGATGTCCTTTTCGCTGGCGGTGCCGGTGACAGTCACGCCCTCGACATCCTTCAAGGCATCGGTAAGGTCGCGAAAGGGTCTCTTCTTCAATTCATCCTGGCCGATGACGGTGATGCTGGCCGGTGCATCGATCACTTCCTGCTCGAAACCGGTGGCGGTGACCACCACCTGCCTGAGGCCATCGTCGGCCTGCTGCGCCTGTGCCAGGCCGGCCGACAAGGCCAGCGCGGCAGCCACCGCGAGCGCCATGCGATTGGGTGTGAAAAGTCGGTATGCGTACATGTGATTGCTTCCCCTGTTGGATGCCAGCGTGCCGACGTCCAGGCGCAAACGCTCCCCTGCTGGCCACGGTCATGGCCTGCAACGTCGCTGGGGAAATGGATTTGCGCCAGACCGGACGGGTTCTGGTCGATTGCCGTTGATTTGCAAATGAGAATTATATTCATTTAAAATCGACAAAAGTTTGTCAAAGTGTGGCAAGCCAAGGCCACCGGAGAAGGAACAACCATGCAAGCGCAACGCCACATCCTGGTGGTGGATGATCATCCCGATATCTGTGAACCGCTGGCCGCCTACCTGCGCCGCCAGGACCTGCTGGTGAGCATGGCCCTGGATGCCGCGCAGGCGCGCGCGCTGCTGGGCAGGCAACGTTTCGACCTGGTCGTGCTGGATGTGATGATGCCGGGCGAGGACGGGCTCTCGCTGTGCCGCTACATCGACCAGCAACTGGGTACGCCGGTGATCCTGCTGACGGCCATGGCCTCCAGCGACGACCGCATCCGCGGCCTGGACACCGGTGCCGACGACTACCTGATCAAGCCCTTCGAACCCGCCGAATTGCTGGCCCGCATCCGCAGCGTGCTGCGCCGCATCGCCCGTCAACTACCGGGCGCAGCGCTGCCCGCTGCACCGCTGGCGGTGCGGCGCTACCTCTTCGATACGTGGACCCTGGATGTAGACAAGCGCGAACTGCGCGACCGCGACGGCGCCAGCGTGACCCTCTCCAGCGTCGAATACCGCCTGCTGCGCGTCCTGGTGGAACATCCCAACACCGTGCTCTCGCGCGACCGCCTGCTGGACCTCACCGCCGGCACCGAAGCCCAGGCCTTCGATCGCAGCATCGACAGCCAGGTCAGCCGCCTGCGCAAGAAACTCGAACCCGACCCGCGCCGCCCGAGCCTGCTCAAGACGGTATGGGGCAACGGTTATCTGCTGGCGGCCCAGGTCAGCGCAGAGCCCGCCGTCTCATGAGACTGTGGCCGCGCACCATGACCGGCCAGCTGCTGGCCCTGCTGCTGGTGGGTCTGGTAGCGGCCCATGCCATCGGCCTGATGCTGGTACTGGGCAATGGCGAACGTATCCACGTGATCTCGCGCGAGCAGATGGCCGAACACGCCGCCATCGCCTGGCGCCTGGGCCTGCTGCCCACGCCCGAGGCCCGGGCGGCGTTGCACCAGGCCAGCCTGGACAGCCGACGCTATACGCTGGACCCGCAACCGCACATCGATGCCCAGCACCAGCGAGGACGCGATCAGGACATTCTGCGCCAGCGCCTGCAGGACATGCTGGCGCTGCCCGCCGATGCCCTGCGGGTGAGCTTGTACGAATCCCCGGAAGGCCCGGCCACGCTACGCATGGCGTTGCGCACGCCAGATGGGCATTGGGTCAACACCGTGCAGTTCCCGGTGATCACCCAGGGCTGGCAGCGCCCGCTACGCTTCTCGGTGCCGGTCTCGACGCTGCCGGTGCTGGTCATCGTGGCGCTGTTCCTGCGCCGCATCCTGCGCCCGATCAAGGCCCTGGCACAGGCCGCCGAACGGGTCAGCCGGGGTGAGCAGATCGACGCCCTGCCGGTCACCGGCCCGCAGGAAGCGCGCGACGTCACCAGCGCCTTCAACCTGATGCAACAACGGCTGCGCCGCTTCGTGGAAGACCGCACCCGCATGCTGGCCGCCATCAGTCACGATCTGCGCACGCCGATCACCTCCCTGAGACTACGGGCCGAACTGGTAGACGATGCCGCGCTGCGCACGGCGATGATCCGCACCCTCGAGGAGATGCGGGCCATGGTGGAAGAAACGATGCACTTTGCCCGCGACGACGCCCACGCCGAAGCCACCCAACAGATTGATCTGCAGGCACTATTGCGCGAGATCGCCGAGGAACAGTCGGCCCAGGGCCATCAGGTGCTGCTGGAAGAGGCGACTTCCCAGCCCTATCGCTGCCGCCCGATCCACATGCGCCGCGCCCTGGGCAACCTGGTGGACAACGCAGTGCGCTATGGCCAGAGGGCGCGCCTGTCGCTGAGGGCGCAGTCCGATGGCGCGCTCACGATCCTGGTCGATGATGACGGCCCCGGCATCGCCGAGGCGCAATTGGAGGAAGTCTTCAAGCCCTTCGTACGCCTTGACCCGGCCCGCCATCGGGGCCGCGACAGCCATGTCGGCCTCGGGCTGGCCATCGCACGCTCCAGCGTGGAGGCCCATGGCGGGCGCCTGCTGCTGTGCAATCGCAGCGGCGGTGGCCTGCGCGCCCAGGTGAGCTTGCCGGCCTGAAATCTCCCGCGCCGAAGGCTAGCGCAACAGCTCGTAAGGCCCGCCCTTTTCCAGCGCCCGCTGGTAGGCCGGCCGGGCGTGGATGGCCTCCAGGTAGTGGAGCAGCCTGGGATAGCGCGCATCCAACCCACCCCGCGCCCGCAGCCCCTCGACCGGGAAACTCATCTGGATGTCGGCCCCCGTGAACTGCGCCCCGGCGAACCAGCCGTCCTTGCCCAGTTCGGCTTCCATGAACTTGAGCTGACGCTGCTGCTGCGGCGCGACCAGGCGGCTGCGCATGCCCTGCGCCAGCATCTTGGCGATCGGACGGATCAGCACCGGCACGGCCCCGGGCATCTTGGCGAAGATCAGGCCCAGCAACAGCCAGGGCATGGCCGAGCCCTCGGCGAAGTGCAGCCAGTAGCGATAGCGCAGGCGCTCGGCGGTACCGGCGGCCGGTAGCAGGCCACTGCCGGCGCCGTAGCGTTCCAGCAGGTATTCGATGATGTTGCCCGACTCGGCCACCGTCAGGTCGCCATCGGTAATCACGGGCGACTTGCCCAGGGGATGGACCGCCAGCAGTTCCGGCGGGGCCAGCATGGTCTTGGGATTGCGCTGGTAGAACCTGATCTGGTAATCCAGCCCCAGCTCTTCCAGCAGCCACAGCACGCGCTGCGAGCGGGAGTTGTTCAGGTGATGCACGGTGATCATGGCGGCGTCCTTGTAGAATGCGGGCTTAGCACTTTAACACCGCCGTCCCACATCCCTCTTCCATGGCCGCCATGCCTCTCTACAAACAATTTGCCGACCAGCTGGCGGCCTCGATCCGTGCCGGCGTGCTGCGCCCGGGCGAGCGCATCGCCTCGGTACGCATTGCCAGCCAGCAACACAAGGTCAGCGTCACGACCGTGGTTCGCGCCTACGAACTGCTGGAAAGCCAGGGCATCATCGAAAGCCAGCCGCAATCCGGCTACTTCGTGCGGGCCCAGGCCGAGACCGTCGCCATGCCGGCGGCCAAGACCTCGCGCGAGGACCACCCGGCCTGGCAGGAATCGACCGAGGTCGACGTCAGCCGGCTGGTCCTGGCCACGCTCAGGACCATCCAGCAGGACGGCACCGTGCCGCTGGGGTCGCCCTACCCCAACCCGGCGCTCTTCCCCTCGCACCGGCTGGCGCAGTACGCCGGCAAGATCGCCCGCCATGCCAGCCAGTCCAGCGTGTTCGACGACCTGCCGCCGGGCCATCCGGAACTGCTGCGCCAGATCGCCCGCCGCTACCTGGAAAACGGTCTCAAGGTCGCCCCCGAGGAAATCGTCATCACCGTCGGCGCGACCGAGGCCATCAACCTCTGCCTGCAAGCCGTGGCCAAGCCGGGCGACACCATCGCGGTCGAGACCCCGACCTTCTATGCCATGCTGCACGCCATCGAGCGACTGGGCATGCGGGCGCTGGAAATTCCCACCGATCCCGAGCGCGGGATGGACGTCGGGGCCCTGGAAGAATGTCTGAAGACGCAGGCCGTGGCGGCCTGCATGGTGATGCCCAACTTCCAGAATCCACTCGGATTCCAGATGCCGGACAGCGAAAAGGAAAGGCTGGTGCGCCTGGCCGAACAGCACCAGATGCCGCTGATCGAAAACGCCGTCTACAGCGAACTCTATTACGGCAATGCCCATCCTTCTTCGCTGAAGAACTACGACCGCGACGGCCTGGTGCTGCACTGCTCGTCCTTTTCCAAGAGCCTGACTTCGGCCTACCGCATCGGCTGGGCCATGCCCGGCCGCTACCGCGATCAGGTGGAAAAGCTCAAGTTCCTCAACACCCTGGCCACGCCCACCGCGCCGCAACGGGCCATCGCCGAATACCTGACCCAGGGCGGCTACGAGCGCCACCTGCGCCGGGTACGCCGCGCCTTTGCCCAGCAGCGGGAACTGATGCGGCACTTCGTGCTGCGCTTCTTCCCGGAAGGCACGCGGGTCTCTGCGCCCGAAGGCGGTTATGTGCTGTGGGTGGAATTGCCGCCGCAGGTGGATGCGATGGAGTTGTATCGCCGCAGTCTGGCACTGGGCATCACGGTGGCGCCGGGACGCATTTTTGCGGCCACCAATCGCTACAGCCATTTCATCCGGCTCAACTACAGCTATGACTGGTCGAGGGAGATCGAACAGGCCCTCAAACTGATGGGCAAGCTGGTGCAGGAACTGGCGGATTGAGTTGTCTGCGGCTGCTCACGGCGGCGGTGGCGCCTAGGTCGCTCAGGTAGCGCTTACTGAGGCGGTGGCACCAGCAAGCTGACGCTGCCGGTCCCGTCCTCGTTCATCGCTACCTGCACCACGCCGGCCTCTTCCAGCGCCGACAGCAGACGCCGCAAGGTACTCATGCGCAGTTGCGTGCGCTTGGACAGGCGCGCCAGTGACAGCGCGCCGCCCTCCTTCTCTTCGGCGTCGGCCTGCAAGGTCTCGACGATGAGCAGTACCTCGGGCGGCACCCCCAGATGCCGCGCCCGCTCCTGCAGGTCGCCGCTGTCCGGGGCCGCCGGGTCTGCCATGTCTGCCATCTCTATTTACGCCGCCGCGCGCTGCACCGCCGAACGCGCCAGCAGCACCGGAATCGACTTCGAGGTCGGCGTGCGGGCCTGGTCGGCAAAGCTTTCCAGCGGCACCAGCGGATTGGTCTCGGGATAGTAGCTGCCGATGCAACCACGGGGAATGTCGTAGCCCACCAGCAGGAAACCATCGGCGCGACGTTCCACGCCATCGTCCCAGACGCTGGTGATATCGACCCACTCGCCATCCTTCAAGCCCAGCATCTGCAGATCGGCCGGGTTGATGAACACCACCCGGCGCTGGCCGAACACGCCGCGATAACGGTCGTCCATGCCATAGATAGTGGTGTTGTACTGGTCGTGTGAACGGGTGGTCATCAGGGTCAGCAGCTTCTCGCCGTGGATCGCCCGGGCACGATGGATGGGGGTGTCCTTGGGGATGTCGAGGACCATGAAGTTGGCCTTGCCGGTGCTGGTCTTCCAGACCCGGTCACGCGAGGCCACGCCCAGGTGGAAGCCACCCGGATTGGCGATGCGTTCGTTGTAACCCTTGAAGGCGTCGTAGACCTTTTCGATGGCATCGCGGATGCGAGAATAATCCTCGGCGTACCACAGCCAGTCGATCTGCGGACCGTTGCTGCGCGACTGCATGGTGGCCTGCGCGATATGCGCCACGATGGAGGTTTCCGACATCAGCTGCTCGGAAGCCGGCTTGTTGATGCCATAGGAGACGTGCACCATGCTCATCGAATCCTCCACCGTCACACCCTGCGGACCGGACTTCTGCATGTCGATCTCGGTGCGGCCCATGGTCGGCAGGATCAGCGCGTCACGGCCATGTACCAGGTGACTGCGATTGAGCTTGGTGGTGATATGCACCGTCAGGTTGCAGGAGCGCATGGCCTCGAAGGTGCGCGGGGTGTCGGGCGTGGCCATGGCGAAGTTGCCGCCCAGGCCGATGAAGACCTTGGTGCGCCCTTCCAGCATGGCCATGACCGAGCCGACGGTGTCGTTGCCGTGGTGACGCGGCGCCTTGAAGCCGAAGACCTGTTCCAGGCGATCCAGGAAGGCCGGGGTCGGCTTTTCGTCGATACCCACGGTGCGGTCGCCCTGCACGTTGGAGTGACCACGCACCGGGCACAGGCCAGCGCCCTGGCGGCCGATGTTCCCGCGCAGCATCATCATGTTCGACAGCAGCTGGATGGTGGCCACTGCATGCTTGTGCTGGGTTAGGCCCATACCCCAGGTGGCGATGACCGCCTTACCCTTGACATAGACCTGGGCCAGCTTTTCGATGTCGTCACGGGAGACGCCGGATTCCTCGACGATGTCGTCCCAGCTTTCGCCACGCGCCTGGGCGGCGAACGCCTCGAAGCCGGCGGTATGTTGCTCGATGAAGGCCACATCGATCACGCGCTCGGTCCCTGCGGCCAGGGCAGCGTCGTCCAGCTCGATGGTGCGCTTGATGACGCCCTTGATCAGTGCCAGGTCACCGCCCAGCTTGGGATGAATGAACATGGAGCTGATCCGGGTACTGCCCATGGTCAGCATCTCGACCTTGCTCTGCGGGTCGGCAAAGCGCTCCAGACCGCGTTCCTTCAGCGGATTGATGGCGACGATGGTGGCGCCGCGCTTGGAGGCGTGACGCAGCTCGCCCATCATGCGCGGGTGGTTGGTGGCCGGGTTCTGGCCGAACAGCAGCAGCGTGTCGCAGTGGTCGAAGTCTTCCAGCAGCACGGTGCCCTTGCCGACCCCGACAGTCACCGGCAGGCCCACGCTGGTGGGCTCGTGGCACATGTTGGAGCAGTCGGGGAAATTGTTGGTGCCGTACTGGCGCACGAACAACTGGAACAGGAAAGCCGCCTCGTTGCTGGCGCGGCCGGAGACGTAGAAGTCGGCCATGTTCGGATCGGGCAAGGCATTGAGATGCTGGCCGATCAGTTCGAAGGCGGCACTCCATTCGATCTTGCGGTACTTGTCGGTGGCGGCGTCGTAGACCATGGGATGGGTCAGGCGGCCGTGTTCTTCCAGTTCATAGTCCGACTGCTGCATCAGCTCGGCCACGGTGTGCTGGGCGAAGAAATCGGGCGTCACCCGCTTCTTGGTCGCCTCGGCGGCCACCGCCTTGACGCCGTTTTCGCAGAATTCGAAGGTGGAGGTATGCTCCCGGTCCGGCCATGCACAGCCGGGGCAATCAAAACCGTCCGGCTGGTTCTGCGACAACAGGGTGCGCAGCCCCTTGCCATCGGCCACGTGTTCCTTGACCAGGTTCAGCGCCACGTATTTCAGTGCGCCCCAGCCGCCTGCGGGTTGATTGTATTGCTCGATTCTTGGTTTGGAAGGCATGATGTCTCGGGTCGGAGTGGAGTCCAGTGTAGGTGAAGTCTAGGTCACACCAAACCAAACAGGAATGCACAGGAACGCACGCCGGATTCAAGTACAGTGCAGGTCAAGCAAGCTGCTCAACCATCCCTCGCGCCCCAGCCCCGCCCCCGACCCTTTATCTGGCGACGCCATGCGCCCGATCATCTCAGTCGTCCAGCGGCAAGGCCAGGGTTTCCTTGATTTCCTCCATCACCACGTAGCTCTTGGACTGCGCCGCCCCCGGCAGCTGCAGCAGGATATCGCCCAGCAGCTTGCGGTATTCGGCCATGCCCCGGATGCGGGCCTTGATCAGGTAGTCGAAATCGCCCGAGACCAGGTGGCATTCCTGCACCTCGGGAATGCGCAGCACCTCGCGCCGGAACTGCTCGAACATGTTGCCCGACTTGTGGTTCAGCGTGATCTCCACGAACACCAGCAAGGTCGCCCCCAGTGACTCCGGATTGACGCGCGCGTAATAGCCGGTGATGACCCCATCGCGCTCCATGCGCCTGACCCGTTCAATGCAGGGCGTGACCGACAGCCCGACCTGCTCCCCCAGCTCCTTCATGGAAATGCGCCCATCCTTCTGCAGCACCGCCAGGATGCGGTGATCAAGCTTGTCGAGGGTACGGACGGACTGCTGCTGGGTTCTCATGGGATTTTTCCTGTTTCAGCGCGATTTAAATTATTTCTTCCTGAAATTATCAATAAATACGCGAACAAACACTATTTATTCGCCCATATCATAGCTGAATCTTCTAATCCAGCAGCCTTTCGTAGCGGCATCATTGAAAACGGGGAATCAACATGCGCGTCGTCATTCTTGGAAGCGGTGTCATCGGGGTCACCAGCGCCTGGTATCTGGCCAGGGCCGGCCATGACGTGACCGTACTGGACCGCCAGCCCGGCGCCGCGCTGGAAACCTCCTTCGGCAATGCCGGCCAGATCTCCCCCGGCTACGCCTCGCCCTGGGCCGCCCCGGGCATTCCGCTGAAGGCCATCAAGTGGATGTTCCAGGAACACGCCCCGCTGGCCATCCGCCCGGACGGCACGCTCAACCAGCTGCGCTGGATGTGGCAGATGCTGCGCAACTGCAATGCCGAGAGCTACGCCGTCAACAAGGAACGCATGGTGCGCCTGGCCGAATACAGCCGCGATTGCCTGCGCGCGCTGCGCGCCGATGTCGGCATCCCCTACGAAGGCCGCGAGCAAGGCACGCTGCAGCTGTTCCGCACCCAGGAACAACTGGATGGCGCGGCCAAGGACATCGCCGTGCTCAAGGAAGCCGGCGTTCCCTTCGAACTGCTGCGCCCGGACCAGCTGGGCGGCGCCGAACCGGCGCTGGACAAGGTGCGCGGCAAGCTCACCGGCGGCCTGCGCCTGCCCAATGACGAAACCGGCGATTGCCAGCTCTTCACCACCCGCCTGGCCAAGATGGCCGAACAGCTGGGCGTCAAATTCCGCTACGACGTCTCCATCGATGCGCTGGCCATGGCCGGCGGCAAGATCGCCGGCGTCGTCTGCGGCAAGGAACTGGTACAGGCCGACAGCTACGTGGTCGCCCTGGGCTCCTACTCGCCGCAGTTGCTCGCCGATGTGCCGGGCCTGCCCGCCATTCCGGTCTATCCGCTCAAGGGTTACTCGATCACCGTGCCCATCACCGACGCCAGCGCCGCCCCGGTCTCGACCATCCTGGACGAAACCTACAAGATCGCCGTCACCCGCTTCGACGACCGCATCCGCGTGGGCGGCATGGCCGAGATCGTCGGCTACGACACCACCCTCAAGGCCAAGCGCCGTGCCACGCTGGAACTGGTGGTCAACGACCTCTTCCCCGGCGCTGGCGACACCCGCCAGGCCAGCTTCTGGACCGGCCTGCGCCCGATGACCCCGGACGGCACGCCGGTGGTCGGCGCCACCCCGGTCTCGAACCTGTTCATCAACACCGGCCACGGCACCCTGGGCTGGACCATGTCCTGCGGCTCGGGACAACTGCTGGCCGACCTGATCTCCGGCCGCCGTCCCGCCATCGCCCATGAAGACCTCTCGGTCGAGCGCTACATGCAGTCGGGCGGCCGGGCGCAGGCCCCGCGCCTGGCAGGTGCCTGATCCGGGCTGACGACAGGGCCCACGCCCTGCGTCCTTCACCCCGATAGTCTCTTCTGCATCCCTCGCAGAATGGTTGGCCGGAGCGAAATGCCCCGGCCTTTTTTATGGCCGCCGCTCAGCGGCTGCGACGCACCGCCCCCAGCGCCGCCGGATGGGCCGACGGCACATGCCCGGTCATCTTCCTGAACATCGTGGAAAACGCCGCCGGCCGTTCATAGCCCAGGTCATAGGCGATCACCGTCACCGAATGCCCCAGCGCCAGCCGCGAGATCGCATTGACGATACAGGCCCGCAAGCGCCACTGCTGGAAACCCATCCCCGTCTGCGCCAGGAAACGGCGATTGAAGCTGCGTTCGCTCGTATGCAGTTGCTCCGCCCACTCCCCCGGACGCGAGCGGATCGACGGCGCCATCATGAAGCTGCGGCACAGCGCGCCCAGCTTTTCCTCCTGCGGCAACGGCACGTGGACCGGAATCTCGCGGGCACGACCGATTTCCGCCAGCAGCAGGCGCATCAGGTCTTCTTCCCGGCTATTGGGCGCGTAGAGCGGATCGATGCGGGTCGCCTCGATCAGCAATTCACGCAGCAAGGGCGGCACCTCCAGCACCTGGCAGGTCTGCGCCTGGCGTGGTGCGTGCTCGGGCTCCACGAAGGCACTGCAGGTCGTCACCGGCAGCAGCATGCGGCTCAGGTGCTCACGCCCGGACGGAATCCACACCGCGTGCTGCGGCGGCACCACCCAGGCCCCATCCTGCGTGACCACCTGCATCATGCCCGCCAGCCCGAACAATAATTGCGCCCGCCGATGACTGTGCAGGGGCTGCAGCGAACCGCTGGGATAGTCGGCACCCGCCACCACCACCGGTCGCGCAATCTCCCCCACGCGATCGATGGGCAGGGTCGGCGGAGCTGGCGTGGGCTTGGGCATGTGTCAACCGGTGATGGCGCAGATTCAAACATTATTGACCAATGATCGAAAGTCAGTCAAAGCCCCTTTGCTCTACTGTGCTCACTTCTGCAGGGCTTTCACCAACCGGCTTTCGACATGAACCCACCCATTCTTTCCGGCATCCTGGTCGCGCTGATCTGGGGCATCCAACCCGTGATCTCGCGCTACGGCTACCAGCAAGGGCTGACACCCTATGACGCCACCCTGGTGCGCTACCTCACCAGCGGCCTGCTGATGCTGCCCTATGCCTGGCGCCGCGGGCTCATCGGCGCCTGTGGCGTGGGCTGGCGGCGCGGATTGGTGCTATTCCTGCTCTCCGGCCCCTTGTTCAGCCTGGTGCTGGTCGGCGGCGTGAACTACGCCCCCGCCTCGCATGGCGCGCTGATCCATCCGGCGCTCACCCCGCTGTTCGGCATGGCGATCAGCCGCTTCGTCTTCCGGCAGCACGAGCGCATCTCGCCCTGGGGCGTGCTCCTGCTCCTGGCCGGGCTGGTGCTGGTCGGCCTCAATGGCATCCTGGCCAGCGGCCTGGCCCCGGCAGGCGCCTGGCGCGGCGACCTGATGTTCGTCCTATCGGCCCTGATGTGGGCCTGGTACCTGGTCCTGAACCGCAACTGGCAGGTCGCCCCGCTGGATGCGGTGGCGCTGACGCAGGTACTGTCGCTGGCCTGCACGCTGGTGGCCTTGCCCTGGCTGGGCGAAACCACCTTCAGCAAGCCCCTGCCCGCCCTGGCGCTGCAGAGCGCCTATCACGGCCTGCTGGTGAGCATCCTCAGCGTGGCCTTGTTCAACTGGGTGGTGGCGCGACTGGGGGTGCGGGCGCTGATGCTCAATGCACTCTCACCACTCTTCGGCGTCGCGGCCTCGGCCTGGGTGCTGCAGGAGCCGCTGCCGGTCTCGATGATGGTGGGGGCGGTGGCGATCGTGGCGGGATTGGGGATGGCGTTGCGGGGGGAGAGACGGAGAGAGAATCTTTGAGGGGTGGGGACGAGACTTTGGGAGTGTTGGTGCGATTGAGTAGAGTTTTTGCCGTTTGGGGTGAGCTGGATTTTAGTGGGTAGTTACAGCGAAGCCTTAGCCCATTTATCTGGCCATTCAGTAAAATTGAGTACTTCTTTACCTTCCACGATGAGCGTATACATCGGTTCTTCCGGGAAGTCGTTCAAGCCTGGAATTCAATGTCACGCTTCTTATCTAGCTGTTCCAGTGACGTGATTTCCGATTCACAGTCCTTATTGCACTGGCCAACTAGCTGTTTATCCCTGAGCAGGCTTAACCTTGCCGCCTCTTCATGCTTCAGATAATTATTTATAACTTCGTTATAAGCCGCCGATCCCCCAGCCACACCACCCACAGCCGCCCCAGCCAAGGTACTCGACAACCCCGTCAACTCCCTCGCCAAATCCGGATCAACGCCCGCCTTATTCAAGGCAGCTGCAACGTTCGGTGCGGTGAGCGTGCCCATTGCAGCGCCTGCCGCTCCGGCGAGCCCTCCGGTCAGGCCACCAACAATGGTGTGCGCCAGCACACGCATCGTTCCCTCTACCGTCGCACCGATCAGGTTCGTATCGCGTCCAGAGTCGATATTGACCTGACCGCCGGCCTTGACGTGGGTCAGTACGTTACTCACATCCTTGCCGTCGCTATTGCCCCGGCTACCTGCCGCATTGACCGCAATGGACTGGCCGGCTTCGATGCGCCCGCTGTTGGTGCTGCCTGCACTGCTGGTGACCTGGAGCGCGCCCTGGCTGGCGCGCACGGTGCCGCTGTTATCCACTGTTGCGGCGTTGATCGTCACATCCCGCGTCGCCTGCAGTGTGCCGCTATTGCCGATATGGCCAGTGTTGCCGCTGGCTTGCAGCGCCAGTCCCGCACTGCTGCCGATGCTGTTGCGGTTGTCGATGCTGGCGGCCGTCATCTGCACACCCCCCTCGCCGCCAACGCTGCCGGTATTGAGGATGACGTCGCTGGCCTGTACCGCCAGCGTGCCGGTGCTGGTGATACTGCCGGCATTGTCCAGCGTGCTGGTGGTGACGGTGACGGCGCCCTGGCTGCCCAATTCGCCGCTGTTGCGCACACCGCCGCTGGCTTGCAGCGCCAGCGGGCCGGTGGCGCTGATGGCCCCGCTGTTTTCCAGGCGACCATCGGCGGTGACCACGGCTTGCCCGACCGAGGCGCCGATGGTGCCGGCATTGCGCACGCCCACGCCGTGTTCGGTGGAGGTGAGGTAGATGTGACCGGCGTACATCCCGCCCAGTTGTGCCACGTCGATGGCGATAGCGGGCTGGCCATCGGCGGGAGCGACGCCGGGAACGACGCTGGCATGGTCGGCGCTGACGGTGTTCAGACCGGCGCTGACCTTCAGTTCCGGCGCCCACATGCCGGCATTGACTTGCACGGCGCGGGCAATGATCTCGGCGTAATCGGTGCGGCTGGCATCCATGCCATTGCCGTCGATGCTCACCGTGCCACCGGCGACGCGATAGCTCTCCAGACTGCCGTTGCTAACCTGCGGTAGGCCCGTGGTGAGGGTGGCGCGGCTGGCATTGATGAAGCCGCAGCCGGCGCAGCTGATGCCGGCCGGGTTGGCCACGACGACCTGCGCACGGGCGCCGGCCACTTCCAGGTAGCCACGCAGATAGCTGGGGTTGGTCGAATTGACCTGATTCACGATCACCCGTGCCGCGCCCGTGGCCAGCCAGGGGTTGCCGGTGACCTGCCCACCCAGCTGGGTGGCGGTGGTGACCCGGGCATTGTTGAGGATGACGCCATTGGCGCCCACATCGAACTGACGGTACTGGTTCATCGAAACCCCGGCGCTGCTGGGCGTCTGGATGTTGACCACCGGTACACCATTGGGCGTGACCAGGACCGTCGGCTGCTGGTTGCGCGGGGCATTGCGGTCGCCCAGGATCTGCGCGTGGGCCACGGTGTTCAGGGCCAGCGCGAGCGTAACCGCAAGGCGCGAAAAGCGCAGGACCGACGGGAGCCAATCCGCCGGGCCGACGCCCGGTGCCGAGGTGCGGCCGTGGTGCTGGACACTGGAAGCAATTTCTGCGACAGCCATCAATTGGCCGCGATGCCGGTTGAAAACCAGCTTGTAACGCTGACGGTTCATGGACGCCCACACCCTGATGCAATTGTTTTTATGACCGGCTATACAACGAACCCGTCGTTGTCGGTCATTTCTGATCGGCAAGAATTTGGTTGCCAGGGCCCAGATGTTAATTTAGGTTAACGACGATTTATCGATTTCCCTTATTTCAAGAAGATTTCCTGTCGGGAAAACCCAACATCGATGGGAAGCCATCAAAACTCGTTTATTCATTGACATCATTTATGTTGATTCCTCGCACAAGCGTGCGGGATGAATCGCTCAAGCCATGTTTTCCGTCCCCTGTCTTTCTACCCATCGTCTGGCGATACCGATATTCGCCGGCCTGAACCTGGTCAGCGCCCTGTGCATCGCGCAAACCGCCGTCAACCCGGAACAATTGCAACGCGAACGTGAACGCGCCCTGCGCCAGCAACAGGAACAGCGGCCGGATGTGGGCCTGGGTGGCCCCGTCGCCAGCCCGACGCCGCAGGCCTTTCCCGCAGAGGAGCAACCGTGCCGGCTGATTTCATCCATCACCCTGGAGGGCGAGCAGGCCGAGCGCTTCCGCTTTGCGCTCGCCAGCGTGACAGGCGCGGACGGCGCGCTGGGGCGCTGCCTCGGTTCGCAGGGGGTCAATCTGGTGTTGGCCCGGGTGGAGAGCGCCATCGTGGCGCAGGGCTATACCACCACCCGGGTGCTGGCGCGCCCGCAGGACCTGTCCACGGGGCGGCTGGTGTTGAGCGTGCAACCGGGGCGCGTGCGTCACATCCGCTTTGCTGCCGATGCAAGTGCCCGTGGCACTGCCGTCAATGCGCTGCCGCTGAAGCCGGGCGACCTCCTCAACCTGCGCGATATCGAGCAAGGACTGGAAAACTTCAAGCGCCTGCCGACCGTGCAGGCCGACATCAAGATCACGCCCTCCGAGGATGCCGGTGCCGAGGCGGGCGACAGCGATCTGGTGATCCAGTATCAGCAGGCCTTCCCGTTCCGCCTGACGACCACGCTGGACGATGGCGGCGCCCGCGCCACCGGCAAGTATCTGCTGGGGCTGACGCTGGCCTATGACAACTGGTGGACCCTCAACGACCTCTTCTACGTGAGCGTCAGCCGCAGCCTGAACCACTACGGCGACCACGGCAGCCAGGCCTATACCCTGCATTACTCGCTGCCCTGGGGTGACTGGATGGGTGCAGTCACGATGTCGGGCAACCGTTATCACCAGACCGTGGCCGGGGCCTTCGAGAACTTCGTCTACAGCGGCCGTTCGGAGACCACCGAATTCAAGCTCTCGCGACTGGTCCGGCGCGATGCCGCCAGCAAGAGCACGGTCTTCGTCAAGGGCCTGCTGCGCACCGCCTACAACGCCATCGATGAACTGGAGATCGGTGCGCAGCAGCGTCGCACCAGCGGCTGGGAGGCGGGCCTGAACCACCGCCAGTTCATGGGCGACGCCATTGCCGACGCCACCCTCGCCTATCGTCGCTCGCTGGATCGGCAAGGCAGCGAACCGGTGACGCCCTACGACCTGCCGCAGATCGACTCGCGCTACGGCCTGTGGTTGCTGGATGCCTCGCTGAACGCGCCCTTCCAGCTGGCCTCGGCGCGTCTGCGCTACAGCGGCACGCTACGCGCGCAGTGGAACCGGGGAGCACTGCCGCCGCAGGACCAGTTTTCCATCGGCGGCCGCTATACCGTGCGTGGCTTCGATGGCGAGCTGACCCTGCAGGCCGAACGGGGCTGGTTCCTGCGCAATGAGCTGGCACTCGCCCTGGGCGACAGCGGACAGGAACTGTTTGCCGGTGTCGATACCGGAGCGGTGGCCGGACCGATGGCGCAGTACCTGACCGGTCACCGGCTCACGGGTGCGGCGCTGGGCGTGCGCGGCAGCGTGGCAAAGATGAACTACGAGATGTCGCTGGCGACGCCCCTGGCCAAGCCGGTGGGTTTTGCCACGGCCGCACTGACAGGTGGCTTCAGCCTGCAGTGGTCGTTCTGAGCCAGTCGTCTGAGCTAGTCGTCCGGGCTAGTTCGACGTGCGGGAAAAGTCCCACACTATCCCCGGCCAATGGCTGACTGTCGGCCGGGGCGGCTTGCTCAATAATGGCCGCCATGGACCATTGCCGGATGTCCCGGCGCCGCGTCCGAGGAGACCATCATGGACCGCAATGCTGCTCCCCCCGCCGATGCCCGTCACCAGGACGAGGCCGCCGACATCGCCCGTGCCAACCAGCTGCGCTACGTCAACGACGAGATGCCGGGCATCCGCCGCAGCCGCCATGGCAAGGGCTTTGCCTATCACGATGCGCAGGGCCAACTGATACGCGATGCCGAAGTGCTGGCGCGCCTGAAGTCGCTGGCCATTCCACCGGCCTGGGAAGAGGTGTGGATCAGCCCCCATCACAATGGCCATATCCAGGCCACCGGGCGCGATGCGCGCGGTCGCAAGCAGTACCGCTATCACGCCCGCTGGCGCCTGGTGCGCGACGACGCCAAATACCTGCGCATGATCAGTTTCGCCCGCGCCTTGCCCACCATCCGCAAAGTGGTGGAGCAGGATCTGCAGCGGCCCGGCCTGCATCGGCAAAAGGTATTGGCGGCGGTGGTGCATCTGCTGCAGAGCACCTTCATGCGGGTCGGCAATGACGAATACGCGCGCCAGAACAAGTCCTTCGGGCTGACCACGCTGCGCCATCGCCACGTGCGGGTCGATGGCAGCGATGTGCTGTTCCGCTTCCGTGGCAAGAGCGGCGTGCAGCATGACATCAAGCTGCATGATCCCTATGTGGCGCGCATCATCCGCAAGATGCGCGAGTTGCCGGGGCAGGAGCTGTTCCAGTACGTGGATGACGACGGTGAGCGGCACTGCATCGACTCCGGCGACGTCAATGCCTATCTGCGCGAGGCAGCGGGCGAGGATTTCAGCGCCAAGGATTTCCGCACCTGGGCCGGTACGGTGCTGGCTACGCTGGCGCTGCAGGCCTTCGAGCGGGTGGACTCGCAGGCCCAGGCCAAGCAGAACGTGGTCCGCGCCATCGAGAATGTGGCCCGCCGGCTTGGCAATACGCCGTCGATCTGTCGCAAATGCTATGTGCACCCGGCGGTGATCGAGAGCTATCTCGATGGCAGTTTCGCCGAGTTGCTGGAAGAGCGGGTGCAGGCCGAACTGGTGCAGGAGCTGCACGACCTGTCGCCGGAAGAGGCGGCGGTGCTGGCACTGCTGCAACAACGCCTGCACGAAGCCGATGATTCCCCTGCACGTCCGCCGGCGCGCAAAAAAGCTGGCAACCGGGCAAGCAGCACTGCGCGCAAGGCTGCACACGGCAGCGCGCACGCTGCACGAGCCTGATCGGCAGGATCGTTGCCCTCAGCGGGCGCGACGGAAGGTCAGGTTATAGCGGCAGCGACCGGTGAGCGGGTGCTCGCCGTCGCGCAGCACATCCACGCCATGAAAGGCCAGCCGCGCCGGGCCGCCCCAGACCACCACATCCCCACTCTCCAGCCGCATGCGTTGCGGCTTGTCGCTGCGCTCCATGCCGCCAAAGAGGAAGGTTGCCGGCAAGCCGAGCGAGACCGAGACGATGGGCTGCTGCATGTCTTCTTCGTTACGGTCCTGATGCAGTGACATGCGGGCGCCGGGGTCGTAGCGGTTGACCAGGCAGGCGTCCGGCAGGAAGGGAGCAAACCCGCCCGCCGCGGCCGCCCGCTGTGCCAGTGCGACGAATGCTGCCGGCATGTCGGGCCAGTGCTGCCCGGTCAGGGGGTCCAGTGTCTGGTAGCGATAGCCACGACGGTCGGTGACCCAGCCGAATTGCCCACAATTGCTCATCGCCACCGACATGCGAAAGCCGCCCGGCGTCTGCATATTGCGCAAGGGGGAGTGTGCCAGCACGGTATCGATGGCAGCCACCAGCGCTGCAGCCTCCTCGTCGCTGACGAAGGCGCGCAGCAAGGTCGCGCCCTCGGTGATGCTCTCGATGTCAGGCTCGCGGGGCAGCGCGGCAAACAGGTCACCGGTCACGGCGCGGCCTTGGTGCGCGGGGGCGGCGTAGCGATGAACTCGATGACCGTCTCCAGCGTCGGCGCCAGGAATCGCAGCGGCCGTGCCAGACTGCCCACCAGGGAGGCGTGCGAGGTGTTGTCGAAGTAACGTTCCTCCACCGGCACCTGCTGTGCGCGCAGCAGTGTGGCCAGCCCGCCCGTGTTGCGGGTGGCCGAGACCAGCTTGTCCTTGTGCGAGGCGATCAGCAGCGCGGGTGGCGCACCGGCCTGGACGTGGCGCACCGGTTGCGAATCAGGCGGCGAGTCGGGGGCAAAGAATACCGGCTTGACGTCCGGGTTTTCGATGGGCAGGAAATCGTACGGCCCGGCCAGGCCGATCCATCCGCGCAGGGCATCTGGCGAGGCGCCGGCCTGGCGCAGCCAGCGCGCGTCCAGGGCTAGCATGGCCGCGTTATAGGCGCCGGCACTGTGCCCCATGACGAAGACCCGTTGCGGATCGCCGCCCAGTTCGTGCAGGGAACGCAGGGTCCAGGCCAGGGCCTGGGCGCTGTCCTTGAGGAAATCCGGATAACGCACTTCGGGATAGACGCGATAGTCCGGCAGCACGGCGATGATGCCGCGAGAGCTCAAGGCTTCGCCGACGAAGGCGTAGTCCTTGCGGCTGCCTTCGTTCCAGCTGCCGCCATAGAAGAAGACCACCACCGGCAAGCCCTTGGCGGTCGCGGCGTCGGCCTGCGCGGCCGGCCGGTAGATGTCCAGCTTCTGGCGTGGATGGTCGCTGTCGGTGTAGGCCACGCCTTCGGTCTTGATGTAGCTGGAGCTCGGGGTAACCGCATTGATGGCCGACAGCGGCGAACAGGCGATCAGGCCACCCAGGACCAGCACCGCGCCGGTGAGGGCAAGGCCGGCCTTGCCAAGAACATGCATGCACGACTCCTGCAATATGAAGTAACAGCCATTGTAGCCGCCTCTGCCCCCGCCTTCAGACGGGCTTGCCGTTGGCGGTGGCTGGCTACGGCTGCGACTGCGGTTGCGGCGGGCGCACCACTGCCTCGCGCGCCAGCAAGGCCGCCTTGCGCTCGATGCCCCAACGGTAGCCGGACGGTGATCCATCCTGGCGCACGATGCGATGGCAGGGAATCAGCAAGGCAATCTCGTTGTGCGCGCAGGCGCTGGCCACCGCCCTTACCGCCGCGGGCTGGCCGATGCGGGCGGCCAGTTCGGCGTAGCTCAGGGTCACCCCCGGCGGTATCTCGCGCAGGGCCTGCCACACGCGCTGCTGGAAGGCCGTGCCACGCACGTCCAGTGGCAGCGTGGCGCCACGTTGCGGGTCATCCAGCGCGGCCAGCACCTGCGCCAGCGTCTGCTCGAAGGCGGCATCGCCCGGCGCCAGTTCGGCCTGGGCAAAACGGTCCTGCAGTTGCTGCACCAGGACCTCGGCATCCTCACCCAGGGTGACGGCGCAGATGCCCTGCTCGGTGGCCGCCACCAGCAAGGCGCCCAACCAGCATTGCGCCACGGCGAAACGGATTTTTTCGCCACGGCCGCCGTGGCGGTAGGCCGCCGGCTTCATGCCCAGGTCGGCATTGCGGTGGGCGTAGAAGCCGCCGCTGGAATTGAAGCCGGCTTCGTAGAAGGCCTCGGTGACACTGGCGCGTGAGGCCAGTTGCTGACGCAGGCGCTGCGCCCGCCGGGCGTCGCCATAGGCCTTGGGGGTCAACCCGGTGTGGGCCTTGAAGAGCCGATGGAAGTGGTAGCGGCTCAAGCCGACGGCCTGGGCCAGGTCCTCGGTGGCGGGCGCCTGCTCCGCGGCTTCGATCAGGCGGCAGGCCTGGGCGATGGCGTGGGCCTGGCGCTCCTGCAGCGGCGGCAGGTCGGGCCGGCAGCGCTTGCAGGGCCGAAAACCGGCCGCTTCGGCAGCGGCACAACTGCCGTGAAAGGCCACGTTCTTGCGCAAGGGTGTGCGCGCGCCGCAGGAGGGCTTGCAATAGACGCCGGTGCTCTTGACCGAATACCAGAACAGGCCGTCAAACGCCGGGTCGCGGCGCTGCACGGCCAGCCAGCGTTGCGGGTCGGCGAGGGACGGGTCGGTGAGGGACGGGTCGGCGGATGCGGGGTCCGCCTCCGTGGAGGGCGCGGGGGACGTAGGGGGCCTGGAAATCATCGGGGAGGTCGTGCTCGGCATGGGGTGCTCCTGCTATCGGGTCAGGATGATTCTAGGCGCCCCCTGGCGGCGTCGCACTCGGGTGCTTGCTTTTGAATTCGCAAGCCACCCCACCCTTTGCGTTCACTCCCTCATTGGGAGAAGCGAATGCGCTGGCGCGACTTCACCGGCTGCATGACGTGTTCCAGCGGCAGTTCGTGGGACTGCTTGACCTTCTTGAGGGTGATGTTGGATTTGACGTTGGTCACGCCAGGCAGGCGCAGCAGCCGGCTCATCATGAATTCGGAAAACGCCGCCAGGTCGGGGGCGACAATGCGCAGGATATAATCGCCCTCCCCCGTGACGGAGAAGCATTCGGTGACCTCTGGCATCGTTTCCACGGCTTTTTCGAACAATTCGCCCCGGGTTTCGCCCTGGCGATCCAGGGTCACGGTGGTGAAGGCCGTCACGCCCAGGCCGACCACCGCCGGGTCCAGCACGGCGGTGTAGCGTTCGATGACGTGGGCTTCTTCCAGGCGCTGCACGCGACGACTGATCTGGGAGGTGGACAAGTGAACTTTCAGTCCCAGTGCACTGTTGGTAATATGTCCGTCACGCTGCAGCTCGGTCAGCAAGGCCAGATCGTAGCGATCCACATTGATGATGCTCATTTATCTCTCCAATTTTCTTATTTAAGATTTATTTGTGCATATTAACCCCTAATTTGCGCAAAAAACAATCACAAATTGCAGTGACGACGCAATAAACTCCTTGCATGGGCCGGGCTTGCCGGCCTTTCCAATCCGAGGAGACACAGATGGGCCACGCAGACAGCCAGATCAGCCAACTTGCCGCCGCCAGCACGGACCTGTTCGACAACCCCATGGGGACCGATGGTTTCGAGTTCGTCGAATACACCGCCGCCGACCCGGCCGCCATCGCCGGCGTGCTGGAACTGATGGGTTTTACCGCCGTGGCGCGTCACCGTTCCAAGAACGTGACCCTCTATCGGCAGGGTCAGATCAACTTCATCCTCAACGGTGAGCCGGACAGTAATGCCGCCGCCTTCGCCCAGGTGCACGGCGCCTCGGTCAACGCCATGGCCTTCCGCGTCAAGGACGCGGCCTTCGTCTACAAGCGCGCGCTGGAACTGGGTGCCGAAGGCGTGGAAGCCCGTCTGGGCCCGATGGAGCTGAACATCCCCGCCATCCGCGGCATCGGTGGCTCGCTGCTGTATCTGGTGGACCGTTATGGCGACAACGGCTCCATCTATGACGTGGATTTCCAGTTCTTCCCCGGCGTGGAGCGCAATCCCAAGGGCGTGGGCCTGACCTATATCGACCACCTGACCCACAACGTCATGCGCGGCGCCATGGACACCTGGTCGTCGTTCTATACGCGTCTGTTCAACTTCCGCGAGATCAAGTATTTCGACATCGAGGGCAAGGTCACCGGCCTGCGCTCGCGGGCCATGACCAGCCCGTGCGGCAAGATCCGCATTCCCATCAACGAGAGCGCGGACGGCAAGTCGCAGATCGAGGAATTCATCAAGCAGTACAACGGCGAGGGCATCCAGCACATCGCCCTGGGCACCGACGACATCTACCAGACCGTGCGCGCCCTGTACGCTCGCGGGGTGCCATTGCAGGACACCATCGCCACCTATTACGACCTGGTGGAACGCCGCATCCCCGGCCATGGCGAAGACCTGGCCGCCCTGCGCGAACTGAAGATCCTCATCGATGGTGCCCCCACCGCCGGCCAGGGGCTGCTGTTGCAGATCTTCACCCAGAACCTGATCGGCCCGGTGTTCTATGAAATCATCCAGCGCAAGGGCAACGACGGCTTCGGCGAGGGCAATTTCAAGGCCCTGTTCGAATCCATCGAACTGGACCAGATGCGCCGCGGCGTCATCTGATGGAGCCGCCGGCAGCCATGCCGGCCCTTCCCTGCATGCAAGGCGCAGCGCCCTTCCCGGGCCTGCGCCTTTTCGCTTTTTTACGTTTCGCGACTCAAGCTTTGCAGGAAGCTGCCGTAACTCTACCCAAAGGCAATCTTGCCTGAACCTGCAAGACTGGCGCCTCGACCGGGGCTGGAGTTCGCATGAACATCGCGTATGAACAAGAAAAAACTGCCGAGGCCAGCCACACCGCCCATGCAGACACGCTGGACCATGACCCCGCCGAACTGATCGAGCAGCTCAGTCACCGCATCCTGATCCTGCAACAGCAGGCGCAGTCGCTGGCACGCTTCCCGGCCAATCGCGACGGCAAGCAGCAGCGCCAGTTGCTGCAGCAGCAGATCCGCACGCTCTACCAGCAATTGTTTGCGCTGGAGCAGCAACAGTCCCGTCAGCGCAGGCGCGGCGAGAATTACCTCAGCATGGCCCTGTCGGTGGCCGCCCATGCGGCCCACCACCACGCCCAGAGCGAGGCCCTGGCCGCAGTCGCCTGAGCCCTGCCCTCGCCGTTCTCTTCCGCTCCTTGCGTTCCCTTCAATAGCGCAGCCGTGTCAGGCTGACCACACACGCCAGCGCCGCCAGCCCGGCGGCGCAGCACAGCACCAGCGCATACGGTGCGTCCGACCACCCCAGCAGCATGGCCACCATCGAGGCGCCCACGGTCTGCCCGGTCAGGCGCGCCGTGCCCAGCATGCCGCTGGCGCCACCGGTACGCTCACGCGGAGCGGCGCTGATCATGGTGCGGTTGTTGGGCGACTGGAACAGCCCGAAGCCAAACCCGCATATCGCAAACTGCAGCGCCATCAGGCCGTCCGGCGTGCCATGGTCGATCGTCAGCAGCGACAGCAGGCCCAGGCACATCACCCCCAGCCCTATCCCACCCAGCAAACCCGCCGCGATGCGGTCCGACAGCTTGCCCGCCACCAACCCGGTCAGGGCCACGGCAATCGGCCAGGCCGTCAGCAACAGCCCGGCGCGCGCGGCGCTGATGCCGAGGTAGTTCTGCAACATGAAGGGCAGCATCACGAACACCGCCATCTGCGCCGCGAAGGAACAGAAGGAGGTGCCGATGGACAGCGCAAACAAGGGAATGCGCAGCAGGTCCAGCGGCAGCATGGGGGCGCTGGACGACTGCAGCTTGAGCAACAGGAACAGGCTCAGCCCGGTCAGCACGGCGCAGCCGGCCACCACCCAGACGCCCTGCAGATGGCCGACCGCATCGATGGTATAGAGCAGCAAGCCGATGAAGCACATGCACAGGAGCGCGCTCTGCCGGTCGAAGCGGCGCGGGGCCAGCGGATTGGTGGGCAGCGCCTTGTTGCCCACCACGAGCGCGGCCAGCCCGAGCGGGATATTGATCAGGAACAGCCAGTGCCAGGATGCCAGGTGCAGGATGAAGCCGGCCACGGTCGGCCCCAGGGCATTGCCGGTGCCGGCCACCAGGGCGTTGTAGCCGATGGCGCGGCCCAGCAGGCGCGCCGGGTAGATGAAGCGGATCAGGGCCGTATTGACCGACAGGATGCCGGCCGCGCCCAGCCCCTGCAGCACCCGCGCCAGACTCAGCTGCAGCATGTCATTGCTGGCGGCACAGGCCAGCGAAGCCAGCGTGAAGAGGAACAGCCCGCCCAGATAGACGCGCCGGTAGCCCACCACCTCGCCCAGCGAAGCCAGCGGCAGCAGGCACACCGCCATGGCGATCTGGTAGCTGTTGATGACCCAGATGGCATCGGCATCGCTGGCCTTGAGATCGGCGGCCATCGACGGCAGCGCCAGGTTGGCGATGGAGCCGTCCAGGACCGCGATGGTGATGCCCAGCACCACGGTGGCGATGGCGAGGAAGCGCTGCCGGGGCGGCAGGCCGTCGGCGTCATGCGGGGCGCCGCTGCGGGTCTGTACGTGCACTGTCTGCTTTCAAGGCTTGAGATGATCCGGGGACGCCGGGGCGTCCGAACGAGGGCGTTATGCTATCACCGCCCTGCCTCCTGCATGCGGTAGACCTCCCGGGCGGTACCACTGAAGAGCGCTGTGCGCTCGGATGCGGACAGGTCCACCGTCAGCCGCTTGAAGGCATTCCACAGGCTGACATAGCCGAACATGCCCTTGTCCACCGGGAAATTGCTCTCGAACATGCAGCGCTGCGGACCGAACAGGTCGATGCAGGTGTCGATATACGGTCGCCAGGCCTGGGCCAGCTGGATCGAATCCGGCGGCGCGGCCTGACGATGGAAATCCCAGCCGCCCACGGGCATGCCCAGACCACCCAGCTTGAGCCAGACATTGGGCAGGGCCGCGATGGCGCGCATGCCGCGCTCCCACTCGCGTCGTGCTGCCTCACGCTGGCCGGCGTAGGGGCCGGCGCCGAGCGGGCCGCCGCAGTGATCCAGGACGAAGCGCGTGTCCGGGCAGGCCTGGGCCAGCGCCAGCACTTCATCCAGCTGGGTGTGATAGGCCCAGACGTCCAGCGACAGGTCGTAGCGCGGCAGCAGGCGCGCACCGGTACGGAACCTGTCCTGCGCCAGCAGGCCGGGCGGTGGCGGCTGCGGGTTGCTGCGAATGGACGGATCGGCATGCCAGGCCGTGGTATTGCGGATGCCGCGCAGGCGGCCGTTACCGGCCTGCTGCAGGGCTTCGACCACAGCCTGTACGTCGGCGCCCAGCATCAGGTCGGCAAAGCCGACGATGGCCGCGCAGGCGCGCACCGGGCCGTAAAGGCCGCTGGCCGATTGCGCCGCCACGCCATTGACGAACTCCACCTCGCCCACCGGTTGCATGGCCTGCGGCCCCTCCTGCCGGTACATCGAACGGCATTGCACGAACACCGTCTCGGTGATGCGATGGCCGCTGGACAGGTCGGCCATCCACTGCTCGAACAGGTAACGGTTGCCGGCGCGATCCCACAGATGGTGGTGGGCGTCGATGATGGGCAGCTCCGGCTCCAGCACCGCTTCCTGCGTCAGGGCCAGCCAGTCGGGGCGTACCTGCAGGTGCGGCGAGGCGGCGGCATCAGCCATGGCGCGACACCGGCTGGCCGATCTGTTGGCAGCCCAGTCGCTTCAGGCTCGCATCGATCCAGCCACGGTCGCTGGTGCCGGCCTGGATGGCCGCCATCTGCGCGACTTCGGCATCATTCTTCGCCTTGGCGGCAGCGTAGACGGCGGCGATGTCGTCATAGCCCACGCACAGCAGGCCGTCGTAATCACCCACCACCAGGTCACCCGGGGCAATCACCATGCCGTCGATGGCGATGGGCACATTGATCTCGCCCGGGCCATCCTTGTAGGGGCCGCGATGCGTCACACCGGCGGCGAACACCGGGAAGCTGCCGCCCTGGATGGCGTCCAGGTCACGCACCGCGCCGTAGATGACGATGCCGCCCAGGCCCCGCTGGATGGCATGCGCCACCATCAGCTCGCCGATGATGGCGTTGGACAGGTCGCCCCCGGCATCGACCACCACGATGTCGCCCGGCTCGGCCAGGTCCAGGGCCTTGTGCACCATCAGGTTGTCACCCGGGCGCGATTTCACCGTGATGGCGGCGCCGGCCAGCTTGCCACCGCGATGCAGCGGCCGCAGGCGCGCACCGGCAGCGGTCATGCGTGCCATCGAATCGCTGATGTTGGCCACCGGGATGGCGGCGAAGTTCTTGACGTCTTGCGCGCTGACCTTGCGCACGCGCTCAAGAATGCGGAATCCTGCTGACATGGTGTTCTCCCTGCAAGAATAAAAAGTGAAAGATTCAGCGCAAGCTGGCGCAGAAGCGCTGGACGCGCACGCAAGCCTCGCGCAGGCGCTCGGTGGAATCGGCATAGGACAGGCGGAAGTTCGGCCCCTGGCCGAAGGCGCTGCCATGCACCAGGGCCACGCCCTCGGCCTGCAGCAGGGCCGAGACGAAGTCCTCGTCATTGCCGATGACCTGGCCGTCTTCGGTACGCTTGCCGATCACACGCTCGCAGGAGGGGAAGACATAGAAAGCGCCTTCCGGCACCGGGCAATCCAGACCCTCGGCCTGGTTCAGCAGCGACACCACCAGGTCGCGTCGGCCCTGGAATACCTTGCGGCTCTCGTGGATGTAATCCTGCGGACCATTCAGGGCCTCCAGCGCGGCCCATTGCGAGACCGAGCTGGCGCCCGAGGTCAGCTGGCCCTGGATCTTTTCCATGGCCTTGATCAGTGCCAGCGGACCGGCCGCGTAGCCGATGCGCCAGCCGGTCATGGCATAGGCCTTGGAGACGCCATTCATGGTCAGGGTGCGCTCGTAGAGTTCGGGCGCGATCTGGGCCGGGGTGGTGAATTCGAAGTCGCCGTAGGTCAGGTGTTCGTAGATGTCGTCGGAGAGGATCCAGACCTGCGGATGGCGCTTGAGCACCTCGGCCAGCGCGCAGATCTCGGCACGGGTGTAGGCCGCGCCGCTGGGGTTGCAGGGCGAGTTGAACATCAGCCACTTGGTGCGCGGGGTGATGGCGGCCTCCAGCGCTTCGGGGCGCAGCTTGTAGCCGGCTGCGCGGGTGGTCTTGGCATACACCACGTGGCCACCGCACAGGGCCACCAGTTCCGGATAGGACACCCAGTAAGGGGCCGGCACGATCACTTCGTCACCGACGTTGATGCTGGCCATCAGGGCATTGGCGATGACCTGCTTGCCGCCGTTGGAGACGATGGTCTGGGCCACGCTGTAGTCGAGCTGGTTCTCGCGCTTGAACTTGGCGACCACGGCTTCGCGCAGCTCGGTGATGCCGGCCACCGCCGTATAGCGGGTCTCGCCACGGGCGATGGCGGCGTAGGCGGCCTGCTTGATGTTGTCGGGGGTGTCGAAGTCGGGCTGGCCCGAACTGAGGGCGATCACGTTGCGGCCCTGGGCGGCCAGTTCGCGCGCCTTCTGGGTGACGGCGATGGTGGCCGAAGCCTTGATGCGGGAGAGTGAATCGGAAATGAATGCCATGGTGGTCTCGTCTTGTTGATCCCGGATCTCCGGGAAATCTTGGGGGATGGTGCGATCAGGCGTGGCGGATGTCGGCCACGAACTTGCGGGCGCGCTCATGCTGCGGTCGCTCGAAGAAGTCCTGCGGGGTGGCGCGCTCCAGCACCTGGCCATCGGCCATGAAGATGAGGCGGTCGGCCACTTCGCGGGCAAAGCCCATCTCGTGGGTCACGCACACCATGGTCATGCCCTCGGCGGCCAGCTGCTTCATCACCTGCAGCACCTCGCCCACCATCTCCGGGTCCAGTGCCGAGGTCGGTTCGTCGAACAGCATCACCGGCGGCTTCATGGCCAGGGCACGGGCAATCGCCACGCGCTGCTGCTGGCCGCCCGAGAGCTGGCCGGGATAGGACTGCGCCTTGCCGGCCAGGCCGACCTTTTCCAGCAGGGCCATGGCGCTGTCGCGGGCGGCTTTCTCGGACAGTTTCAAGACCCGCATGGTGGCCAGCATGACGTTGCGCTCCACACTCATGTGCGGGAACAGGTTGAAGGACTGGAACACGAAGCCGATGCGGCTGCGCAGGCGGTTGATATCGACTCCGTTGCCGTGCACGTCCTGGCCGTCCACGTAGATGTGACCGTCGTTGATGGGTTCGAGCCGGTTGATGGTGCGAATCAGGGTCGACTTGCCCGAGCCCGAGGGGCCGCAGACGATCACCACTTCACCGCGCTTGATTTCTTCGTTGACGCCGCGCAGGGCGTGGTAGTCGCCGTACCACTTGTTCACATTGTTGAATCGGATCATCAGAGACTCCTGAATTGACGTTTTAGCTTGATACGGCGCTCGGCCAGCCCGACCAGCGAACTGAGCAGGTAGCACAGCACGAAATAGGTCATGGCCAGCAGGAAGTACACCTGGAAGGGCTTGGTCAGCAGTTGCGCATTGACCTGGTAGGCCGCATAGGTGAGTTCGTTGACGCTGATGATGTAGGCCAGCGAGGTGTTCTTGATCAGCGAGATCAGCTGGTTGAGGATGCTGGGGATCATGTTGAACAGCGCCTGCGGCAGCACCACCTCGCGCAGCGTGGTGAAGTAGCTCATGCCCAGCGAGCGTGAGGCCTCGACCTGCCCTTGCGGAATGGCCTGGATGCCGGCCTTGATGACCTCGCCCAGGAAGGCGGTCTCATAGGCCACCAGCGCACAGATCACCGTGGTGGTGCCGGAGATGGACTTGCCGGTCAACAGCGGCACGATGAAGTAAGCCCAGAAGATCAGCATCAGCACCGGCAGCCCGCGCAGGGTATGCACGATGGCGCCAGCCGGCCAGGCCACCCAGCGCACAGTGCTGGTACGGGCGATGCCGAACAGCACCGCCAGCGGGAAGGCGCAGACCAGGCCGGTCACCGCCAGGATCAGTGTCAAGGCCAGACCGCCCAGCGGACCATGCGGGAATTCGCCGATCAGCAGCTGCAGGCCGTAGGTGCGGAGGATGTCGAAGATATCGAGGATGGTGTGCATGTCAGCGCCCCTTCACTTTCAGATGGCGGCCGTTGTACCAGCCACCGATGGCCATGATCGACCACGACATCAGCAGGTAGAAGGCCGAGGCCAGGGCGAAGGTTTCGAAGGTGCGATAGGTTTCGTTTTCGATCTGGCGACTGGAGTAGGTCATCTCGGCCACGCCGATGGCCATGGCCAGGCTGGTGGACTTGAACAGCGACAGCGACTGGTTCACCAGGGGCGGCACCGAGATGCGGATGGCCTGCGGCAGCAGCACGTCGCGCATCGATTGCAGGTAGGACAGGCCCAGCGCGCGCGCCGCCTCCATCTGCGTGGCCGCCACCGAGCGCATGCCGCTGCGCAGGTCTTCCGACATATAGGCGGCACTGTTGAGGGACAGCTCGATCAGGGCAAAGATGAATTCGCCGTTGTGGTTGTTGATGAAGTCGGTGATCCAGGCCGGCAGCAGTTCGGGGATGCCGAAATACCAGACGAAGATCTGTACCAGTCCCGGCACGTTGCGGTGGTAGTTGACGTAGCCGGCGATGAGCCACTCCAGCGGCGGCAGCGCCAGGGTGCGCAGGCCCACCAGCAGCACCGCCAGCATAAAGGCGCAGACCCAGGCCGCCGCGAACAGCCACAGCGTGGTGAAGGCGCCGCCGATGAGCCAGTGCAGGTACTGGCCATGCAACACCGCGCCGAAATCAAGATTGAGCATGTGAGCGCTTCCTTGCTAGAACAGCCTGGCGCACCAAGATTGCCAGGCGAAGGGTAAGCCGGTCCCGCACGCACCGGCCGGGCCGGTGCGCGTGATCCTTGTTGCAGCGGGAACGAAGGCTTGAGTGAAGGGCTTACTGGAAGGCGGAGATCGGCGTGAGCTTCTTCTCGCGCGGGATGTTGAACTTGGTATTGGGGCCGAACCACTTGTTCCAGAGGGCGTCGGTCTCGCCACTCTTTTCCAGTTTTTCGAGGGCGTCGTTGACGGCGGCCAGCAGGGCCGGCTCATCCTTCTTCACGCCCATGGCGGTCGGTTCCCAGGCCAGTTCGCCATTGAGGAACTTGTACTTGCCCTCGGATTCGTTGACGAAGCGGATGCCCGAAGGCTGCGACAGCGCCAGTCCCTGCACCTTGTTCTGGGCCAATGCCAGGAAGGCGGCCGGAGTGTCCTGGAAGGTCAGGATGGTGGCCTTGGGCAGGACGCGGCGCGCATACAGCTCAGGGGTGGAACCCTTGTTGGCGCTGATGCGCTTTTCGGCCAGGTCCTCGACCTTGTTGAAGCCGCCGTTACTGTGGGCGATCAGCTTGATCGGAGTCTGGTAGTGCGCGGCGGTGAAATCGATCTGCTGGGCGCGCTCCTTGGTATAGCCCAGCGCGGCCACCACCAGGTCGACCCGGCCCAGCGTCAGTTCCGGGATGCGCGCCTCCACCGAGACCCCCTTGTGTTCCAGCTTCACTCCCAGCTGCTTGGCGACCGCATTGCACATGTCGACGTCGAAGCCGACGATCTGGCGCGTGGCCGGATCGGGAAAGCCCAGGGGTTCGCTGCTGGTCAGGGTGGCGCACACCAGGGTGCCGCGTGCCTTGATATCGGCCAGGCGGTCAGCGTGCGCGGCCGTGGAAAACACCAGCGAAACGGCCGCAGCCGCGATTGCCATACAGGTCTTGTTGAAGCGCCCCAAAGTCATTTTCTATCCTTTCCCAGGTTGAACAACGAACATCGATGAAATAAATCATAATTGCATTATGATTTTTAAACAAGCACAATTTGTCCTTATATTTCAGATACTTAGGACATGCATCGCGGCGGTGCAAAAATCCCTGAAATGGGCATGCAGATTCCCGCCGGCGGTGCAGGCAAGGCCGCTGGCGGCGATTTTTTGGTGCGCCGCGCCAATCGAAAAAGGTGATAACCTCGCCCCATTCCGAAATTCGACGTCGATTTATGAAAAAAGAGAGTGAGCCCGACAAAAAGGATGCGGCACCCGACCGCACCGTGCTCGGCGCCGAACGCAGCCTGGCCATCCTGAGCGCCTTTATCGATGCCCCCGAGCCGTTCGGCCTGACCGAGCTGGAAGCCCGGACGGGACTGTTCAAGAGCGTGATCCACCGCTACATGATGTCCTTCATCAAGGCGGGGTACGTCGTGCAACGTGCTGACAATTCCTACCAGCTGGGGCCGCGCGCCTACCAGCTGGGCAAGGCCTTCGAGGCCCGGTTCGACTATGCCGACTTCATCATGCCCACGCTGGAGAAGCTGGTGCGAGAGACCGGCGAAAGCACCGCCTTCTACATCCGCCAGCAGGAGCAGCGGCTGTGCCTGTATGCGGCCGAGACCCCGGCCTCGGTGAAGGCCACCGTCAAGGCGGGCAGCCTGTTCCCGATCGACCAGACCTCCAGTGCGCAGGTACTGCGTTTCTTCTCGGTGCCGGGCAATGCGGCGCGCTCGGGTGGGCGCTATGTCTGCATTTCGGTGGGGATCAACAATCCGCTGTCGTCATCGATGTCGGCCCCGGTGTTCGGGCCTGGCAACGCGCTGGTGGGTTCACTGACCATCTTCGGCCTGACCCTGCGCTTCGATCCGGCCGCCAGCGGCGCCATGCGCGCTACCCTGCTGCAGATGGCGCAGGAATTGTCGATACGACTGGGCGCGTCGCCCCAGGTCTATCAGGCGCCGAGTGCGGACATCTTCGATGAAGCTGCGGCACAGGCAGCACTGGCGGCACAGGCAGTCCAATCCACACAGGCCACGGTCGGCGACGGATGAAAAAAAACGATGCCGCGGCATCGTTTTTTTCCATCGTCCCTAACGCAGGCTGGCAATGGGCGTGAGCTTCTTGTCGCGGGGGATGTTGAACTTGGTCTTGGGCCCGAACCAGCGGCTCCAGAGGGCATCGATCTCGCCCTCCTTCTCCATCTCCATCAGACCCTGATTGATGGCGGCCAGCAGTCGGCGCTCACCCTTCTTGACACCCAGCGCGGTGGGCTCCCAGGCCAGCGCCCCTTCCACGAAGCGAAAGCGTCCCGTGGATTCGTTGACGAAGCGCACGCCCGACGGCATGGAGATGGCCAGTGCGTCCACCTTGCCCTGCGCCAGTGCCAGGAAGGCCTGCGGAGTATCGACAAAGCCCAGCACCGTGGCCTTGGGCAGTACGCGCCGCGCCGCCTGTTCCGGGGTGGAGCTGCGATTGGCGCTGATGCGCTTGTCGGCCAGGTCCGATACCAGGTTCAGGCCGGAGTCGGATTGCACGATCAGCTTGATCGGGTTCTGGTAATGGGAGGCGGTGAAATCGATCTGGTGCGCCCGTTCGCGGGTGTAACCCAGCGCCGCCGAGACCAGGTCGGCTTCGCCATGGATCAGCGCCGGCAGACGGGCTTCCACGGTCACGCTCTTCTGTTGCATCTGCACGCCCAGCTTGCGCGCCACCGCCGCACACATGTCCACATCGAAGCCGACCACCTGCCGGGTCTGCGGATCGGGATAGCCGAGCGGTTCGTTATTGGCCAGCGTGGCACAGACCAGGGTGCCGCGTGCCTGGATCTCGGCCAGCCGGTCGGCATGCGCCGCAGCCGGAAAAAGCCAGGCACTGGCCAACAGCAAGCTGCCCATGCCCAGTTTCTTCAGATGCTGCGAAATCATTTTCATGCTTTTCCTCATTGAATATCGAGAATAGCCTGAAACAATCCCAAATGTCACTTACAGCAGACGGCGGCATGCACACCTGTCCAAAAAACCGGCTGCATCTGCACACCGCCAGGCACAGCTGGTCGTCTGGTATGACATGTCAGCCCGGCCGGCCGCTCTCGTAGTGCGAAAAAAAAACGGCCCGGTCTGAGAGCGACCGGGCCGTCATCTGCAAGCGCCGCCAGGGGCTCAGCCGTGTCCCAGATACGCCTTGCGCACGTCGCTGTTGGCCAGCAGGTTGGCGCCGGTGTCGGACATGACCACGTGACCGTTCTCCAGCACATAGCCGCGATCGGCCACGCCCAGTGCCTTGTTGGCGTTCTGCTCGACCAGGAACACCGTCACGCCGCTTTCGCGGATGGTTCGGATGATCTCGAAGATCTGTGCGATCACCAGCGGTGCCAGGCCCAGCGTGGGCTCGTCCAGCAACAGCAGGCGCGGCTTGCTCATCAGCGCACGGCCGATGGCCAGCATCTGCTGCTCGCCGCCGGACATGGTGCCGGCGCGCTGGGCCGCGCGTTCCTTCAGGCGCGGGAACAGGCCGAAGACATACTCGATGCCTTGTTCGATGGCCTCATTGCTGGCGAAGAAGGCGCCCATCTTGAGGTTTTCCAGCACGGTCAGGCTGGGGAAGACGCGCCGCCCTTCCGGCGAGATCGCCAGGCCGCGACGCATGATCTCGTGGGTCGGCAATGCGGTGATGTCCTGCCCCTCGAAGATCACGCGGCCGCTGGAGGCACGCGGACGTCCGCACAGCGTCATCAAGAGCGTGGTCTTGCCGGCCCCGTTGGCGCCGATCAGGGTGACGATCTCGCCCTTTTCCACATTCAGCGACACGCCGTGCAGCGCCTCGATGGCGCCGTAGTGGGTATGCACCTTGTCAAACTGCAGCATCATTCTTCTCCCAGGTAGGCCTTGATCACGCGCTCGTCGCTGCGCACCTCGTCCGGGGTGCCGGTGACGATGGGCTTGCCGTGCTCCATGACGAGGATGCGGTCGGAGATGCCCATGATGAGGCTCATGTCGTGTTCGATCAGCAGCACGGCCACGCCGTGTTGGCGACGCAGGCGGTCGATCAGTTGCGAGAGCTCCTGCTTTTCCTGCGGGTTCAGACCGGCGGCGGGTTCGTCCAGCAACAGCAGGCGCGGCCGGGTGATCATGCAGCGGGCGATCTCCACCCGGCGCTGCAGGCCGTAGGAGAGCGTGCCGGCTTCGCGGTTGGCCAGTGCCGTCAGGCCCAGCTGGTCCAGCCAGTAGGCGGCGCGTTGCAGCGCCTCCTGCTCGGAACGACGGTAGCCGGGGGTCTTCAAGAGGCCTGCCAGCAGGTTGGTATTGACCTGCTGGTGTTGCGCCACCAGCAGGTTTTCCACCACCGTCATGGACTTGAACAGGCGGATGTTCTGGAAGGTGCGTACCAGTCCCTGCTGCGCCACCTGGTGGCTGGGACGGCGGGCGATGGAGACGCCATCGAGCGCGATCTCGCCCGAGGTCGGCTGGTAGAAGCCGCTGATGCAGTTGAAGACGGTGGTCTTGCCGGCACCGTTGGGGCCGATGATGGCGAAGACTTCACCTTCCTTGACCGACAGCGAGACGCCATCGACCGCCAGCAGGCCGCCGAAGCGCATCGACAGGTTGGCCACTTCCAGCATGGTGTTCACAGGTTGGTTCATTGCGGCAGCTCCACATGCGGACGGGTGGCAGGCAGCAGTCCTTGCGGACGCCACATCATCATCAGCACCATCACCAGACCGAAGATGAGCATGCGGTATTCGGCAAAGCTGCGCGCCACTTCCGGCAGCACGGTCAGCAGGATGGCGGCCAGGATCACGCCCAGCTGCGAGCCCATGCCACCCAGCACGACGATGGCCAGGATCAGGGCGGACTCGATGAAGGTGAAGGATTCCGGTGTCACCAGTCCCTGGCGGGCGGCGAAGAAGGAGCCGGCCAGGCCGGCAAAGGCGGCGCCCAGCGTGAAGGCCGAGAGTTTGACCCTGGTCGGGTTGATGCCCAGCGAGCGGCAGGCGATCTCGTCTTCGCGCAGGGCTTCCCAGGCGCGGCCCATGGGCATGCGCAGCAGGCGGCTGGTGACCAGGTAGGTGAACAACACCATCAGCAGGGCCAGGAAGTACAGGAAGATCACCATGTGTCCACCCTGGTACGACAGACCGAACACCTGATGGAAGGTGGTACCACCCTCGGTCAGGGGGTTGCGCGCCATCGCCAGGCCGAACACGGTGGGCTTGGGGATGCCGGACACGCCATCCGGGCCGCCGGTCAGGCTGGTCATGTTGTTGAGCAGCAGGCGGATGATTTCGCCGAAGCCCAGCGTGACGATGGCCAGGTAGTCACCGCGCAGGCGCAGCACCGGGAAGCCCAGCAGGAAGCCGAACAGCGCCGCAGCCGCCGCCGACAGCGGCAGGCACTCCCAGAACGAGAGGCCGACATACTGGTTCAGCAGTGCATAGGTATAGGCCCCCACGGCGTAGAAGCCGACATAGCCCAGGTCCAGCAGGCCGGCGAAGCCGACCACGATGTTCAGGCCCAGGCCCAGCACCACGTAGATCAGCGCCAGGGTCATCACGTCCACGTAACCACGCGAACCGAAGAAGGGCCATACCAGCGCCGCCATCAGCAGGATGATCACGGCGGCGCGCTGCTGGCGCGGCTGCATGCGTGGCAGGGCCGGCAGCTTCACGCCAGCGGCCGAGCGCGACAGCGCCGGCTTGACCAGCTGGAACAGGAACACGGCGATCACCGCCACCAGCACCGGGGTCCAGTGGGTATTGAGCACCACCCGGTAACCTTCCAGCTGCAATTGCATGCCCAGCAGCGGGATGGTCAGTACGGCGGTCACCAGCGCCGCCGCCACGGCATTCTTGAAAGTCTCAGGCATCACGCCTCCTTGAATAATTCGTTGTCCGTCAGGCGCGCTGCGCTCAGACCTTTTCGATATCGGGCTTGCCCAACAGGCCCGTGGGACGGAACAGCAGGATCAGCACCAGCAGGCCGAAGGACACCACGTCCTTGTATTCCGACGGCAGGTAGCCGGCGGCAAAGGTCTCGGCCAGGCCCAGCAGGACGCCGCCCAGCATGGCGCCGGGAATGCTGCCGATACCACCCAGCACCGCCGCCGTGAAGGCCTTGATGCCGGCGATGAAGCCGATGTAGGGATTGAGCTTGCCGATGGTCAGCGCGATGAGCACACCGCCCACTGCGGCCAGCATTGCACCCAATACAAAGGTGAAGGAAATGACCTTGTTGGTGTCGATACCCAGCAGGTTGGCCATGCCCATGTCCTCGGCACAGGCACGACAGGCGCGGCCCATGCGCGAGCGCGCGATGAACAGCGTCAGCGCCACCATCAGCAGCAGCGTGACACCGACGATGACCATGCGCGAATACGGCACGGTGACGGTGAAGTCGCTGCCCATCTGGAATTCCAGCGCGCCCGAGATCAGCACCGGCACCGACATGTCGCGCGCGCCCTGGCCGATCTGTACATAGTTCTGCAGGAAGATGGACATGCCGATGGCCGAGATCAGCGGCACCAGGCGCGGACCGCCGCGCAGTGGGCGATAGGCCACGCGCTCGACGGTCCAGCCATACAGGCCCGTGACCAGTACCGATACGATCAGCGCGCCACCCAGCAGCAGCGGCAAGGGGTAGCCGGACTGCACGCCGATGGCGGTGAGCGTCACCAGGCCCACGTAGGAGGCGATCATGTAGATCTCGCCATGGGCGAAGTTGATCATGCCGATGATGCCGTAGACCATGGTGTAGCCGATGGCGATCAAGGCATAGATCGCGCCCAGCGAAAGCCCGTTGACGAGCTGCTGGGTCAGTTGTGGGAGCAATTCATTCATGTGGAGGGTCCAGAAGTGGAAATGCCCCATCCGAGAATTTCGCGGTGGGGCATTTCGCTGTTTGACGTCAGGTCAGACGGTCATGCCAACGATTCGCGGGGAATCACTTGGCTTCGGTCTTGGTGGCGTCCTTGTGCCAGGTGAAGACCACGAACTTGAAGGACTTCAGGTCGCCCTTCTTGTCGTATTCGACGTTGCCGATGGGGGTCTTGAAGCTGTTGGCGTGGATGTAGGCCGCGACCTTTTCCGGATCGGTGGACTTGGCGCCGGTGATGGCATCGGCAATGATCTTCACGCCGGAATAGGCCGGCATCTGGAACGGACCGTTGGCGTCGCGCTTGGCGGCGGCAAAGGCCTTGACCAGGGCGGCATTGGCCGGGTCAGCGGCGAAGTCGGCCGGCAGGGTCACCAGCATGCCTTCGGAAGCCGGGCCGGCAATCGCGGTGATGTCCTTGTTGCCCACGCCTTCAGGGCCCATGAACACGGCCTTGACGCCCTGCTCACGCGCCTGGCGCATGATCAGGCCCATTTCCGGGTGGTAGCCGCCGAAGTAGACGAAGTCCACGCCCTGCGACTTGAGCTTGGTGACGATGGCGGAGTAGTCGCTGTCACCGGCATTGATGCCTTCGAACAGCACCACCGGCACCTTGGCGGCGTCCAGTGCGCCCTTGACCGAGGAAGCCACCCCCTGGCCGTAGGACTGCTTGTCGTGCAGCACGGCGACCTTCTTGGGCTTGAGCTTTTCGATCACATAGCGGGCGGCAGCAGGACCCTGCTGGTCATCGCGACCGATGGTGCGGAAAATGAACTTGTGCGGCTTGGCTTCGGTCAGCTGGGGAGCGGTGGCCGACGGGGTGATCATCACCACGCCTTCGTTTTCATAGATGTCGGAGGCCGGGATGGTGGAGCCGGAGCAGACGTGACCGATCACGTACTTGATGCCCTGGCTGACGATCTTGTTGGCCACGGCCACGGCTTGCTTGGGTTCGCAGGCGTCGTCCATCATCACGGCTTCGAACTTGTTGCCATTGGCGCCACCGGCGGCGTTGATCTGTTCGATCGCGGTCAGGGCACCGGCCTTGACCATGTCGCCGTACTGGGCCACGGCACCGGTCAGGGGACCGGCGATGGCGATCTTGACGGTCTCGGCATGCGCCACGCCGGCAAAGGCGGCGAAGGTGGCGGCGGCCAGGGCGATCTTGGTCAGACGGCTTGCAGATTTCATTGACGTTTCCTCCAGGATGGAACGGATTCAAGAGGCGCCGTTACCTGGCCAGCAGGCCGGCGCGCGTAGGGCTCCGGTTCTCTGGCCCTGATAATTCCGGGGGCCGGCCGAAGCATGGGGGCAGAGTGTAACACCCTCGTCATGAAGGGCAACTTTTTTTTGATAATTGGCCGTAGTCCGTCATTTTTACCCTGTCAAATTCGATTTCTCGCACATTTCATGCTGATTTTCTTCATTTTCCTAAATTTGGTGCAGGCTCGCACTGCAGCATGAGCCATTTCGGTGCGATACTCGCAAAGCCATGCTGGTGGCGGATTTGCAGCCGATTCCGGGAAACCGGTGGCAGGCCGGGCTGCCCACAATTACAATACGGCCTCGCCCCGCGTATTCCCGCAGAACAAGACCCGGTTTCGATGCTTCATTTCCTCCTCCGCTCCCCCCTGTTGCGTCGCCTGGCGCTGGTCATCCTGGCGGCTCCCCTGCTTTGTCCGGCGCTGGCCGGCGCTGCCGAGATCAGGCAATACCAGTATCACCAGGTCTTCATCAGCACCTGTCGCGCCGATCCGCGCAGCGACACCATCCGCATGTACTGGAAGGATGCCAATGGCGCACCGCTGGGCAATTTCCTGCGGCTGGACGCCCATCTGCGCAGCCAGGGGCTGGACATGGTGTGCGCCACCAATGCCGGCATCTACGACAAGCAGCTGCAGCCGCTGGGTCTGTACGTCGAGGCCGGCACGCAGCTGCGCCGCCTCAATACCCGCAAGAACGCCTATGGCAACTTCTACCTGCAGCCCAATGGGGTGTTTGTCCTCAGCGAGCGCCAGGCCTATATCGTGGAGACCTCGGACTACGAGGCCGAGCTGGGGCTGTGGAATTCGGTGGCGCGCTATGCCACGCAGTCGGGGCCGCTGCTGATCGTGGATGGCAAGATCAACCCGCGCTTCGATCCCGATTCGGCCAATACGGTGGTGCGCAATGCCGCCTGCCTGGACGCAGCCGGGGTGGTCACGCTGGCCATTGCGCGCAATCCGATCAGCTTCCATGACTTCGCCAGTTTTTTGCGCGACGAACTGAAGTGTAGCGACGCCCTTTATCTGGACGGCAGCATCTCGCGCATGTATCCCACCCTCGAAGCCAATATGGGACCGGCTTTCGGCGCCATGATCGCGGTGGTCAAGCCACACGGCGCAAAGTGAGCGGCGAAAAAAAAGCCCGCAGCCAATAAACTGCGGGCAAGTTCCCTATCAAGAGGGAGGTTGAAGGAACAGTTCAACCACCTGTACGACTGCGGGCCGCAAAAAAAAGTTCGGAAAGATTTTGACGCCTTCCCCAGGAGGCAGAACGGCCTGCCCCTTGGGTCCATCTCGCCCTGCCCGTCGCGCCCCTTTCACTAGCCTCTCACTGCCGTACCTCAAAAGAAAGCGCCGCGTCAGTTGCCTGACGCGGCGCATGCAGTGCTGTTCCCACTGCGGGATGATGGTGCGGCTGTTGCCGTTCTTGTCTGGCTCTTGTTATGCGAAGGCTGGCGCTTGAATGCTGTGCTTACTTCTTCTCGCCACCGGCGGTGTCGCCCGTGGTCGCAGGCGGCGTGCTCGGGCTGGTGGCCGAGGAATCCGACGGCGTGGTCGGAGTCGGGGTCGCCGGAGTGGCGGTCGAGCCGGAGTCAGCCGGTGCCGGTGTGGTCGGGGTGGTGGTGGCCGGAGCCGGTTCCGATGCGGCCGGCGGGGTGGCGGCCGGCGTGGCGGGCGCTTCGTCGCGCTTGTTGCAGCCGGCGAGCACGGCAGTAAAGACGGCGGCAGCCAAGAGGGTGTGGCGAATCTGCATGTTTTGCCTCCAAAGGTTGTTGATGGGTTGTGCCGACATTCGGCCAGATGGGTCCTTGCCGAAGTTCGACTGTTTCTGGATATGGATTATTCCCGCTCCGGCGGCCGCAGGCTGTCAGAAAATGGCGCATCTTGATGTCAGTCATCGCAGGCAATGTGAATCAAAAGGCAACACTTTCTTGCCTGAAAACCCGTATCATCGCCGCCTATGACGACCTTGCCCGCCCTCCTCCTGCCGCCCTCCCCTGGCCGCCGGATTACCCTGATCGCCGCCCTGCTCGCCGGCTTGTCCATGATGTCTGCGGCCCATGCCGACATCACACCTGTCTCGCCGGCGCAGTGTGCCGACATGAAGGCGCGCAAGGTCATCACGGCGGCCAATCCGGTCCCCTGCGCGCGCCTGTCCCGGGTCAGCTTCGACTACACCGATTTCGACGGTGCCACCCGCCAGGGCGCGGTGGTGGTGCTGGATGCAGTGGCGCCGCAGGTGGAGTCGCTGTTCGGCGAACTGCTGTTGCGCTCCTTTCCGCTGGCCGGTGCGCGCGCACTGGAAGCGTTCGATGGCGATGACCAGCGCTCCATGGTCGCCAATAACAGTTCCGCCTTCAACGGTCGGCCCATGACCGGCGGCGGTGGCTGGTCCAAGCATGCCTATGGCGCCGCCATCGATATCAATCCCCTGCAGAACCCCTATGTGAGCCAGGCCGGCAGCAGCGCACAGGAAGTGCTTCCGCCCAAGGGCAGCAGCTACCTGCAGCGCACGCCCGCGCAAGCCGGCATGGCCGAGGAGGTGGTGAGCGTGTTCTACGATCACGGCTTCCTGGTCTGGGGTGGCCAGTGGAAGCAACCCATCGACTACCAGCACTTCGAGATCGGCAGCCGTGGCTTCATCGTCCGCCTGGCCAGCCTGCCGAGGGCGCAGGCGCGGGCCGAGTTCGAGCGTTATGTGGCGGCCTACCGCCGGTGCGCACATCCGGGCGTACCGGGTGCACCGGGTGCACAGGCCGCCACCAGCGATGGCGACGACGACACGGCGGAAGACACCACCCTGCGCGACCAATGCGCGGCACGCCTGCGCAAATGAAGCGATCCGACGCCGCCAGCCGGCACAGGTAAAGATGCGCAAGTTTGGGTAAACCGGCGTAGCAGCACGCCATCACGCACCTATACTGCCCTGGCAACATCGGTCTGGGCGCTCGCCCGGGGGGACAGCCTTAATCAGGAGTGCACGCATGTCGATCAATTCCATTTCTTCCATCTACCACAGCAATACGCCAGCCAACACGCAGCAAACGACGAAGAAGCCGGCCGTCAATTTCAACGACGTCCTCAATGCGGCCGGTCAGTCCGCCCAGGTAGCGCAGGCTGCCAGCACCCAGCCCAGCAGCACCGACACCTTCACCACGACGCCGACCCGCACGGTCTGACACGATCGGGATTCACGCATCACCCCGGGCGAACCGCCCATGAAAAAGGCCGGAGGGCGTAGGGCTGTACCTACGTCCTCCGGCCTTTTGATTTGTCAGCGCAAGGCTATACTGCGGCTTCACGCGCCCGACCGGCGCCCTGGAGACCCGATGCCCGAGCAAGCCCCTGAGAGCGCGCTGCAGATTCGCGGCGCACGCCACGACGACTACCCGCAATGGAAGATCCTGTGGGATGACTACAATGCCTTCTACGGTCGCAGCGGCGCTACTGCCCTGCCCCTGCCGATCACCCAGGCCACCTGGGCGCGCATCCACGATGCCGGCGAGCCGGTCCATGCGCTGGTGGCCGAAGCCGACGGCAGGCTGCTGGGCCTGGCGCACTACCTCTACCACCGCAATACCATCCTGATCGGTCCGACCTGCTATCTGCAGGATCTGTTCACCACCGAAGCCGCTCGCGGGCGCGGCGTGGGGCGCGCACTGATCGAAGAGCTCTACCGCCGTGCGGCTGCCGATGGCGCCGAACGCGTCTACTGGCATACCCACCACGGCAATGCGACGGCGCGCCGGCTCTATGACACGCTGGCCATCGACTCCGGCTTCATCGTCTATCGCAAGAACCTGTAGGCGTGTCTGCGTTCAGGTCTGGGCATTAGCCTCATTGAGCGCTGCGACGATGTCGGCGCGCTTGAGCTCGGGGGCGAACTGCTGGATGAAGTCCAGCGCATAGCCACGCAGGTAGGCACCACGACGCACCGCCAGTCGGGCGATGTTGGCCTTGAACAGGTGCGCCGCATTGATGGCGACCATGTCCTGGTGCTTGCCCTGGTCGACCGCCATCGAGGCCACCAGGCCCACGCCCATGCCCAGCGACACGTATTGCTGGATCACGTCCGAATCCATGGCGGTGAGCACGATGTCGGGCTCGATGCCGGCCTGGCGGAAGGCTTCGTCGATATGGCCCCGGCCGGTAAAGCCGACGTCATAGGTGATCAGCGGCCAGGTCCCCAGGTCTTCCAGGGTCACCTGTTCCAGACCCAGCAGCGGGTGGCCCTTCGGCACCACGATCACGTGGCTCCAGGTATAACAGGGGAAGGACACCAGTTCCTTGAACTGCGACAGGCCTTCGGTGGCGATGCCGATGTCGGCCTTGCCGGAGATGACCCATTCGGCGATGTGTTCCGGCGCGCTCTGCTGGAGCGCGATGCGTACCTGCGGAAAGGCGTCGCGGAAGGCCTGCACGATGCGCGGCAGCACGTAGCGGGCCTGGGTGTGGGTGGTGGCGATGGAGAGCGTGCCGCTCTGCTCGCCGGCGTATTCCTTGCTGGCGCGGCGCAGGTTCTCGGCTTCCAGCAGCAGCCGTTCGACGATGCCCAGGATGCCCTTGCCGGGCTCGGTCAGGCCGGTGAGACGCTTGCCGTTGCGTTCGAAGATTTCCACGCCCAGTTCTTCTTCCAGCTCGCGAATCTGGCGACTCACGCCGGGTTGCGAGGTGAACAGCACATTGGCCACTTCGGTCAGGTTGAAGCCGCAACGGGCGGCTTCGCGGATGGAGCGCAGTTGCTGGAAGTTCATCGTGCCGTCCCTCCTTCCTGCTGGGCGAACACCTGCAGGCGGCGCGGGCGCACCACCAGGGTGTCGCCATTCTTCAGTCCCAGCTGCGCAAAGCGTTCGTTGGGGATGACGGCTTCGATGAGCTCGGCGTTGTCGTCGCGCTCCAGTTCCAGCTGGGCCAGCGGGCCGATGGCATGGGCGCGGCGCAGTTGCACCACGATGCCCTGGGCACCGGGCGCGTAGCGTTCCACATCCAGATCGTGCGGCCGCACGTAACCGACGCCGGAAGCATCGCGGGTATCGTCATGGCCGGGCGCCTCGAAACGGGCACCAGCAGCATCCAGCACGCCCTCGTGCAGGCGGCCATGGAACAGGTTCACATTGCCCAGGAAGCCGTAGACGAAGGGTGAGGCCGGATGGTTGTAGACCGCTTCGGGCGTGCCGATCTGTTCCACCTGTCCCTTGTTCATCAGCACCACCTGGTCGGCCACTTCGAGCGCTTCTTCCTGGTCGTGGGTGACGAAGATGCTGGTGACGTGCAATTCATCATGCAGGCGTCGCAGCCAGCGGCGCAGTTCCTTGCGCACCTTGGCATCGAGTGCGCCGAAGGGTTCGTCCAGCAGCAGCACGCGCGGCTCCACGGCCAGTGCACGCGCCAGGGCGATGCGCTGGCGCTGCCCGCCCGAGAGTTGCGGTGGATAGCGGTCGGCCAGCCAGTCCAGTTGCACCAGTTCCAGCAGGCTCTTGACCTTCTCGCGGATGGCCGCTTCCGAGGGACGCTGGGCGCGCGGTTTCACCCGCAGGCCGAAGGCGATGTTCTCGAACACGGTCATGTGCTTGAACAGGGCGTAGTGCTGGAACACGAACCCGACCTGGCGCTCACGCACATGGCGTGCCGAGGCGTCTTCACCATCCAGCAGCACCTGGCCGGAGTCAGGCGATTCCAGACCGGCGATGATGCGCAACAGCGTGGTCTTGCCGCAGCCCGAGGGCCCCAGCAGCGCGGTCAGTTCGCCGGCCGGGAAGTTGAGCGAGACGTCGTTGAGTGCGGTGAAGCTGCCGAAACGCTTTTGGATGTGATGGACTTCGATGCTCATGAGAACTCCTTAGACTTGCTCGCTGGCGCTGTGCTGCTGATGCAGCCGCCACTCGATGACACTCTTGATGGCCAGTGTGACCAGGGCCAGGAAAGCCAGCAGCGAGGCCACGGCGAAGGCGCCGGTGATGTTGAATTCGTTGTAGAGGATTTCGACCTGCAGCGGGATGGTGTTGGTCTCGCCCCGGATGTGGCCGGAAACCACTGATACCGCGCCGAACTCGCCCATGGCACGGGCGTTGCAGAGGATGACGCCATACAGCAGGCCCCACTTGATATTGGGCAGGGTCACGTGCCAGAAGGTGCGCCAGCCGGAGGCGCCCAGCACCAGCGCGGCCTCCTCTTCTTCGCTACCCTGCGACTGCATCAGCGGGATCAGCTCGCGCGCCACGAACGGGAAGGTCACGAAGATGGTGGCCAGCACGATGCCCGGCACGGCGAAGAGGATCTTGATGTCATGTTCGCGCAGCCAGGGGCCGAGGTAGCCTTGCAGGCCGAACAGCAGCACGTAGATCAGGCCCGAGATCACCGGCGAGACCGAGAACGGCAGGTCGATCAGGGTCAGCAGCACGTTCTTTCCACGGAACTCGAACTTGGCGATGGCCCACGCCGCCGCCACGCCGAATACCAGGTTCAGCGGCACGGCGATGGCCGCCGTGATCACGGTCAGCTTGATGGCCGACCAGGCGTCGGCCTCGGTGATGGAGGCCACATAGACATCCCAGCCCTTGCGCAAGGCTTCATAGAACACCGCCACCAGCGGCACGAACAGGAACAGCGTCAGGAACACCAGGGCAATGCCGATCAACAGGGCACGCACCCAGAACGGTTCCAGGGTGGCTCCGGGGGTGATCGGCGGCTCGCCGCGGGCGATGTTCTGGCCGGCGAGGGAAACAGGCGCGCCACTCATCTCAGGTCCTCTCCGCCTGGCCGCGCTTGCGGGTCCAGGCTTGCAACAGGTTGATGGTCAACAGCAAGACGAAGGACACCAGCAGCATCACCATGGCGATGGCGGTGGCGCCGGCATAGTCGTACTGCTCCAGCTTGGTGACGATGAACAATGGGGTGATCTCGGACACCATCGGCATGTTGCCGGCGATGAAGACCACCGAGCCGTATTCGCCGGAGGCGCGCGCAAAGGCCAGCGCAAACCCGGTCAGCAGCGCCGGCAGGATGGTGGGGAAGACCACGCGGGTGAAGGTCTGCCAGCGGTTGGCGCCCAGGCTGGCGGCGGCTTCTTCGAGCTCGCGCTCGGCCTCTTCCAGCACCGGTTGCACGGTGCGCACCACAAACGGCAAGCCGATGAAGGTCAACGCCACCAGCACACCCAGCGGGGTGAAGGCGACCTTGATGCCCAGCGGGGCGAGCAGCTTGCCCAGCCAGCCGTTCTGCGAATACAGGGTGGTCAGGGCGATGCCGGCCACGGCCGTGGGCAGGGCAAATGGCAGATCGACCAGGGCATCGATGATGCGCTTGCCCGGGAAGCGGTAGCGCACCAGCACCCAGGCCACGATGCCGCCGAAGATCACGTTCAGGAAAGCACCGATCAGGGAGGCCCCGAAGCTGAGGCGATAGGAGGCCATCACCCGTGGCGAGGTCACGGCATCGATGAAACCGCCCCAGGTCAGCGTGAAGGTCTTCAGGAACAAGGCCGACAGCGGGATCAGGACGATCAGCGCCAGATAGAAGATGGTGAAGCCCAGCGACAATCGGAAACCGGGCAATACGCGCCGGCCGGTCCCGCCGGAAGCGGCCACTGGCGCGGCCCGTGGGGCGGCTAGGGAAACAGGGGTTGCGGACATGTCGTTCTCTTTTTATTACAAATGCGACTATAGGTGACCGATAATCGCATTCGCAGGTTATAAAGAGAACGAAGTTTTTTGCATGCCTTTAGAAGAAAAGCGCATAAGAAGCCACCGAAAACCGTCTTTATGTGCGCGGCCCTGCAGACCGAACACGCCTCAGGGAATCTGCTCCAGCAACTCCAGCAACCATTGCTGGCCCTGCGTCCAGTCGCCCAGGCCGGACTCGGAATTGATATGCCCGCGGGGGCCGATGGAGCGGAACTGTGCGCCCCAGGCCTCGGCCCAGTGGCGGGCGCGGTCGGCGCTCATCCAGGGGTCGTTGTCGCTGCCGACCACCAGGGCCGGATACGGCAACCGGTGGCGTACCGCCGAGCTCACGCTGAACTTGGCCGGATCGGCCGGTGCCACCAGCAGGGCCGCCACGATGGGATGGGCCGAGCCCCCTTCGGCCAGCAGGGCAGCGGTGCGCTGCACGGTAGTCAGGCATCCGAAGCTGTGCGCCACGATCACGGTCGGTCGGCCATCGCGCGCCAGCACTTCGCCCAGGCGCTGCGACCAGGCCGGCAGGTCGGGGGTTTCCCAGTCGTCTTGCTGCACCCGTTCGAAGGCCGGGTAGAGGCGTTGCCAACGCGATTGCCAGTGCTCGGGGCCGCTATCGGACAGGCCCGGCGCCACCAGTACGCGGAAATCGGACAGCCGCGCCGGGGCCGGGGAAACGTGGGACGACAGACTCATGCAGACCTCGCTGTTGACGATGGAATCACGGAGTATGCCTCAAGCCGCATCCCGGATACCCGATATCTGGTCCGGCAGTCTCGCACCGGGGGTGTCCCACAGATAACCCTGGGCGTGGATGGGCTGGGCCAGGGCCTGGCCGAACTGGCTCAGCTTGTCGAAGACCTCGCGGTTCTCGACGCGCTTGAAGAAAATGCGTACGCCCTGCTCCGCCGCCCGCAGCAAGAGCAAGGCCACGCTGTCGGGATCGGGCAGTTCGCGGGCATCGACCTTGATCAGGTCCGGCTTGATCTTGTCGAGCAAGCCCAATGCCTCCAGCGGGCTATTGGCCGAGACTCCGAGGCGGAAGCCATTGCGGCGGTAATTGTCCAGCACATAGTTGAGCAGCCAGCGCTGGTTGGGCGTGACCACCGGCAGTTGCAGCACGATGCGCTCGTGCGGCAACTCCAGTGCCGCCAGGATGCGGCGGTAGGCCACGCCATGATTGTTGTTGACGGCGGCCAGCAGGCGCGCATGCACCGACAGATGCAGCTCGGGGGCGTCGGTATCGCCCAGGCCGCCCTGCCCGACCTGACGGTAATAGTTGATGGCGTGCAGCATGCGGCACAGGCGGTCCAGCTCGACCGATTCGTCGTCGCTGGCGGCCTGGTCGAGCAGCTTCCAGAGATGGAGTCCGTCATCGACCGCCGAATGACTGCGGGCAAAGGCTTCACATGCGACGATGCTGCCCTGTTCGAAGCTGCGCACCGGCTGGAAGGCCGAGGTCAGCGATGTATTGAAGAAACGCCCTGCGGCACGTCCCTGCTCATCCAGCCAGACCTTGGAGGAGGTCGACTGGGTGGCTTGCAGACGCGCCAGGTAAGCATCCAAAGCCTGATATGCCATCGGGCCTGCTCCTGGAAAAATATGCCGCCCGGGCGAGATTGACCGATGGGCGGCCGGAAAAGATCACAGCTTGGCGATCGACACTTCGGTGGCCTTGACCAGCGCCACGACTTCGCTGCCGATGGTCAGGCCCAGGTCCTTGACCGAACGGGTGGTGATGACGGAAGTGACGATACCGGCCGGGGTCTCGACATCCACCTCGGACACCACCGAACCTTCGATGATGGCCTTGACCTTGCCCTTGAACTGGTTACGTACGTTGATCGCTTGAATGGTCATGCTCTGCTCCTTGATGAAACGGCGTCGGCACCTGCCGCGCCGCATGGGTTGAAATGGTCGGACTTTCTGAAACGGTCAAATCATGTGCGGCCTCAGACCGCCCACTGCACCTGCTGCACGCCGCGTGGGACAAAAGCAGGCTCCAGTTCTGCGGTGGCACCATCGTCGATGGCATTGGCGTCGCTGCCAGGATGACGCAGCACGCGCGCCAGGATGGCTTCTTCCAGCGCGGCAAACTGCGCCTGTCCGCGTGAGCGCGGGCGGGCCAGCGTGATGCGCTGATCCAGCGTCACCCGGCCGTCTTCGATGAGCAGCACGCGGTCGGCCAGGGCGACCGCTTCCTGTACGTCGTGGGTCACCAGCAAGGCGGTGAAGCCGCGCTCGCGCCATAGCGATTCGATCAGGGCCTGCATCTCGATGCGGGTCAGGGCGTCAAGCGCACCCAACGGCTCGTCCAGCAACAGCAATTGCGGGTCGTGCACCAGCGCCCGGGCCAGGGCCACGCGTTGCCGCTGGCCACCCGAGAGCACCGCCGGCCATTCACCGGCGCGCTGATCCAGGCCGACCTGCTGCAGGGCGTGCAGGGCAAGCGGCGCGTGCTGCCTGGGCAGCCCCAGCGCCACATTGGCCTGCACCCGCTTCCAGGGCAGCAGGCGCGCATCCTGGAACATGATGCGCACTTCGGGTTCGCCGCCGGCATCGTGTTCATAGACCACCTCACCGCCGCTGGCTGCATCCAGTTGCGCCACCAGGCGCAGCAGCGTGCTCTTGCCGCAACCACTGCGACCGACGATGGCGACGAATTCGCCGGGGGCGATGTCCAGGTCGATGTCGTGCAACACGGTACGACCGCTGAAGGCCTTGGACACGGCGCGCAGCTTCAAGCCCACGCCGCGACCGGCAGCGCGGCCCAGCTCCTGATTTTCCTGTTGGTCGTGACGCATACGGTTCTCCTGATGCGAATTCATTGGTAACCCGGATGCCAGCGCAGCCAGAAGCGCTCCAGCGCACGGGCAGCGGTATCGGCCAGCTTGCCCAGCAAGGCATAGAGCAGGATGCCGACCAGCACCACATCGGTCTGCAGGAATTCGCGGGCATTCATGGTCATGTAGCCGATGCCGGCCTGGGCGGAGATGGTCTCGGCCACGATCAGCAACACCCACACCAGACCCAGCGCGAAGCGCAGCCCGACCAGGATGGATGGCAAGGCGCCCGGCAGGATCACGTCGCGATACAGCGGCCAGCCCGACAGGCCATAGCTCCTGGCCATCTCGATCAGGCCCTGGTCCACCGAGCGGATGCCGTGGAAGGTATTGAGATAGACCGGGAAGAACACGCCCACCGAGACCAGGAACAGCTTGGCCGTCTCGTCGATGCCGAACCACAGGATCACCAGCGGGATCAAGGCCAGGGCCGGGATATTGCGCACCATCTGCAGCGTGGTATCGAGCAGCAGTTCGGCCGAGCGCAGGCTGCCGGAAAGCAGGCCCAGCACCAGGCCCAGCCCGGCACCGACCGCAAAGCCCGAGGCCGCGCGACCACTGGAGACGGCCAGGTGGCGCCACAGCTCACCGGAGGCCGACAGTTTCCAGGCCGCCGTCAGGACCGCAAACGGTTCCGGCAGGATGCGGCTGGACAGCCAGCCGGCCTGTGAGGCCAGTTGCCACCACGCCAGCAGCAGCACCGGCAACAGCCAGCCCACCCAGGCGCCACGCGCCTTGCGCGGCGAGCGGCCAGCCGCACGGGCGGCCTTGCCGGCGGGTGCGCTGGTGCTGGTGCTGGCGGCGCCGGTGGTAGCGCTGTTCAGCGGATTGGATGCGCTCGTCATGCCTGCCTCAGCTGGCCGACACGCGCACCGGCGCGGCCTTGGGAAGCTCGGTGTTGCCGACGATCTCGCCGAAGGGGCCGGTCAGGTTGAATCCCGGCAGGGTCTCGCGCTGCGGACGTGGCAACAGTGGGAAGACCAGCTCGGCGAAGCGATACGATTCTTCCAGGTGCGGGTAGCCCGAGAGGATGAAGGTATCGATGCCCAGCGCTGCATATTCCTTGAGCCGTTCGGCGACCGTGGGGCCATCGCCCACCAGCGCCGTACCGGCACCGCCGCGCACCAGGCCGACCCCGGCCCACAGGTTGGGGCTCACTTCCAGCTTGTCGCGTCGGCCGCCGTGCAGGGCCGCCATGCGACGCTGCCCCTCCGAATCCATGCGGGCGAAGTTGGTCTGGGCCTTGGCGATGGTCTCGCCGTCCAGGCGGCTGATCAGTTCATCGGCGGCGCGCCAGGCGGCTTCGTTGGTCTCGCGCACGATCACGTGCAGGCGGATTCCGAAACGCAGGGTGCGACCGGCGCGGGCGGCGCGTTCGCGCACGCGGGCGATCTTCTCGGCCACCGCAGCCGGAGGTTCGCCCCAGGTCAGGTAGACGTCCACCTGTTCGGCGGCCAGGTCGATGGCTTCGTCCGAGGAACCGCCGAAGTACAGCGGCGGATAGGGTTTCTGCAGGGGCGGATAGAGCGCCTTGGCGCCCTTGACGCGCAGGTGCTTGCCCTCGAAATGGGTCTCTTCGCCGGTATGGGTCTTGGCCAGCACCTCGCGCCAGATCTTGAGGAACTCGTCGGAAATCTCGTAACGCTCGGCGTGGCTGCCGAAGATGCCATCGCTCTCCTGCTCTACCGGATCGCCGCCAGTGACCACGTTGATCAGCAGGCGGCCATTGGAGAGACGGTCGAAGGTGGCAGCCATGCGTGCCGACAACGTCGGCGCGGTCAGGCCGGGGCGCACCGCCACCAGGAATTTCAGGCGGCGGGTGGCATCGATCAGGCTGGCGGCGGCCACCCAGGCGTCTTCGCAGGAACGGCCGGTGGGCAGCAGCACGCCGTCGTAGCCCAGCGTGTCGGCGGCCACGGCGACCTGCTTCATGTAGTCATGACTGACCGGGCGCGCGCCTTCGGTGGTACCGAGGTAGCGGCTGTCTCCATGGGTGGGGATAAACCAGAAAACGTTCATGCTTGACTCCTGTGCTGCGGCAACCGGGTGGACATCATTTGAGGACGGCATCGCTGACCTTGAGTTGTTTGGGGATCAGCTTCAGTTCATAGAAGGCATCGGCGATCTTCTGCTGCTCGGCCAGCACCTGGGCATCGACCGGCTTGTAGACGTGGGCGTAGCGCTTCAAGCCGGTTTCGATGATGTCGGCATCCAGGCCCTGGATGGGCGCCAGCTGGGCAGCCGCTTCGCCGGTATGGGTACGCACCCATTCACCTTCACGGGTGATCTCTTCCAGCAGGACCTTCTGCACCTGCGGGTTCTTCGCCGCGAAAGGACGCGCGCTCAGGAAGAACTGGTGATGGCTGACCGCGCCCACGCCGCTGGCCAGGCGCCGCGCACCGACCTGCTTTTCGGCGGCTGCCTGGAACGGGTCCCAGATCGCCCAGGCATCCACGGCACCGCGTTCGAAGGCGGCGCGGGCATCGGCCGGCGCCAGGTAGACCGGCTGGATGTCGCTGTATTGCAGGCCGGCCTTCTTGAGCAGGGCCACCACCAGCCAGTGCACGTCGGACCCCTTGTTGAAGGCGATCTTCTTACCCTTCAGTTCAGCCACGCTCTTGATCGGTGAATCTTTCTGCACCAGCAGGCCTTCGGCGTCCGGGGTCGGGATTTCGTAGGCGGTATAGACGAAGTCGGCACCGGCGGCCTGGGCAAACACCGGCGGGGCTTCACCGACGTAGCCGAAATCGACCGAGCCGACATTGAGCGCTTCCAGCAATTGCGGACCGGCCGCGAACTCGGCCCATTTCACTTCCACGCCCAGCGGCTGCAGGCGCTTTTCCAGCGTGCCGTGGGCCTTGAGCAAGACCAGGGTATTGGCCGCCTTCTGGTAGCCGATGCGCAGAACCTTGGCTTCCTGGGCCTGCACCGCGGCGGCGCCCAGGGCAAGGGTTGCGGTCGCCAGCGCCAGGGCCGACAGGCCGACCAGCGTGCGACGACGGGAGGAATGGACAATCTTGTTCTTGTTGGCGGACACGTTTTTCTCCAGATTTGGGCGTGCAGAAGGCTTTCGGCTGCACCGGCCGATGATCGTTTCAGACGTTTGGTTCAGACGTTCAAGACAGGCCGGATCACTCCGGCCGGTTTCAATACGGGATGTCAGTTTGCGTCGGCAAGCATCAGTAGGAGACGCTGTACTGCAATTGCGAGAACGGTATTTCGCGGAACTCTTCCGGCGCTGCCTTGTGCAGGGCCAACAGGCTGGCCGACAACTGCGCCACGCCTTCATCGACGCGGGTGGCGATGGGCGCATCCAGCACCAGGCCCTGCTCTTCGCTCCAGGTCACCTGGGCCTCGGTGGCGTAGATGCTGGGCAGGACGTGCTTGGGATTGAGCGAGGACAGCACCGGGCGCAAGGCGTAGTCCAGCGCCAGCATGTGCGACTGACTGCCACCGGTGGCCAGCGGCAGCACCAGCTTGTTGGTCAGGCCGAACTGCGGCAGCAGGTCGAGGAAGGCCTTGAGGATGCCGCTGTAGGCCGCCTTGTAGACCGGGGTGGCGACCACCACGGCCGAAGCTTCCTCCACCGTGGACAGGGCTGCCTGGATCTCCGCATTGTTCCAGTCGGCGCGCAGGATGGCCTGGCCCGGCAGGTCGCGCACCTCCAGACGGGCATGGCGGTGGCCGAGCTGGGCCAGCTTGTCGCCGACGTGGTGCAGCAGGCGGGTGGAGCGGGAAGGCGCCGAAGGGCTGCCGGCCAGGAGCAGGATGGTCATGTCTTATGCTTGAGCGTTGAGCGGGAGGAAGCGGCAGGGAGCCGGCGCGGCCGGCGCCCTGCCAGGTTTCAGATCACTTCTTGTTGGGTGCGTAGAGCTGGTCGAAGGTACCGCCATCGGCGAAGTGGGTCTTCTGGGCCTTTTGCCAGCCGCCGAAGTCCTTGTCGATGGTCACCAGGTTCAGCTTGGGGAACTGCGCTGCGTACTTGGCGGCGATCTTGGGATCGATGGGGCGGTAGTAGTTCTTGGCAATGATTTCCTGGCCTTCCTCGGAATACAGGTGCTTGAGGTATTCCTCGGCCACCTTGCGGGTACCGCGACGGTCCACCACCTTGTCCACCACGGCCACCGGCGGCTCGGTCAGGATGGAGATCGACGGCGCGACGATGTCGAACTTGTCCGGACCCCATTCCTTCAGGGAGATCAGGGCTTCGTTTTCCCAGGCCAGCAGGACATCGCCGATGCCGCGTTCGACGAAGGTGATGGTGGCGCCACGGGCACCGGAATCCAGCACCGGCACGTTCTTGAAGAGCTTGGCGATATAGTCGCGGGCAGCGTCGTCGCTACCGCCCTTCTGCTTGGCATAGGCCCAGGCGGCCAGGTAGTTCCAGCGCGCACCGCCCGAGGTCTTGGGGTTGGGAGTGATGACGGACACGCCCGGCTTGATCAGGTCGCCCCAGTCCTTGATGCCCTTGGGATTGCCCTTGCGCACCAGGAACACGATGGTGGAGGTATAGGGCGAGCTGTTGTGCGGCAGGCGCTTTTGCCAGTCGGCCGGCAGCAGCTTGGCCTTTTCCGAGATTTCGTCGATGTCGTAGGCCAGGGCCAGGGTCACCACGTCGGCATCGATGCCGTCGATGACGGAGCGGCCCTGCTTGCCGGAACCGCCGTGGGAAGCCTTGATGGTGACGTTGTCACCGGCCTTTTCCTTCCAGTACTTGGAAAAGGCCTTGTTATAGTCGGCGTAGAGTTCGCGCGTCGGGTCGTAAGAGACGTTGAGCAGCGAGAGATCGGCCGCCTGTGCGACGTGGGCGGCTTGCGCCAGCACCAGGGTGGCGACGACCGATTTGATGACGTTCTTCAGCATGTCCGGTTCCCGAATGTGTTAGTTGTTTTGGAGCACACAGGTTAATGAGCCTGCTGCCTGAAAAGAACGAATACTTTCTTCTCTCGATATGCGGAAAACAGATATGCAAGCGCAAGCCGCCGGAATAAGGCGGCCCGTCTTTATAACCAAACGTCAGGGAGAGCCAGGAAAGAGGAAACGGGCGTTCGGCAATCCGGAGGGGCGCCCTGCCCCGCCGCAAGGCGCGTCCGGAGGCGGCCGACAACCTTGATATGCCGTTGATGCGGATCAAAAAAGCACGGTCGAACTTTTTGTTCTTTTCACATTGTGGTATAACCCTCATATTGCAACGCACCAGGCTGCGCCATGAAAAAAGAAGCTGCAGGCGAGACAGAACACATTTCCATCCAGGTCATCGAGCGCATGGTGTCGCTGCTCGATGCGCTGGCCGATTACCCGGACCCGGTGAGCCTGAAGGAATTGTCGGCGGCGACCGACCTGCACCCGTCGACCGCGCACCGCATCCTCAACGATCTGGTGGTCAAGCGTTTCGTGGACCGCGTGGAACCGGGCACCTACCGCCTGGGCATGCGCCTGCTGGAGCTGGGCAATATCGTCAAGAGCCGGTTGTCGGTGCGCGAGGCGGCGCTGGACTTCATGCGCGCCCTGCATCGCAAGACCCACCAGACCATCAACCTGTCGGTTCGGCAGGCCGATGAAATCGTCTATATCGACCGTTCCTTTTCCGAACGCTCCGGCATGCAGGTGGTGCGTGCCATCGGTGGCCGTGCGCCGCTGCACCTGACCTCCACCGGCAAGCTCTTTCTCTCGGTGGATGACCCCAAGAACGTGCGCGCCTATGCCACCCGGACCGGGCTGGCGGGGCATAACAAGAACTCCATCACCGATCTGACCAAGCTGGAGCGCGAACTGTCCATGGTGCGCGCCCTCGGCTATGCCCGCGACAACGAAGAGCTGGAACTGGGCGTGCGCTGCATGGCCGCCGGCATCTGCGACGACAGCGGCAAGCTGGTGGCCGGCCTGTCGATCTCGGCCCCGGCCGACCGGCTGCAGGAAGAATGGGTGGATGACCTGGTCAGCACGGCCAACCAGATCTCGTCGGCGCTGGGACATCGCCGGGACCGGGATTGATGCCAGGGCTGGGCCTGTTCATCTTCAAATCAGATCGACCAACAAAAAAGCGAACCATCGGGTTCGCTTTTTTGTTGGTCAGTCAGGTTCCTGCGGCGATCAACCCTCGTCGGCCCTGACCATCTTCACGCGGGTCAGGTTGTTCGGCTGGTCTTCCACCAGCCACTTGCGCATGCGGGCGGCATCGCCCACGTGCGACAGGCGGCCCTTGGAATCCAGGAACACCATGACGATGGGACGACCTTCGATACGCGTGTACATCACCAGACAATGGCCGGCTTCGTTGATGAAGCCGGTCTTTTGCAGGCCGATGTCCCATTCCTTGTTGGAGGTCAGGCGGTTGGAGCTGTTGTACTGCATGGCATGGCCGCTGGGTTCGACCATGTACTTGGGGTCGGTGGAGTACTGGCGGATGATGGGGTAGTTATAGGCTGCCACCACCAGCTTGGCCAGGTCGCGGGCGCTGGCCACGTTCTGGCTGGACAGGCCGGTCGAATCGACATAGCGGGTGTCCGTCATGCCCAGCGAGCGGGCCTTGGCGTTCATGGCCGCCACGAAGGCCGGCAGCCCGCCCGGATAGTTGCGGCCCAGCGCGGAGGCGGCGCGGTTCTCGGAACTCATCAGGGCGATGTGCAGCATGTCGTCGCGGCTCAGCGTAGCACCCACGCGCAGGCGCGAGCTGCTGTGCTTTTCGCGGTCGACGTCGTCATCGGTGACGGTCAGGGTTTCTTCCATGTTCAGGTGTGCTTCCACCACCACCAGTGCGGTCATCAGCTTGGTGACCGAGGCGATGGGCAGGGCCACCGAGGAATTCTTTTCGAACAGGACCTGCGAGCTGGCCTGGTCGATCACCAGGGCCACATTGGAACGCAGGGCCAAGGGATCAGGCGTGAGGTTCAGGCCGGCCAGATCGCCAGCGGTCATGACCGGTGGCACCACCGGCACCGAGGGGGCGGCCGAGACGCGCTGATAGCTGATGTGGCGCTTGCCCTTGACCACGCTGACCTTGCGCACCAGCTTTTCGCGGTTGTTCAGCGAGCCCTTGGCGACCGTGCGGCTGACGGCTGCGGCGGGTCGCTTGGCGACCACCTTCTTGGCCGGGGCCTTCTTGGCGGCGTTGTTGACCGTCTGGGCTGCGGCAGGTGCCAAACCAGCGTGGATGAAAAGTAGCGATGTGAAAATGGCCAGCGCTGTTTTGAACATAGGTGGATCTCCCCCCGAATTTACCCTGATAGTACACAAGAGAAACGTTGGCAGTGTAGCAAAAAGCAGAATTTTCGCAAGAGAATTAAGACGTTAGCGCATTTATTTAAACGGCTTTCTATCTTGCGGCCGGCCGAAGCATCCCCTGTTTCGGCCAATTTTTCTGACATTTCCTGACAATCTTGCTCGATTTTATTCGATTTATTTTGAGCAAGATCCACGCCAACGAAGCGACATGATACCAGTCTAAGCTTTCCGTTCAGTTTCTGAAAACGATAACAGAAGGCAATACCGGCCCCAGATGCTCGTTTTCGCGCTTTTTAATTCACTTTGGAGGCATCTGGAATGAAACACTAACGGGCAGTCGGGGGATGCCGTTGACGGCGCAATGCATCTTGCGGCCGGCACGGCAAAAGACCTGCAGATCAGGGCTTGCGGGCGTCCAGCATGGCGACGTCGATGGAGAAGGAACAGGCCTGGTCCAGCGCGAAATATTGTTTTACCTCTTCCGGAGCGGCTTTCCACAGTGCACGGATGGCCGTGATGTTGTCTTGCGGGGTCCGCATGCGGGCCACCCAGCTGTCGAATTCCAGGCGCAGTTTCCAGGTCTTGTCGCTGTCGATGGCAAAACCGGCGGCCAGCAACAGCTTGCGCCAGGAGTTCAGGCTGATATTGCGGACATGTGAAGTATCGCGCAGCAACTCAATGGCCTGGACGTAGGTATCGGCCAGCACGTCGGCCGGTGCGGCGGTGTCGATGACGATGAAGCGTCCGCCCGGTTTGAGTACCCGGAACACTTCAGCGAGCGCCTGCGGCAGATTGCGCCAGTGGTGCACCGAAAAGCGGGTACAGACCAGGTCGAAGCTGGCATCAGGAAACTCCAGCCGGTCGGCGCTACCCTGGCGCACGGCCAGATTGTCCAGGCCACGCTCGCGGGCGGCGCTGGCGACCACGTCCAGCATTTCGGCGGCGATGTCGTAGGCAATCACTTTTTCCACCACCGGCGCCACGGCAAAGCTGGCGTGTCCGCCACCGCACCCCAGATCCAGCACGCGGGCGCCGGGAAGGGTGGCGGCGATGGCGGCCAGCTCCTGCAGATCAGCCCCCTGGGCGTGTACCGCGCTGGTGAGATAGGCGGCGGCGGTACTGCCGAACTGTTCGGTGACGACTTGCTGATGGCTGCGCATGGCGGGGCTCCTGGGCGAAATAATGTGAACAAGAATACAAAGCAGGCAAAGGCAGCTTGCCATTGCCTGTGGATGAGCAGCCAGTCTAGCGAAACCTTATCCTGTTACAAGTTCAGCATTTATACTATTACCCCGACCACCACCCTGCTCTCTCTGCATGGAACCCGATCTTGCCCGCCGCGCCCTGGGGGCCTTCCTCAAAACCCAGCGCGAACAGACTGCTCCCTCGCAAGCCGGCCTGCCGCACCTGGCCCATGGCCGGCGTCGCACGCCGGGCTTGCGCCGAGAAGAAGTGGCGCAGTTGTGCGGCATCAGCGTGACCTGGTACACCTGGATCGAACAGGGGCGCACCGACTCGGTCTCGCCGCAGGCGCTGGCGCGCATCGCCGACGCGCTGCACCTGCCGCGCGCCAAGCGGGCCTACTTGTTCGAACTGGCCGGCAAGAAGGACCCGGCGCTGCCGGAGCAACAGGCGGTGGCGGTGACGGCGCCGGAAATCCTGGATGTGGTCGGCAACTTCCGCGCGCCGGCCTATCTGCTGGACCGCTACTGGAATGCCGTGGCCTGGAACCCGGCGGCGCGCAAGCTCTTCGTGGGGTGGCTGGATCAAGGGGAGGGAGCGCCCAATCTGCTGCGCTTCATGTTCGCCCGCGCGATGGCGCAGGCCTTGACGATCGATTGGGAGCAGCGCGCGCGCCGGCTGGTGGCGGAGTTCCGGGCCGACAGTGCCAGCCTGCTGGACGATCCGGATCTGCTGGCGCTGGTGGAAGAGTTGTCAGCCGCCAGTCCGCTCTTCAAGCGGGCCTGGCACTTGCAGGATGTGGTGGAGCGCGAAGGCGGCGAGCGCCGCTTCCAGCATCCGCAATCGGGGGAACTGCGCTATCGCCAGGTCAACTTCCGCGTGGCCAACCGGCCGGACCTGAAACTGGTGACGCTGATGCCGGACGCGCCCGCGCCCGGCTGATCCTCATTTGCGGACCACGAAGGCCACGCCGATCACACCTACCAGCATGCCCAGCGCACCGATCAGGCTGAAGGCTTCGCCGAACATCAGCCAGGCCATCACCGCCGTGGTCGGTGGCGTGAGATAGAGCAGGCTGGTGACGCTGGTGGCGGCGCTGCGGCGGATCAGCGCAAACAGCAGGAAGATGGCGCCGATCGACAGGGCCAGCACCGACCACAGCAACGCTGCGATGAATTGCGGGGTCCAGTGGACGTTGACCAGATGCCAGTCCAGACCTTCCACGGCCACGGCAAAGGGCAGCACCACCACGATGGAGGCGGCGAACTGGATCACGGTGCCGGTGCGCAGATCGAAGTGGGCGCAGTAGCGCTTCTGGTACAAGGTACCGACCGTGATACACAACAAGGCAAACAGGCACAGGCCGATGCTGGCAGTGGACAGGCCGATCAGCGAAATCTTGTTGGCCACCACCAGCCCTACCCCGCACAGGCCCAGCGCCAGTCCCACCCATTGCCGGCCACGCACCGATTCACCCAGCAGGGGCGCGGCGAAGGCGGTCAGGATGGGTTGCAGGCCGACGATCAGGGCCGACAGGCCAGCCGGCATGCCGATCTTGATGGCGCACCAGACGCCGGCCAGGTAGCCGGCCTGCAGCAATACGCCAGCCACGGCCACGTGGCGGATGCGGCCGTGCGGCCAGGGGGCACGAGACAGCAGCACCAGCGGCAGCAGCACGATCAACACGCCGGTGAAGCGCAACAGCAGGAAGGTCAGCGGCGGCGCATACGGCAGGCCGAACTTGGCGACGATGAAGCCGGTGCTCCAGATCAATACGAACAACAGGGGCACCAGGCTCATCAGGAGCTGGCGCGACCGGCTGGCGCCGGTGGTGGATTGCATCATTTCTTTTCCGTGGGCGGGCCGCATGCGACATGCTCATGCGCGAAGAGGCCCGGGTCATTTCACCGTGCGCTCCAGCGGGCAGCGTGGAGGCCGGCGAGTCTTATCGTTTGCAGGTGGACGGCGACGGTTTGTTCGATATCTCTGCCGTAGCCGCCCGCCATCGTAACCGCAACCGGAATTTTGTGCTCGCGTGCATAGGCGAACACGGTCTCGTCGCGGGCCGCGAGGCCAGCCATGCTCAGTTTCATCTTGCCCAGGCGGTCGCCCTCGTGCGGATCGGCGCCGGCCAGGTAGATCAGCAACTGCGGGGCGAAGCGCTGCTGCAGCGTCGTCAGGGCGCCCTGCAGGGCTGCCAGATAGTCGGCGTCACCGATGCCATCGGGCAGGGCGACGTCGAGATCGCTCTGTTCCTTTTCGAAGGGGTAATTGTTCTCTCCGTGCAGGGACAAGGTGAACACCGAATCATCCCGCGCCAGGATGGAAGCGGTGCCGTTACCCTGGTGCACGTCCAGGTCGACGATGGCGACCCGGGCGGCGCGGCGTTCGGCCTGCATCAGGCGCGCGGCGATGGCGGCATCGTTGAAGACGCAGAAACCGGCGCCGTGGTCGGCATAGGCATGGTGGGTGCCGCCTGCCAGGTTGACCGCCACCCCGTCTACGAAGGCGGCGCGACAGGCGGCGATGGTCGCCCCGGAAGAGCGGCGCGAGCGCTCCACCATCTGCGGTGACCACGGGAAACCGATCTCGCGCTGCTCGGCTGCGTTCAGTTCGCCACGGCTGGCGCGACCGATGTAGTCGGGATGGTGCGCCAGCGCCAGCTCGCCATCGCTGGCAGCCTGGGCTTCCTGGAAATCGATGGCTGGCTGCAGGCCGGCCGCCCCTTCGCGGATCATGCGGTACTTGATCATGGGGAAGCGGTGGCCCGGTGGCAGGGGCAGCACGAAATGGTCGCTGTAAAAGGCCTTCAAAGACAAATTCCTTCCTGTTGATACCGGTTTCCGCGTTGCAATAAGCGTTTTGCGATGCGGCGCAAACGATTGCGCGCACGATACTGATAACGTAATTTCATTAGCTCGACAGCAAGCTGAAAAAGAATCGAATTCCTCATCAAAAATCGCGTAAGTCCTTGATTAGACTTGGATCAATTTTGAAACACTTTTCGCAGTTCTCACGCGATGAAACGTTTGACTTTATGCACGATTAAACTAGAATCCGCCTTGTGCAATGCATCATATTCAAATAAGAAATTACAGCGGAGATCCACCTTTCCCTTCAGATTGGTCCGTAAGCAATCACTGTCGCAGCATTGTTCATCAACCTATCACCGAGAAGGATGTTTCAACATGACGAACTACACCGAGCAATTTTCTGCTGCTGCCAAAGCCAATGCCGAAGCCCAGATCGCACTCTTCAGCCAGCTGGCGAGCAAGACCTTTGAAGGCGTGGAAAAACTGGTGGATCTGAACCTGAAGGCGGCCAAGTCCTCGCTCGAAGAAAGCCAGGCTGCGGCCCTGAAGCTGTTTGCTGCCAAGGACCCGCAGGAATTCTTCACCCTATCCAGCGCGCATGCCCAGCCGACGCTGGAAAAGTCGGTCGCCTACGGCCGTCACCTGAGCGGCATCTTCTCCAGCACCCAGTCGGAACTGACCAAGGCTGCCGAAGCGCAGATCGCCGAAGTCAACCGCAAGGTGGTGGCCATGATCGACGAAGCCGCCAAGAACGCCCCGGCCGGTTCGGAACAGGCCATCTCGATGTTCAAGTCGGCCATCGGCAACATGAGCGCCGGCTACGAACAGTTCACCAAGAACGCCAAGCAGGCCGCTGAAGTGCTGGAAGCCAATGTCAGCAACGCCGTGGATCAGATGTCCCAGGCTGGCGCCAAGGTGACCCGCGCTGCCAAGAAGTAATCAAAAGTAATCAACAATCCGGCGCTCGCGCCGATTGCTGAAAGGCCCCGGCTGGACCGGGGCCTTTTTGCGTCTGGCGTTGCGCGTTTCAGGCGCTGATCTGGAACTCGGCACGCAGGGCGCGCAGGCCTTCCTGCATCTTCTCGAAGGCCGGTTCCACCTGGGTGGGGTCACCCTTGACGCCCAGGTCGATATGGCGACGGGTCTGCTGGTCGCCCACGTGCGGCAGGCTGAACACCTTCACCAGCGGGAATTGCGCCTCGATGGCTTCCATCAGCGGGGTCAGGGTCGATTCCATCGCCTCGTACACCAGCATCGAACGTTCGGCCCAGGCATGGCGGTGGAACTGGTCGGCGTAGTGGTTTTCCAGCACCCATTCGAACATCGGCCAGGCCATCACGGGGAAGCCAGGCGCGAAGTAATGGGCGCCTTCGCCGCTGGTATTGGGCAGGGAAAAGCCGGGAATCTTGTTGTAGGGATTGGGGATGATGGAGGCGCCCTGCGGGAACTCGCCCATCTTCAGGCGGTGCTGGTTTTCGGGTGCGTCGAAGTCGGGCGTGGCACCGGATTCGCGGGCCATGTCGGCGATGCGCTCCTGGATCTTTTCCTTGGCCTGGGGATGCAGCACCACCGGCACGCCCAGCGCAGCCGCCGCGCACTGGCGGGTGTGGTCGTCCGGGGTGGCGCCGATGCCGCCGGTGCAGAACACCACGTCCTGGGTGGCCAGTGTGCGCTTCAGGGTGGCGGTGATGCGGTCGGGGTCGTCGCCCAGATATTCCGCCCAGGACAATTGCAGGCCGCGCTGGCCGAGCAGTTCCAAGACCTTGGGGAAATGCTTGTCGATGCGGCGTCCAGAGAGGATTTCGTCGCCGATGATGATGAGTCCGAATGCCATGCGTCTACCCGCCAGAAAGTTGAAGAAAGATGGCGGCGATTATGCCCCATTCGGCAGCGCCGTGGCGGGCCGCGCCCTGCTCCGCCGCCCACCTGGTACCAGCACCCGGCGTCAATCAGGCTTCAACGCGGCTTCAACGCGGTGCCACATCGATGACTGCGCCGTCTACCGGGCCATCCGGTGGCTGGCCGCTGCGGTAGCGCAGCAGCGCTTCCAGGCAATAGAACTGGAACCACAGCGCGGTAAAGACGAACACCAGCACATACAGCCAGATCGCCACCCCGGCCAGCACGGGCAGGAAGACCACCGACAGCACCCCGCCCAGCCACAGCAGGGTGGGCGCCGCACCCAGTGCGCCGGCAATGGTACCCACCGCCAGCAGCGGCCAGCGATGCAGGCGCAGCACGGCGTGCCGCTCCTCGGTGCTGGCGTAGTCGGCCAGGGTGTCGTAGGCCATGACGCGATAGGTCAGCCAGCCCCAGAGCAGCGAATGGATCACGAAGGCCAGCGGCGGGATCAGGAATACCCAGATCGTGGCCAGCCACAGGATGGTGAAGACGGCAAAGCACCACAGCGAGGTCCACAGGCTGCCGGCGACGCTGCCGCCATGGCGCTTGGAGAGCATGGGATAGTGGCGCGCACCGATGTGACGGGAAATGGCAGGAATCGTGAACAGGCCGACGAAGACCAGTGCCGTGAGGATCATCAGCGGCAGTAGCGTCCACATCGCCAGGAGCGGCACCAGCACCGTCTTCAGGGTGGCCATGCCGAACCAGGCCAGCATGCTGCCGATTTCCCCGAACATGCTGTTGGTCACGAAATAGGCCTGCAGCCAGTCGATGATGGGTTGCAGGCCCAGCCACAGACAGACCGCCCACAGCGCCAGGGACACCAGAAAAGGCAGCACGGTCAGCCACAGCATGCGGATATGCAGCTGCGCCAGCAGGGCGCGACCGAAGGAGGCCAGGAAAATTCGCATCAGCGTGGCTTCCTGCGGGTGAATTCAACCAGGCGCTTGATGCCCAGCCATTGCTGCATCCAGAAGCCGCGCCCATAGTCGCGACCACGGCCAGCCGGTGCCGGCAGCTGGTCGCGCACGCCGGTCATGGCGAAACCCTGGCTGAAGTGGGCGGTACGGAAGATCACGTCCCAGATCGGGAACAGCACGGCGAAGTTGTGGCCGCCCAGCGAATTGCGGCCCCGGCTTTCATGGCCCAGGCCGATGGCGTGATGGGTGCGGTGAAAGCGCGGCGAGACCAGCAGGTATTCGCCGATGCGGCCGAAATGGATGCGCACATTGGCGTGCTGCAGGCTTTGCAGCATGCGCGAGAGCGAGACCAGCAGGATGTATTGCGAGGGCTCCACGCCGATCAGCACGGCGATGAGGCCGAAGATCATATCGTGCACCAGGTTGTCGAGCATGTGGTTGCGGTCGTCGCTCCACAGGTTCATGTTCTGCTGGCTATGGTGCAGGCTGTGCAGGGCCCACATCCAGCGCACATTGTGCTGCGCCCAGTGGTAGATGTATTCGCACAGGTCCAGCACCACCATGTAGAGCAGGAAACTGACCAGGGCACGGTCGGTCACGCCGGGCCAGATCTGGTCCAGGTTGAAGGTCCCCCAGCCTTCCAGGTGCAAGGCCTCGGACAGGTAGGACAGGGACGGATCGAGCAGCAGGAAGGCGACGATGGGGATGATGCCCAGCCGCTGCAGGACGGTATAGATGAAATCATTCCAGCGCGCGCGCGGGTCGGTGATGGGATGGACCGGGATGGCGGCCTCCAGCGGGCGCAGGATCAGGAACAGGATCACCAGTTCGCACAGGCCTACCAGGACGAATTCGGTGCCGGTGAAGGCTTCCTCGACGAATTCGCCCATGCCGGTGAAGAACACCAGCGGCTGCACCAGGGTCTCGAAAAGCCAGCCCTGGACGGTGGCAAAGAGGTCGGAAATGGTCTGGATGATCATGGATAGGCTTGAATCGGTATGACGGTATGCCGCGGTGGACGGGCTGCGGGCCGACGGTGCGCCGGGCTCCCCTGCCCTCGGCGCCGGTTCGACTGGCAGCGGCGTTCAGTGTTCCTTGCCGGCACCAAACAGGTGGCGGTAGGCCGGATGTTCGCGCAGGGTGGCAAAGCAGTATCCCTTCTGCTCCAGCCCGCTGATCAAGGGTTCCAGCACGGCCGGGGCCCAGGGGTCCTGGCGCGACCAGATGCCCATATGGGCCAGGAAGATATCACCATCCTTGAGACCATCGAGCGCCTTTTTCAGCAACACCTCGTTGGGGAATTTGTCGCTGGGCAGTTCATCACCGGAAAAACCGGCCGGCGCCCAGGCCACATGGGCGTAGCCGCAGGCCTGCCCGGCCTTGAGCAGGTTGTGCGTGAGGCGCCCGCCGGGGGCGCGCCACAGCGGGTCGAGCTTGTGCCCGGTCAGCTGCTGGAAGCGCTGATCCACGCGCTGCATCTCCTGGCAATACTGGGCCGGGGTCCATTGCAGCTTCTTGCCGGCCTGCGCGCCGAATTGCGGCCGCACCTCGACCTTGCCGTCCGGCAGGTCGCGAACCACGTAGACATGGTCGAAGGTATGGGTCCCAAAGGCATGGCCCTCGGCCACCAGCCGCTTCCACAGCGGCGCCCAGGCCGGATCCAGGGAGTAGTCACCATGGATGGTCTTCTCGTTGGCCAGGAAGAAGGTGGCCTTGATATGGTGGCGCAGCAGGGTCTGTTCGATCAGTTCGGCCTGGGACTGGCTGCCGGTATCGAAGGTGAGATAGATGTGCCCCTTGCAGGCGGCGGCCTCGGGTGCGGCGGATTGCGCAACGGCCTGGCCGGCCGCCAGGATGGCGAACAGGCACAGGCCGCGCAGGGTCTGGTTCGAGAGGGACAGCGTCATCGTGGAGCGGTCATCGGCAGGATCAGATATCGGGCGCCCGGTTGTACAGGTAGATGCCGTGCGGCGAACGGCCCACCGGGATCACCTTGGTCACCGAGCGGCTGGCCAGGTCGATCACCGCGACCTTCTTGCTCCAGCGCAGCGTGGCCCACATGGTCTTGCCGTCGGCGGTGACTTCCATGCAGTCCGGACCGCCAGGGACCTTGATGGTACCGACGTTTTCCAGTGTGGTCATGTCGACGATGCTGATGGTATTGGCCACGCGGTTGGAGACATAGATGAAGCGCTTGTCACCCTGGCCGCGGAAGTTGTGGGCGCCGATGCCGGTCTTGATCTTCTTGACGATCTTCTGGGTGCGCCAGTCGATCACCTCGACATAGTCCGAACCCATGATGCCCACCAGCAGATACTTGTTGTCCGGGGTCATGACGATGCCGGCCGGCAGCTTGCCCACCGGCATGGTCCACTTGACCTGCTGGGTGGCCAGGTCGATGGCGCTGATCTGGTCGCTGCCCTGCTGGGTGATGAAGGCGATGGTGCTGTCGTTGTCGAAGGCGATGTGGCTGGGCGTCTTGGCCAGCGGGATGCGCTTGGACAGCTTCAGGTCCTGGCCGTCATAGCTGTAGACATCGACCCGGTCCAGGCGCAGGCCGGTGGCCACGAACCATTTCTGGTCGGGGGTGAAGCCAATCTGGTAGGGGTCGATGATGTCGCGGATCTTGCGCTGCACGGCACCGGTCTTGGGGTCCAGGAACAGCAGCTGGTTGCCGGTGGCGCTGGCCACGATCAGGGACTTGTTGTCCGGGGTGGCCATCAGGTGGTGCGGCTCCTTGCCGACCGAGAAAGTGGAGAGCTCCTTCTCACCGCTCTGGTCCAGCAGCGATACCGAGGCGTCGCCGGAGTTGAGTACCACCACCACGTTGGCATGGGCGGACACCGCGAGAACGGCCGACACACATGCTGCGCGGAGGGAAAGGGATAAAAGTTGGCTGAATCGACGCAACATGACGAACTTTACACAAAAATGCCTGATCTCATCGTGCACGGAGCACGTCCTGGGCTCTTAACGCATGCCGGAGCCATCCCGCTGACAGCCCGCTGACGCAATATGAAAAAATTTCAATTTTTGGTTTACACTGCCTGCCGTTCCGGTCGCATGCCGCTGCCGGAGCGGCCTGCAAGCCTGTCGCCATGCGGCGACGCGCGGGTGGACATGGACGGCGGGAAAATTGCCTGCAGGCACTACCCATCAGTTCCGCGCCACCCAACATGAACAGACAGGCCGCGCACACCCCATCCCCTCACCGAAAGGAACAAGATGTCCACGATCACCACAGCTTCCGGGCTGCAATATGAAGAAATCACCGTAGGCGCGGGCGACGAAGCCAAGGCCGGCAGCCATGTCACCGTGCATTACACCGGCTGGCTGCAGAATGCAGACGGCAGCGCCGGCAGCAAGTTCGATTCCAGCAAGGACCGCAATGACCCGTTCGCCTTCCCGCTGGGCGCAGGCCATGTGATCAAGGGCTGGGACGAAGGCGTGCAAGGCATGAAGGTCGGCGGCACCCGCAAGCTGATCATCCCGGCCGGCCTGGGTTATGGCGCACGCGGCGCTGGCGGCGTGATTCCGCCCAATGCCACCCTGATCTTCGAAGTCGAACTGCTGGGCGTCTGAGCCCGCTGGAGGAGAGAGACATGAGCACCCTGCAAGAACAGTTCGAAGCGGCCGTGGCCGAATCCAAGAGCCTGCCCGAGCGTCCCGACAACATGACCCTGCTGAAGATGTACGGCCTCTACAAGCAGGGCAGCAACGGCGACGTGCAGGGCGAGCGCCCCGGCATGACCGATTTCGTGGCCCGCGCCAAGTTCGACGCCTGGGCCGCGCTCAAGGGCAAGCCGCAAGCCGAAGCGCAGCAGGAATACATCGATATCTTCAATGACCTGAAGGGTTGATGCGGGTGCGGCAGCCGTTCGCTGTTGCCGCCTACCGGAAGCGAAAGCGCAAAAAAATGGGCGCACCCTTGATCGGGTGCGCCCATTTTGTTTTGTCGCAATGTGGCTGGATCAGCCCTTGACCACGTCCGGGTTGAGCAGGTTGGGCGGGCGCTGGCCGGACAAGGCGGCAATCAGGTTGCCGGCGGCGCAATGGGCCATGGCCAGGCGCGTGGGGGTGGAGGCGCTGGCGATGTGGGGAGTCAGCACCACATTGCTGAGGTCCAGGAATTCCGGCTTGAAGGCCGGCTCGTTCTCGAACACGTCCACGCCGGCAGCGGCGATGCGGCCCTCGCGCAGGGCAGCGATCAGGGCGGCATCATCGACGATGCCGCCACGGGCGATATTGGTCAGGGTGGCGGTCGGCTTCATCAGCGCCAGCTCGGCGGCGCCGATGGTGTGGTGGGTGTCCTTCGAATAGGGCAGCACCAGCACCACGTGGTCGGCCTGCCGGAGCAGATCTTCCTTGCTGACGTAGCGCGCATTGTTGGCACGCGCCTCCTGCTCCGGCGCCAGGCGCGAGCGGTTGTGGTACAGCACCTGCATGTCGAAGCCCAGCGAGCGGCGGGCGATGGCCTGGCCGATGCGGCCCATGCCGATGATGCCCAGGGTGGCGCCATGGATGTCGGGGCCGACGAAGCTGTCGTAGCTCCACTTCTTCCACTGGCCGGCGCGCAGGAAGTGCTCCGATTCGGTGATGCGGCGGGCGGCCGCCATCATCAGCGCCCAGCCGAAGTCGGCGGTGGTCTCGTTGAGCACATCGGGCGTATTGGTGGCCATCACACCGGCGCGGGTGGCGGCGGCCACGTCGATGTTGTTGTAGCCCACGGCCATGTTGCAGACCGCCTTGAGCTGGGGATTGGCGGCGAACAGCGCCGCCGTGACCGGTTCGCTGGGGGTGGTGAAGAGGCCGACCTTGCCCTGGGCCTTGGCCTGCAGTTCATCGGCAGTGTAGATGCGGTCGTCCTGGTTGGACTCGACCTCGAAGTGCTGCTCCAGGCGCGCCAATACTTCAGGGAAGACGGCGCGGGCGACGAAGATCTTTGGTTTCATGGGGGTCTCGTAATGTCTCGAAATGTCTCGTTGGAGGCGCTTGGGTGAACAGTAATTCAGGAATTCGGATGATTAGAAGAACAGGAAGCTTATGACGATGAACAGCGGCACCAGGATGCCCACCGACCACGCCATGTAGCCGAAGAAACTGGGCATGCGGATACCGCGCTCCTCGGCGATGGCCTTGACCATCATGTTAGGTGCATTGCCGATATAGCTGTTGGCCCCCATGAAGACGGCACCGGCAGAAATGGCCGCCAGGGTCGAGGCCAGCGGCCCCATCAGTTCGCGGGCATCACCCGATGCGGTGTTGAAGAAGACCAGATAGGTCGGTGCATTGTCGAGGAAGGAAGACAGCAGGCCGGTCATCCAGAAATACATCACATCGTCAGGCCGGCCGTCGGGACCGGTCACGGCCCGCACCACGGCGGCAAAGGCGCCCTGCTCGCCTGCGCGCAGCATGGCGATGACCGGGGCAATGGTGAGGAAGATGGCGGCGAACAGCTTGCCCACCTCCAGCATCGGTCCCCAGCCGAACTCATTGCCGGCACGGGCGCTGCCGGGGGTCAGCCACAGCGACAGCAGGATCACCAGCAGCAAGGCGCCATCGCGCAACAGGTTCTGCCATTCCAGCGGCGCCCCCATGAACTCGGTGGCCACGCCCGGCTTCCACAGGCCGCTCATGAGCACCAGCCCGACCACCACCGCCAGCAGCAGGAAGTTGACACTACCTTCCAGCTGCAGCGACGAGTCTGGCGTGGGATCGAGCGGGCGGCGCTCTTCGCGGTTGAGGTAGAAATGCCGGTCCAGCAGGTAGAAGATCAGCAGCAGCGCACCGCACAGGAAGGCCATCGGCGCCAGCAGGTGGCGTGCGGTCCAGAAGAAGTCCACCCCCTTCAAAAAGCCCAGGAACAGCGGCGGATCACCCAGCGGCGTGAGCGAACCGCCGGCATTGGCCACCAGGAAGATGAAGAACACCACCACATGCACCGAGTGCTTGCGGTCGTCGTTGGCGCGGATCAGTGGGCGGATCAGCAGCATGGCCGCGCCAGTGGTGCCCATGATGCTGGCCAGCAGGGTGCCCAGCGCCAGCAGCCCGGTATTCAAGGCCGGCGTGCCGTGCAGGTTGCCGCGCACGCAGATGCCACCGGCCACTGTGAAGAGGGCGGTCAGCAGGATGATGAAGGGAAGATATTCCGCCACCAGCGCATGCACGCTGATGGCCAGCGCTGCGTGCAGGCCCTGCGTGGCAGCCAGCGGTAGCAGCAAAGCCAGCGCCCAGGCGCCGGCGATCTTGCCGAAATGGTGATGCCATAGGGAAGGCGCCAGCAGTGGCAGCACGGCGATGGAAAGCAGCACGCCGGCAAATGGGAGCGCCCAGACCAGCGACAGGCCGGCGCCGTCAAGCTCGGCGGCCTGAGCGGACAGGGGAAACGTCAAACCCGACAGGGCAAGGAGGATGGCGTTGAGCGGCAAGTGTCGTCCTCGGGATGGCATGGAAGAAAACGTCCGCCATCGCGACAGGCGATGACGGGGGAGCCACACTATAGCAGCCGACTTGCCGCCGGCGCGCGAAAACCGGCCAGTGAAAAAACTTTCAGCTATTGATCAAATCCGCTCTGTGCCGCGCAAACCCGGTCAGGCCTTGATCTGGAACACCTGGCGCAGATAGTTCACATAAGCCGGGTCATCGCACATGTTCTTGGACGGGGTGTCGGAGAGCTTCGCCACCGGCTGGCCGTTGCAGCGCACCATCTTCATGACCACCTGCAGGGGCGTATAGCCCAGGTCGTTGGTCAGGTTGGTGCCTACGCCGAAGGCAACCTTGGCGCGGTCCTTGAAGCGCAGGTACAGGGCGCGCACCTTGTCGAAGTCCAGGCTGTCGGAGAACACCAGCACCTTGCTGGAGGGATCGACGCGATTGTCGCGGTAATGCTGGATCAGGCGCTCGCCCCATTCGAAGGGGTCGCCCGAGTCGTGGCGCGCACCGTCGAAGAGCTTGCAGAAGTACATGTCATAGTCGCGCAGGAAGGCGTCCATGCCATAGACGTCGGAGAGCGTGATACCCAGGTCGCCGCGATATTCACGCGCCCACATCTCGAAAGCGAAGGTCTGTGAATCACGCAGGCGCGGACCGAGGGCCTGGCAGGCCTGCAGGTATTCGTGGGCCATGGTGCCCAGGGGCGTCAGGTCGTGCTGCATGGCGTACATCACGTTGGAGGTACCGGCGAAGTGCTCGCCCATGTGCTGCTTCATCTCGTCGATGACTTCGGCATGCCAGCTGCGCGAGAAGCGGCGGCGGGTGCCGTAGTCGGCGATCTTGCAGCCGGCCAGTTCGGCGTCGTCGGTGATGACCGACATCTTCCGGCGCAGTCGCGCCCTGCCCTCTTCCAGATCGGGCGTGCGCTGGGTGGCGCGGAAATAGACTTCATTGACGATGGCCAGCACCGGCACTTCGAACATGATGGTGTGCAGCCACGGGCCCTTGACGCTGATCTCGATCTCGCCGTTGCCGGCCGGGTCGGGCTGGACGGTGATGTACTTTTCGTTCAGGTGGAACAGGTCGAGGAAGTCGACGAAGTCACTCTTGATGAAGCGCAGGCCGCGCAGGTAGTTCAGTTCGTCTTCCTTGAAGCGCAAGCGGCACAGGGCGGCGATCTCGGCGCGGATTTCCTCGACGTAGGGGGTCAGATCGATGTGCTCGTTGCGGCATTTGAAGCGATATTCGACTTGGGCGCCGGGGAAGTGATGCAGCACCACCTGCATCATCGTGAATTTGTACAGGTCGGTGTCGAGTAAGGAAGTGATGATCATGAAGTCCGGATGCGGATGCTCCGCATGCTGCCATGTTGATGGTCCACGTGCATGGCGGGTCGCCCCGGAGCGGTCCCGCGCCATGCCTTGGCGGCCCCCTTGGGCGCCGCGTGCGCTATCTTAACCGAGATCGGCGATGGCAAAGCCCCCTGCGCCAAGGGGGCATTGGGCGTGCCGCCAGGCGGTCACTTGATGGCCGAGCCAGGACGGCGGCTGCGCACGTAGGTGGCCGGCGGCAGATAGGCGCTGCCATCCAGGTAGCGCCACTCGCGCATGGTGCTGCGACCGTCCTTCTGCGACACCAGCCCGATGAAGGCACCCATGGACGCCTGCTGGTCCAGGGCGCGGAAGCTGAGTTCGCCCAGCGGCGAAGACCAGTGCAGGCCGCGCAGGGCCTCGACCAGGGCCTCGCCGTCATTTCCTTCACTTTTCTTCAGGCCGGCGGCGATGGCCATCATCGTGGAATAGCCCAAAACGGACGACAGCTGCGGGCGTTCGCTGAATTTCTTCAGATAGGCTTCCAGGAAGCGCTGGTGTTCGGGGGTGTTGATCTGGTCCCAGGGGTAGCCGACGGCCAGCCAGTCGCGGATCGCCTCGCTCTGCGAAGGATCCAGGCTTTGCGCACCGGCCGAGGCCAGCGACACCACCTGCACGCCATTGAAGAGTTGCAGGCGGTTGCCGGCCTGCACGAACTTCTGCAGGTCGTCGCCGAAGGTGGCGTTGAAGATGCCGTCCGGGCGCGACTGGCGGATCGCCCGCGCCACGTCGTCGGCCTTGATCTTGCCCAGCGCCGGCCACTGGTCGCTGACGAATTCCACATCCGGGCGGGCCTGCTTCAACAACATCTTGAAGCTGGCCACGGCGCTCTGGCCGTATTCATAGTTGGGGGCTACCACCGCCCAGCGCCGCCCCGGCAGGCGCGCGGCCTGTTCGGCCAGCATGGCGGCCTGCATGTAGGTCGAGGGACGCACGCGGAAGGTGAAGCGGTTGCCCTTGTCCAGGGTGATGGCGTCCGACAGGGCATCGCCCACCACCAGCACGGTCTTGCCGCGGGCGGCTTCGCGCGCCACCGCCAGGGCCACGTCGGAGAGCATGGTGCCGGTCAGCACCTCGACGCGTTCCTTGCTGACCAGTTCCCTGGCGTTGCGGGCGGCCTGGTCGGCGTCACCATCGTCGTCCCGCACCACCAGCTGCAACGGCCGGCCATGCACACCACCGGCTTCATTGATCTGCTCCAGGGCCAGCGCCAGCCCATTGCGGTAGGCTTGCCCGGAGAGTGACTGGCGCCCCTGGCTATTGATCTCGCCGATGCGGATGGCTTCGGCGGCCTTGGCCGGGACCACCGGCGCCAACGGCAAGGCCAGCGCGGTCAGCAGGCCCAGTACGGCCGGCAGCAGGGAACGACGCAGGGGAGAGGGTCTGGTGTCTTCAGCGTTCACGCCGGGACTTCCTTATCAGTTGATGCGCCGCATCGACCGGCACGCCTGGCGGCCTTGTTCCGTGCGCGGAGGCGGCATCCGGAAGACCTTGGCGGCGGCGGGTCTGGTGGCGAGCTTGTTTATTTACTTATACGTAAACTGTATAAGCCTCATTTGTGGGAAAAATCGAATTACCTTAAAATACAAGGCTTTGCGGCGGGTTGCGCAGCGGCATCCCAAGGGCGCCCACAAGGCGGAGGATGCAGCAGGATGCGCGCAAAATGGACCTCGACAACAGGTTGACCAGCCGCAACATGATTTTAACCGTGCCATATTGCCATCAATTGCGGCGCAGTTAGCCATCGGTTTGAAGAAATTTTACAGATAGGACAGTTATGACCCACGTTGTCACCGATTCCTGCGTCCGTTGCCGCTACACGGATTGCGTGGATGTTTGCCCGGTGGATTGTTTCCGCGAAGGCCCCAATTTCCTCGCGATTGACCCGGACGAATGCATCGACTGCGCCGTGTGCGTGGCCGAATGCCCGGTCAATGCGATCTACGCGGAAGAAGACGTGCCGGCCGACCAGCAGCCTTACATCGCCCTGAACGCGGACCTGTCCCGCAGCTGGCCCTCCATCACCAAGACCAAGGCACCGCTGCCGGACGCCGAGGAATGGAAGGACAAGACCGACAAGCTGCAATACCTGCAGCGCTGATCGCTGCGGCAGATCAAGCCGGTCGGGCCCGAACCCGCCCAGAATTGCGGTTGCGCATCCAGCCTGGCAGCACCATCGTCCCAGCCAGATGCGCAGCCGTTTGTATTTGGCCCTCCGCAAAGCCCCTGCCAGCCTCATGGGTTGGCGTTGCCGAAGCGGTGCAGGCCTGCAGCACCCTCTTTATGCACCGTCCTTACCTGGCCGATCCACCGCCATGCGGCCCACGCCGCTAGCCAGTCGCGCAACGCGCAAGTGCGAAAAGCCTCTCTACTGATCTACTGAAACAGGAATATCAAGAAAATCATGGAAAACAATGTCCAGAGCGCGGCAGTCAACGGCGTCATCGATGCCGATGCCGTCATCATCGGCGCCGGCCCGGTCGGCCTGTTCCAGGTGTTCGAACTCGGCCTCTTGGAAATCAAGGCGCACGTGATCGATTCGCTGCCCGTCGTCGGCGGCCAGTGCGTGGAGCTCTACCCGGACAAGCCCATCTATGACATCCCGGCCGTGCCGGTCTGCACCGGCCAGGAACTGACCGACAACCTGTTGAAGCAGATCGAGCCCTTCTCGCCCACCTTCCACCTGGGCCAGGAAGTGACCCTGGTCAACAAGCGCGAAGATGGTCGTTTCGACGTCGAGACCTCCACCGGCACCCGCTTCATCACCAAGACCATCTTCATCGCCGCTGGCGTGGGTTCGTTCCAGCCGCGTACCCTGAAGGTCGAGGGCATCGAGCAGTTCGAAGGCTCGCAGGTGTTCTACCGCGTCAAGGAACCGGCCCTGTTCGAAGGCAAGAACATCGTCATCTGCGGCGGCGGCGACTCCGCCCTGGACTGGGCGCTGAACTTCGTGGGCAAGGCCGAATCGGTGATCCTGCTGCATCGTCGCGAGGAATTCCGCGCCGCGCCGGCGTCGGTGGCCAAGATGAAGGAACTGTGCGAACAGTACGAGATGCAGCTGGTGATCGGCCAGGTCACCGGCACCGAGATCAAGGACGGCAAGCTGGCCGAGGTCAAGGTCACCGGTGCCGACGGCGTCACCCGCCGCCTGCCGCTGGACATGCTGCTGGTCTTCTTCGGCCTCTCGCCCAAGCTGGGCCCGATCGCCGAGTGGGGCCTGGATATCGAGCGCAAGCAACTGAAGGTGGTCGATACCGAGAAGTTCGAGACCAATATCCCGGGCATCTTCGCCGTGGGTGACATCAACACCTATCCGGGCAAGAAGAAGCTGATCCTGTCGGGCTTCCACGAAGCCGCGCTGGCCGCCTTCGGCGCTGCGCCCTACATCTTCCCGGAAAAGAAGATCCACATGCAGTACACCACCACCTCGCCCAAGCTGCACAAGATCCTGGGCGTGGAAAGCCCGGTCTTCGACTGAGGCTGCACTGCCCGCACCAAGGCAGCCGCGCTGCCACCAAAGCCCCCGTCCCAGTACGGGGGCTTTTTGTTTCTGCAAAGTTTTGCAGGAACTTGTGGACTGCAAGCCACTGGTCTGACCAGCAAGCAGGGCGTAAGGCAAAGCGTGCTATGCTACTGCGTCGCAACAAGGAAAAAGTTGACAAATTAATCACAATATGAATTTGTCAGCCGATGATCGTCGCCAAACGTTTGTGGCACATGCTTGCTGCGCACCTGGTCCGGGCTATCCGCCTGGCAGGCAGGCCAGCCAGTGCTTGTATAAAGGTCAGCTATGCTTTATCAACTGCATGAACTCAATCGCGCGTTTCTGAACCCGATGATGCAATGGGCCGAAACCTCGGCCAAACTCTTCTCGGACCCGGTTTCCCCGCTCGCCCACACCCCCTTCTCGCAGCGCATCGCCGCCGGCTATGAGCTGCTCTATCGCCTGTCCAAGGAATACGAAAAGCCGCAGTTCAACATCGGCGAAGTGCCGGTCGATGGCAAGCCCACCGGCATCGTCGAGGAAGTGGTGGAGGAAAAACCCTTCGCCCGCCTGATCCACTTCAAGAAGGATCTCAACGCGCGCCAGATTGCCGCCCTCAAGCAGCCGACCGTGCTGGTGGTGGCGCCACTGTCCGGCCACCACTCCACCCTGCTGCGCGAAACCGTGCGCGCCCTGCTGCAGGAACATGACGTTTTCATCACCGACTGGACCGATGCCCGCATGGTGCCGGTCGAACAGGGCGAATTCCACCTGCATGACTACGTCTACTACGTGCAGGACTTCATCCGCACCCTGGGTCCGGACGTGCACGTGATCTCGGTCTGCCAGCCGACGGTGCCGGTGCTGGCGGCCATCGCGCTGATGGCCAGCGCCAACGATCCCAAGCTGCCCAGGAGCATGACCATGATGGGCGGCCCCATCGATGCCCGCAAGTCGCCCACCTCGGTGAACGACCTGGCCACCGAAAAGCCCTTCTCCTGGTTCGAGAACACGGTGATCTACAGCGTCCCGGCCAACTATCCCGGCTTCGGTCGCAAGGTCTACCCGGGCTTCCTGCAGCACGCCGGCTTCGTGGCCATGAACCCGCGCCGCCATGCCCAGAGCCACTGGGATTTCTACATGCACCTGCGCGACGGCGACGATGCCTCGGCCGAGGAACACCGCAAGTTCTACGACGAGTACAACGCCGTGCTGGACATGCCGGCCGAGTTCTACCTGGAAACCATCAAGGTGGTATTCCAGGACTTCAACCTGGCCCGTGGCACCTGGGAAATCGAAGGCAAGCCGGTGCGCCCGCAGGACATCAAGTCGGTCGCCCTCTTCACCATCGAAGGCGAACTGGATGACATCTCCGGCTCCGGCCAGACCCAGGCCGCGCAGGAACTGTGCAGCAGCATCCCCAAGGCCCGCAAGCAGCACTTCACCGTGCCCAAGGCCGGCCACTACGGCATCTTCTCGGGCCGCCGCTGGCGCGAGATCGTCTGTCCCAAGATCGGCGAATTCATCCGCGCCAATGCCTGAACGGCGCTGGCACGACTGATCCGCCACGCCCCTCGGAACGGCGCCCGTGAAAACGCGGCGCCGTTCTGCTTTGCGCTGGCGGCATGACTTCGGCGCGGTTTGGCCGGATAATAGCGCCCTTATTCTGCAGAACTGCCCGACCGACGTGCCGCCATCCGCCTCCTTCTCGTCCCCTTTGTCCCCTTTGTCTACGTTGGCAACTTCGTCAGCCTCGCTGGCCGACCGTATCGAAGACCTGCTGCCGCAGACCCAGTGCACCAAGTGCGGCTATCCCGCCTGCCGCCCCTATGCCGAAGCCATCGCCGAAGGACGTGCCGAGTACAACCAGTGCCCGCCCGGTGGTGCCGAAGGGGTGGCGCGACTGGCGCAGTTGCTGGGCCGGCCGGTGATTCCGCTCAATCCGGTCCATGGCAGCGAACAACCGCGTCGCCTGGCCGTGATCGATGAACAGGTCTGTATCGGCTGCACCCTGTGCATCCAGGCCTGCCCGGTGGATGCCATTGCCGGCGCGGCCAAGCAGATGCATACCGTGGTCGATGCCCTGTGCACCGGGTGCGACCTGTGCGTGGCGCCTTGCCCGGTGGACTGCATCAGCATGGTGGAGGTCACGCCCGGCCGCACCGGCTGGCAGGCCTGGAGCCAGCAGCAGGCCGACGAGGCCCGTGCCCGTCACGATTGGCGCACGGCACGTCTGCGTCGCGATAAGCTGGAAAACGATGCCCGCCTGGCCGCCAAGGCCGCCGCCAAATTGAAGGAAGTGGAAGCCGCTGCCGCCGGCACGCCCGAAGAGCAGGCCGAACTGGCCCGCAAGAAGGCCATCATCCAGGCCGCCATGGAACGTGCGCGGCAAAAGAAGCTGCAGGCGGCACAAGACAGTCAAGACAGCCAAGACACGCCAGCCCCGCCGACCAACCCGACCGACAGCGAGCCAGCATGAACCCGACCAAACGCCGCGATATCTTCGAACGCCTGCGCCAGGCCAATCCCACCCCGACCACCGAGCTGGAATACACCACCCCGTTCGAACTGCTGATCGCCGTGCTGCTCTCGGCCCAGGCCACCGACGTCTCGGTCAACAAGGCCACCCGCAAGCTCTATCCGGTGGCCAATACGCCCGAGGCGATCTTCAGGATGGGCGTGAACCAGCTCATGCCCTATATCCAGACCATTGGCCTGTATCGCACCAAGGCCAAGAACGTCATCGAGACCTGCCGCATCCTGATCGAACAGCACGGCGGCGAGGTGCCGGAATCGCGCGAGGCGCTGGAAGCCCTGCCGGGAGTCGGCCGCAAGACCGCCAACGTGGTCCTGAACACGGCCTTCGGCCATCCCACCATTGCGGTGGATACACATATCTTCCGCGTCTCCAACCGCACCGGCCTCGCCCCGGGCAAGGATGTGGACGAGGTCGAACGCAAGCTCATCAAGTTCGTCGCCCCGGAATTCCGCCAGGATGCGCACCACTGGCTGATCCTGCATGGCCGCTATACCTGCATTGCGCGCAAGCCCCAGTGCTGGAACTGCATCATCGCCGACCTGTGTGAATTCAAGCAGAAGACGCCACTTCCGGCCAAGGGCGTGTGAAGCTCTGAAGCTCCGGACTGGCGACTGGCCGATCCGACGCGGCCGCTTCAGCGCGGCAGTCCGCTGAAGCGCTCCACCGGCACCCAGCGCTGATCCTTCACTTCATACATGGTAAAGGTGGGGTTGAGCAGGTCACCCTCCTCATTGAACGCGACCGTGCCGCTGACACCCTCGAAGCGCAGACGATGCATGGCCCGCGCCACCAGCTCCGGGTCACTGCTGCCGGCCTGGCGGATGCCCTGGATGATGGCCTGCGCCGCCTCATAGGCGAACACGGCATAGAGATCGATATTGGAATCGAAACTCTGGCTATAGCGCTGGCGGAAGCCTTTCCAGCCCGGCATCCTGTCCTGCGGAGGACCCGGCTCCAGCACCAGCGCGCCATTGGCATCGGCGCCGGCACGCATCAGGAAGGGCAAGCCGACGGTGCCGGCAGAGGCCATCAATCGGGCCTCCAGCTTGAGCCGACGGATGGCTTTGGCCAGGATGCCCGCCTGCCAGTTCAGGCCGCCGAAGAAGATCAGGTCGGGCGCCTGCTTGCGCGCCTCCATCAATGGAGCATTGAAGTCCGAGGTCTTGTCGCTGACCGAATAGCGGCCCAGCACCCTCGCCCCCTGCGCTTCTGCCTGGCGGGCAAACTGCTCGGCCAGGCCCTGGCCGAAGGGAGTACGGTCGTCGATGGTCACCACGGTTTTGACGCCCAGCCTGGCGATCGCATAATCGGCCGCCAGCCGCCCCACGCCTTCGTTGTTGGGAATGGTGCGGAAGATGCGCGGATAAGACAGGGAAGTCAGCTTGCGGCTCATCGCCGAAGGGGTGACCTGGATCACGCCGGCCGCATGATAGACGGGCGCGGCCACCAGGCTGGTACCGCTGGTCCAGTGACCGACCACGCCGATGACACGCTGCCCCACCAGATAGCGGGCCACGTATTCCGCCGTACCGGGATCGGCCCGATCATCCTGGGAAACCAGCTTGAGCCGATAGGATTTGCCGGCTATGCGCAGGCCGCGCTGGTTGGCTTCGTCTACCGCCAGTTGCGCGCCGTTCTGCATGCTGCGGCCCACGGCCATGGAGGCCCCGCTCAGCGGACCGGCAAAACCGATGGCCAGGGTATCGTCCCCGCTATCGGCCTCATCAGTCACCGCAGGCACGTCCCGCTTGGCAGGCGCTGCCCAGGCCGGCGTGCTCAATGCATTCACCGCAGTCACAGCCATCGCGGCCACGGCGGCCCATGTCAGCAAGACAGCCGACCCGCGCCGCAGCCAGGACATCCCGTGGCGGGGAGGTCCCATCAGGCTTCCAACAAAACGCATGCACTATCCCTTCTCTCTGCCCGGCCTCGCGTCCCCTGTCACCGCCACGCGGCGATGCGGCCAGGTTGGTCTTTGGATGGATTATTCAGATGCTTGTTGTGTGGAAAGAATAGTACTTCATCTGCGGCCGCTGCGGGGCCGCTCTGCCGGGGCCGCCTGAAAGCCCCGGCAGACCAGCGTAAAATAGCGCTTTGTCACCGAATTGCGCACCGCCATGTTCACGCCGTCCCAGCACGATGTCCGCCGCTTCTTCTGCGAAGCCTATCGCAAGCACCAGGGCCATGAAATCCTCACGCCGCTGGAAGCCATCGCCCGCGACTGGATCATGCAGCATCCGGAATATCACGACGGCCTGCGCGACGTCGAGGCCGCGATTGCCGCCGATTACTCGGTCGAGCAGGGCCAGAGCAATCCCTTCCTGCACCTGTCGATGCACCTGTCGATCACGGAACAGATCTCCATCGACCAGCCGCCCGGCATCCGCGCCGCCTTCCAGTTGCTGGCGCAGCGCCGTGGCTCGGAGCACGAGGCCCATCACGAGATCATGGAAGCCCTGGGCGAGATGATCTGGAACGCCCAGCGCAATGGCCTGCCCCCGGATGGGGCCGCCTATATCGAGAATATCAAGCGGCGCGCCCAGGGGTGATTCCCTGCAGCCACGGTCATGAAAGTGAATCCGGCGACGAACTACGCAGCAGGGCCGGAATGCGCTCCCTGAGTTCCGGGTCCATCTGCATCTTCTGCAGACAAAGTGCCAGATAAGCCGGATCGCTGACCAGTCCGATTGCCTTGTCATAAGCCACATCAACGCTCTGGCCGTAGGCCAGCCGGGCTTTGTCCCAGGCAGCCTGCGGCACCGTTCCCCAGTGGGCGATCATCATGGCCAGATCGATGGCATCACGGCTGGCGACCGACTTGTCACCCCAGCGGTCGGCATTGGCGAGCAACTTCTCGGCATACATGTCTTCCGGCGCCAGCACGGGGATGCCCCATTGCGGATGCATTGCTCCCGCGACATGGATGCGCCCCTCGCTGACGACTTCGAATTTCACCGGCACATCGTCGATCCGGAGGAAGGTACGGATGCCATAACGATCAGCACGCACCTCGCGTATCAGCTCAAGCGGCGTACGCGCCATCTGTCCCAGGGAAGCATTGGTAATGGTATTGCGCAAGGCGCGGTAGCCTTCCTGAGAGCTGCAGAGAAAGTCGACATCCAGGGATTCGCGATATTCATCCAGCGCCAGGACGATGGCCGTTCCACCACCGAAGAAACACCCACAGCTGAACAGGAAATCGCCATCCAGCGCTGCGAGCAAACCGGCGATGCGGCGATGATGCGCTCGCTTAAACATGCAGGACGCCGTGACCGTACTGGTGGATCAGGCGATCCAGCATGGCCCGCTCCGCAGGGGGCATGGCGTCCTGGTCGACGAACCTCCAGTTGCGTTCGTAAAGGTCGAACGCCTCCGCACCGGTAATCGCATCGCGAGGATCACGATTCCAGGCGATCAGACGGAGCTGGGGGAAGTCCCCGATGACGACAAGTTCGGCGGCGAAGTTCATGAATCGATTATGCATCATGAACTATTCCTTATCAAACCAGCAGGTCCATCGGCCGGGCACCAGCCTGCCCCGGCCTGCCTGTGCACCAAGATGCCCCGTTATTTGCGCAACACCAGCGTCCCCGGCAGGCTGTGCAGGAAGGCCGCGATATCAGCGATATCCCGGTCCGACAGCGGCTTGGCCAGCGGCGACATGATGGCGTTGTTGCGGCCGTTCATGGCACTGTCGCCGCGCCGGTAGGCGGTCAGGGCGTGCTTGATGTAGTCCTCGTGCTGGCCGGCCAGCTTGGGATAGGCGGGGTCGGTGGGTGAGGTGTAGTCCTTGCCGTGGCAGGAGGCGCAATTGTACTTTTCCATCAGCGCGCGGCCGTTGGCGATATCGGCCGCGGTGGCGGCCTGCGACAGCAGCGTGGCAGCCGCCAGCAGCGCCGGAGCGATCAGCTTGTTGTTCATCTCGTGGCTCCCCTTCACTTCTGCTGCGAATAGTAGGCGGCCAGGTCGGCAATGTCCTGGTCCGACAGGCTGGCCGAAATGCCCATCATGGAGGGATGCTTGCGCTCTCCCTTCTGGTAGGCCCGCAGCGCGTTCTCGATGTACTTGGCAGACTGGCCGCCCAGCATCGGTACCTGATAGACCTCGGGGAAACTGGCTTTGTAGCCGGGGATGCCATGGCAACCGATGCACATGGAGACTTTGTTTTCAGCGGCCTTGGCATTGCCGACGATGTCCGCCGCAGACGCACTGCCGAGCATGCCGGTCAAGGCAAGAAACACGAGGTGTTTTTTCATGTGAGCTGGCTAAGATGATTGGACTTGCCATCCGTCCCGCATGTAACGGCTGCGCAACGGACACCCGACGAAACGCATCTTTTGCTACCAGCGGCAAACTTTATCGTACTTGTTAGATTGTGCTGGTCTTGCAGGTTTGGCTGTTCTGCTATGGCTCAACCGGTGTTTTGGCTCAAGCTTGTCTCTCCACTCCCCCTGCCTTGCGCAAAAAACGCTTTTGATTCTAACCAATAAAACCGGCAGCGTCATCCCTGCCCGCAGCACCGGCCGATCAGGCGCAACAGCCCGCCCGCTGCGGCCTGGCGGGCGGACGGGGTGTTATATGCGCTGCAATATCAGGGATATGGAATGTGGCTGATGTCAGCTTCAGGCGACATGACGACTGGCCTGATGATGCAGATCATCTGATTGAACAAGTGAAGCCTGGTGCCACTTCCCATCGGCTGCACCGGCATCGTCTCCCTCGTCGTCATCGTCATCCTGCTCGTCTTCGGCTTCATCTTGCAGCGCGGCATGTGAACGCTCGGGGAGAATGAAATACCACGGCCGGACGACGAAACGGCGCAACACTGCCCGCATGGCCACGTTGCGCGCACGGCGCGGCAGGTCACGCGAGCGCAGGGCCAGCGCCAGGGCGCAGGCGAAGGCCACCGCCACCGACAGCAGGGCGGTGATGGCCACACCCCCGGCGGCCAGCCAGAAGGCCGGTGTCATCAGGGATTCCCAGCCCAGGCTGAAGGCAGCGGCCGTCAGCGCGCCGGCCGCCAGGCTGACATGACGAATATCCAGCGGCAGGCTGAAGAAGGCCGCCACCACCGGCGCCATCCCCAGCAGCACGGCCAGCGCCAGGCTGCCGGCGATGGTGGCGACGTTGCGCTCCAGCCAGGCGGCACAGCGCTGGGCGCGCATGGCCCCCAGGCCATGCACCAGGCGACGATGGTTGGACACCACCTCGCGCACCCGGCGCAGGGCAAACCAGTTGTCGGCAAAGCCGGCGGCCAGGCTGGCCAGCCACAGCAGTATCCCGGTCAGGGCGGCATACAGCGGCGTGGGGCCGACCAGTGACAGGCTGGCCAGGGTCTGGCGCGCTGTCTCCACCGGCATCGACTTGCCGCCCAGCGCAAACCAGCCCAGGGCGCACAGCGCGGCCGTGACCGGCACCACCGCCAGCAGGTTGCCGAAGATGCCGGCCGATTGCGAGCGCAACAGCTGGCCCGACTCCGCGATCAGCTCGCGCATGCCCTGCCCGTCCAGCTCGCCCATGCGCGAAGCCAGGGCCGGTGCGGTCACGGCCGGCTGGCGCGTAGCCAGCACGCCGCCCAGGGCGGCGATCAACAGGAAGCTGGCTGCGTAGTTCAGCGAGGCCAGTGCGCCATCCACGAAGTGCCCCACGCCCAGCGACGACAGGCTCGTCTTGACCAGGGCGGTCCCGGCGATCACGGCGCCGCCGATCAGACCGGCCCGCATCACCTTGCGATAGCCGGCACCGTCGCGGGCGATGGCCTGCTCGCGGTGATCGGCATTGCGCTCCACCATCTTGCGCGCCAGCAGCGCGAAACTGCGCCGCATCAGGCCGCGTACCGAATCACGATGGTGGTGCGCGGAAATCAGGTCGCACAGCAGCAACTGCATGCGGCCGGCGCCGGCCTTGGCCGCCAGACCCGGCACAGCCGGACTGATGGCTGGACCGGGTACGCCGGAGCGCACGTCGATCAGGCGCCCGATGCGTTGCAGGTGGGCGCGCATGCGCTCGACCCGGTACACCAGGCTGACCGAGACGCCGTATTCATCCAGGTGGGCATAGATGCGGTCGGTCTGGGCGTGGCACACCGCCACCAGCATGCGCACGCTGCGCAGCGCGCCCAGATCGCCCGGCTGCGCCCGCAGCCAGGTCTCCATCTCGCGCCGCAGCGCCAGGAAGGGCGTGGCGCGCATCGGCATCTTGGGCTCCAGGCGCTGGCGGAAGGCCGGGCTGATGCCATCGGCCACCACCGTCATGGTGAGGTAGGTGATGGCCTCCTCGATCTGTTGCCAGTACATGTGCGAGATGCCGTCGTCGGCCATCAGTTTCCACAGACGGACCAGCAGTTCATTGTCCAGCTCCACCAGCCAGGCGGCGTCCTCCGGATCGGGGAACATGGCCGTAAACAGCGAGGACAGGTCGGTCGGTGACAGATGGCGCGGCAGCACCAGGCGCGCCAGGCGCTCCGAGAGCTCGCCGAAGAAGCCGGGCTCGTGCGGCAGGCCGGTGGTGGAAAAGAGTTCGGGGCCGGTGGCTTCGCGCAGGGTCTTTTGCAGTGCCTTCTGGACCTCGCGCCGCACGTCGCGGTGCTGGTCCAGCCAGTCCAGCATGATCGCCAGCCGCTGACGCCGCACCTTGTGCCAGCTCTGGCGGTCCAGCAGCGATACCGCCGGGCGATGGCGCAGCCACTCGGCCACGTCGATCATCCAGTTGGCGCGTTCATGCCAGCTCGCAGCGGCATCGATGCGTCGCATCAACACCTCCAGCTGGCGGCCGACATCCTGCCGGTCCATGTAACGCGCCTGCATGCCGTGGCGCATTCGTCTCCACACCACCAGCATCTTGAAGAACAGGAATTTCATGGGCAGTGAGCGCCGTGGGCGCTTCCATTTTGTTGCATGCGTGATCAGCTATATATGAATGATTTCACCAAATTCAAGCCCACTCGGGATGGCATGGGTTTTCCCTTATACTCGGAGAAACACGAAGAAACAGGTGGCGCCGCCCTTGCACTGCCGCTGCACCGCCGCATTTGCCAGACTCACAGACACGCAGACACCATACGCTTTGCCTCCAGCAACCTGACAAGGACCGCATCCATGCCAGATCATTCCGCATCTTCCTCCGCTCCTCAATCCGCGCGCTTCAACGGTAGCGAGAACTACGTCGCCACCGACGACCTCAAGCTGGCCGTCAATGCCGCTCTCACCCTGCAACGGCCCCTGCTGATCAAGGGCGAGCCCGGCACCGGCAAGACCATGCTGGCCGAGGAGGTGGCGGCCGCGCTCGGCCGGGCGCTGCTGCAGTGGCACATCAAATCGACCACGAAAGCCCAGCAGGGCCTGTATGAATATGACGCGGTATCGCGTCTGCGGGATTCGCAACTGGGCGACGAGCGCGTCAAGGATATTCACAACTACATCGTCAAAGGTGTCCTGTGGCAAGCCTTCACCTCGGAAGAGCCGGTGGTGTTGCTGATCGACGAAATCGACAAGGCCGACATCGAATTTCCCAATGACCTGCTGCGCGAAATCGACCGCATGGAGTTCTACGTCTACGAGACGCGTGAGCTGGTGAAGGCGCGGCACCGGCCGCTGGTGGTGATCACCTCCAACAACGAGAAGGAATTGCCGGACGCCTTCCTGCGCCGCTGCTTCTTCCACTACATCAAGTTCCCCGACAAGGCGACCATGCAGAGCATCGTCGATGTGCACTTCCCGCACATCAAACGTGAACTGCTGGCGCAGGCGCTGGAAGCCTTCTACCAGGTGAGGGACGTGCCCGGCATCAAGAAGAAGCCGTCGACCTCGGAGCTGATCGACTGGCTCAAGCTGCTCATGGCCGAGGACATCCCGCCCGAGGCCCTGCACAACCCGGACAATAAAGCCGTGGTGCCGCCGCTGCACGGCGCCCTGCTCAAGAACGAGCAGGATGTGCACCTGTTCGAAAGGCTGGTGTTCATGTCCCGTACCAATCGCTGAAACGCTGAACCTCCGCTGAACCACAGCTGAGCACGCCCTACCCGCCCCAGGAGCCGTCATGCAATTTCTCTCGCCGATCACCTTGAAGGGCCAGTTCGCCACCGTCGAGCCACTGCATCCCGAGCATCACGATGCACTCATCGCGGCGGTCTCGGACGGCAAGCTGTGGAAGCTCTGGTACACCGCCATCCCCAAGCCGGAGACCATGCGCGCCGAAATCGAAAGACGCCTGCACCTGCAGCAGCAAGGCAGCATGCTGCCCTTCGTGATCCGCCGCAACGACACCGGCGCCCTGTGCGGCATGACCACCTACATGAACGCCGACGTCGCCCACCGGCGTGTGGAGATCGGCTCCACCTGGTATGCCGCCAGTGCGCAGCGCACCGGCATCAATACCGAGTGCAAGCTGATGATGCTGACCCATGCCTTCGAGGACATGCACTGCATCGCCGTCGAGTTCCGCACCCACTGGATGAACCAGCAATCGCGCGCAGCCATTGCCCGCCTGGGCGCCAAGCAGGATGGCATCCTGCGCAATCACCAGCGCATGCCGGACGGGTCCTATCGCGATACGGTGGTGTTTTCCATCATCGAATCGGAATGGCCGACGGTGCGCCGCCATCTGCAGTTCAAGCTGGGGCGCTGAGCCCGCCTGCCCATGCTCATCGATTTCTTCTATACCGTGAAGCAGGCCGGAGTGCCGGCCTCGATCAAGGAATTCCTGACCCTGCTGGAAGCCATGGACCGCCAGGTGATCCATCCCTCCCTGGACGAGTTCTACTATCTGGCGCGGCTCACGCTGGTCAAGGACGAAGCCCACTTCGACAAGTTCGACCGCGCCTTCGGGACTTACTTCAAGGGCGTGGAAACGATCTTCGAGAAGCGTCCCGACATCCCGCTGGAATGGCTGGTCAAGCAACTGCAGCGCGACCTGACCCCGGAACAGAAGGCCGCCATCGAGAAGTTCGGCTACGACAAGCTGATGGATCGCCTGAAGCAATTGCTGGAAGAACAGAAGGAACGCCACGAAGGCGGCAGCAAGTGGATCGGCACCGGTGGCGTCTCCCCCTTCGGCCATGGCGGTTTCAACCCGGAAGGCATCCGCATCGGTGGCAAGGGTGGCCAGCGCAGCGCGGTGAAGGTATGGGAGGAACGCCAATACCAGGATTACGACGGCGAGCGCGAACTGGGTACGCGCAATATCAAGGTGGCGCTGCGCCGCCTGCGCCGCTTTGCCCGCGAAGGGCTGGAGGAAGAACTGGCACTGGACGACACCATCCGCGCCACCGCCAGCAATGCCGGCTATCTCGATATCCGCATGCAGCCCGAGCGCAAGAACAAGATCAAGGTCTTGATGCTGTTCGACGTCGGCGGCTCCATGGACGACCACATCGCCCGCACCGAAGAGCTGTTCTCGGCCGCCCGTACCGAATTCAAGAACATGGAGTTCTTCTACTTCCACAACTGCGTCTATGACTACCTGTGGAAGAACAACCGGCGGCGCCATGCCGAACGCTTCCCGACCTGGGACGTGCTGCGCAGGTACACGCCGGACACCAAGCTCATCTTCGTGGGCGATGCCACCATGAGCCCCTACGAGATCGTGCAGCCGGGCGGCGCGGTGGAATACAACAATGCCGAAGCCGGCGCCGACTGGCTGCAGCGTTTCACGGCCGCCTTCCCGCACTTCGTCTGGTTGAATCCCGAGCCGGAAGGCCTATGGCAATACCGCCAGTCGATCGCGCTGATCCGCCAGCTGATGAACGACCGCATGTTCCCGCTCACCATGGATGGGCTGGAGCGGGCGATGCGGCTGCTCAGCAAATGAAGGCAATGAAAGGATTGAAGGTTCAGGCCGCTACCGGGGTATAACCGGCTTCCTCGATCGCCTCGGCGAAGGACTGCGCCGGCAGGCTGCTGTCGATGACCACGCGCTTGTCGGCCACCGTGATATCGACCCGGGCATTGGCGTCCACGTCCTTGACGGCCTTGGTGATGACACCGGCGCAGTGGTTGCAGGTCATGTCGTTGACGGTAAAGGTGAGGGGGGTGCTCATGGCATTTCCTTTCATGAAGTGATGGCAATGAGGAAAGCTTAAACCTTCCTACCGTGGCAAGGTCAAGCGCAAGAATTCACCATCCGTGCGAAAATCGGGCTTGACCTTACCATCATGGGAAGGATGAAGATGAAGGTATCCGATTCATCCTCCCGGAGTTCGCCATGAATGATTCCTCCACTGCCACGGCCGAGATCAGCCTCGATATCGAAGGCATGAGCTGCGCCTCGTGCGTGATGCGCGTCGAAAAAGCCCTGAAGAAAATCCCCGGCGTGACCGAGGTCAGCGTCAACCTGGCCACCGAACGCGCCAGCATCGCCACGGCCGACGCGGTCCCGCCTGCCACCCTGATCGCCGCCATCGAAAAGGCCGGCTACCAGGCCCGTGAACATCTGCCCGAGCAGGCTAGCACCCCGCCCAGCGGCCGTACCCTGCCCTCCTGGTGGCCGGTGGCGCTGGCGGCCGCGCTCTCGCTGCCGCTGGTGCTGCCCATGCTGCTGGTTCCGCTGGGCAGCAGCTGGAGCCTGCCGCCGCTGTGGCAATGGCTGCTGGCCACGCCCGTGCAGTTCTGGCTGGGCTGGCGCTTCTACCACGCCGGCTGGGGCGCGCTGCGCGCACGCTCGGGCAATATGGACCTGCTGGTGGCGCTGGGGACCAGCGCCGCCTATGGCCTGTCGCTCTGGCAATGGCTGCGCATGCCGGCCATGGATGGCCATACCATGGCGATGCCGCATCTCTACTTTGAAAGCTCGGCCGTGGTCATCACCCTGGTGTTGCTGGGTAAATGGCTGGAAGGCCGCGCCAAGCGCCAGACCGCCGACGCCATCGCCGCCCTCAATGCGCTGCGCCCGGACCGCGCCCGCGTGCGCCGCCACGGGCAGGATGTCGAGGTGCCGCTGGCCCAGGTGAAGGTGGGCGACCTGGTGGTGCTGCGCGCCGGTGAGCGGGTGCCGGTGGACGGCGTGGTGCGCGAGGGTCGCAGCCATCTGGACGAAGCCATGCTCACCGGCGAGAGCCGGCCGCAAGCCAAGGAGGTCGGCGACACCCTGTCGGCCGGTGCCATCAATGCCGAAGGCGTGCTGGTGTTCGAAACCACCGCCGTCGGTGCCGAGACCGTGCTGGCGCGCATCGTGCGCATGGTGGAGCAGGCCCAGGCCGCCAAGGCACCGATCCAGCGCCTGGTGGACAAGGTCAGCGCGGTCTTCGTGCCTGCCGTGCTGCTGCTGTCCCTGCTGACCTTCCTCGGCTGGGGCCTGGCGGCGGGTGACTGGGAACAGGCCCTGCTCAACGCGGTGGCGGTGATGGTGATCGCCTGCCCCTGCGCCCTGGGCCTGGCCACACCGACCGCCATCATGGCCGGTACCGGCGTGGCGGCGCGCCACGGCATCCTCATCAAGGATGCGCAGGCACTGGAAATCGCGCACCGGGTGGATGTGATCGCCTTCGACAAGACCGGCACCCTGACCCTGGGCCGGCCGCGCCTGACCGAACTGGAGGAAGGAGAAGGCGCCGGCCCGTCCGGCAAAGCGCGGCTGCTGGCCCTGGCCGCTGCCCTGCAGGCGCGCAGTGAACATCCGCTGGCCCGCGCGGTGCTAGACGCTGCAGCGGCGGAACCCGGCCTGGCGACGCTGCAGGCCAACGATGTGCGCAGCGTTGCCGGCCTGGGTATCGAGGGCGAGGTCGAGGGTCGCACGCTGTATCTGGGCAGCAGCCGCTGGATGCAGCAACTGCAGGCCTCGGCCCCGGCCTTGCAGGCGCGTGCGGCACAGTTGCAGGCGCAGGGACGCACCCTGTCCTGGCTGGCGCAACGCGACGCCGAAGGCGTGACGGTGCTGGGCCTGCTGGCCTTCGGCGACCAGATCAAGCCCGGCGCCCGGCAAGCCATCGCCACCCTGCATGCGCTGGGCATCCGTACCGCCATGCTGAGCGGCGACAACCGGGGCGCCGCGCAACAGGTGGCCGATGTGCTGGGCATCCAGGATGTGCGCGCCGAAGTGCTGCCGGGCGACAAGGCCGCAGCGGTCACGGCCCTGCGCGAGAATGGCGCGCACTTGGTGGCGATGGTCGGCGACGGCATCAACGATGCGCCGGCGCTGGCGGCCGCCGACGTCGGCATCGCCATGTCCACCGGGACCGACGTGGCCATGCAGGCGGCCGGCGTGACCCTGATGCATGGCGACCCGGGACTCGCAGCGGACGCCATCGACATCTCCCGCCGCACCTACGGCAAGATCCGCCAGAACCTGTTCTGGGCCTTCATCTACAACCTGATCGGCATTCCGCTGGCGGCCTTCGGCCTGCTCAACCCCATGCTGGCAGGCGCGGCGATGGCCTTTTCCAGCGTCAGCGTGGTCAGCAATGCATTGCTGCTGCGTCGCTGGCGGCCGCATCCACAGGATGTGCCACAAAACCTGAGCAACGAGGGAACCCAGCCATGAATATCGGAGAAGCCGCCAGCGCCTCGGGCGTCTCGGCCAAGATGATCCGCCACTATGAAGAGACCGGCCTGATCCCGCGTGCCGGCCGCACCGATGCCGGTTACCGCGTCTATGGCGAGCGCGACGTGCACCTGCTGCGCTTCATCCGGCAGGCACGCCAGCTCGGGTTTTCCATGGCCCAGGTGAGCGACCTGATCGGGCTCTGGCTGGACCAGTCGCGCTCCAGCCGCAAGGTCAAGCAACTGGCACAGACCCACATCGGCGAACTGGACCAGCGCATCCGCGAACTGCAGACCATGAAGGCCACGCTGGAACGCCTGGCCCAGGACTGCCATGGCGACAGCCGTCCCGACTGCCCCATTCTGGATGCACTGGGCGGCCAGGGAGATTGCTGCGCCCGGCAGGGAACGCCGGCATGAAGGTGCTGCGCTGGGGCATCATCGGCTGCGGCGCCGTGACCGAGCGCAAGAGCGGCCCGGCCTACCAGCGCACGCCCGGCTTCGCGCTGGCCGGCGTGATGCGACGGGATGCCGCGCTGGCGGCCGACTATGCGCACCGCCACGGTGTCGCGCGCTGGTTCGACGATGCAGATGCATTGATCCAGGCCCCCGATATCGACGCCGTCTACATCGCCACCCCGCCCGACAGCCACTGCCATTACGCCCTCAAGGTCGCCGCCGCCGGCAAGCCCTGCTGCGTGGAAAAGCCCATGGCCCCCAGCCACGCGCAATGTCTGGAAATGCTGGCCGCCTTCGAACGGGCACGGCAGCCCTTGTTCGTGGCCTATTACCGGCGCTCGCTGCCACGCTTCGAACAAGTGCGCCAATGGCTGGCTGAAGGCCGCATCGGCACTGCGCGCCACATCCACTGGCAACTGGCGCGCCCAGCGGGGCCGGACGACCTGCAGCGACGCTACCGCTGGCGCACCGACGCCCGCATCGCCCCGGGAGGCTATTTCGACGACCTCGGCAGTCACGGGCTGAACCTGTTTTCATACTTCTTCGGCGAAGTGGCCGAGGTATCCGGCAGTGGCAGCAACCAGCAGGGCCTGTACAGCGCCTGCGATGCGGTGGCCGCAAGCTGGCGCTATCGCAGCGGCGTGACCGGCAGCGGCAGCTGGCATTTCGGCAGCTTCGAACGCGCCGACCGGGTGGAGATCACGGGCAGCGCCGGCAAGATCGTTTTTTCGGTATTCGAGGAAGCGGCCCTGCAACTGCACACGGCCGATACCACGCTGCACCTGGAGGTCGCCAACCCCGACCCGATCCAGCTGCATCACGTCAGCAACATGCAGCTTCACCTGGACGGAGGTGCGCGCCATCCTTCCTGCGGCGACAGCGCCGCCCATACGGCCTGGATGATGGAAACCATCCTGCGGCCAAAATGACATAATGTCTGCAGCGTTGCCAACGGGGGGACCGACGGTGCCGCTGGCTGCGGGATGATCACGCTCGGACGCCACCCATCACTCAGCTATCACTCACCAGAACACAGAAGAGGGAGATTGCTTGCCATGCCCCAGACCAATCATCTGAGTTTCGTCGACACTGACCAGTTGCGCATCGGCTTCGAAGTCAGCGGCCCGCCCGACGCCCCGCCGGTGGTCTTGCTGCATGGCTGGCCGGACGACGTACGGACCTGGGATGCCCTGCTGCGTCCACTGCGTGCGGCCGGCTACCAGGTGATCCGCCCCTACCTGCGCGGCTACGGACCGACCCGCTTCCACACCGACAGCACCCCGAGGAGCGGCCAGCTGGCCGCGCTGGGCAGTGACCTGATGGCCTTCGTCGACGCCCTCGGCCTGCAGCGTTACGCGCTCATCGGCCACGACTGGGGCGCCCGCGCCGCCTATATCGCTGCCTCGCAGACCCCCGAACGCATCAGCCACTGCATCGCGCTGTCGGTGGGCTGGGGGACCAACCGGCCGGACCAGAAACTGACGCTGCAGCAATCGCGTAACTACTGGTACCACTGGTATTTCGCCACCGACCGTGGCGCGGCCGAACTGCGCGAGGACCGTCGGGCCTTCACCCGCTTCATGTGGCATAGCTGGTCACCGTCGTGGAAGTTTGCCGAGAGCGAGTTCAACAATACCGCCGCCTCCTTCGACAATCCGGACTGGGTCGATATCTGCCTGCACTCCTACCGTCATCGCTGGGGCTTCGCCGAGGGTGACCCGACCTATGCCGCCCTGGAAGCCCGGCTGCAGGACACGCCGCGCGTCATGGTGCCCACGCTGGTGCTGCATGGCGCCGAGGATGGCGCCAACGCCCCTGCCACCTCCGAGGGCCGGGACAAGTTCTTCGGCAAGGATTATCGGCGCGTGCTGATCCCGGGTGCCGGCCACTTCCCGCAGCGCGAACGACCGGACGAGGTCACCGAGGAAATCATGGCCTGGCTGGCACGCCCGGCCTGATCCACGGCCTCAGTGGCAGCCACCGCCGTGGCTGCCCAGATTGGCTGGCTTCATCTCGTCCGGCAGGCTGGCCAGCCCCTGCAGGATGCCGCAATCCCGCGCCGGCTGTTCCACTTCGCACTGGGCGCGCAACTGGTGCAGTTGCTCCTGCAGGGCCTGCAGTTGCACGATGCGCTGTGCCACGTGGCCGATGTGCTTGTCCAGCAGGGCATTGACCTCGCCGCAGTTCTGCTCGGGCGCATCACGCAGGCGCAGCAGTTCGCGCACCTCGTCCAGCGTCATGTCCAGCGACCGGCAATGGCGGATGAACTGCAGGCGTTCGACGTGTCGCTCGCCATAGAGCCGGTAGTTCGACGATGAACGCGTCGGCTCGGGCAGCAATGCCTCTTTCTCGTAATAACGGATGGTTTCCACCGGGCAATCGGCCTGGGCGGCCAGTTCGCCTATCTTGAGCGTATCCATGCGATCCTCGCTTGACCTTGTAGTTACTTCAGGGTTTTTAATATACCCCTGAAACCCGTTGGCTGCACAAGGAGCAAGGCATGACCGGAACCCATCACAAGCACGCGCATGACCACCAGCACGATCATCACGACCACGACCATGACCACCATCATGATCATGGGCAGCACCAGCACGCCCAGCCGCAAGCCTGCTGCGGCAGCCACGCCTGCGATAGTGCGGCAACGGTGGTGGCACCGCGCAAGCTGGACGGCGCGACCGAACAGGCGGTCTTCTTCATTCAGAAGATGGACTGCCCGACTGAAGAAAAACTGATCCGTGAACGCCTCGCCAACATGAAGGGTGTAGGTACGCTGGAATTCAACCTGATCCAGCGCGAACTGAGGGTGCAACACCAGTTGCCCTCCATCGCACCGCTGGTCGCGACCCTCAAGGCGCTGGACATGCTGCCGGCCGTGAAGTCCGATTCGCTGGATGCCGACGCCGGGGGCGACGCCCCCGACCAGGCGGCCGCCTACCGCATCCCGGCCCGGCGCTGGGCGCTGCTGGGCCTGGCCGGCGTGGCGGCCCTGGGCGCCGAGGTGCTGGCCTGGACCAGCGGCGACGAACGCTCGCTGCCGGTGATCGCGCTGGCGCTGGCGGCCATCCTGCTGGGCGGACTGGGTACGCTCAAGAAGGGCTGGATCGCCCTGCGCAATTTCTCGCTGAACATGAATTTCCTGATGTCGCTGGCCGTCATCGGCGCCGCCGTGATCGGCCAGTGGCCGGAAGCGGCGGTGGTGATCGTGCTGTTCACCCTGGCCGAGATGATCGAGGCGCTGTCGCTGGACCGCGCCCGCAACGCCATCGCCGGGTTGATGGCGATGACCCCGGACATGGCCACCGTGCGCAGCGTCGATGGCAGCTGGAACAGCGTGCCGGCCGCCAGCGTGGCCGTGGACGCCATGGTGCGCGTGGCCCCGGGCGAGCGCGTACCGCTCGATGGCCTGCTGGTCAGCGGCAGCACCAGCATCAACCAGGCGCCGATCACCGGCGAGAGCCTCCCGGTGGCCAAGCAGGCCGGCGATCCGGTCTTCGCCGGCACCATCAATGAACAGGGCGCCTTCGAGATGCGGGTCAGCGCCGCCCAGGCCGATTCCACCCTCTCGCGCATCGTCCGGAGCGTGCAGCAGGCTCAGGGCCAGCGCGCCCCGACCCAGCGCTTCGTGGACAACTTCGCGCGCTACTACATCCCGGCCGTGGTGGTGATGGCGGTGCTGGTGGCCCTGCTGCCGCCCTTGCTGGCCGGCGCACCCTTCCAGCCCTGGCTGTACAAGGCGCTGGTGCTGCTGGTCATCGCCTGCCCCTGCGCACTGGTCATTTCCACGCCGGTGACCATCGTCAGCGGGCTGGCCTCGGCGGCCCGGCACGGCATCCTGATCAAGGGTGGCGTCTATCTGGAACAGGGGCGCCGCCTGCGCGCCCTGGCGGTGGACAAGACCGGCACCCTGACCTTCGGCAAGCCGCGCCTGACCGACGTGGTCTCGCTGCAGGCCGGCGCCGACCCGCAGGCCCTGCTGCAACTGGCGGTGTCGCTGGCGGCACGCTCGGACCACCCGGTCTCGCGTGCCATCGCCGTGCAGGAGGAGAGGCAAGAGGAGAGGCAAGAGGATAGGCAGGCACTGGAGGTGCAGGACTTCGCCGCCCTGGCCGGACGCGGCGTGCAAGGCCGCATCGACGGGCAATTGCTGCACCTGGGCAATCACCGCCTGGTGCATGAACTGGGCCAGTGCAGCCCGGAACTGGAGGCACGCCTGCAAGGCTTCGAAAAGCAGGGCAAGACCACCACCCTGCTGTGCTGCGACGGCCGCCCGGAACTGCTGATGGCGGTGGCCGACACGGTGCGCCCGAGCAGCCGCCAGGCGGTGAGCGAACTGCAGGCCATGGGCGTGCAGGTGGTCATGCTGACCGGCGACAACAGCCATACCGCCCAGGCGATTGCCGGGCAGACCGGCATCACCGATGTCCGTGGCGACCAGCTGCCGCAAGACAAGCTGCAGGCCATCGAGCAGTTGCGCCAGCGCCATGGCGAGCGCAGCGTGGGCATGGTCGGTGACGGCATCAACGACGCCCCGGCCCTGGCGCGCGCCGATATCGGCTTCGCCATGGGCGCGGCCGGTACCGACACCGCCCTGGAGACGGCCGATGTCGCGCTGATGGACGACGACCTGCGCAAGATCGCCGACTTCATCGGCCTCTCGCGCCAGGCCCATGCCGTACTGGTGCAGAACATCAGCATCGCCCTGGGCATCAAGGCGGTATTCCTGGTGCTGGCGCTACTGGGGATGAGCTCGCTGTGGATGGCCGTGTTCGCCGACATGGGCGCCAGCCTGATCGTGGTCTTCAACGGCCTGCGGCTGGTGCGCGGCTTGCGCCAGCGCAAATCGGCCGGTTGATCCACGGTCGGCACAGCGACTATACTGGCGCCCATGATGCTGCGCGCAAAAATCCTCCTGCTCTGGCTGCTGGCGCTGGCGATTCCCCTCCAGGGTTTCGCCGCCGTGCTGCAGGCCTGCGCGCCGGCGATGCAGCCGCAACATCATGGTCAACACCACGCCGGTCAGGCCAGCGCCACTGCCACGACCGCCGAAGCCGCCCCTGCCGATCCTGCCGACCAGGCTGCACAGCATCACGCCCACCATCACCCGATGGCGCAAACCCTGGCCGATAGCGATCCCGCACCGGCTTCCCCGCATGGCACGCAGCACGCCAACGCCTCCTGCAGCTTCTGCGCCGCCTGCACGGTGGGCGCCATCCTGCCGCTGGCGCTGGCTACCGTTCCCGCGCCCGATCTTCCCTCGCACGACTATCTCGTGCAGCCGGCTTCCGGCTTCGTCGGCTACCTGCCGGAAAACCCCGACCGTCCCCCTGCCCTCGCCTGATCCCGTCCCGCGCACGTCCGCGTGCGCGTGAGCTCTGCCCCGTTCCGCGCCGCATCCTGCATGCCGCACGACGGATGACGATCATCATCAGACGAGGATTTCATGATCCCCCATGTTTCACGCCCCTTGCGGGCAGCCGCCGTGGCCGCCTGTGCCATGCTGGCCGGCTGCGCGCAGCTCTCGCCCGACGCCGGTTTCGACCGGCTGGCACAGACCAGCACCGAGCGCCTGGGCCAGGCACCTGCCTGGAACCGCACGCCCGAACAAGGCCAGGCCAGCCAGGACCGTGTCACCCGGCTCTTGCAGGCCGATGGCAGCGCTGGCCCCACGGCCAACCGACTGGCCAGTGCCGATGACGCGGTACAGATCGCCCTGATCAACAACCCCGAACTGCAGGCCGCCTTCGCCGAACTCGGCGTGGCCGAGGCTGATCTGGTCCAGGCGGGGCGCCTGCCCAACCCCGGCTTTTCCTTTGCCCGCACCCATGCCGGCGACGACATCAAGATCGAGCGCAGCCTGTCGCTGGGCCTGATGCGCCTGCTGACCATGCCGGCCACCGCCCGCATCGAACAGCGCCGCTTCGAACAGGTCCGCCTGTCGCTGGCCGCACGCGTGCTGGCGTTGGCCGCACAGACCCGGCAGGCCTATTACCAGGCAGTGGCCGCGCAGCAGGGCCTGACCTACCAGCAGCAGGTCGCCGACGCCGCCGACGCCGCGCACGAACTGGCCGCGCAGATGGCCCGCCTGGGCAACATCAGCAAACTGGACGCCGCCCGCGAACAGTTCTTCTACGGCCAGGCGCAAGCCAACCTGCAACAGGCCCAGCGCCTGGCCGCGCAGGACAAGGAAACCCTGGCCCGCCTGCTGGGCCTGGCGCCCGACTTCGCCCTGCCGGCGCAACTACCGGCCCTGCCCGCGCAACTGGATGCCATCGGCGACGTCGAGCAGCAGGCATTGCAACAGCGGCTGGACGTACAGGCCGCCCGCACCGAACTGGAAGGCCTGCAAGGCTCGCTGGGCCTGACCCGCGCCACGCGCCTGGTGAACGTGCTGGACCTGGGCGCGCTGCGCACGTCCGAAAGCGGCAAGCCGCCCGAAATCGGCTACCAGATCTCCATCGAGATCCCGCTCTTCGACTGGGGCGAGGCCCGCGTCGCCAAGGCCGAGGCGATCTACCTGCAAGGCGCCCACAAGCTGGCCGGTGCCGTGCTGGACGCCCGCGCCCAGGCGCGCCTGGCCTGGCGCCAACGACAGGATGCCTACGCCCTGGCACGACGCTATCGCGACCAGTTGCTGCCGCTGCGCCAGCGCATCGCCGAAGAAAACCTGCTGCGTTACAACGGCATGCTGCTGAGCGTCTTCGCGCTGCTGGCCGATGCCCGCGAACAGGCCAGTACCGTCAACGCCGCCATCGACGCCCAGCGCGATTTCTGGATCGCCGACGCCGCCCTGCAACTGGCCCTCAACGGCCGCCCCACCCAAGGAACGCAACCATGAACCCGAGCGACAAGGACCGCCGCCACTTCCTGCGCGGCGCCGCCCTGGCGGTGACGGCCGGCGCCGTCAGCCGCGCCGGTGCGGCCAGCCTGCCCGAGGCCGCGCTGCAGACCAGCGCCGCCACCCAGCCACCGCTGCAACCGGCCACTGGCCGCCCCTATCAACCGGTGGTCACGCTCAACGGCTGGACCCTGCCCTGGCGCATGAAGAACGGCGTCAAGGAATTCCACCTGGTGGCCGAACCGGTGGTGCGTGAAATCGCCCCCGGCATGAAAGCCAATCTGTGGGGCTACAACGGCCAGAGCCCCGGCCCCACCATCGAAGTGGTGGAAGGCGACCGGGTACGCATCTTCGTGACCAACAAGCTGCCCGAGGCGACCTCGGTACACTGGCACGGTCAGCGCCTGCCCAACGGCATGGATGGCGTGTCCGGGCTGACCCAGCCGGCCATCCCGCCGGGCAAGACCTATGTCTATGAATTCACCGCCCGGCGCGCCGGCACCTTCATGTACCACCCGCATGCCGACGAGATGGTGCAGATGGCCATGGGCATGATGGGCTTCTGGGTCACCCATCCCAGGGACCCCGGCCAGATGCGCGTGGACCGCGACTTCGTGTTCCTGATGAATGCCTACGACATCGCACCCGGTGCGGCCGTCCCCAAGGTCAGCACCATGCTGGACTTCAATCTCTGGACCTGGAACAGCCGCGCCTTCCCCGGCATCGACCCGCTGGTGGTGCGGCAGAACGATCGCGTGCGCATCCGCGTGGGCAACCTGACCATGACCAACCATCCCCTGCATCTGCACGGTCACGAATTCAGTGTCACCGGCACCGACGGTGGCTGGGTGCCGCCCGCGGCACGCTGGCCCGAGGTCACCACCGACATCGCCGTGGGCCAGATGCGCGCCATCGAGTTCGACGCCACCGAGGAAGGCGACTGGGCGCTGCACTGCCACAAGGCCCACCACACCATGAACGCCATGGGCCACGACGTCCCGACCATGATCGGAGTGGACCAGTCACGGGTGGTCGAGAAGATCAGCAAGCTCATCCCCGACTACATGGCCATGGGTGACAAGGGTGGCTCGATGGACGGCATGGAGATGCCGCTGCCCGACAACACCTTGCCGATGATGACCGGGACCGGCCCCTACGGCCCCATCGAAATGGGTGGCATGTTCAGCACCGTCAAGGTACGCCGCCACCTGGCCCGCGACGATTACCGCGACCCCGGCTGGTACCGCGCCCCCAGCGGCACGGTAGCCCGCGAATGGCAGGGAGACATGCCCGAGGCCAGACGCGCGGTCGGCAGCCATACCAAGCCGGCAGCGCCGGCCCCGCTGGACGTGGTCAAGCCGGGCGGCCACCACGGCCACTGATCAGGCCACTGAACCAGCCGCCCCAACAACTTCAGCTTTACACCATCAAGAAAGGAAGCATCATGTTACGCACCCTCCTCCTCACCCTGGCTCTCTCGCTGCCCGTGCTGGGCGTCCATGCCCAGGGCACGGCACCCAAGGTCGACGGCGAAATCCGCAAGGTCGACGCTACCACCGGCAAGCTCACCATCCGCCACGGCGACATCCCCAACCTGCAGATGTCGGGCATGACCATGGTCTTCAAGGCCGCGCCGGACATCATCGGACGCGCCCATGAAGGCGAGAAGATCAGCTTCACCGCCGACCGTATCGATGGCGCGCTCACCGTCACCTCGCTGGAGAGCCGGAACTGATCGACACCGACGGGTGCGGGGCGACGAACTGAAGGCGCGATGCCGGATGTAAATTTCGTCGCCCCGACGACCATTCCCCTGCGGCGTTGGCGTTATCATCGGTTTTTTCCATAACAGGCCATCGCGCCGACACAACAGAGGAGACCCGGCATGCCCCAAGTGATCCAGCAAACGCCCTCGGCCTATGGCTATCCACTGCTGATCAAGCAATTGCTGCACAGCGCCCTGTCCACCGCCCCCGACCAGGAAATCATCTACGGCCAGCGCTGTCTCACCTATACCGGCTTCTACCAGCGGGTACAGCGGCTGGCCAACGTGCTCAAGGAAATGGGCGTCCAGGCCGGCAACACCGTGGCCGTGATGGACTGGGACAGCAACCGCTATCTCGAATGCTTCTTTGCCGTGCCGATGATGGGATGCGTGCTGCAGACGGTCAACGTGCGTCTGTCGCCGGAACAGATCGCCTACACCCTCAACCATGCGCAGGCTGATGTGCTGCTAGTCAATTCCGACTTCATGCCGGTGCTCAAGCAGATCCGCGGCGAACTCACCACCCTGACCCGCTGCGTACTGCTCACCGACGACAACACCCCCTGCCCGCGCGGCCCCGGCTTTGCCGGCGAATATGAAGAACTGCTGGCCCAGGCCGAGGCCAGCTACAGCTTCCCCGACTTCGACGAAAACGCCCGCGCCACCACCTTCTACACCACCGGCACCACCGGCCTGCCCAAGGGCGTCTACTTCAGCCACCGGCAACTGGTCCTGCACACCCTGGGCACCACCGCCGGCCTGGCACTGGCCCCGCAGCAAGGCCGCCTGCACCGCGACGACGTCTACATGCCGCTGACCCCGATGTTCCACGTCCACGCATGGGGCCTGCCCTATGTCGCGACCATGGCCGGCGTCAAGCAGGTCTACCCTGGCCGCTACGTCCCCGACACCATCTGCCGCCTGATCCGCGAAGAAAAGGTCACCTTCTCGCATTGCGTACCGACCATCCTGCAGATGATCCTGTCATCGGAACAGGCCCGCCATACCGACCTCACCGGCTGGAAGATGATCATCGGCGGCTCCGCCATGACCGGCGCCCTGGCCAAGGCCGCGCTGGAGCGTGGCCTTGACGTCTTCACCGGCTACGGCATGTCCGAAACCTGCCCGGTCCTGACCCTGGCCCAGGTCGCCACCGCCGACCTTGGCAGCGACCGCGAAACCACCCTGCGCCTGAAGACCGGCCGCCCGCTGCCCCTCGTGGCCTTACGCACCGTCGATGGCGAGATGAACGACTGCCCGCACGACGGCAAGAGCACCGGAGAAGTCGTCGTCCGCGCCCCCTGGCTGACCCAGGGCTACCTGCACCAGCCTGAAGCCTCGGAAGACCTGTGGCACGGTGGCTGGCTGCACACCCAGGACATTGGCCACATCGACGGCGAAGGCTACCTGCAGGTCACCGACCGCATCAAGGACGTCATCAAGACCGGAGGCGAATGGGTATCGTCACTCCAGATCGAAGACATCATCGCCCGCCACCCCGCCGTCGCCGAAACCGCGGTCATCGGCATCCAGGACGGCAAATGGGGCGAGCGCCCGATCGCCCTGGTGGTCTTGAAAAAAGACAGCACAGGCGTGAATGAAGAAGACATCCGCCGCCACGTCATGGCCGCTGCCGAAGCCGGCACCATCTCCCGCTACGGCGTACCTGACCGCGTCCAGTTCGTCACCGAACTGGCCCGCACCAGCGTAGGCAAGCTGAACAAGCGCGTCATGCGCGAGCAGTACCCGGCAAGAGAAAATAAGTGAAGTAAGCCCGGAAGCAATCCCCAAGGACGGCAAGAGCGCGAAGCCGAAGGCGAGCAATCACCGCGAAGCCGAAGGCGAGCGACGCACCGCGAGGCCGAAGGCGAGCCGGACACGCTTTCCCCCTTGGGAGCCAGCCGCCGGAGTGAAGCGGCAAGTGGATCAGAAAAATAGTGGGAGCGAAGCGACTCTATTTTTCCCACTTGCTGCTTCACTCCGGCGGGAACCCTCCGCAGGAGGGCTGGCTCTTGGGGGCCGTTTTCTTTGCTTACTTTCTTTGGCGGGCCAAAGAAAGTGAGCGGCTGCCGGGCCGCCCCCGGCGCTCCCCTGAGACCGGAGAGAGAAAGAATTAAGTCAGTGCGCAGAACAGCACACCGTGCAGACTACCCGAACCAGAACCCGCATCCGAACCCGAACCCGCATCCGAACACAACCTGAAGCACAAAACAAAAACGCCGCCCAGCCCAAGCCAGACGGCGTCCAAGTTCATACAGCAAGGATCAGTTGAAGATCACGGTCTTATGCCCATTGAGCAGAATCCGATGCTCGGTAAACCACTTCACAGCCCGCGCCAACACCACACACTCGATATCGCGCCCGATGGCAGTCAGCGTATCCGGCCCCATGGAGTGATCCACCCGCTCCACCCCCTGCTCGATGATCGGACCTTCATCCAGATCACCGGTGACAAAGTGCGCAGTCGCCCCAATCAGCTTCACCCCCCGATCATGGGCCTGATAATAAGGCTTGGCCCCCTTGAAACTGGGCAGGAAGGAATGGTGGATATTGATCGCCCGCCCACGCAAAGCCTCGCACATCTCAGGCGACAGGATCTGCATATAACGCGCCAGCACCACCAGATCGATCTGGTTCGCATCCACGATCTCCATGATCCGCTGCTCCTGCGCCCGCTTCACCTCAGCCGGCGCACCGGTAGCCAACGGCAGATGATGGAAAGGAATGTTATAGCTCGCCGCCAGCTGATAGAAATCCGTATGGTTCGACACGATCGCCGGAATCTCCACCGGCAGCAGACCACTCTTGTAGCGGAACAGCAGATCGTTCAGACAATGCCCGATCTTGGACACCATCAGCATCACACGCGGCTTCTTGCCCGCATCATGCAACTGCCAGTTCATCTGCAGCGCATCCCCCAGCACGCCGAAATCGGCCCGCAGCGCCGCATCCGACACCGCCGCATCCTCCGAAGAGAAATGCACGCGCATGAAGAAAAGCCGGGATTGCGCATCGCCAAACTGCGCCGAATCGATGATGTTGCAGCCGTGATCGGCCAGGAAGCCCGAGACGCGATGCACGATGCCGCGCTGGTCCAGGCAGGACAAGGTAAGGATGTATTCCGGGTGAGCCATGAGAATGTACTGAAAAGCGCCAGCGTCCCCACAGGTAACGCCGTGCTGGCGTCACCACCGGCCTGGCAGGCCGGCTAAAAGGACGAAAGGCGCTATTGTCGCACGGCCGGGCGACGCGGACAAATCCCGCGCCATAAAGAAACGCCGCGCACACGACACGGCGAGCCAATGACACCGAAATCGGCGCAATTGACTGTCAAAGCCCGCAGATGGCGACACAGACAAGCAGGTTTCCAGAAAGAAACCTGACCATGCCATCGACCATGCCACTAAGTCAGCCCATCCCCGGACGGTGGCCGGTGCGCCGCACCCGCCACCACCCGCAGTGGCTCTCAGGCAGTCTTCTGCAGCAGATCCTTCTGCTCGTGGCCGCCACCGACCTGCAGATCGCCCGCCAGTTGGCCACCCTCTTCGATGACCAGCTTGCCGTAGCGGATCTTGCCGGTGACCTTGCCGCTGGCATAGATGACCAGCTTCTGGCGCACCGTCAGGTCGCCGTCGAACTCGCCCCGGATCTCGGCCAGGTCGATCTCGGCCGAGCCCTTGAAGGCGCCACGTTCGGCGATCTGCACCACGCGGCAGTTGATGGTGGCCTGGACCTTGCCTTCCACCACCAGGGTGTCGCAGTCCTCGATCTCGCCCTTGACCTTGATATTGGGGCCGACGGTGAGCTTGCTGCCGGTCTCCTCGGTCGCTGCAGGCGCGCTGCCGGTGGTGCTGGACACGGAAGAGGGATACTGATTGGGTTTATTGACGCTGGTCACATTGCCGCCTGTAGAAGAAGAGACGCTATTGCCCGCACTGCTGAACGGGGAGTTGGTCGAGCTGGTTTCGCGTTTGCCGAAGAGGGATTCCGAGCGAAGCATGTGATCTCCTGAAATGGTAGAGCCTGAAGCAAAAAAATGACACGCGTCATGACGCGCGAAGAAGAGCATGCGCAACAGTGCGCACGCGAACGTAGCGTTGCCCCGAGTGACCGGCTGCAGATATCCGGAGGTTCGGCGGATATCCGGGCAGGTGATCAGCGACAGGACGCCACGCCCACAGGTCGAACCCTCCCGCAGCGATCGTCACGGTCGAGGACCGGGATGCGCCACCTGGAAGCAATGCCGCAGGGCATTGTCCGGGAGGAAACCTGTGCGGTTCGGCAGGATGCCTTTTGCAAAGTTCACGATAATTTTGTAACAGCGGAGAAGCCTTTCTCCGCAATGAATACAGGGCAAATTATTTATATTTTGAAGCGCCTTGTAACTAAAAAAAATGTAACAGTTGCCTTCAACCCTGCGTCGCCTGAAGGCGACACTCATCATTCTGCAATCCGCTCTGGATGCGACTCCCAAGGCCATCTACGTTTTCATCAAAGGGACTTTCAGAAGGAGCCACTCATCCTAAAAACTTAGTCTTTCGGATGCTCCGCATTCTCTTCCTTTCCCGCTCCACGGGGCCGATACGGACCGTGAAAACCACCACAATCGACAGCAGGAAGAGCAAAGGAGAGATGCATAACCAGGCGATACAACACGGAGAAAAAAGCGCAAGGATGTGAGCCGATGTAAGCGATGAAAATGAATGTCATCGCGCCAGCACATCCGGGCCAGCCGATCTATGATGATGTCCTTTGACGATGTGCACGCTGCGCGCCCAGGCATCCGCCTGCCCTGCCGTAGCTGTCCCGCTGCCCTGATCACACCATGAGCCACGAACAGATCCCCTCGCCGGAATCGCTGGATTCCTTTGGCGCCCAACTTTTCCCGGCCCGCCGCGACTCCGCCGCAGCACGGGCGGTGGCCACACTGATCGCCGTCATCAGCTGGTTCGCCTTCGTGGCGCAGACCGATATCACCATCGGCCGCCTGCTGGCACGCGGCGGCGGCGTGCTCGATGGGCTGGACCGGCTGACCATGTACCTGACCAACCTCACCATCCTGATGAGCGCGCTGTGCTTTACCTCGCTGGCGTTTTCGCTGAAGACGCCCGTGAGCCGCTTCTTCCGGCAGCCCTCGGTGATTTCGGCAGTGGTGGCCTATCTGGCCTTCGTGGGGATTGCGTACAACCTCTTGCTGCGTCATCTGTGGACGCCGACGGGTTTTCGTGCGCTGGTCAATGAGAGCCTGCATACGGTAGTGCCGCTGCTGGCCATTGCCTACTGGATCTTCTTCGTGCCGGTGTTCCGGACCTCGCTGCGCAAGTCCCTGCTGTGGCTGGTGTACCCGCTGGGCTACCTGTTGCTCACGCTATGGCGCGGGGCCTTGTCGGGCTTCTATCCCTACCCCTTCATCGACGTCAATGCCCTGGGCTATCCGCGCGTGCTGCTCAATGCCAGCCTGCTGCTGGCCAGCTTCATCGCACTGATGGGCTTGTTCATCGCCGTGAACCGATCCGGCAAACCGGTCCTGCATCGACGCTAGCGCAAACCATCCGCTACACGATGGGCGCAGTGATGGCCAGCAGCAGCATGAACAACATGGAAACGATGAAACCGGTGGCCATGAACAGGTATTGAAACGCTTTGAGCAAAATGATCCCCTCAACGAACTGATCCGCAGCGACCCGGGCGCCACGGCCCATCCCCTGGTCCGTCGCCCTGTCCAGCCCGGTTGCCGGGCCACGCTGCGCGTGGAGCGCAGCCGGATACGTCCTGTGATTGTAGAGGCATCCGGTCGCGCGCCCGGCATCCTACCTCTTCTTTTACGCAATTTTTCATTGTCTCTTGGTGCAGGTTTCTTCACATTTTTAGCTCGAAACTTGCTCGATTACGCAAAAGGACACATCCTTGTCATACGGTCGCGCTAAGCTCGCCCCGCAACGCGCCAACCCACAACAATATCCGACAGGAAACTCATCCATGAGCCAGCACGACGACGACATCGCCGGCAGTCAGCCCGCGTCCGAAGATTCCTCCACGCCCTCCCCCCATCCCGGCCGCCGCCGCTTCCTGGGCGGCATGGCCGCGCTGGGCGCAGGCAGCGCGCTGGCCGCCTGCGCCACCGAGGGCCAGGGTCCGGGCCCGGTGCCCTACCCCAGCGGCAATCCGGCAGATGCCGCGGCACTGGACCGCGCCCTGCGCGACAACGTCAAGACCGTCGTGGTCATCTACGCCGAAAACCGCAGCTTCAACAACCTCTTCGCCGATTTCCCCGGCCTGGAAAAGCCGCTGTCCTCGGTCAAGGCCTCCGACTACCAGCAGCGCGACCGCGACGGCAGCCTGCTCAAGCAATTGCCCCCAGTCTGGAGCGGCGTGGCGATCCAGGAGCAGAGCATCGAAGGCGTGACCTACCCGGCCGGCAAGCAATACCAGAGCGACCTGCCCAATGCGCCCTTCGCGCTCAAGGGACCGCAGGGCGAAGCCCTGCCGCTGGGCCTGGTCACGCGTGACCTGTGGCACGTGTTCTACCAGAACCAGATGCAGATCAACGGCGGCAAGAATGACGGTTTCGTGGCCTGGGCCGACTCCGGCGGCCTGACCATGGGGCATTACGCCGACACCCGCTACAACCTGCGCCTGTGGGACGTGGCACGCGAGTTCGTGCTGTGCGACAACTTCTTCCAGGGCGCCTTCGGCGGCTCCTTCCTGAACCACCAATACCTCATCTGCGCCGCCCCGCCCTACTATCCGGATGTGATGAATTCGGTCTCGCGCACCCAGGTGGCCAAGACCCGCAACAACGATCCACTCTCACCGGAACTGGTACCGGCCGAAAACAGCCCGGCCAGCGCCCTGCAAGGCCCGCCCAAGTTTGGCCCCAGTGCGCTCACCCCGGACGGCTACGCGGTCAACACCATGGCCCCGCCCTATTGGCCGACCTGGAGCCGCGACCGCAACAACCCGGCCTATGCCGAACCCAACCAGCCCAGCGTGCTGGTGCCGCAGGTACACGAGCACATCGGCGACAAGCTCAACAAGAAGGGCATCGACTGGGCCTGGTATGCCGGCGCCTGGCAGGCCACGCTGGACGAGTTCAAGGACTCCAAGGGCATTCCCAAGATTCCCAATTTCCAGTACCACCACCAGCCCTTCAACTACTTCAAGAACCTGGGCCCGGACAATCCGGCCGAGCGCAACAAGCGCCTGCGTGACGGCGGCCTGGGCGACGAAGCGCGGACCAACCGCTTCCTGGCCGATGTCGAAGCCGGCCGTCTGCCACCGGTGAGCTTCTACAAGCCCCAGGGCAACCTCAACCTGCACGCCGGCTATGCCGACATCGCCTCCGGCGACCGTCACATCGCGCACATCATCAAGAGCCTGCAGGCCAGCCCGCAGTGGAAGAACATGGTGGTGGTGATCACCTTCGACGAAAACGGCGGCTGGTGGGATCACGTGGCCCCGCCCAAGGGCGACCGCTGGGGGCCCGGCACCCGCGTACCGGCACTGGTGGTCTCGCCCTTCGCCCGCAGGGGAACGGTGGACCACACCATCTACGACACCGCCTCCATCCTGCGCCTGATCACCCGCACCTTCGGCCTGGAAAAGCTGGACGGTCTCAAGCAGCGCGACGACGCCATGATCGCGCGCGGCCAGCAGCCCATGGGTGACCTGACCAACGCCTTGCAGTTCAAGGTCTGATCCGGCACCACCGCTTTTCTCGCTGATCGCCGGCCAGTCAACGCCGCCCCAGGGTCCACCTGCGGCGGCGTTGTCGTTTTGACGGTTCATGCAGGATTCAAGGCTTCGCCAGAGCATGAAAAACCATCGAGGCAAGCGGCACGGCGCATTTCGACCATTTATATCATGTTGTGATATATTACAGGCCTATCCCCTTGCGCTGGCGGGCCTGCACTCGCAGTGAGTCTGGCAGGCCGCGCCCCATCCTGACTCCGGCATGAAACACAAACGCGACTACACCGCCGACCGGCGGCTCCCCTACCTGTGCGCCATCGCACTGCTGATCGGCGCCCTCTCCACCGGCGCTGCCTGGCTGCTGCTCAAGCTCATTGCGCTCTTCACCAACCTGTTCTACTTCCAGCGCCTGTCCTTTGCGGCCAGTTCCCCGGCCTCGCATACGCTGGGCTGGATCGCCGCGCTGCTGCCGGTGGCAGGCGGCCTGATCGTCGGCCTGATGGCCCGTTATGGCAGTGACAAGATCCGGGGTCACGGCATACCCGAAGCGATCGAGGCCATCCTCTTCGGCAAGAGCCGCATGTCGCCCAGGGTAGCCGTGCTCAAGCCCTTGTCCTCGGGCATCGTCATCGGCAGCGGCGGCCCGTTCGGAGCCGAAGGGCCGATCATCATGACCGGCGGTTCGGTCGGTTCGCTGCTGGGGCAATGGCTGCACCTGACGGCGGCCGAGCGCAAGACCCTGCTGGTCTGCGGCGCCTGTGCGGGCATGACGGCAATCTTCGGCACGCCGCTGGCGGCGGTGCTGCTGGCGGTGGAGCTGCTGCTGTTCGAACTGCGCCCGCGCAGTCTGTTACCGGTGGCGCTGGCCTGCGCGGTGGCCGGCTTCCTGCGGCCCTGGGTGCTGGAGGCGGATGTGCTTTTCCCGCTGCAGGTGGCCGCGCCGGCCCCGATGGCCCTGCTCTCCTGCCTGGCCGCCGGCCTGGCCAGTGGCAGCCTGGCGGCGCTGCTGACGCTGGCGCTGTATCGCATCGAGGACGGGTTCCATCGCCTGCCGCTGCACTGGATGTGGTGGCCGGCGCTGGGCGGCATCGCCGTCGGCCTGGGCGGGCTGCTGCAGCCGCGCGCGCTGGGCGTGGGCTATGACGTCATCGCCGACCTGCTGAACCAGCACATGCTGATCTCGGCGGCAGTAGCGCTGCTGGTGGTCAAGGCGGTGATCTGGTTGCTGGCGCTGGGCTCGGGGACCTCGGGCGGGGTATTGGCGCCGCTGCTGATGATGGGCGCCGGCCTGGGGCTGGTGCTGGCCCCGTGGCTGCCGGGCGGCTCCCCCGGACTGTGGCCGCTGGTGTGCATGGCCGGTGTGCTGGGCAGCGTACTGGGCGCACCGCTTACCGCCATCGTCTTCGCCTTCGGCCTGACCCACGCCAGCAATGCCCTGCTGCCCTTGATCGCCACCACCGCCGTGGCGTATGGGGTCAACGTACTGTGGATGAAGCGCTCCATCATGACCGAGAAGATTGCCCGCCGCGGCCTGCACGTGCACCGCGAATACGGCGTCGATCCGCTGGAGCGCATGCATGTGGAAGACCTGATGTCCGCCCCGCAGACGCTGGATGCGGCCCTGCCGGCCGGCGCCGCGCTGGCGCAATGCCGTGCTGGCACCCACGTACATCGCTACTATCCGGTGACCCATGGACGTCAACTGCTGGGCATGCTGGCCCTGCGCACGCTGGAGGCGGCCGACCCGGCCCAGGTCTGCGGCCTGCTGCTGGAACCGGATCGCGGCCATCTGCTGCCGCACCTGAGCGCGCGCACTGCCGCCGGCATGATGGCGCGGCTGGGCGTGGCGCGCCTGCCGGTAGTGGCCGGCCCGGAACGCCGGCAGCTGGTGGGGATGCTTTCCCTGTCCGACCTGGCGCGCGCCAGCGCCGCCCATGCGGAAGAAGAATCGGTGCGGGAAAAACTGCTGGGCAACTAGGGCCTTATAGCACCCCACCGCTGAGCTTGCACATCAGGTTGTCATGCGAGACCAGCACCACGTTGATGCCGGCATTGCCGTTATCCAGGCGGAATTCGCTGTTGCCGTTGGAGAGCGAAATGCTCCGCACCGCCCGCGTCGCCGTCTCGGTGAGCACGGTTTCGCCGGCCATGTTCAGGCAGGTGAGCACGCAACCAGCCCCGGCGGCGCAACTGCGCGTGATGTCACTGGCCACCGGCGTGGGCGCGGCCGTGCCCACGGCCGGCACCGGTACCGGGACGACCGCCGCTGTAGCGGGGGCGGCCTGTGCCTGCGCCGCCACCCAGGGCAAGCTCAGCAAGGAAAACGCCACGAAGGCGCAACAGATGGAGCGGACCCTACGCATGGCTTGCCTACCCTTCTCGCAATCAATCAGGCCGCTATTGCATCACAAACAAAAAAAGGGCGCACCTCCTTGCGGAAGCACGCCCAAAAGTCAGCCCCCCTCAGGGCTTCCCGGTAATCCGGTGTGGCGCGACGAGGGCCGCTGCGGTGAACGCAGGCGGCGCTCGTCGTGGCGAAATCAGTAGGTCAAGGTGACGGTGACGGTATCCGAATAGGCACCTGCCAGCGGTGTCTGGGCGGCGGCGATCTGGCCGTACACGGTCAGCGTCTGGGTCAGGCCCGAGCCGGTGCCGGTGGCGGTATCGGTGCCGATGGTCGAGCCCCAGTTGTTGGTACGGGCCGCATCGCGGTAGAGGGCATAGTTCAGGGTACCGCCGCCGGCCGCGCTCATCTTGCGGTTGCTGACGGTGGCGCCGGTGCCGGTACCGGCATCCAGGCCGACGTTGTAGGCGGTGCCGTTGGTGCAGAGCACGGTGATGGTGCCGGACTGGTTGACCACGCTCTGGGTGTAGGCGCCGAAGGCGATGGCCGAACCGACCACGGTGCAGGCGGCGACCACCGAGGCGCTGATGGTCAGCGTGCCGCTGGCGGTGGCAGCGAAGGAAGCAGGTGCACTGGAAGCCAGCACGACGGCGGCGACGGTGGCGGCAACGAAGCGGTTTTTCTTGGCATTGAACATGTGATCTCTCCCTGATCGCTGCCTGGTCCTCGCCCCTTGCTCGGACTTCGTTGTGCAGCTGGTATGGAGAGAACTTTACGTTTTTGTTGTGGCGCCAAGTATCGGGTGCTTCCTGAGAGCGGCGGGAAAAGGCGTCAGGAATTCCCTGAGTGATGCAGGGAGGTCACAGGGAGGCAAGCAGCCCGAAAACTCCGGCACCTGCCCGAAAGGCCCGCCCACACTGCCTTTGCGCCAGATCAAATTGCGCATATAGATATGTTAAATGAGTGTTTGCATCAAAATCTATTAGCCGATAAAGTACGTTTCCAGAGCAGATTCAATTGCGGCGCCACTTTTCAGATAGAACTGGGCGCCGCGAATCGCTCTTCCGGCTTCCCTTCCCTCCACTGGCCCCTGCCCGACGGCGTGCGGCGCCAGTTCCTTGCAGATCCGACAATTACCTCTCCGTCCGTGCTGGCCGCGCTGAAACAGCCCGCCGACGCGCTGCCTGCATTTTTGATAGCATGCCGGGATGGATACTTCACATACCCCCGAATTGAACGCCCTGGCCGAATCGGCCGGGATGGGCCTGTCTGCCGTGGTGGCCGGGCTGCGTACCTCACGCGAAGTGACCAACAAGATCCGCTATCGCGGCGAAATCCGCGAACTGCCTTCGCGCGAGGCGATGAAGACGCTGCTGGCGCATCTGCAAGCGGCATTGTTCCCCACGCATTACGGCCACACCGACCTGTCGGACGAGACCATCGATTATTTCGTGGGGAGTCAGTTGAATGCAGCCTTGTGCATCCTGAAGGAACAGGTGCGCCGCAGCCTCTATTTCAGCAGCGACAGCGAAGAAGACAGCCTGTTGCGCGAGCGCGCTGACGTGATCACGCGTGAGTTCGCGCATCAGTTGCCGGGCATACGCGACGTGCTGGTCAGCGATATCCAGGCGGCCTACCACGGCGACCCGGCGGCCTCCAGCATTTCGGAAATCCTGCTCTGCTATCCCGGCACCACCGCCATCATCTACCACCGGCTGGCGCATGCCCTGCATCAGCTGGGCGCCCCCTTGCTGGCACGCCTGATCGCCGACATCGCGCACTCTGCCACCGGCATCGACATCCACCCAGCAGCACAGATCGGCCCCAGCTTCTTCATCGACCACGGCACTGGCGTGGTGATCGGCGAGACCACCATCATCGGCCGCAATGTGCGTCTGTACCAGGCGGTGACGCTGGGCGCCAAGCGCTTCCCGCAGGAGCCGGATGGCTCACTGGTCAAGGGTATCCCGCGTCACCCCATCGTCGAGGATGACGTGGTGGTCTATGCCGGCGCGACCCTGCTGGGCCGCATCACCATCGGACAGGGCTCGGTCATCGGCGGCAATGTCTGGCTCACCCACAGCGTGCCGCCGGCCAGCAATATCTCGCAGGCGGAAATGCTGAGCGACTGCCACCAGCCCTGATACCGGCCCTGCCTGGCCTTCAGCCGCCCAGCGGCAGGCAGCGCTGCAGCAGGTACAGCGCACCCAGCAGGGCCAGGCCGAACAGGAAGACCGTACCGATCAGCTTGCGCTCGGACGGTTGCAGGGGCTCCAGCGCGAGGCTGCCGAGTTCCTGGTAGATGTGATGGTCTTGCATGCGGGCTCCGGGACGAAGGACAAGGAGCCCATGCTAGCGAAGCGCTGCCCGGCTGTGAACGAAGCGATCGACGCATCGATATCCGGCAGGCGCATAAGCCCGCCCGGCTACCAGCTATCGACTAGGGACCGGGCGCGGCCGAGGGCTTGTGCAAGGGCGCCGGCTCCCGGCCGCAGGCCAGCGCCGCCACGGCCAGGGCTGCCGCCGCCAGGCCATACAGCCACAGCGAAGACATCACCGGCAACAGCAAGCCCGCCATCATCGGCCCCATGCCGGCCCCGATATCACGCCAGATGGCCCGCCCCGCCAGGGCATGCACCCGCTGCCCCGGAGGCGTACGGGCCGCCACGATGGGCGCCAGCAGCGGCAGCTGCAAGGCGCGCAGGATCACGATCAAGCCGGCGAACAGCCACAGCAGGCCACCTCCGAATCCCACCAGCGCCACGCAGGTCGCCAGCGACAGCGTGACCAGCACCTTCACCGCACCGAAGCGCTCGGCCAGCCATCCGCCCAGTGGGCTCAATACGATCTCGCCGGCATAGCGCAGCGCCATCAGCACCCCGGCCACCAGCTCGCCATCGGCCCCAAAGGATTGCTTGCTCATGTAGGCCAGTCCGACGATGAACAGCCCGTCCAGCGTCAGCCCTTCCAGGAAAGACCACCAGTCCAGCGCATTGGGCAGCTTCCAGCGGCGTGGCTGCGGAGGTGCATAGCCATGGACCGGCAAGCGACGCGCGGCCAGCAGGCCCAGCACGGCGGTGCAGGCCACCAGCAGGAACACCATGCGCGGTCCCACATGCGCGGCCAGCAAGGCCGCCGTGGGCAACCACAGCATCGGGCCGATGGCGATCACCCCGCGCGAGCGCCCGGAGCGCCGCGCCGCCCCTTGCGGATTGGACGTCGACATCGCTTGCGTCGACAGGTTGAGCCCGGCAAACGCCATGCCCCACAGCAGCCGCAGCGGCAGCAGCGCCCAGAAACCGCTGGCCACCGTATAGCCCAGCGCACACAGGATCGCCGCGCACACCGCCAGGGTGCAGGTGGGTCGATCGCCACGTCTGGCATAGAAGGCCGCCACCCAGCGATAACCGGCGATGCGCACCAGCCGGTTGGCCGCCAGCAGCACCCCGGCCTCGGCCAGGCTCACGTGGAACTGGTCGGAGTACATCGGCAACAGGAGGTAGAGAACGATGTCGCAGGGCAAGGCGGCCGACAGCGACATGGCGGCATGGCGCGAATCGAGATCGGCCTGGCGGAGGTCTGGCGTGGTCATGGGCCTGATGTTGCGCCGCGTGGGCGGCGCTGACAAACGATATTAATTCCTGGCATACGTGATAAAATCTGACGCATGGCCGACCTTTCCCTTCCGCTCAATGCCATCCGGGCCTTCCTGGCGGCGGCCCGCCATCAGAGTTTCACGCTGGCCGCGCACGAGCTCAATGTCACGCATGGCGCGATCAGTCGCCAGATCAAGAATCTCGAAGACTACCTGGGCATGCCGCTCTTCGAGCGTCGCGTGCGTCAGGTGTTGCTGACCGAGCGCGGTCGGCAGTTCTTCGAGGAAGCCAGCCCGGCGCTGGACATCCTGGCCACGGCGGCACGCCGCGTGATGCGCGACGCCCCTACCCGTACGGTAGTGATCAATGTGCGGCCGTCCTTTGCGGTGCGCTGGCTGATTCCGCATCTTTCCGATTTCGTGGAGCGTTATCCGGGCATTGCGCCGCAGGTGGTGACCAGCACGGCGGCGGTTGGCCGGGCCGGGTCTTCTTTCGATATCGCGGTGCGGCGGGGGGAGACCAATTGGCCGGAGAGTTTGAAGGTGCAGCGTTTCATGGAGGACGAGCTGGTGCTGGTGGCTTCGCCTGCGTTGCTGAAGTCGATGCCGCTGGAGGGTGTGGCAGGCATCGGGCGGCATACGCTGTTGCTGTCGCGCAGTCGGCGCAATGACTGGGAGGACTGGCGCAGGCTGGCGGGCTTGAAGCGCTCGCGGGGGCAGGCGATGCTGTATTTCGATCACGTGCATTTTGTGTTGCAGGCGGTGGTGGATGGGCTGGGGTTGGCGTTGTCGCCGGTGTCGCTGGCGGACAATGATCTGCGCTCGGGGCGGCTGGTGTGTCCGCTGCCTGATTTGCGGATGGCCTTGGCGCCTTATTACCTGGGGATTTCTCCGCAGGCGGGGGCGGAGGCTTTGCTGTTTGCCAAGTGGTTGGGGGAGTATCGGGGGACGGCTGGTTTTTATGGCTGAGCTTTTTTCTGGCTCTGTCTTTTAACTTCTGGGTAGTCTGCGAACTTCTGGGTAGTCTGCACGAATTTCTTCCTCCGCCCTGGCTTAATTTCTATCTTTCTCCGGGCGGAACGGAGCGCCGGGGGCGGCCCGGCAGCCGCTCACTTTTCTTGCTTCGCCAAGAAAAGTAAGCAAAAGAAGGCGACCGCTACTGCCCCGCCCTCCTTCGGAGGGTCCCCACGTTGGACCCCACGAGAACGGGAAAAATAGAGTCGCTTCGCTCCCACTATTTTTCTTATCCGTTCTCGTGGGGTCCAACGCGGCGGGGCAGAAGCGGACAGCCGATCCGGCTCGCCTTCGGCCTCGCGGAGGGCTCGCCTCCGGCTTCGGAATGCCACGGATTTAATGATCTTGGTAGATGTATTAATCAAAACTTAATGCTGGCGGAGTATCCCGATACGACCCTGCTCAGTCGAACAGACGAAAAAAATCAAGAGAGAAAAAGTACCAGCAGCGCCCCACCAAGATGTGCCAAGCCCCCACGAAGCCGAAGGCGAGCCCCCCGCGAGGCCGAAGGCGAGCCGGACACGCTTTCCCCCTTGGGAGCCAGCCGCCGGAGTGGAGCGGCAAGTGGATCAGAAAAATAGTGGGAGCGAAGCGACTCTATTTTTCCCACTTGCCGCTCCACTCCGGCGGGAACCCTCCGCAGGAGGGCTGGCTCTTGGGGGCCGTTTTCTTTGCTTACTTTCTTTGGCGGGCCAAAGAAAGTGAGCGGCTGCCGGGCCGCCCCCGGCGCTCCCCTCCGCCCGGAGAGAGATAGAAATTAAGCCAGGGCGGAGGAAGAAATCCCGTGCAGACTACTCTGCCCCAAACTAAAACCAAAAACCAAATCAGGAAACCAGCTTCAAATACCCCTGAGCATCCAAAAACCCCTCAGAAGAAAACGCCACAGCCGGCTGCAGCTTGAAGATCCACTGTTCATAGGGCGCATCATTGACAGCATCAGGCGTCTCGACAAGCGCCTCATTGACCGCCAGCACAACCCCATCAACAGGCGCATGCAAATCCGAAGCCGTCTTGTTGGACTCAACAATCCCCGACTCCTCCCCCCGCACCAAAGAACGCCCAACAGCCGGCATCTCCACATAGACCAACGGCCCCAACTGCTCCTGCCCAAAATCGGTAATACCGATGGTCAGCGAACCGTCCTCCTCCACCCGCACCCACTCATGGGTCTGGGCATAGACAAGATGATCGGGAATCAGCATCACAGCCTCCTAAAAATAAAGACGAACCTCAAGCCTCAGCCCTGGAACCATCCGCAAACACCGGCTCACCCAGATTGAGCATCAGCCGATTGGCCCAGGCAAAGATCGCCACCGAATGGATCAGATCCAGCACCTCCAGCTCGGACAGACCCACGTCATACAACGCCTTGATCTGCGCCGCACCGATCTCACCCGGCGTCTCCGTCAACTCCGCAGAAAACTTCGCCACCGCCTGCTCACGCGCATCCACGCCCGCGCCATAAGGCGAATCGAACACCTGCTTCACCGTATCGTTACGCTTGGCCAACTGCTCGAACCGCTGCGCATGCACCGACGCGCAATACACGCAGCCATTGATGCGCGAAACCACCAGCGAGCCCAGCTCACGCTCCGCGCGCGACAAGCCCCCCGGCGCATACATGATGGCGTTGAAAGCCGCCGAACGCTGGCGCAGGATGTCCGGCTGGTGCGCCAGGAACAGGTAATAGTCCGACGTCTTGGCCTTGGGATGGCTCTCCTCCAGCACCTTCACCTGGTCTTCACTGGCGTGGTCCAGCTGGATCACATCCAGCCACGCATCCCACTCCAGGGTTTCATTGGTAAAGCCGTTGGCCTTGATGATGTCGCTCATGTCGATTCTCCTTACTGAGCCGCCGCAGCACGCATGGCCTTCAGGCCCGCGACCACGCGCAATTGATAGGACACGAAGGCGATCAGCTGCGACAGCGCCACCACCGCAGGGGTGCTGATGCCGGCCGCCGGCAGCTTCTCGATGGCGGCCTTGTCGCCGTCGACCGGGCGCTGCGTCAGCGCACGGGTGAACTCCAGCATGGCGCGCAGGCGCCCCGGCGGCAACTGCCCAGGCTCACCACTGTCGGCCACGGCCAGTTGCGCCGTATCTGCCGGCACTGCCTGGGCGCGGCTGCGATAGTGCGCGGCCAGGTCGGTGGCACCGGCCAGGCGGCAGGCGTACAGCGCCACCAGCAGGCGCTCATCCAGGCCGATGCCTGCCAGCGCGGGATCGAACAGCGTGTCATAGCTGCCCTGCGAAGCCACCGCCACCTTCTCGCGCTGGTGGCGCAGGCTGTGTAGCGGACTGCCGGCGTCGAGGCCGGACAGTTGGTCGATGACATCCTTGCTGATGTCGTAGGCGGGGGTAGTCATGAAGTCTCCTTGTTGGATGAATGCCTGGTCAGCGCGTCGCGCAGGAAGTGCTGCGCCTGCTGCCAGGAGTCGAGATCGGCGCGGGCATTCGCGGACGGCTCGCCACCACCGGTGCTGATGCGGCCGGATACCGGGTGGGCATAGGTGGTCTGCGTGGTCGGCACGAACGGGAACAAGATGGAATGGCCGGCATTGGCGTAATTGCGCCAGACCACCGGCCAGGGATGCACCACCTCGGCCAGCTTGTCGCGCACCATGCCGCAGTAGAGGCTGGAAGGCCAGGAGCCATCGTCGGTGGCCGACAGCAGCAGCACCGGGCCGGCGATCTTCTCCACCGGGATGCGGGCGCGGGCCACCGCCTCCTCGTCCTGCAAGGCAGTCAGCATCGCCAGTTCATGGCGATGCGGTGCCGGGCCTTCGTCGAAGGGCGCCCAGCTGGCGCTGCGGTTGTCCTGCCACTGGTGTGGCAGCGGCTCGCCACGCAGCAGCCAGGTCGGGCCTTCGCGGCCCACGGCCGGGTCGGCCGCGTTCTGGCCGCTGTGCACCAGCGCGCTGGGCACATAGGCCAGCACGGCCGATACCTTCTGCGGGAAGGTCGCGCCCAGCAACAGCACCAGTTCGCCACCCCGCGACTGGCCGCTGATGGCCACGAAGTCGTGCAGCGGCTGTACCTCGGCACGCAGCCAGTCCAGGCCACGTTCAAAATATTCCAGCGGCGTGTTGGAGATGTAGCTGGACAGCCCCGGCGCCTTGAAGTAAGCCAACGCGAAGGCAGCATAGCCGCGCGAGGCATACAGCGCCGCGCGCGGTTCGTTGATGCCGCCACCGGAACCGTTGACGATCATCACCGCCGGGTGCGGCCCGGGCGTGGCCGGCAGGAACAAGCTGCCGACCAGCCCCTCTTCGCGTACCTCGCGCCGGATCACGCCCTCGGCTGCCAGGCGCTGCACCAGCTCCGTGCTGGCCGGAGTGCAGCGGGCCAGGCCAGGCTGGTCCAGCGACGACACGGTCAGCGTCGTCACCAGCGGCGCCATCACATCGGAATGGAAGTTGTCGCGGCGCCCGGCCTGCACCGGTTGCTGCGACCACAGCAGGCCCATCGGATCGATGCCGTAGTAGTCGCCATCGATGGCCGGGTTCATGCTCACATCCACATTGCCGTACGCATCGGCGATGTAGCAGGCGCTGCTCTGCCACTGGGCGCCGTTGCGCAGGGTCGCCGATGAAATCCGCACCGGCTCGCCCGGATGCGCGCCACGCACGATGATGCGGCGTGGCACGTCGATCAGGTCGTCGGCCGGGCTGACCTCGATGGAGAAGTTGGGCATGGGCTTACTTCTTGTCCTGGGTCACCATCATGGCGGTGGTGCGATCGCTGCTGATGGGGGTGACCTTCAGGCCCTTCTTGGCGGCCCAGATGTTCTGGTAGTGGTACAGCGGGATCACGCCCACTTCTTCCGACACCGTCTTGGCGGCGCCACGCAGGATGGCTTCACGCTTGGCAGGATCGAATTCCGCGGTGGAATCGGCCAGGGCCTTGTCCACGGCCGGGCTGCTGTAGTGGTTCCAGTTGGAGGCGCCGATGCCCTTCTTGGGATCGACCGAACCCAGCACGTTGACCAGGGCATAGCTGGCTTCGCCGGTGCCGTTACCCCAGGCCAGGACCGAGACCGCGAACTCGTTCTTGTTGGCACGCGAGGAATACGATGCCCATGGCAGCACCTCGACCTGGGTCTTGATGCCGATGCGGGTCCAGAACTGGGCCACCGCCTGCATGGTTTCCGGCGCTTGCGGATAACGGTCGTTGGGGACGTGGATGGTCAGCCTGAAACCGTCCGGGAAACCGGCCTCGGCCAGCAGCTTCTTGGCCTCGGCGGCGTCGAAGGGGATGTTCTTGATCTCCGGGTTGTAGCCGAAGGTGTCGGAGGGCATCCACTGGTTGGCCTCGGTGGCGGCGCCCTGCAGGATGCGGTCGATCACGGCCTTGCGGTTGATCGCCAGCGACATGGCGCGGCGCACGCGCACGTCCAGCAGCGGGTTCTTGTCCAGCTGCTTGCCGTTGTTGTCGGTGATGAAGGGGCTGGGGCCTTCGTGGAAGCTCGGCTGGATCAGCAGCACGCGCAGGCCGTTGTAGGGATAGACCTTGACGTTGGGCGACTGCTTCAGCTTGGCCAGATCGGACACCGAGACCTTGTCGATCACGTCCACGTCACCGGACAGCAGCGCCGCGGTGCGGGCCGCGCCGTTGTTGATGTAGCGGTAGTTGACCTTGTCCCACAGGGCCTTGCCGTTCCAGTAGTCGTCATTGCGCTGCATGACCACGCGGTCGCCCGGGGTGTAGGAGACGAACTTGTAGGGGCCGGTCCCCACCACGGCCGCGCCACTGTTGTAGTTCTCGGTGGTGGACTTCTCGCCCACGTGCTTGCTGACGATGTGCACCGAGGCCAGGTTCAGCGGCAGGTCCGGGTTGGGGATGTTGGTCTTGATGACCAGGGTCAGCGGGTCCTTGGCGGTGACCGATTCCACCGTGCGCAGGTAGCCGGCGAAGGTCGCCACGCTGCCCGGCACCGCGCGGGCGCGCTGGTAGGAGAAGATCACGTCGTCAGCGGTAAAGGGCTTGCCGTCCTGCCACTTGACGTTGGGGCGCAGCTTGAACTCCCAGGTCTTGGGGTCGATGTTCTTCCAGCTCACGGCCAGGCCGGGGACCAGCTTGTTGTAGTCGTTCTGGACCAGCAGGTCCCAGAAATGCAGGTCCACCGAGCGGTCGCCGGCGTGGTTGTTCAATTGCGGGTCCAGCGAGGACAGCGGGTCGGCAAAGGCGATGTTGAGGTTCTGCGCGTGCGCTGCGTCGGCAGCGGCGGCCAGGGCCACGCCGGTCAGGGCAACGGCCAGCAGGCGGGTCAGGAGGGTCTTCTTCATGGTCGGGTTCCTCTGTGTGGTCATGGTGGAGGCACTACGGGATTTCCAAGTTCTTGACTGCTCGGTACTAGATTTTTTGTATCTCTTTCAGCCGCCATCGTTGAGATGGCAGGCACTCATATGCCCCGGCGCGATCTCGCGCAGGAGCGGCTGTTCTTCACGGCAGCGTGCCATCGCATGCGGGCAGCGCGGATTGAAATGGCAGCCCGTGGGTGGATTGAGCGGGCTGGGAATCTCGCCCTTGATGGCGGTGAACTCCTTCTTGCGTGCCGCCATGCGCGGCACCTCGGCCAGCAGGGCTTGCGTGTAGGGATGGTTGGGCTGGCCGAACAGCTCGGCCACCGGCGCACTCTCCACCACACGGCCCAGGTACATGATGACCACGCGGTCGGAGACATGCTCCACCACGCCCAGGTCGTGGCTGATGAAGAGATAGGTCAGGCCCAGTTCTTCGCGCAGGTCCATGAACAGGTTCAGGATCTGCGCCTGGATCGACACATCCAGCGCCGCCACGGCCTCATCGCACACCAGCATCTGCGGCTGCACCGCCAGGGCGCGGGCGATGCCGATGCGCTGGCGCTGGCCGCCGGAAAACTGGTGCGGGTAGCGGTCGCGCAGGGCCGGATCGAGGCCGGCACGCAGCAGCTGGCGGCAGACGTACTCATCCAGGTCACCCTCGACCTTGCCGTTGACTTGCGCGGCCTCGCCCACGATCTGGTCGATGCGCAGGCGCGGGTTCAGGCTGGCGTAGGGGTTCTGGAAGATCATCTGCACCTGCAGGCGGGCCTCGGATTCTTCCTTGCTGGTGAGCGTGGAACGCTCGCGGCCGTTGATCAGCACCTGCCCGTCCGAAGGATCGAGCAGGCCACAGGCCACGCGGCCCAGCGTGGACTTGCCGCAACCGGATTCGCCGACCAGCCCCACCACTTCACCGGGCAAGACTTGCAGATCGACCTGGTCGAGGGCGTGCGTGACGGCCGGTGGACGGCTCCAGCCGCGTGCCTGCAACTGGCGCTCCAGCCAGCCCTGGCGACGCTCGCCGAAGCGACGGCTGACGGCGCGGGTTTCGATCAGGGGAATGACGGCCTTATCCATGTTGCGCATTGCCCTGTGGGCTGGTGGTGGGGTGATAGCAACGTACGCGGTGGCCCGGCAGCGGTTCGCTGATCCCGGGGGCTTCCAGGCAGTGCTGGCTGACGCGCTCGCAACGCGCCGCGAAGGCACAGGTGGGCGGCAGGTGCAGCAGATTGGGCGTCATGCCGGGAATCTGGCGCAAGCGCGCACCGCGCCGGTTGTTGCTGGGCAGGCTGCCGATCAGGCCCTGGGTATAGGGATGCAGCGGCGCGTCGAGCACCGCCTCCACACTACCCTGCTCGACGATGCGCCCGGCATACATCACCGCCACTTCATCGGCCAGGCCCGCCACCACCGACAGGTCGTGGGTGATCCAGATCAGCGCCGTGCCATGCTGGCGCGCCAGCTTCTGTACTTCGGACAGGATCTGCGCCTGGATGGTCACATCCAGCGCGGTGGTTGGCTCATCGGCGATGATCAGGTCGGGCTTGTGCAGCATGGCGATGGCAATGGCCACGCGCTGGCGCATGCCGCCCGACAACTGGTGCGGATAGGCCTGCAGCCGCTCCTCGGGGCTGGCGATGCCCATCATTCCCAGGGTGTCGCGGGCCAGTTCGCGGGCCTGCTGGCGGCTCACCTTGCTGTGCGCGAGCACGGCATCGACCATCTGCGCCTCAACCTTGAGCACCGGATTCAGGGTCATCATCGGATCCTGGAAGATCATGGCGATGCGGTTGCCCTGCAGTTCGCGCAGGGAGGTCTTGTCCATGCGCACCAGGTCGCGTCCCTGGAACAGGATTTCGCCACCGACGATGCGTCCCGGGGCATCGACCATGCCGAGGATGGAAAAACCGGTCACGCTCTTGCCCGAGCCCGATTCGCCCACCAGCCCGAGGATGCGGCCACGGCCGACCGACAGCGAGACGTCATCGACCGCCGGCAGCACACCATCGGGCGTGAAGAAATGGGTGCGCAGATGGCGCACTTCCAGCGTGAGGGCGCTCATTTCTGCCACCTTGGATTGAGGATGTCGCGCAGGCGGTCGCCCACCAGGTTGATGGCGACGATCACGACCAACAGCGTGATGCCGGGATAGAAGCTGATCCAGTATTCGCCCGAGAGCATGTATTGGTAACCGTTGGAGATGAGCAGGCCCAGCGAGGGCTCGGTAATGGGTACGCCCAGGCCGAGGAAGGACAGCGTGGCTTCCAGCGTGATGGCGCGCGCCACCTGCAGGGTGCCGATGACGATCAGCGGCGGCAGGCAGTTGGGCAGGATGTGGCGCACCATGATGCGCCAGGAGGACAGGTTCAGTCCGCGTGCCGCCTCCACGTATTCCTTGCGCCGTTCCACCAGCGCCTGGCCCCGGGCGGTGCGGGCATAGTAGGCCCACTCCAGCACCACCAGCGTGGCCATGACGTTGAAGATGCCCTTGCCAACGTAAGCCAGGATCAGCATCGCCACCAGAATCGACGGGAACGACAGCACCAGATCGGCAAAACGCATCAGTACCGTGTCCACCTTGCCCCCGGCGTAGGCGGCCAGCAGGCCGACGAGCGTGCCGATCACGCCGGCGATCAGCGCCGAGCCCACACCGATGCCCACGCTGATGCGCAGGCCGTAGAGGATGGCCGAGACCAGGTCGCGGCCCTGGCCGTCGGTTCCCAGCCAATAGGTATAGGTCCCCAGGCCGTTGATGGTGCCGGGATGCAGGCGCGCATCGAGCACGTCCAGCTGCATCAGGTCATAGGGGTTCTGCGGCGTGATCCAGGGCGCGGCAATGGCGCCCACGATCAAGAGCAGCACGATCACCAGGCCCAGCACCGCCGAGCGCGAGGCCAGGAAGTGGCGCAGCACGCGGCGCCAGGGCGACTCGCGGCGCGGCGCCTGGAAGGCCGACAGCTCGGCCACACGGACGCGCACCTGCTCCTGGGTCATCGGGGTCATTTCGGTTGGCGGCACGCTCATGCCTTGGCCTCCACCCGCACGCGCGGGTCCAGTATCTTGTAGAGCACGTCGACCACCAGGTTGATGGTGACGAACATGCAGACGATCACCATCAGGTAGGCCACGATCACGGGCCGGTCCAGGGCATTGATGCTATCGAGGATGAGCTTGCCGGCGCCCGGCCAGGCGAAGATGCTCTCGGTCACCACTGCAAAGGCGATGGTGGAGCCGAACTCCAGGCCGACCACGGTCACCAGCGGGATCAGGGTATTGCGCAGCACATACATCAGCACCACCCGCGCCGGGGACAGCCCCTTGGCACGGGCGAACTTGACGAAGTCCATCGGCAGCACCTCGCGCACGTTGGCGCGGGTCAGGCGGATCACCAGCGAGATCTTGAACAGCGACAGGTTGATGGCCGGCAGGATCATGTGGCGCCAGCCGTCCGCCGTCAGCCACGACCATTGCACCCCGAAGAGTTCGGCGGTCTGGCCGCGCCCGCCCGAAGGCAGCCAGCCCAGCGTGACCGAAAAGGCCATGATGAGCATCAGGCCGATCCAGAAGGTGGGCAGCGAAAAACCGAGAATACTGGTGGTCATCACCAGGCGCGAGAGCGGATGGTCGGGCTTCATGCCTGCGAACAGGCCCAGCGGCACCCCCACCAGCAGCGCCAGGAACAGCGCCGCGAAAGCCAGTTCCAGCGTGGCCGGCAAGCGCTGGAAGATCAGCAGGATGGCCGGCGTGTTGTACACGAAGCTGTTGCCCAGGTTGCCGTGCAGGGCGCCATTGAGGAAGGCCAGGTACTGGCGCCAGACCGGCTGGTCCAGCCCCAGCTCCTGGATGATGCGCAGGCGGTCCACCTGGTCGACGTCCTGGCCGATCAGGATATCGACCGGATTGCCGATCATGTGCAGGCCGAAGAAGACGATCACCGTCATCAACAGCACCACCATCAGCGCCTGCAGCACGCTCTTTGCAATGGCGACCGTCATGCGGGCAGCTCCCAGGGGGATTCGGTCCACTCGTCGCCTTCCAGTTCCGGCTCTTCATAGGACTGGATATTGCGGTAGTGGTACTCGACATCTTCGCTGTACATCAGCGCGGCGATGCCCTGCGCCAGACGATAGGCACCGTCGCTGATGGCCGGGATATCGCCCGACACCGTGCCATGGCTGGCAGCGGCCGGGTAGCAGAAGCAGTGGATGCGCTCCAGCCCCGGCAGGCTGCCCGGGGTCTTTTGCTGGAACTCGAAGACCGGGCCCAGGTAGGGCGAATCGGCCAGTTCCTGGTCCTCTTCTCCGGCCGGCGGGGTATAGCGGTCGCTCCAGTTGAGGATGTGCGGCGCGATGTCCTTGAATTCGGCGCGCAGGCTCCAATCGATCTTGAAACCGGTGGAGAAGAACAGGAAATCCAGCTCCAGCGGCCCGCGATTGGTCTGCAGCAGCAGCGTGCCATCCTGCTTGACCTCGACCGCCTCGATGGCCGTCCCCAACAGGAAACGGGCATTGGCAAAGCGTGAAACGCGGCGGGTGCTGCCCGAAGGGGGTGGCACCTGCTGGGCATTGACGTAATGGCGGATGCGCCACTTCCAGGCATCCGGCAGGTGCAGGTGGCCGTTGACCAGGCCGGGACTGCCCGAGCCCTTGCCCTTGTTGATGCGCGGCAGGTCCTTGCGGCGGATCAGCAGATCGACTCGCGCCGCACCCTCTTCCAGGGCGGTGGCCGCGCTGTCCATGGCCGAGGCACCGCCACCGATGACACCCACGCGCCTGCCCTTCAGGCTGGCGTAGTCCAACAGGTCGGACGAATGCGCCCAGCGGTCGCGCGGCAATTGCTGCACCAGCGGCGGCAGGTAGGCACCGCCCAGACCATCGCGGCCGGTGGCCACCACCACGCGGCGCGCCAGCACGGTGGACTCGCCCGCAGGCGACTGCAGCTTCAATGCGACGATGCCATCGGCACGCGGCTGCACGGCCAGCACGCGGTGCTCGTTGCGGATATCCAGTTGCATCACGCGGCGGAACCAGCGCAGGTAATCCATCCACTGCAGGCGCGGGATCTTGTCCAGTGCGTCCCACGCTGCCAGGCCGAACTGGGCCTCGAACCAGGCGCGGAAGGTCAGCGCCGGAAAGCCCAGCGCTGGACCGGTCAGGGTCTTGGGCGAGCGCAGGGTTTCCATGCGCGCCGTGGTGGCCCAGGGGCCTTCGAAGTCCTTGGGAGATTGATCGTAGATGACATTGGGAATACCCAGGTGCGACAACGCCACCGAGGCGGCCATGCCGGCCTGGCCACCGCCGATGATGGCCACGTCGATCACGGGCTGACCATCGCGTTCCAGGGTCGCAGTCCACGACTTGCCGGGCAGCGCCAGCCATTCCAGGTCCTGGCGCAGACGCGCCTCCAGGGCGGCCAGTCCAACCGGGCTGGGGGCGCTCGATGTTGTCGCTTGGGTGTTGTCCATATCGCCTCGTCAAAAGCATGAAAAGACGTCGCCGGCACGGTAGTTTGCCGTCGATCGTCTCGTTTCGGGTTCTTGTGATGCGGCACCCTTCCCGGTTGACGCCGCTGTTGCTTGCTTCTCGTTGCTACTACTGCCCTGCATCACCGCAAAAACTGCAAATCATTTATAACAATTCATCGTGCAGGCTGGCGTCACGCTTGACGAAGCCCTGCAGGGTGTGGCGTGCGGCCTGCTCCACCGCATCGATCAGACGTTGTGTCACCCCCTCGACCGGCTTGCCGTAGGGTGTGACCACGCCGAAATAGAAAGGAATCTCCACCGCCAGCCGCTTGACCACCATCCCCTCGATGGGCATGCCATAGGCCGTGGCCGGCTCCACCAGTGCCACGCCCAGCCCGGCGCGGGCGGCCATGATGGCGTTGAAGGAGGTGTTGGTATCGATGGCCACGTCCAGCTGGCTGTCTTCGCCCAGGGCGCTCTCCACGCGTTGGCGCAGGCGGTAGCGATTGGACATGGTGATGACGCGCTGCCCGCGCAGGGCAGCGCGGGTCAGCTTGTCGCGCCCGGCCAGGGGATGGTCGGCGCGCACCACCGCCACGCAGGGCGCCTCGCCGATCCAGTGCAGGTCCAGCCCGCGATGAGCCACCGGCAAGGACGTCAGCCCCAGGCTCACGGTACGGTGCAGGACGGCATGCACCACCTGCTCGGCCGACGCGCTGCGCAGATGGACATGTTCGGGAAAGGCGCGCCCCTTGTCGCTGGCCAGCAACTGCAGGGCGGCCGGCGCAATGGTCGAGGCCAGCGCGGGAGTCGCTACCAGGTGCAGGGGATGGACTTCTTCCCGGGCGATTTCCTGGGCACGTTCGCGGATGCTGCGCAGGCCCACCAGCGAGCGCTCCACTTCTTCATAGAGCAGGAAGGCCTTGGCTGTGGGGGTGACCCGCGGGCCGTTGCGGTCGAACAGGGCATAGCCCAGCTCGGCCTCCAGATCACCGACGGCCTTGCTGACGGCCGGCTGCGAACGCCCCAGGCTGCGACCGGCACCGGTCACACTACCCAGGGTCATTACCGCCGCAAATGCCTCCAGCTGGTTCAGGTCCATCGAAATCGCTTTCCTTGATCAAAGTGCTTGCATATGATTTTCGAATTATAGGTTTGTCTGTATTCTATTTCAGTATAATAATTTTGTATAAGCAAATGCATGCCGGCGTTGCTTGACCTGGAATTCGAGGGAATCAGGGCCGCCGCTGGCGCCATTGCGCTTGCTGCCACGGCATTGCCGCCAGGAAAAACTGTAAAGCGTATATACAAATACCTTCAAAGTCCTTTTCCCGGCGTGGCCAGGCGCGCTAACGTATGACCCATGACGTATGGATACGATGTGCCGGCCGCACGGCTGGATCAACCCCGAGCTTCCGATTATTCCGATTAGTCCGACCACGCCCACATGAACGCCCCTGCCCCCTGTCGCCCGCCGGCCGATCTGCAATTCCCCATCTACCTTGACTATGGCGCGACCACGCCGGTCGATCCGCAGGTGGCGCGGGTGATGTGCGATTTCCTCACCGACAAGTTCGGCAATGCCGCCAGCAGCTCCCATCCCTTCGGCTGGGAGGCGCGACGCGCCGTGGATCATGCGCGGGCGCAAGTGGCTGCCCTGGTGGGTGCGCAGGCCAATGAAATCATCTGGACCTCCGGTGCCACCGAATCCAACAACCTGGCCCTGAAGGGCTGCGCCCATGCCCTGCGCGCGCGTGGACGTGGCAAGCACCTGATCACCGTGGCGACCGAGCACAAGGCCGTGCTCGATACCATGCACACCCTGGAGAAGGCCGGCTTCGAGGTCAGCTATCTGCAGCCCGGCGCCGATGGCCTGATCACCCCGGAGCAGTTCCGCGCCGCCCTGCGCGACGATACGCTGCTGGCGTCGGTCATGTACGTCAACAACGAGATCGGCGTGATCCAGCCGATCGCCGAACTGGGTCGCCTCTGCGCCGAACGCGGCGTGGTATTCCACGTCGATGCGGTGCAGGCCGCCGGCAAGATCGCCATCGACCTGGCGCAGTTGCCGGTGGACCTGATGTCCTTCTCCGCGCACAAGGTGTATGGCCCCAAGGGCATAGGCGCGCTCTACGTGCGCACCAATCCGGACCTGAAGCTGGAAGCCCAGATCGATGGTGGCGGCCATGAAAACGGCATGCGTTCCGGCACCCTGGCCACGCACCAGATCGTCGGCATGGGCGAAGCCTTCGCCCTGGCCGGCCAGTTGCTGCAGGAAGAAGGCCTCCGCATCCGCAGCCTGCGCGATCGCCTGTGGGCGGGGCTGGCAGACCTGCCCGGCGTGCAGCTCAATGGCAGCGCCGAGCAGCGCGTACCCCACAACCTGAACGTGAGCTTCCCGCCCACCCGCTATGGCACGCTGGCCAGCCAGTTGCTGGGCATCGCGGTATCGGCCGGCTCGGCCTGCAACTCGGCTGCCTCCGCGCCGTCTTTCGTGTTGCTGGCCATCGGCCGTTCCCCGGAAGTGGCACGCAATGCGGTGCGCTTCTCGCTGGGACGCGGCACCACAGAAGCGGAGATCGATTACGTGGTCGCCGCCGTGCGGCAGGTGCTGGCCTGCGAGCTTGCCACGGCGCTGCCGGCCTGACGCGGCCCGGCCCGGTAGCTGCTCTGGCGCGGCACCGGCGCGCTTGCCTACCTCTTCCCCTACCTGCCTTTCGCGTATCGCTCCAGGCCTGAGATCGCCCCCGGCCTGAGCTTTCGCGCTCCATACGGATCACTCACGATCACCTCCATCTTGCCCAGACGGCCAACGACGGAGGCGTTTCCATTTTCACAAGCACGCACACGGATTCGATTTTTAGGACTTTTCTCATTGACCGGGAAGGTGGGCACTTTTACCTTGCATCCGGCATTCCGATGACACGTCCAAGAAACCGAATCCATGCCAAGCCAGCCCCCTCCGCGTCCCCACCAGATCATCACCACGCACCTGCCGGCCCTGCCGGGCGAGTGCGTGGACGGCGGCGGTGCGCGGGTGGGCCAGACCATCTATGCCGGCCTCGGCAGCGCGGGCCAGCGCTGGTATTGCCTGGACCTGTCCCTTCCCGGCCATCACTGGGAGCGCTGCGCCGATTTCCCCGGGCCACCACCGCGCTGCGCAGTCGTCATTGCCGCCGGCGATGCAGTCTACGTATTTGGCGGCTTCGGCAAGGCGTCCCCGGCTGTGGTCACTACGCAATTCGACACAGCCTACCGCTACCTGCACGCCAGCGACCGCTGGGAGCAATTGAACACCGTCTTGCCGGTGGGCTTGAGTGGCGCCGCTGCCATCGCAGTCAATGCAAGCACCCTGCTGTTCTTCGGTGGTTACCATCGGGAGCAGTTCGATGCTTTCCACCGCGACCTGGAAACGGCCGACGAAAAGGATCGCGAGGACATCACCGTGCGCTACATGAACCGGCCCATCGCCAGATTCAACTGGAACGCCGAGACCTGGGCCCTGAACCTGCTCACCATGACCTGGCACAGCATGGGTACCCAGCCCCACCACGGCCACTGCAAGGCAGCGGCCGTGCGCGATGGCGCCAACTTCTATCTGCTGGGTGGTGAGGTCAAACCCGGCCTGCATGCCAGCACGATCAAGCATGGCCGGCTGGGACCTGCCGGCGTGCAGTGGCAGGCATCGCACGCGGTGCCGGTCAACGACGGCTTCGGTGGCTGCTTCGGCGGTCGCGTCGGGAACATGAACGTGGTCGCCGGCGGAACGCACTTTGCCGGCGCCTGGGAGCGCTACGCCCGCGGCGACTATTTCGCCCATGAAGGACTGCGCAAGAAATGGCTGGGCAACATCTTCGTCCTGGAGGACAGGCAGTGGCATTACCTGGACAGCCTGCCCTGCCCTCGCGCCAACGGTATCAGCGTCGAAGTCGGGGACGGCCTGGTCCTCATCGGCGGCGATGGTGATGAAGGGCGGCCCTGCCTGGATACGCTATGGCTGCGGGATCGACTCATCATGCGTTAAGCCTTGGCTGCGACACGCCGGCAAAGGTAACGACCATCTCCCGGGTTGCCGAACGATTTTTCCCGCCACGTGGCGAGCGAACTTTGTTTTTTCTCATAAGCTAAAAACTTTTAGTACGTTCCCCGCTTAATAACTAAAAGTTAGACTCGGTCAGTTTCATTAAAACTGACCAACGTGATTCGCATCGAGCAACTCCACAAGACCTACCATGCCGGCCAGCGCGACATCGTCGCCCTGCACGACATCAACCTGGACATCGCCCAGGGAGAAATCTTCGGCATCATCGGCCGCTCCGGCGCCGGCAAGAGCACCCTGATCCGCACCCTCAACGTACTGGAACGCCCCGACAGCGGCCGCGTGCTCATCGACGGCGAAGACATCACCGTGCTCGGCCACGATGCCCTGCTGGGACTGCGCCAGCGCATCGGCATGGTGTTCCAGCACTTCAATCTCTTGAACGCCAAGACCGTGGCCCAGAACATCGACTGGCCACTCAAGATCACCGGTCGCTACAGCCGCCAGGAGCGTGCTGCGCGGGTGGATGAATTGCTGCAACTGGTGGGCCTGGAAGGCCATCGGGACCAGTATCCATCGCAGCTCTCCGGCGGGCAGAAGCAGCGCGTGGGCATCGCCCGTGCCCTGGCCAATACGCCGCGCCTGTTGCTGTGCGATGAAGCCACCTCCTCGCTGGACCCGGAAACCACGCAATCCATCCTGCGCCTGCTGCTGGAAATCAATCGCAAGCTGGGCCTGACCATCGTGTTGATCACCCACGAGATGGAAGTCATCCGTACCCTCTGCGACCGCGTCGCGGTGCTGGATGCCGGTTCGGTGGCCGAACAGGGTCGCGTGGTGGACATCTTCCTGCGCCCGCAACACGCCGTCACCCGCGCGCTGCTGGCCGAGAACCATGCCTACGAGGCCGGCGACAGTTTCTACGAACGCCGTCCCGACGGCAAGCTGGTGCGCCTGACCTATGCTGGCGAGATTGCCGCGCAACCCATCCTGTCGCAGCTCACGGCGGCCACCTCGGCGCTGGCCACCATCGTGCAAGGCACGGTCGCGCGCATCAAGGACACACCCTACGGCCAATTGCTGGTCGAGTTCTCGGGCGGCGACGTGGCGGTGAGTCAGGTGCTGGCGCGCCTGCGCGAATCCGGCATCGATCACGAGGTGCTGGCATGAGCACGCTGAACAATCTGATCGACCTCTCGCAGATCGACTGGGGCGAAGTCTGGGAAGCCACCGTGGAAACCCTGGCGATGACAGGCGGCTCGCTGTTCTTCACCGTGTTGCTCGGACTGCCGCTGGGCATCCTGCTGTTCCTGACCAATCGACGCCAGTTGCTGGCGCAACGTGGCATCTATCTGGTGCTGTCGCTGCTGGTCAACGTGCTGCGCTCGGTGCCTTTCCTGATCCTGCTGATCGTGCTGATCCCCTTCACGCTATGGCTGGTGGGGACCTCGCTGGGGGTGACCGGCGCCATTCCGCCGCTGGTGATCGGGACCGCCCCGTTCTTTGCGCGCCTGACCGAAAGCGTGCTGCGGGAAATCGACCGCGGCATCATCGAAGCCTGTACCGCCATGGGTGCGCGGCGCCGCCAGATCATCTTTGGCGCCCTGCTGCCGGAGGCCCTGCCGGGTCTGCTGGCAGCGGTCACCATCACCGCCATCACCCTCATGTCGTATGCCGCCATGTCGGGTGTGATCGGTGGTGGTGGGCTGGGCGATCTGGCCATCCGCTACGGCTACCAGCGCTTCCAGACCGAAGTGATGGTGGTGACGGTCGCCATCCTGGTGGTGCTGGTGCAGTTGCTGCAGTTCTTCGGCGACCGCCTGGTACTGCGTTTCACCCGTAAGTAAATCCCTGGGGCAGGCACTGACAAAGTGCCCGTCCAAGCTTGAACCACCGACGTACAACGTCAATCCTCACTAAAAGACTGGAGAAAAACCATGATCCGCAAACTGATCCCTCACCTCGTCGCCGGTGCCGCACTGGCCTTTTCCGTGGGCGCGCACGCCGCCGACAAGCTGGTGATCGCCGCCACTCCGGTACCGCACGCCGAGATCCTGGAACACATCAAGCCGGCCCTGGCCAAGGAAGGCATCGACCTGCAGATCAAGGTCTTTACCGACTATGTGCAGCCGGCGGCGCAGACCAATGAAAAGCAGGTGGATGGCAACTTCTTCCTGCACCAGCCCTACCTGGAGCAATTCAAGAAGAGCCACAAGAACGATATCGAAGTCCCGGTGACCAAGGTTCACGTGGAGCCCTTCGCCGCCTATTCGCAGAAGTACAAGAAGGTGGCCGACATTCCCGATGGCGCCACCATCGCCATCCCCAATGACCCGTCCAATTCCGGTCGTGCCCTGCTGCTGCTGGCCCGCAACGGCCTGATCAAGCTGAAGGACACCTCCAACATTTCCTCGACCCAGAAGGACATCACCGATAATCCGAAGAAGCTGAAATTCCGCGCCCTGGAAGCCGCCACCCTGCCGCGCGTGCTCAACCAGGTCGACGTTGCCCTCATCAATACCAACTACGCCCTGGAAGCCAAGCTGAACCCGGTCAAGGATTCGCTGTTCATCGAAGATGCCAACTCGCCCTACGCCAACCTGCTGGTGGCGCGCGAAGACAACAAGGACAGCGCCGCCATCAAGAAACTGGCAGCGGCCCTGAACACGCCTGACGTCAAGAAGTTCATCGAAGAGAAATACCAGGGCGCGGTCGTACCGGCCTTCTAAGTCACTCCCCATCGTCCTCCCCCTTCTGGCAGCGCCGCGCAAGCGGGCTGCCAGCCAGCGCAAGGCGCAGCCACCGCGCTTTCTGCAGCGCCATTTCCCCCGTCTCAAAAAACCGTAGCGCCCCACCACGGCCTTGCGCGATGCTGGCAACACGCTCGCCTCACACGCCTGACACCTTGATGAAACGGATGCGAGCCTTGATGTTCGGCAGCAGTTCACGTTGAGCGATCCGCACATCGTATTCGGCCTGCAGCTTGAGCCAGAATTGGGGATCCATCCTGAAGTAGATGCCCAGGCGTACCGCCGGCGATTATCAATCAATGAGACAAGCCCGAACTTGGTGAACCCCCGCCCCAAGTTCGTCCCTTCCATGCCCCATGAACACCCGCCCAGGAAGGGCATCCTGGCGTATCATCCCCGATCAGCCGCTTCCGGGTCGATTACCGATTCAATTCCGGCCGATTACCTGTCCATAGCGTCTGGCACGCTCATTGCAATTGGGAAAGCTCCAGACGCATCTATTTTTCAAGGGGTTTCCATGAAGTTTGCAAAACCGGCCCTGGCCGTTTCCCTGGCCCTGCTGTCACTGGCCGTCAATACCGCCCACGCCGACGCACTGGCCGATATCCAGAAGTCCGGCACCCTGCGCATCGCCGTGCCGCAGGATTTCGCCCCCTTCGGCTCGGTCAACGCCGACCTGCAATTGCAGGGCCTGGACATCGACGTGGCCAAACTGATCGCGCAGAAAATGGGCGTGAAGGTGCAGCTGGTTCCGGTGGCCAGCGCCAATCGCATCGCCTACCTGCAGACGCACAAGGCCGATCTGGTCATCTCGACGCTGGGCAAGAATGCCGAGCGTGAAAAGGTCATCGATTTCTCGCAAGCCTATGCGCCGTACAACAACAGCGTCTTCGGCGTGGCCGCAGTGAAGGTCACCGGCCCGGCCGACCTGGCCGGCAAGACCGTGGGCGTGGCCCGTGGCACCTTCCAGGACCTGCAGTTGACCGATACCGCTCCCAAGAGCGCCACCATCAAGCGCTACGAAGACAACAACGCCATGATCTCGGCCTATGTCTCGGGCCAGGTGCAACTGGTGGGAACCGGTGACTTCGTGGCCTATGCACTGGCCGAGAAAGCGCCGGACAACAAGCCCGTGCTCAAGTACATCATCAACGAATCCAGCTGCAGCGTGGGCCTCAACAAGGGCGAAGCCGCCCTGCTGGCCAAGGTCAATGACGTGCTGACCGCCGCCAAGAAGAGCGGCGAGCTCAATGGCATCGTGCAGAAGTGGCTCAATGTGCCGCTGCCGACCAAGATGGCAACGACCTTCCAGTAAGAGCAAGCCACCACCGCAGATGACGGGACGACCGCGAGGGCGTCCCGTCAGGCCTGCACTGTTCTACCTCCCTTGCATCATCGGCTTTACCCTGGCTTGCCTCTCTCACGCCGTCAGCAGCGGCCGACGACGGGAGAACAAGGCAAGCCGGCGACCTCCGGCTGAAGCGCCAGGCTCGTCGGACTCATCGGCCCCACCCGCTGGCGTGATCACCGCCTGCCCCTCTACCCGGAACACGCTGACCAGTTCCGTCAATTCCCCTGCCTGACCACGCATGGAAGCCGCAGCAGCTGCCGCCTGTTCCACCAGTGCGGCGTTCTGCTGGGTCATGTCGTCCAGTTGCGCGACGGCGTCATTGACCAGCTGGATACCTTCGCTCTGCTCGGTGCTGGCCACGCTGATCTCATTGACGATGGCATTGACCTGCTCCACGCTCTGGACCACGCGCGACATGGTGGCGCCGGCCTGTTCCACCAGCGTGCTGCCGGCACTGACCTTGTCCACCGAATCGTCGATGAGCGACTTGATCTCCTTGGCCGCTGCCGCCGAACGTTGCGCCAGGCTGCGTACTTCCGAGGCCACCACGGCAAAGCCACGCCCCTGCTCGCCGGCGCGTGCCGCTTCCACTGCGGCATTCAAGGCCAGGATATTGGTCTGGAAGGCAATGCTGTCGATCACGCTGATGATGTCCACGATCTTGCGCGACGCGCCGTTGATCGCGTCCATCGTATCGACCACACGCCCCACCACCACCCCGCCCTCGCCGGCGATGCCGGCAGCCGAGGCCGCCAGGCGGCTGGCCTGCTGGGCATTGTCGGCATTGGTGCGGACGGTGGAAATCAGTTCTTCCATGGCCGAGGCGGTCTGCTCCAGCGCACCGGCCTGCTGCTCGGTGCGGGCCGACAGGTCCTGGTTACCCTCGGCGATTTCGCCGGATGCCGTAGCAATGGCGTCGGTGCCATGCCGCACCCGCGCGACCAGGTCGCGCAGGCGCGTGTTCATGTCCTGCAGTGAGGCCAGCAACTGGCCGACCTCATCGCGTGAGGTGACGCTGATCTGCGCCGTCAGGTCACCTGCGGCCACCCGCTGCGAGAGGCCCACGGCCTGCTTGAGCGGGCGCACGATGCTACGCGTGAGCAGCCAGGCGCACAGCACGCCAAAGACCAGCGCGGCCGCCTCCAGCACCATCAACAGGATGCGACTGCGCGCGGCCAGCGCGACAATGTTGGCGGCCGCGTCATCGATCTCGGCCTGCTCGGCCTGCTGCAGCTTGCGCATGGCGGCCTGGTATTTCTTGGACAGCGGCATGAACTCCTGGATCAGCACGCTGTTGGCGGCGTCCTGTTCTCCGGTGGACTTGAGGTCCATCATCTTCAGGGTGATCGCCTTGTAGTCTTTCTGCATGCCCTCGATCTCGGCGTAGAGCGCCTTTTCATTGGCGGTGTCGAACATCGGCACCAGTTCCTTCTGCAGATCGGCACTCTCCTTGACCGAAGCCAGTTCCTCGTTGAGGAAATAATTGTTGAGCGTGAGGTCGGTGCTGCGCGACATGGCGATGGTGCGCAGGATGGCGGCGCGCAGGTTGCCATACCAGCCCGAGATCAGGCGCTCCTTGCGCACCGACTGGCTGACCATGTCCTGCGTGACATTGCTGACCACCTGCAGGCGCCAGACGCCAATGCCCATGATCAGGATGGACAACGCCAATACCAGCGCGAAACCACCAGCCAGACGGCTGCCGATACGCAGGTTCCCAAAGACCTTCATGATGATTCCCCAGTAATGGTGCATGCGGCCGCCCCCGAGGTTGCCGCTTGTCATTTTTCCAGCAAGAAACGTACCCGCCTGCGACGGCAGCGGCCGGGGACACGGCCTGGGCGGGGCGGAAGGCAGGAATGTGGAGAGCGGGGAGTGGGGAGAGCAGCGCCGCAGGACGCGGCACGCAGTGCAGAGGACCAGTACCGGCCCGCGACGCGGACCGGATCATGCTTCTTACTGGTAGGTGGTGGCGATCTTTTCCGGCAGCGGCACATTGAGCCACTTCTTGACGATGCCATTGAGCTCGCCACTCTTCTTGGAGGCGGTCAGGGCCTCGTTGACCTTGGCCATGAGTGCGGGCTCGCCCTTGTTCATGCCGACATAACAGGTCGAGACATTGATGATGTACTTGAGCAGCGGCTTGTTGTTGGGTGTCTTCTCGGCCAGCGCATAGGCCACGAAGTCGCCGGTGCCGACGATCTGGACCTGGCCCGAGACATAGGCCGAGATCAGGCCGTTGTTGTCTTCATAGCGCTTGATGACGGTGCTCTTGGGGACGCTGTCGGTGAGCATCAGGTCTTCGAAGGTGGAGCGCGCCACGCCCACGGTCTGGTTGGCGAGGTCAGCCGGACCGGCCACCTTGATGGCGGCCACACCAAAGACGCTGTTGTTGTAGGGCGCATAGCCCTGCGAGAAATCGATCACCTTCTCGCGCTCGGCATTCTTGCCCAGGGTCGAGATGATCAGGTCGATCTTGTGGGTCTGCAGGAAGGCCATGCGGCTGGAGATGGGGACCGGCACCAGCTCGGCCTTGACACCCATGCCCTTGGCCACCAGCTTGGCCACTTCGATGTCCAGCCCCTGCAGCTGCAAGTCGGAATTGACCGAGCCGTAGGGCGCGAAGTCCTGTGGCACGCCGATCTTCACCACCCCGGCCTTCTGGATGTCGGCCAGGTTGTCGGCGTGGGCCGATCCGGCCAAACCGGCGATCAGGCCCAGGGATGCAGCGATTGCGGTCTTGACGAACTTCATGGTGGTTCCCTTGTTGTCGTTGAATTGATGATCCATGCTGACGGGCAAACAGGGGGAGCCTGTTTCGGTATCACTCGTGGCGATGCAGGCGATGTCTAACTTAGAAAATACCCCCGATGTCCCGTCCCCTGCGATGCGCATCCACCCCTATCGGGCAGCGCACAGGACGCCTCCGCACTGATGCAAGTACCATGCCCGCTCTTCCCAGAGATCCGGATTCGCCCACCCTTCTCGTGAAGTCCGGGTCAGGCAAAAAACAGCTGCAGGTCAGGAAAAAATATTAGGTTTCCGCAATTTCTGCAAGCGCTCATCCTTTCCTGACAAAAGCTGCCCGGTACAGCCGATTCCACCTAGGAATAGTCCAACACGGGCGGGCAGCTGATCATACGAAAACTAAAGTTTCAAACTGGCCGGACCGCTGCCACGGTAATGAAAATCACCTCCATGACGCAGTTGCAGCAAGCCTGGTCTTTTCTGTTTCCTGCGATGTTGCGATGGCGCTATAGATCAGCTTCGCATTCTCGCCAAATAGGAGAAGACGAAGAAAAAACGTAAAATCGAAAAAATAAGTTCTAATATTTTTCAGTTCGCAGTTATATTGCCGCAGGCACTCCGCTGCCCTCATCCAGACCAATCAAAAGGGAGAGATCCATGCCCAGACGTTCCAAGACACCTGAAACCGTTGCCGCGACGCAGCCTCGCTTTCTGGTCGAGCCCGACGGCTTCCTCAACGTTCCGGTGAGCCGCAAGACCCGGGATGACATCCACCATCTCAAGAAAAGCATGCGCGTGAGCAGCCAGGCAGAAGTGATCGAAAAGGCCGTGGCCATCGTGCGCGCCATCGATCTGGCCGCACGCGGCGAGGAGTAAGGCCGGGCGGAGACGCCCCGACCTGGTCGCGACCGGTTCCGGTCGCGACAGTCTTCACATCCCTCTGCGCCCCTCCAAGCTCCCCACCCTGGGTGCGTGGCGACATTCTCGTCATTCCTCACGAGCGCGCAAAAAAAAAAAACGGCTGCCCGTCTTCATTCAGGCAGCCGCTTTTTATTGGTCCAGATCCCTCCCGCGATCCACGCGGTAGGCATTGGCCAAGACCAATCAACGCATCGACGCAGCGCCCTGTACCGGCAGTCGGAAGATGCTGACCTGCTCGGCCAGCTCACCGGCCTGCCCCTGCATGGCGCGTGACGCGGCGGCGGCCTGTTCGACCAGCGCCGCATTCTGTTGTGTGACTTCGTCCATGGCCGTCACCGCTTGATGGACCTGCTCGATACCGGCGCGCTGTTCTTCTCCCGCGGCGCTGATCTGTCCGATGATGGTATTGACCTGGGCCACGCTCTGCACGATTTCCTGCATGGTCTGTCCGGCCTGCTTGACCAGATGCGCGCCCGAATCGACCTTCTGCACCGAATCGCCGATGAGCACCTTGATCTCCTTGGCGGCCGCAGCCGATCGCTGTGCGAGGCTGCGCACCTCAGTGGCCACCACGGCGAAGCCACGCCCCTGCTCGCCGGCACGGGCGGCCTCCACTGCAGCATTCAAGGCCAGGATATTGGTCTGGAAGGCAATTCCATCGATCACGCCGATGATGTCGACGATCTTGCGCGCGGAGGCGTCGATGTCGTCCATGGTCGCCACCACTTGCCCGACGATCTCGCCGCCCTGACCGGCGATGGTTGAGGCGGCCTGCGCCATCTCGGCGGCCTGGCGGGCATTGGCGCTGTTCTGCTGCACGGTAGAAGTCAGTTCTTCCATGGACGAGGCGGTTTCTTCCAGCGAACTGGCCTGGTGTTCGGTACGCGAGGACAGATCCTGGTTGCCGGCCGCGATTTCCTGCGAGGCGGTGGCAATGGTGTGGGCACCGGTGCGCACGCTGGAGACGATATCCACCAGCGAATGGTTCATCTCGCGCAGGGCACCGAGCAGTTCTCCGGTTTCGTCGGGAGCACGATCATCGATGTGCTTGGTCAGGTCACCGTTGGCCACCTTGCGTGCAGCGTCCAGGGCATCGGCCATCGGCACGGTGATGGAACGACTGATCATGAAGGCGGCGATCAGACCGATCAAGATCGCAATGACCGCCGAGACGATCAGGATGGCGGCCGAATTCACATAGGTGTCATGTGCGGCGGTGGTGGCCTCGCGCATCTGTTCCTCATAACGCGCCACCAGCTGACGCAGCGATTCCAGCAACTCACCCTGGGTCTTGTAGCGCGGACCGAACAGCAGACGTTGCCCTTCTTCTCCCTGGTTCTTCAGGCCCAGCGCCACGACATCACTGGTGAAGGCAAAGTAGTTCTTGCTGGCTTCGTCGACCGCATTGATCAGACGCTTGCCTTCTTCGGTGGCCACATTGCTGCGCAGATAATCCAGCGCCTTCTGGAATTCCACCAGATCCTTGTCGATGGATTGCTGGTTGCTCGCCATCTGGGCCTGGTCGTTCAGGATGATGATGTTGCGCGCTGAACGGGCGATGTTCATCATCAGGTACTGCATCTTCTGGGCCGCATTGACCTTGGGATAGATGCGACTGCTCAGCTCGCTGGCAGTATGGTCCAGCGATGACATGCGGATGATGCCGACCAGGGTGGTGATGATGAGCAACGCGAGGAGAACGGCAAAGCCGGCACCCAGGCGCGTACCCAGGCGGAGACGACGGAGAGGATTCATGTGAGTCTTGGTGTGGATTGGAATGGGGCCGGTGGGGTCACGTCGGCGCGCAGGCGATGATACGTTGGACGCCGACCGCCCCCTGTCCCGAACAGAGGGGTAGAGTCCAGCCTTATCGGCTCATCGGCATGGCCCACGGTCGGCCACATCGATGTAGGGCAAGCACCGAGCTGGCAGGATTCGCGTTTGCACAAATGCCAGATCTGACTGCCGGCTCGCATGACACACCGTCTTTCATGGTAGGCACGACCCAGCGCATGGAGCGACAGTTTGCATTGCACGCCGATGCGGGCAGATCGGCAAAGCGAAAAAAGCGGGCGCTTTCCCGCTTACGCACAGGTTTGGCGGCCACTTGACTTCTGGTATAACAAGGGCTTCGTCGTCCCTCCCCCTCCGGCCCACCGGCCATGGCGACGGCTGCACTTGCTGGCATGACCGCCACCGTTCACCTGAATCGTCGTGATGACGCAGGTGTCTGGCCGGCTGTACCTGCCGGCATGCATCTTGCTGACCTGAGGGGAGATACGTCATCGCTTGAGGCACAAGTCACATGGCAGATACAGACCAGCATTTTCTCGTCGTCGACGATTTTTCGACCATGCGCCGCATTGTCAGCGGTCTGCTCAAGGAACTGGAATACACCAGGATCGTGGAAGCCGACGATGGCTCCACGGCGCTGAAGATCCTGGAGTCCGGCGCCTCCAATATCACCTTCGTGCTCACCGACTGGAACATGCCTGTCATGGACGGTCTGACCCTGCTCAAGAAGATTCGCTCTTCACCCGCGCTGGCGCACCTGCCGGTGCTGATGATCACCGCCGAGGCCAAGAAGGAGAACATCGTCATGGCTGCCCAGGAAGGGGCCGACGGCTACATCGTCAAACCATTCAACGCCGCCACGCTGAAGGAGAAGATCGAGAAGATCCTGTCCCGGCGCGCGCAGATGAAATAGGACGCGCCATGGACATTCCCGCCAACGACGACCGGCAGGAGCCGGAAATCGGCGCCGTCATCCGGCATGTCTCGATGACCACCCGCATCCACCAGACCGTCTACACGCTGGAAAATCGCGCGATCCAGCTGGGAGCCGGCGAGGTCCGTTCCGAGTATCGCGTGCTGCTGGAGCGCGACGTCATCAAGGATTGGACCGAGGGCGACGTGGCCCAGTATTTCGGTCGGGACATCGAATGAATGCATGACCACAACCGGTGCTCCGCAAGGCCACTGCGCTGCACCAGCCGCACCCGCTCTCCCCTCTTCCTTGCGCGCATGCCCGCTCTCCTGCGGGCATCCGGCTCACCGGCGCATCCCCATCCCCCTTCCCCTCCCACCCATACGCCGTCTTGAGCTTCGTCAGGCCTGTAAGCCATTGCATCGGGCATGATCATGAGAAGGCAATTTATTGCAAAATGGCAATTTTCAAGAGATTTTCTGTGAATCTCCCCGCTTACAAAAGCGGGTATAACGTAACCAATAATCAGACTCATCCGTTGAGAGCGCTATAACAGATCAGGGCTGTTTCATTTTGGGGATGTGAGTCGACGTGGCAGTGTTAATCGTAGAGCATCCAGACACGGGACCGGGGAGCGTGCTGAAGGTCCTTGAAGCGAGTGGACTTCCGGTCAGGGCGGTAGCGGCACTGTCGCAGCTGGAGGGCGAGGTTCAAAAAAAAAACCGGCCATCCTCATTCTCGAGACGCGCCGGATCACCAGCGGCTTGCGTCCACTGGTGGCGGACCTGCGCCAGAAATTCCCGCTGCTGGGCATCGTCGTCATTGCCGACAACGGCAGTGAAGCGGCGCATGAAAACGCACTGCATGACGGCGCCGACTACTTCCTGCACAAGCCGGTCAGGGATTCCGTATTGCTGGCGACGATACGCTCTTTCATGCGACGCCTGCATATCCGGCATGCGCCCACCAATGGGCCTCCCGAAGCCTGGAGCCTGTACCGCCGCCAGGGGACTCTGGTCAGCCCGCATAACGAGCGACTGGCGCTGAGCGACAAGGAATGCGCGATCCTGACCACGCTGTTTCTCAGTCCGCATTTTCCGGTCAGTTCGGAACAGTTGCTGCATGCGCTCAACATCACGGCGGAGATTTTCGATCCTCATCGCATCGATACCATCATCTATCGCATCCGGAAGAAGCTGGCGCAACTCGTCCATACCCGGTTCGAGATCAGGAACATCTATGGCCGGGGATTCATGTGCGTCGCAATGAAGGAAGGTGCGGTCTTCTATGTTTGGGATGGATAACAGCGAACTGGCCCTGATCGGGCAACTGGCCGTCAGCGGCGCCTGCCTGGGTGCCATGGGCATCTTCGGCGGCCTGCTGCGGCATGCGCGTCGTCGCTGCCGGCATCTCAGCGAACAGTTGGGACAGGCCTGCGCGCTCAATGAAAGCCTGCGCCGGCAAGCGCTCTACGATGGCCTCACCGGCCTGCCCAACCGTCTGCTGCTGGAAGAGCGGATCAGCTCCGCCCTCACCCGCGCCGAGCGCGAACAGGGCGCCTTCGCCCTGCTGTTCCTGGACCTGGACGGGTTCAAGACGGTCAATGACCGCTACGGTCATGCGGCGGGCGACCTGCTGTTGATGCAGATCGCCAGCCGCCTGTCAGACAGTCTGCGCCACGCCGATACCATTGCGCGTATCGGCGGCGATGAATTCGTGGTGCTCACCGAGATCGTGTCCGCCGGGGACATCGGCATTATCCGCGACAAGCTGCATCAGGCCCTGTCGCAGCCCTTCCAGATCGGCGCCGATGCGCTTTGCATCAGCGCCAGCCTCGGCCACGCCCGCTACCCGGATGATGGCAGCAGCATCGACGCACTGCTGGCGCGCGCCGACCAGGGCATGTACCACCTCAAACGCCAGCGCCAGAGCGCAGCCATCTACGCCACACAATGACAGACGCAACGCGCCACGGCCGCCATGATCGCGGCGGCATCGGCCTGGTGCCAGCGGGCTGCGACGTGCTGATCGGGACGGATCAGGTAGGTGCTGCCGGCACGTGCCGCATACCGCCGGGCGGCCAGGCCTTCGAGGTCGATCAGGTCGGCGCCTGAGCCGGGTGCGGCGATGGTCTTGATCCTGACCTCGACCCCGGGAACGTCAATGACCAGATCCGGCGCCTCGGCCGCGAACACCAGGATGGTAAAGCCCTCTCCCAGTTCTTCCAGCAGCCACCCGGGGCGACCATCGCGCAGGATGGGGGCGTCGGCGCAGGGAGTGCCGGGGGCCATGTGTGCGCTGAAGAACGCACTGTCAGGGGTGTTAAGGGACGAGTCACGGTAGGGGGTGGGCGTGGACAGGCGGCCGCTGTTGACCAGGGTACGCGCAAACGCCTCGGTCTCGGCCAGACTCAGGACGGCGTCACGCAGAAGCTTGCTCACCGGGCTCTTGGGGGTGATGAAATCGGTCGAGCGGGTCGATTGCCGCAGGTTGTCATCGGCCGCCCAGGCGCGCTCCTCATGGTAGCTGTCGATGAAGCTGACCGGGGCATGGCCATCGATGACCAGCTTGAGTTTCCAGGCCAGGTTGTCGATATCCTGTACCCCGGTATTGGCGCCACGGGCGCCGAAGGGCGAGACCTGATGCGCGGCGTCACCCGCGAAGAGCACGCGCTGGTAGCGCATGTTGTCGATGCGACGGCAGGCGAACTGGTACACCGAGACCCATTCCAGTTCAAACTCCACGTCCTTGCCCAGCATGGCCTGGATGCGAGGAATCACCTTTTCGGGCTTCTTCTCTTCTTGCGGATCGGCATCCCAACCCAACTGGAAATCGATGCGCCAGACGTTGTCGCACTGCTTGTGCAGGAGCACGCTCTGGCCGCGATGGAAAGGCGGGTCGAACCAGAACCAGCGTTCGGCGGGGAAGCCGGCCTTCATGATGACGTCGGCAATCAGGAAGCGGTCCTGGAAGAACTGCCCGCTGAATGCTGCGCCCACCATCCTGCGGGTATCGCTGTTGGCACCGTCGCAGGCGATGATCCATTGCGCCTGCGTGTGGTAGAAGCCGTCCGGTGTCTCCAGCGACAGCGTGGCGCAGTGATCGTCCTGCTTCAGATTGAGCACCTTGTGCTTCCAGCGCAGCTCGATCAGGGGATGGGCCTGGCAGGCTTCGACCATGTATTGCTCCAGATAGTATTGCTGGAGATTGATCATGGCCGGCATCTTGTGCCCCGCCTCGGGCTGCAGGTCGAAGCGATAGACCTGGCGGTCCTCGAAGAACACCTTGCCCACCTGCCAGCTCACGCCCTTGTCCACCATGCGCCTGGCTACGCCCAGCCGGTCCCATATCTCCAGCGGACGCTGCGCATAGCAGACCGCGCGCGAGCCGATGCTGACGGTGTCGTTGTCATCCAGCACCACCACCGGCAGGCCGCGCGCGGCGCATTCCAGGGCGGCGGTCAGGCCGATCGGCCCGGCGCCGATGATGACCACGGGATGAAGCTGCGGCTCGCCGTCGCGCTGCTCGTCGGATTGCCGATAGGTAAAGCGTGGGTAGGTATAGGTGCTCTGCACAGAAGTCTCCTTGGAATATTGTTATCGCGACGGCTTGCTTCAGTGGGCCTGCTCACTGAATTCATCCGCATGCATCCATGCGGCATGGCGGGGCGCGCGACGGGTGCGCGACCACTCTTCCAGCATGTCCCATTTCACCGCGTCCAGCCGCTGCAACTGTTCCGGCGTGGCACAGTCGGCGGCCAGTTCGACCCGATGACCATTGGGATCGAAGAAATAGATGGACTTGAAGATGGTGTGGTCGGTGATGCCGACCACCTCGATGCCATCGGCCTGCAGCCGCTGCATGACCTCGCGCAGCGTGGCTTCGCTGTCGACCTTGAAAGCGATGTGCTGGACCCAGGCGGGTGTATTGATATCGCGCCCCATGGGCGGCGAGGCGGGAATCTCGAAGAAGGCCAGCACATTGCCCTGGCCGGCATCTAGGAACACATGCATGTAGGGATCGGGCGCCTTGGTCGAGGGCACCTGGTCTTCGGCAATGGCCAGGATGAAATTCATGTTCAGGTATTTTCCATACCACTCCACGGTCTGCCTGGCATCCTTGCAGCGGTAGGCAACGTGGTGGATACGATCGATATGCATGGTGGATCTCCTCGGACGGGCGCAGCTCTGATTAGTAACGGTTGTTACTATATGGATGCATGAGGAGTGCGGTCAACGCGCAGGCGCTACCGATGGACAAGCTTCGCAGCGGGAATTGATCTGCATCAAGCCCTGCCCGGCTTTTGCGGTTTGGTAACGTCTGTTACCATGTCGAAATGAAACTGCAAGCATTCTTTCCCTACCAGCTGGCGCAACTGGCCGAGGCCGTCAGTCGCTCGGTCGCCTCGGTCTACGCCGACCGCTTCGGCCTGAGCCGCGACGAGTGGCGCATCCTGGCCGCATTGGCCGAACAGGGCCAGATGCAGGCCAGCGATCTGGTGCCCCATACCTCACTGGACAAGATGCAGGTCAGCCGTGCCCTGGGCCGGATGGAAACGGCAGGCCTGATCCTGCGCGAACCCAGCCCGGAGGATGCCCGTGCTCGCATCGTCAAGCCGACCGCCCAGGCGCGCAGGCTCTACCGCAAGATCGTGCCGATGGTCGAAGAACGCGAGGCCTATCTGCTGCAGGCGCTGAGCGCCAGTGAGCGCGAGCTCCTGCTGCGTGCCATGCAAACGATACGCACGCGGGCCATGGAACAGGACGCTGCCCCATGATGAGCCTTGTCAGGCCTTGGCTGACGCGGGATTGCGAGCCTGCCTGATGTCCGCGGTGGGTCGCTGGCGCTATCGTGAAGCTCTGGACTATCTTGAGGAGAACAGCGATGGATCAGCTTGAAAATCGGCCAGAAAAACAACGTGATCCCGCCAACGCGGGCACAGACCAACCAGTGCGCCCCGGTGAGGCGCCGACGGTAACGCAGTTCGAGAAGGAAGAGAAAGGCCATGAAGGCACGCTGGGCGGCCAACCGCCCCTGCACGCCCCGGCGGGGATCCAGCGTAGCGGTCGGGGTGGTGTACTGGTCGAGGAAGGCGCCCTCGCAGGCAAGCCCGACACGCCGAAGCCTTGACGCCAGGACGGGCGGAGCATTCGGAGTGGATGGGCAGCCGCCCTCTCCGCCCACGATCCGGCTTCTTCGAGTATTTCCCCCTTCGCGTATTACCCCCGCGATATCATTACCAAGCCCAGCGCGATCAAACCCGCCCCCGCCAGCTTGGCCGGGGTGATCGCCTCGTGCAGGATCCACCATGCCAGCAGGACGGCCACGATCACGCTGCCCTTGTCGATCAGCGCGACCGTCGAGACGTCGCCCATCTTGATCGCCTTGTAGTAGAAAATCCAGGAGCCGGCGGTCGTCACCCCGGAGAGACCGAGCCAGAAGAAGTTCTTCCAAGTCAGCGCTTCCAGCTGCGAGGCTGGCACGACGACGCCTGCGAACAGCAGTACGAACAGGAACACGAAGCAGGTCCGTATCGCCAACCCCAGGTCGCCCGAGATGCCGGTCAACCCAAGCTTTGCAATGACTGAAGTAAAACCGGCGAAGGCCATCGAAATGAATGCATAAGCGACCCAGCGCTCCATCTTGTTATCCCTCACGGCAGGTTGATTGATCCCGGACGGCGGGCATTCGAACTGAGCCGACAAGCCGGGTTGAACCGCCAAATTACCATGAGCTGCCTGCTTTCTGCTGCAAGGGGCGCGCTGTATTCTTCGCCCCTCCTGCCCGGACACGATCATCCGCACGATTGGGACGGGATACGCCGGCTTTCGCAGAAAATAGCGGATTCTGGATACAATCTCCCCTTTTCCGGCTTTCCCCATCACGAACCCTGGCAGTTCGGTCCCTGAAGAACATGTCCCCTGCGCGGCGCATAGCTCATATCGACATGGATGCATTCTTTGCGTCTTGCGAACTTTCGCGTTATCCACAACTGCGCGGCCTGCCCATGGTCGTCGGCGGGCGACAGACGCACGCGCCCAAGGCGCTGGAGGATGGCACGCTGGAATTCGCCAGGCTCAAGGATTATGTCGGCCGGGGCGTGCTGACCACGGCGACCTACGAGGCCCGCGCGCTGGGCGTGCATTCCGGCATGCCCACCATGCGGGCGGCGCGCCTGGCGCCGGAGGCTATCCTGTTGCCGGTCAATTTCGAGCTGTATCGCCAGTATTCCCGCCGTTTCAAGGACGCGATCAGGGCCATCAGCCCCATCATCCAGGATGTCGGCATCGATGAAATCTATACCGACATCTCCTCGCTGGAGGCGACATCGGAAGACATCGTCGCGATGTTCAAGCGCTCGGTCTTCGAGGCCACCCAACTGACCTGTTCGGTCGGCATCGCCCCCAACAAGCTGCTGGCCAAACTGTGCTCCGATATCCAGAAGCCGGACGGCTTCACCATCGTGACGATGGAGGACATCCCGGATCGCATCTGGCCCATGCCGGTGAGCAAGATCAACGGTATCGGCCCGAAGTCGGCCAGGAAGCTCGATGTGCTGGCTATCCGGACCATCGGCGAACTGGCCGCCTGCCGGGAAGACTGGCTGGTGGAGAATTTCGGCCGCAGCTATGGCGCCTGGCTGTATCGCGTCTCCCATGGCATCGATGATCGACCGGTGGTCACCGAGTCCGAACCGGTCTCCATGAGCCGCGAGACCACCTTTGAACGTGATCTCGATGCCATCCGCGACCGCAATGAACTGGGGGCGATCTTCACGCGACTGTGCGAGCAGGTGGCGGCCGATCTGAACCGCAAAGGCTACCTCTGCCGCAAGGTCGGGATCAAGCTGCGCTTCAAGGATTTCTCGACCGTGACCCGCGATGCCACCCTGGCGGCAGCGACGGCCGATGCACGGGAGATCAGGAAGGCCGCCGGCAATTGCCTCAAGCGCATCGTTCTTGACCAATCCATCCGCCTGCTGGGGGTCAAGGCAAGCGGCCTGCTCAAGCCGGGTGCTGCCGAACCGGCGCAACCGGTGCAGTTCCAGCTGGACATCTGACACGGGCATCCGGTCGCCCCGGAGGCAGGCTGCCCAACTTGCATCGAATCGCGTTCAAAACGTATGCGCGACCATCTCCTGGAGGGCGGGTGCAAACCGGGTGTAGATCTCGCTGGCGAGATGGAGCAGAGCTGCGGCCATGATGTTCTCCTTGTCTGATCAGTTAGAACGAGAAACCGCCGAGGGCGCCCATGACCTGGAAGAACCACCATTCATCCGGGCTGTGATATTGGCCGGCAGTAGCCGCTTCGGCCACGGTGCTGGCCATCAGGCTGACGACGGCGACGAAGTAGAAGAGGTAGAAGCGCATGGTGTTCTCCGATGACTGGGGTTTCGATAGGTAGTCATCTTGGCCTGCGCTGGTTACGGCCCGGTTGCATCGGGCCGCAGAAAAGTTACAGCTGAAACACGCGGGATCGGGCCATCTCTACGCCGACCAGACCAGCACTGGCGGGCGGTAGGTGAACTCCCGGTAGACCGCCCTTCCACGCCCGTTTTCCTTGGCGACATAGAGCGCCTTGTCTGCGACCTCCACGATTTCCCGGGGCTGGAATGTGAAGCCCTTGTCCGACTCGATCGAGCTGATGCCGACGCTCACGCCAACCACGCCGTCTTCACTGGAGGGGTGGGTAATGGCCAGTGCCCTGACGGCGGCGCAGATTCTTTCGGCGACCACCGTTGCGCCCGCCCGGCCGCATGCCGGCAGCAGGACGGCGAATTCTTCGCCCCCGTAGCGGGCCACCACATCGACTTCGCGCCTGGCCGCCTCGGCGATGGCAGTGGCTACCTTCTGCAGACACTGGTCCCCTGCAACGTGCCCATAGCTGTCGTTGTACTTCTTGAAGTGATCGACATCGATCATGAGCAACGAGAGTGCTCCACCTGAACGGCCGAAGCGCGCCACTTCCAGCTCCAGCAACTCGTCGAAATAGCGCCGGTTGATGGCGCCGGTCAGTCCATCCCGGCGCGACTGCACCTGCAACAGCTGGAACATCTTTTCCAGATTCTCCTGGGCTGTCACGGCCTCGGCCTGTGCGCGCTCACGCAGGGCAACCTGGGTCACCATCTTGCTGCCGCCGTAGCAGACGGCCAGGAGCAGGAAGCTGATCCCTACGGCCTTCTCGATGGCGTGACGGGTCCAGCTCCGGAGCACGTCATCTTTTGACACCGCCACAATCATGAAGAGCGGGTAATTGCTCAGATGCTTGAAACTGTTGACCCGCACCACGCCATCCTGGGTCGAGCGAATCTCGACCGCACCGGAATCGGCCAGCTTGACGTGCTGCTGGAACAAGGGCGAATCGGTCAAGGACTTGCCCATCGAATCGGCCAGCAGCGGGCGCCGATAGAGGACGGTGGCTTCGTTGCTACCGAACAGGATGGCCCCCTTCTGTCCGATATCGAACTGGTGATAGAAGCGCTCGAAGAAGTTGATGTCCAGCGTCGCCAGTACGACACCTCCGAAGCTTCCATCGGGCTTGTTGATGCGCCTGCTCATCGTCAGCACCCAGTGGCCGGTCGACTTGCTGCGCACGGGCTTGCCGATGAAGGCGGTATTGAACCGCTGCTCCTTGTGGTGAATGAAATAGTCGCGGTCGCTGTTATTGAACCGGGTTTCGAGGACCGGTTGCGACGATGCGACCCAGGCGCCCTTCTCGTCATAGATGAACAACCCCGCCAGTTGCGGGACATCGCTGACGTTCTGGACCAGGAAGTTGTGCAGCCGCGTCCTGTCGGCAGCTGACTTGCCGGTACTGGTCGACTGTTCCAGCGCGGCCTTGAGCACGATATCGACTTCGTCCAGTGCCTGGTCCGCATGCTGCGAAAGCGCCACCGCCATGTTGGCCGTTGACCGGAACGAGTCCTCGATCACCGTTCGGCGCTCGTGCCAGCTGGACCAGCCTTCCAGGCCGACGATGATCAGGCACACGACAATGACGAACCGCTTGGCCGCTTTCGACGCCACCTTGATAGCACAAACGTCCATGACTGCTCCCTTCAACGGTGACGTCCAATGGGCCCATTATTGATTGGCCGTTAAGGATCAAGTATCAGAAATTACCTGAGCTGCAACACCTGAAGGAGCGAAGAGGCAGGGTCGACCTTATGCAGGCGCTAAGGATTCTCCTGATGGCATGAATTCTCCAGGGGCGTATAACGACGCCCATGGGAGAAAAAATGCTCAATAGTCATGCGCAGGACATCGCCAGCCGGTACATGTTGATCGTGACCAGACTGGCGGAGATGGCTGGCGCCAACCTGATCGTAGGCGATCTGGTCCGGGCGGCGACAAGGAATTGCCTCGTCGCGATGCATGCTGCGGGGGCGGAGTGCGCTGAAATCCGGCGCTGGGTCGGCGGCCTGATCGGCGAGCACATCAGCTCATCGGCAATTCCGAATGCGCGGGCAATGGATACCTGGGTCAATGCCAGAAATCACATGGAATTCCTGCTCTTCATCGAGGAGCACGATGAGCTGGCGGGAAGAGCCGGCTTCAATGCGCAGAGAGCGAAGACTTTCCATTGAATCGCGCCATCGTGCAGGAAGGGGATGGGAAAGCCATGCCTCAGGTCACACAGATATGTTTTATTCATTTTCGCTCGTAGGCTTGTCATGAACCCGAAGTCGGCTGCCGCCACCATCCTGGTGATCGAAGACAATGTGTATGTCAGGTCCCTGCTCGCCGATGTGTTCGAGATGGAGGGCTATGGCGTGCTCCAGGCCGGACAAGGCGCTGAAGCATTGGCAATCATGGAGGACAGGCAGGTCGACGTCATCCTGACGGACCTGCGCATGCCGGTCATGGATGGGCTGACGTTCGCCACGGCGGTCAGGGCGGATGCCCGTTATCGGCACATTCCCATCGTCTTGCTGAGCGCCACGCCGCTGACCGACTCCCGGGCTACGCTGAAGTTATTCTCCGCGTTCCTGTGGAAGCCCAGCCCGCTGGAGGAAATCATTCACACGGTGCGCCAGGTGCAGCTTGATGTGAGCGGAAATCTGGATACCGGCAAGCCGGCAGCCTAGACCGGCGGGGTCTGTCAAAAGAAGCTGCTGCTGCCAGGGGCAAGCAGCCCACACCGCCGAAGCGGCCTACGCTGCTTGCCACCTTGTTCAGTCCAGTGCCTGCCATGCCGAATACAGCGTGCTCTGGAGCACTTCTCCAGCCCTGAAGGCGCGTTGCGCCTGGGCCGCCACGTACATCGCACCTGGGAACAGCTGGTGGTCGCACTCTGAGGGGGGCGACATCCATCACCTGCCCGCAGGGCATCATCAATCAGCCTCTGAATCAGCGCTGTTTCCGCGTCAAGCTCCAGCCGAATCCAGGCGCTGCGCCGAGTGCCCCAAAATTCAGAATTCCAATTTAACGACTAAATTACATTAATTGAGATATTTATCTCGAAATAGCCAAGAAATATTTATTAAAATAACAATATAACTGGCACCCGATGAAGTTTTTGCATCAGAGCCGTGCAATAAAATTCAAGACCTATTCGCCATTTACCCCGTAATTACGGCGTTTTTCGCGCCAACAATCGTTGACAGTCCAAAAACCGCTGCCTATTATTCGAGTTCGGAATACGGAATTCAATAATCATGGCTATCGAAGACACCTCCCCGTTCATTGATCAGGTATTCGAGCAGTTGCTGACCTCCATTGCCCTCGGAACGCTGAAGCCCGGACAACGAATTCGGCAAGCCGAGTTGGCGGCGGAACTGAGCGTGTCCCGGCAACCGATAAGTCACGCACTACAGCTCCTTAAACACGAAGGCCTGGTGCAGGATTCGGGACGGCAAGGACTGGTCGTGTCCCCTATCGATCCGGATTACATGAAACAGATGTATCAGGCCAGGAAGGCGCTGGAAGTCACTGTTGCCGGGCTTGCCGCACAACGCGTGGCCGACAGGATCGCCACGCCCGAACAGGTCATGGCGCTCAAGGCTGCGCTCATGGAAGGGAAAAGAGCTTATGCAGGCGGCGAGCCACTGGCGAACCTGGTGAGAGCAGATCTGGAATTCCATCGCGCCATCTATCGCCTCTCCGGAAATCACGTCATCGAGCAAATGATGAATACGCGCTGGGCGCACCTGATGCGATCCATGCTCATCGTATTGGATGAGCCGGAAACCCCGGGCAGAGCGTGGGAAGAGCATGAGGAACTGACCGAATACCTCCTGTCGGGAAACGTCCTCGAAGGAAGCGATTTGGCCGCGCGTCACATGCAGAGGGCGAGTAACGACATGTACCGACGACTTACGAAGTTTACGGAATCCGCCGATTAGTTTCGGTATTCACGGTAACGACTGACTGGCTCGATTGCACCGGGTCACGGGGTCGCTTTTTCTTAAAAAAATGGAGACACAACATGCAACTGACCAAACAACAACTCGCCGAGTTTGACGAACTGGGCTACATCTTTTTACCGGAGTGCTTTCCCGTGGAGCAAGTGGAAGCGCTTCGCGCGGCGGCCAGCGATGTCTTTGCTCAACATCGCGCCGAAGTCTGGCGCGAAAAGGACGGCGCACCCCGGATGGCCTTCGCCTGCCAGCAATACAGCGAAGCGTGCAAGCTGCTTGCATCAGACGAGCGCCTGGTCACCCCCGTCGAGCAATTGTTCGGCGAGCGCTGCTATCTCCATCAATTCAAGATCAATGCGAAAGCCGCATTCACGGGCGACGTATGGCAATGGCACCAGGATTTCCCCACATGGCACAAGGATGATGGAATGCCGGAACCTCGCGCGATGAACATCGCCGTGTTTCTGGATGATGTCATGCCGATCAATGGTCCCCTGATGGTCGTTCCACGAAGCCACAAGGCGGGAGCACTGGAGTCGTCTCACGACGTCAAGACCACGTCCTATCCGCTCTGGACCCTGGACAACAAGACGGTTACCGATCTGGTCGAACGAAACGGTATCGTGACCCCGACCGGCAAGAAGGGCGGAGTGCTGATGTTCCACGCCAACATCGTGCATGGCTCCGCTGGAAATATCACGCCCTACCCTCGCCGCATCGCCTATCTGACCCTGTCTGCACTCTCCAACGCGATCGTCAAGCCGACTCGCCCGGACTTCATTGCTCACCGCGATTTCACGCCTGTCCAAAAAACATCTCCCAAGGACTTCGAGGAGTTTCTCGCCGGGGAAGTGACGGCCTGAGGCCGGAAGACCCGATTGGGCTGGCAGAGAGAGCCCCGAGATATCGGCGAAGCGGCATGCAGGAGGTCACCTCGCCGTCTTACGAAACCGCAAGAGCCAAAGGATTTGTATGTCGTCAAGAATGAAGGGCAAGGTGGTCATTGTCACTGGAGCCGGCTCGTCCGGGCCAGGCTGGGGAAATGGAAAAGCCGCTGCTGTGCTGTACGCCCGGCACGGGGCGTCGGTGCTCGCCGTAGACAATCGGATGGAAGCCGCACAGGAGACGGCCGAGCTGATTTCTGCCGAAGGGGGGAAGTGCGTCGCCGCCCGGGCTAACGTCGCCAGCTCCGAAGACGTCAGGGAAATGGCAGAGCGATGCGTCAGGCAATTCGGCCGCGTCGATGTCTTGCATAACAACGTAGGCATCGTCGAAGTCGGTGGGCCGATCGAGACTGAAGAGGAGTCCTGGAATCGGGTGATCGCAATCAACCAGTCGAGTGTCTTTCTGACCTGCAAGCACATCATCCCGCACCTGCTTGATGCAGGCGGCGGTTCGATTGTGAACATTGCCTCAATTGCTGCAATTCGCTGGATCGGTTTCCCCTACCTGGCATACAGCGCCGCCAAGGCGGCAATGATTGCGATGACCCAGAACATGGCAGTGCAGTACGCCCCACAAGGGATACGGGCAAATTGCATCTTGCCGGGATTCATGAATACGCCATTGATCCAGGAACCGCTCAAAGAAACCTACGGCGGCAATGTCGACGAGATGATCGACAAAAGAGATAAGCAAGTCCCAATGGGAAAGATGGGCGATGGATGGGATACGGCTTATGCAGCACTATTCCTCGCCTCTGATGAATCCAAATACATCACGGGAACGAGTCTCGTGGTCGACGGCGGACTGACAGCACGCTGCGCTTGAAAATGGCATCCGACTAAAATAATACGGAGACAATCATGGATCAAAAACGTCGCACCATCATCGCCGCCGGCGCCGCGCTCGGGCTTTCCGGCATCGCAGCTGCACCTCTATATGCCGCCGGCCCCACCTACTCTTTCAAGGTCGGGACAAACGTACCGGTCAGCCATCCAATCTACCTACGCCTGATGGAGGCGGCCGAGCGGGTGAAATCGGACACCGGCGGGAAAGTGGAAATGCGCATTTTCCCCAATGGCCAGCTGGGCGGTGATACCGAAATGCTCAGCCAGGTACGCAGTGGCGGAATGGACTTTCTTACGTTGCCCGGCGTGATTCTGGCGACGATGGTTCCGATGGCATCGCTGAACAGCGTAGGCTTTGCGTTCTCCGATTACCCCTCTGTCTGGAAGGCCATGGATGGCGGTGTCGGCGATCTGATCCGGGACAAAATCAAGGCGACCGGACTGGTGGTCATGGACAAAGTCTGGGACAACGGCTTCCGTGAGATCACCTCACAATTCCCGATCAGCAGCCCCACCGATCTGCAGAAAGCACGCATTCGTGTGCCGGTCAGCCCGCTGCTGGTATCACTCTTCAAGTCGCTGGGAGCCGCGCCTACACCGATCAACTTTAGCGAGTTGTATTCCGCACTCCAAACCAGAATCGTGGAAGCCCAGGAGAACCCCCTCCCTATCGTTGCGACAGCCAAGCTATATGAGGTGCAAAAATTCTGCTCGCAGACTTCCCATGTCTGGGATGGCTATTGGTTACTGGCAAACGGTCGCGCCTGGCAGGGGCTTCCACAAGATCTGCGCGAAGTCGTCGTGAAGAACATGAATGCTGCTGCAATCGCACAGCGTGCCGACAGCGAGAAGCTGGCCATCACGCTCATGAAAGAGCTCGAACAAAAGGGACTCAAATTCAATAAACCCGATCCGGCGCCTTTCAGGAAAAAACTCGCGGAGGCTGGCTTTTACACGGAGTGGAAGAAGAAGTTCGGCGCGGAAGCATGGGCGGTCCTGGAGACCTATTCCGGCAAGCTCGGCTAACTCGACCAGCCGCGGATGAAGATCGCGGATCCAGAGGACAGCCAATAGCGTCCCAATCCATCAGGAAGCGGCGAGATTTGTGGTCGTGGTTCTGCGATCTTCAGGGATCAGCACAATCATCCTGAGGCGACCAAGACCAAGACTTTCAGAGATGAGAGGGCTGTGCAAGAACCTCTTCAAGGTGCTTGCACAGCGCAATGCCACACCGCTGGACGTGCCTGGATACCAGTTCCGAAGCCTCCAGAACGGAACCACGCAAAACACAATCTGCGATGGCAGCATGCTCTTCCCACGCAACCAGGATATCCGCCTTGGCATGGGTGGTGATCAAGGCCCGCATGATGTGAGCCCATCGACCATTCATCATCTGTTCGATCACCGTATTTCCGGACAGCCGGTAAAGCGCGACATGAAACTGGAACTCCGCCATGGCAATCTCCGGCGCCGGCGCATGTGCTCTCACCTTATCTTGACCGGCGACGAGCATCCGCCGCAGGAATTCGCACTCATCGTCATTCGCACGATGATCTGCAACACGTTGGGCCGCCAGCGCCGCTGCGCTTGCCTCCAGCGGTCTGCGCGCCTGAAATAGCAAGCGCATGTACTCCGGTTCAATCGGTGTGACCTGAAGTCCTTGACGACCAGAATCCTGCAGCAAGCCCTCATGTTTGAGCAGCTGCAAGGCATGGCTGATGGGTTGGCGAGAAACCTTGAGCTGGCTCGCCAATACCGACTGACGAATTCTCTCGCCCGGCTCAAGCTTGCAGAAAGCAATGTCGAAGAGAAGCACATCGAAGACTTGCTCGATAAACGGCGGGCTATCCTCCACTGCTTCGAGGCTTGTATTTGATTCCATGCTTGTTGATTATCGGTGCTGAGTGAGCTATCCCGCGGGAGATCCCCGAGGATGCGCGGTTACCACTGGTTGGATCAAATCCTGATTTGCAAACCGTTTTTGATGAGTCTCAGGATTGCAGCGGTATTGTAACAAGCGATTTCGCGTCGATGGACCAAGCTTACGGGCTTCACGCAAAGCCATCCGAGGCGATCCTCTCAAGAGGACTCCACGCAACGAAGGGATATGGGACATGGGGATGCGAGGCCCAATGGGGCGAAAATCCACCCAAAACTTCTCACTTTGCGAGAATTTGCCGAATTGCGAGTGAAATGCGTTTTTATTTACAAGTTCAAGCACACGATTTCTTTTCATACTGCCGGTGGTACATGTAACGCACCGCACCGCGAACTGACCCAACCTATCAAGGAGTCACTGCAATGATGATTACGGCAGCCCAGGCCTCGGCACTTGTAGCATCCAAACCAAATTCCATTGCGCCTCAAACCCCATCAAAGCCGGACAACAACCCAGTAGAAGAGTCAGCCAAGGTTGCCATTTCTTCCGAGGCTGTGCAGAAAGCCGCCGAGAGTGAAGCCCAGAGTAATGAAGTTGAAAGTGCATATCGGCTGACTGGCCCTGCTACCCTATTAAGCTCCATAGCCCCTGTCGCTTACCAGATGCCGGAAGCCCTGATAAACGAAATGAAGGTCCGGGCTAGCGAGGAGGCTACCCGCAACGCGATTAACTCGCAGTATGCCAACGCACATCAATACCAGACCGTGGGACAGGTCCTGGTGAACGGCAAATTATTTGCAGAAGTGAATGATGCGGGCGGTTATGGGTCGATACAGAACTCTATTCCTGGGCTGAGTGACGCGCCGCTGAATCCGCAGGACCGACTCAAGGAGATAGCTCAAGCCGTGAAGAAAAAGGGAAATGTTGAAATCAGATATTCCGATTTTGTCCCGGGTCTAGGGGGCCAGGGAGGTTCAGCAGCGCCGGAATCCATGCTCCCGGCGTTCACGGCGCGAAACATTCATGAGATCTTCGCAGAGGCTATTGGAGAGGCCAAGCGACTGCGTTCCGCGTCGCTACCGCAGTCAGAGTAAGGCCACTGCCCTCTGCATAATGGCCAGACCCGACCTCGGATCGCTTTCGGTACACGCAGCTTTAGCCTGATGGGATAAGCTTTAGAGGACCCCGACGCTGCGTCCGAAATATTCGAGCATACCGTGTGTACTACCGGCGAGATGGGCAAAACGCTAGAGCGTAGCCGCGAAAAAAAGCCCCAGCCTCCATTCGAAGCTCGGGGTTCAATATTTGCGCCAGCCGGGAGCGGCCAAATGCAATTAAGCGCCCTGGATTGGGGAAGGCCGACCCGCAGCAGGTTTTCGGCAACTGAGCCAAGCTCTTGAAACGGACGATATGAGCAGCAGAGCGAGGGGAAATAAAATTTGCGAGCAAAACATGTCGCAGAGGAACCGCGCAGCCCGTTCAACGAAGGAACGTCCAATTCGTATGTGAGCTTTTGTATGTGGGATCAAAAGCAAAAACGGGCCGCGAAGGCCCGTTTTGCTTGATTCCTGGCGGAGAGGGGGGGATTCGAACCCCCGATAGGCTATGAACCTATACACGCTTTCCAGGCGTGCGACTTAAACCACTCATCCACCTCTCCTGGATTTGTGTTCGCGTTCAGCGAAGCCATGCATTATAGCAAGCTTCCGAAAGAAGCCAAGCCTTTTCTAAACATTTTTCCAAAAAGACCATAAAAAAGCCGGCAGGTACGGGCTGAATTCCTCTCGCCCTGCCCTGCCGGCTTGCAGGCAGCCGGTTGCGGCCGTTCACGACCGCCCTTCCGTGCCGTTGTCGCTTACTGCGCTTCCTTCAACTGATCCAGGATGGCCGGGTTTTCCAGCGTGGAGACATCCTGCGTGATCGCTTCGCCCTTGGCCAGCACGCGCAGCAGGCGACGCATGATCTTGCCGGAGCGGGTCTTGGGCAGGTTGTCGCCGAAACGGATTTCCTTGGGCTTGGCGATCGGGCCGATTTCCTTGGCGACCCAGTCACGCAGCTCCTTGGCGATCTGCTTGGCTTCCTCGCCGGTGGGACGCGGACGCTTCAGGACCACGAAGGCGCAGATCGATTCGCCGGTGGTTTCGTCCGGCTTGCCCACCACGGCGGCCTCGGCCACGATGCTGTTGGCCACCAGCGCCGATTCGATTTCCATGGTGCCCATGCGGTGACCGGAGACGTTCAGCACGTCGTCGATGCGGCCGGTGATGGTGAAGTAGCCGGTCTCCTTGTTGCGCACCGCGCCGTCGCCGGCGAGGTAGATGTTGCCACCCAGCTCCTCGGGGAAATAGCTCTTCTTGAAGCGCTCGGGGTCGTTCCAGATGGTACGGATCATCGAGGGCCATGGGCGCTTGACGACCAGGATGCCGCCATTGCCATTGGGGATGTCATTGCCGGTCTCGTCGACGATGGCTGCCGTGATACCCGGCAGCGGCAGCGTGCACGAACCCGGGACCTGCGGGGTCGCACCCGGCAGGGGCGAGATCATGTGACCACCGGTCTCGGTCTGCCAGAAGGTATCGACGATGGGGCATTTTTCCTGGCCGACGTTCTTGTAGTACCACATCCAGGCTTCCGGGTTGATGGGCTCACCCACCGAGCCCAGGATGCGCAGGGACGACAGGTCATACTGCTTGGGATGGACCTTCTCGTCGGCATCGGCGGCCTTGATCAGCGAGCGGATGGCGGTCGGTGCGGTATAGAAGATGGTGGCCTTGTGGCGCGCCACCATGTCCCAGAAGCGTCCGGCGTTGGGATAGGTCGGCACACCCTCGAAGACGATCTGGGTCGCGCCCACGGCCAGCGGGCCATAGGCGATATAGGTGTGGCCGGTGATCCAGCCGATGTCGGCGGTACACCAGTAGACATCGTCGGGCTTGATGTCGAAGGTCCACTTCATGGTCAGCACGGCCCACAGCAGATAGCCGGCCGACGCATGCTGCACGCCCTTGGGCTTGCCGGTGGAACCGGAGGTGTAGAGGATGAACAGGGGGTGCTCGGCATCCACCCATTCCGGCTCGCAGACGTCGGACTGGTTGGCCAGCACGTCGGAGAGCCAGAGGTCACGACCTTCGACCCAGTTGATCTCGGCACCGGCACGCTTGTAGACGACCACGTGCTTGAGCGTATCGCAGCCCCCCATGGCCAGGGCTTCATCGACGATGGACTTCAGGGCCAGTTGCTTGCCGCCGCGGACCTGATAGTCGGCAGTCAGCACGGCCACGGCGCCGGCATCGATCACGCGTTCGTGCAGGGACTTGGCGGAGAAGCCGCCGAACACCACCGAGTGGGTGGCACCGATGCGGGCGCAGGCCTGCATGGCGGCCACGCCTTCCACCGACATCGGCATGTAGATGACCACACGGTCACCCTTCTTGATGCCCAGCGATTTCAGGCCATTGGCGAACTGGCAGACCTTCTGGTGCAGCTCGCGGTAGGACACGCGGGTAACCTTGCCATCGTCGGACTCGAAGATGACGGCGGTCTTATCGGCGTTGCCGTTCTCCAGGTTCACGTCCAGGCAGTTGTACGAGACGTTGACCTGGCCATCGGCGAACCATTTGTAGAACGGTGCGTTCGATTCATCCAGGGTCTGGGTGAAGGGCTTGTGCCACTTGAGGTTGTCCTTGGCCAGCCTGGCCCAGGTGCCTTCGTAATCCTTGGCGAATTCGGCGTTCAGGGCCTGGTAGGCCTCCATGCCGGAAATGGCGGCGTGCTTGACCAGCTCGGCCGGCGGTGCGAATACGCGGTTTTCTTGCTTGAAAGTTTCGATGTCTGCCACGGTAGTCTCCACTAGGTTTGTTTTTGCTTTCCGCAAAACATAGGCCGTTTCACTTACTCAGTCCTTACACATGCAGCGCCGTCATGGCGCGCAAACCCGCCTGCATCAACGTCTTGCGGGCCGCGCAGGCGCTTGCGCGGGCACTTGGCCGGGTAACGGCGCGTGCCGGCGAGGCATGTCGGTCCTGGCCTCCAATGACGAAGACCTTCATATTGCCCTTATGTTCAGAACAACATTTGTGCATTTTGGCACAGGCCGGTGTTTCCCGCAGGCACCTGTCTGCTCACATTTGATCCAGGCCGGGATGAAGCTGTCGCGACGGATTCTGCCCAAGGGCGTGTAGAATACGGCCCCAAATCCGAGACCGAGCGGGCAGCGTTCGCCCGGCGACATAATCGGATACCGCACTCACTCGCCAGAATTCATCCAGCGTACTCCTGACACCATGACCAGCCCGTCGCCCAAGACCCCCCGCAAGATCGGCATCCTGCCCAACCTGATTTTCATGAGCCGCTGGCTGCAGCTGCCGCTGTACCTGGGCCTGATCCTGGCGCAATGCGTCTACGTCTATCACTTCTGGGTCGAACTGTCGGACCTGATCGGCGCGGCCATGGGCAGTGCCAGCTCGCTGGACCATATCCTGGATGCGGTGGCCATCCCCGGCGCCACCCGCCCCGACAAGCTCAACGAGCAGACCATCATGCTGGTGGTACTGGCCCTGATCGACGTGGTGATGATTTCCAACCTGCTGATCATGGTGATCGTGGGCGGCTACGAGACCTTCGTCTCGCGCATGAACCTGGAAGGCCATCCCGACCAGCCGGAATGGCTGTCGCACGTCAATGCCTCGGTGCTCAAGGTCAAGCTGGCCACGGCCATCATCGGCATTTCCTCGATCCACCTGTTGAAGACCTTCATCAACGCCAACCTGTATGACGCCAAGACGCTCATCGCGCAGACCGGCATCCATATCGCCTTCCTGCTCTCGGCCATGGCCATTGCCTATTGCGACCGCCTGATGGTGCATCCCGGCGCACACGGCGACGATCCATCCGAGAAGCACTGAACCCGTATCACCCAAACCTGAGAGAACCAGCCATGACCATCATCAAGCAAGACGATCTCATCGAATCCGTAGCCGCCGCGCTGCAGTACATCAGCTACTACCATCCGGCCGACTACATCGCCCACCTGGCCCGCGCCTATGAGTCCGAGCAGAGCCCGGCAGCCAAGGATGCGATCGCGCAGATCCTGACCAACTCGCGCATGTGCGCCGAGGGCAAGCGTCCGATCTGCCAGGACACCGGCATCGTCAACGTGTTCCTGAAGATCGGCATGGGCGTGCGCTTCGAGGGCTTCTCGGGCTCGATCGCCGACGCCGTCAACGAAGGCGTACGTCGCGGCTACTCGCACCCGGACAACGTGCTGCGCGCCTCGATCGTGGCCGACCCGCAGTTCGAACGCAAGAACACCAAGGACAACACCCCGGCCGTGATCCACATGGAACTGGTACCGGGCAACACCGTGGACGTGCAGATCGCCGCCAAGGGCGGTGGCTCCGAAAACAAGACCAAGTTCGTCATGCTGAACCCTTCCGACAACCTGGTGGACTGGGTCCTGAAGACCGTGCCGACCATGGGCGCCGGCTGGTGCCCGCCGGGCATGCTGGGCATCGGCATCGGCGGTACCGCCGAGAAGGCCATGCTGATGGCCAAGGAAGTGCTGATGGAAGACATCGACATGTACGAGCTCTTGAAGCGCGGCCCGCAGAACAAGACCGAAGAGCTGCGTATCGAGCTCTATGAGAAGGTCAACGCACTGGGCATTGGCGCACAGGGCCTGGGCGGCCTGACCACGGTGCTGGATGTGAAGATCATGATGCACCCGACCCACGCGGCCTCCAAGCCGGTGGCGATGATCCCCAACTGTGCGGCGACCCGTCACGGTCACTTCGTGCTGGACGGCTCCGGCCCGGCCTACATGGAACCGCCGTCGCTGTCGGACTGGCCCGAAGTGCACTGGGTGGCCGACACCGAGAAGTCCAAGCGCGTCAACCTGGATACCCTGACCAAGGAAGAAGTCGCCTCCTGGAAGCCGGGCCAGACCCTGCTGTTGAACGGCAAGATGCTGACCGGCCGCGATGCTGCCCACAAGCGCATCCAGGACATGCTGGCCAAGGGCGAGAAGCTGCCGGTGGACTTCACCAACCGCGTGATCTACTACGTCGGCCCGGTCGATCCGGTGCGCGACGAAGTGGTGGGCCCGGCGGGTCCGACCACCGCCACCCGCATGGACAAATTCACCGACATGATGCTGGAACAGACCGGACTGATCTCCATGATCGGCAAGTCCGAGCGCGGCCCGGCGGCCATCGAGGCGATCAAGAAGCACAAGTCGGCCTACCTGATGGCCGTGGGTGGTTCGGCCTACCTGGTGTCCAAGGCGATCAAGTCGGCCAAGGTGCTGGGCTTTGCCGACCTGGGCATGGAAGCGATCTACGAGTTCGACGTCAAGGACATGCCGGTGACCGTGGCCGTCGACGCCAACGGTATCTCGGTGCACAACACCGGGCCGGCCGAGTGGAAGGAAAAGATCGCCCAGAGCGTCTCCCTGTCCAAGATCCCCGTCACCACCGCCTGAGCCACGCCAGACGATCCGCAGGAGCGCGCGCAGCACCATGAATGAAGCAGTCAAGCAAGCCGCCGCGCCTTCTGCAGGACAATCTGCCAGCCCGATCCCGATGCCGACCGCAGCCGATGCCGCGGTCGGCATTTTCGATTCGGGCGTCGGCGGCTTGTCGGTGCTGCGTCACATCCAGGCCGCCCTGCCCCGCGAAAAGCTGCTCTACTTCGCCGACTCCGGCTACGCCCCCTACGGCGACAAGAGCGAAGCCCAGATCGTGGAACGGTCACTGGCCATTGCCGCGTTCTTTGTCGGCCAGCAGGTCAAGGCGCTGGTGGTGGCCTGCAATACCGCCACCGCCGCTGCGATCCAGGCCATTCGCGCGCAATGGCCGCGGCTGGTGGTGGTCGGCATCGAACCCGGTCTGAAACCGGCCGCCCAAGAGACCCGCAGCGGCACCGTGGGCGTATTGGCGACCCGCAGCACGCTGGCCAGCAAGCGCTTTGCCTTGCTGCAGCAGCAGATGGAGGAGCAGTACCGGGTGCGCTTCCTGCCGCAGGCCTGCGTCGGCCTGGTGGACCTGATCGAAAAAGGCGAACTGTACTCGCCGGCCACGGTGCAATTGCTGGAGCGCTACCTGCAGCCGCTGCTGGACCAGGGCGCCGATACCCTGGTACTGGGCTGCACCCACTACCCCTTCGTGCGGCCGGCCATCGAGAGCGTATGCAGGCGTCTGGCGGGCGAAGTGCCGGACATCATCGATACCGGCCAGGCCGTCACCCGGCAACTGGCCCGCCTGCTGGAAACACAAGGATTGCTGGCGCAGGCCGCCACCGGCTCGCTGGCCGGCTTCACCACGGCCAGCCAGTCCACACTGGAAAACGCCTTCCGCAGCCTGCTGCAGCTGGCGCCACCGGTACAGGCCCTGCAGCCGCAAGACGGCGCCTGAAGCGGGCAAAAAAGAAATGTTCGGCGAACTTTCCTTTTTGCATCGAAATTATGTTGCCATTCCTCGCAAGTGTTTGTATAATCTTTTGCTTACTTGATGACGGACGCAAGTCTGTCTGACAGTCGACGGTGGCTGTAGCTCAGTTGGTAGAGTCCAGGATTGTGATTCCTGTCGTCGTGGGTTCGAGTCCCATCAGCCACCCCAAGTATTCAAGCAAAAAGCCCGGTCCTGGTGACCGGGCTTTTTGCTTTTCATCGCGCCTGCATCGGGCGCACCGCATTCCTCCTGCCCTCAAGTTCGCCACCGGATGTCCGTCCACCTCTTTGGGGGGAAGGAACATCCGGCTGCGCCCGCCTAGTTGATCATCCCGGTCGAATACGCATACTTGATCAGGTCGGCATCGGTACTCAGGCCCAGCTTGCGCATCGCATTGTTCTTGTGGGTGCTGATGGTACTGGGCGTGCGTGACAGACGTTCACATATCTCGCCCAGCGACTGGCCTTCCACAAACAGCCGGACGACCTCCAGCTCGCTCTGGGTCAGTTCGCGCACCAGTCCGAAGCCCTCCCCCTGGGCCCAGCTCATCTCCAGCTCGCCGCGCAGCGACACCGGGAAGTACAGTTGCTTGCTGCTTTGCGTGGCCAGGCAGGCGTTGATCAGTTCATCGGTCTTCTCGCGCTTGTTGATGACGGCGAATACGCCCATCCGGTACAGGCGCCGGATCACCGCGCCATTGTTCATCGCCGTGTAGACGATCAGCTTGGTCGAGGGATGTTCGTTCTTGATTCGCTTGACCAGCGCAAAACCGTCGGCATCGTCGCTGTCGTCGGCCGGCATGGCGAAATCGGTGATGACGATCTCGCATGGCGCGCGCTTGAGCGCCGCGAGCAGCGCCTCCCCCGTATCCACCTCCAGATCGATGCGTATTTCCGGCAGGCGCGCCAGCTCGCTCCTGAGCGCGCCGAGCACGATAGGATGGTCGTCGGCAATGGCTACGTGCAGGATCTTCTTCAAATTCATGCTACCCCCAAATGGTTCAATTAACTGACAGGTGGCGACTTCGCAGACCTTCGCCCGAAATCGCTCTCCCATGAAGTGCCGTGGCTTGATGCCCTCGATTTCCTTTCATCGATGTCGGCTCCCCGCGTCTGTCGACACCATGGCGGCATCGAAAAACTTCCATCAGTAGGAGATAGACAAATTCTGGGGAAAATAGAAAGGAAATCGCGATATCGCGGCTGAAAATCGAATTTATACGAGGTGTCAATAGCAGAAAGATCCGCCAACTTCACTTTCCATGGCGATTTCAACAACAATCGGCCCTTATCGTCGACGGATGTCGAGATTGCGCAGAATTGAGGGGGTGGGACGATGATGGCCGAGCGGCGTGGTGCCGTCGGCCGGCCTGAAATCAACAGTCACCAGTAGTCTTCGGTCACGAACTGGCCACCGCCAGTGCGACGCAATGGCCCCATGCCACGCTCGCGCAGCAGTTCGCGCACCTCGGTGACCATCTCGGGATTGCCGCAGGCCATGACGCGCGTCTGTTCCACGCTCAACGGCAGGCCGGTGGCCTGCTCCAGCCTCCCCTCCTTCAACAGCGTGGTGATGCGACCGGCCAGCCAGCCCGGCGCATCGGGCAGGGCATCATCACGCGTCATGCAACGCAGCAGCTGCAATCGCGCTGGCCAGCCCTGCTGACTGGCGTGCTGACGCAGCTGTTCGAATTTGTCGGCATAGGCCAGCTCCTCGCGCTGGCGCACGCCATGCACGACGACCAGTTCGTCGAAGCGCTGCCAGACATCGGGCTGCTGCAGGATGGAGACATACGGGCCCAGCCCGGTGCCGGTGGCCAGCATCCACAACTGGCGGCCATCGACGAAGCGGTCGGCGGTCATGAAGCCATAGCTGAGCTTTTCCACCCAGACCGGGTCCCCTGGCTGCAAGGCTGCGAGGCGCGTGGTGAACTGGCCGCCGGGGACCACGATGGCGTAATACTCCAGCTGGTCCTCCTGCTCGGCCGAGGTGATGGAATAGGCGCGCGAGACGATCTGGCCATCGATCTCCAACCCCAGACGGGCAAACTGGCCGGCCGTGAAACGGTAACCGGCCGGACGCGTGGTGCGAAAGCTCAGCAACTTGTCGGTCCAGCGATGGACCGACAACAAGCGCTCGCAACTGGCCTTCTCCGAATACACATCAATATTCACACTGCTCACACGACTCTCCTTCGATTGACCGCACTCGCCTGTCCACGAGGGAAGCGATGTGCAGCTTTGGTCCGCAATACCTGCCCGGGCGACGCTGCAGGCACATTACAATAGCGGGATGAACAAGGCGGTGGATCGCCCTGCCCATGTCGCCAGGACCTGTCATCGCCACAGGAACCCACGACGCCGCAATGAGACATGGCCCGGGAATGAAGCGCCTGCCCCGGCGCCGGCCAGGAACTATCCGCGCCGCACGCAGGTCAGGCCTTGGTGGTATGAACCGCCAAGCCCTCCATCCTACCCGACTTGCCCCAAGGGGCGGCAGGCCGGCCGCCTCAACCGATAAACGAAGATGCAGTGAATCAATGACCTGGACCCGCCACCTGGCCATCGCCTTCCTCTGGTGTGCCGCCGATACCGCCTATGCCGCCTACAAGGTGGAGATCGAAGCGCCCAAGCCGGTGCAGTCGCTGCTCAAGGATTTCCTGGACCTCTCGCGCTATCAGGACCGCGACGACATCAGCGACGAGCAGCTCAAATTCATGATGGATACCGCTGGCGACCAGGTGCGCGAACTGACCTCGACCGAGGGCTATTTCGCGCCCGTCACCAAGGTCAGCATGCAGACCGAGCCCGCTGCGGCCGATCAGCAGCCGCCGCGCCGCATCAAGCTCAGCGTCGACCCCGGCCCGCGCACCGCGATCAGCAGCGCCGACATCACCGTCACCGGCGTAGCCGCCCGTGAGGACGCGGCCCGGGTGGCGGCCCTGCGCGAGAACTGGTCATTGCCGCCGGGCCAACCGTTCCGCCAGGAAGACTGGGACAAGGCCAAGAATGCCGGCCTGGACCAGCTGCAGCAAAAGAAATACGCGGCCGCCCGCATCGCCTCCTCCCAGGCCCGGGTCGATCCGGACGAACACCAGGCCGACCTGTCGGTGCGCTATGACAGCGGCCCGGCCTTCACCCTGGGGCCCTTGCAGATCACCGGCACGCGCCGCTATCCCGAGACCATCATCCGCAACGTCAATCCGCTCAACATCGGTGAAGCCTATGACGTCGACCGCCTGCTGGCGCTGCAGCGGCAGATCCAGAACACGCCCTACTTCTCCAACGCCATCGTGGCCATCGACGATGACCCCGAACATCCGGACCTGACACCGGTGAAGGTGCAGGTCACCGAGTTCCCGACCCAGCGCATTCGCACCGGCGTGGGCTATAGCACCGACACCGGCGCCCAGGTCGAAGGTCGCTATTCGCATTACAACGTGTTTGACAAGGCCTATGTCTTCGACAGCCAGGCACGGCTGGAGCAGAAACGCCAGTACGGCATGATGTCCCTGGCCATGCCGCCGGACGACAAGGCCTTCGTCAACAGCCTCAATACCTCCTACGACCGCACCAAGCTGGAAGGCATCGACCTGCGCAGCCAGCAGATCGGGCTCAAGCGCGCCCGCAACAGCGAGAACTACGACACCACCTATTCGCTGACCTATTACCGCGATGAGCTGAGCCAGGAGGACGGCAGCACCCTGCCCGCCAATACCATCGTCACCCCCGGCAAGCACCGGGCGCTGGTGCCGGGCTTCGCCTGGTCACGCCGCAATGTGGACAACCCGATCTTTCCGCGCCGGGGCAACCTGCTGACGCTGGAAGCCGGCTTCGCGCTCAAGGGCTTGCTGACCGACCAGAGTTTCAGTCGCCTGTATGGCCGCTTCAAGCAGTTCGTGCCGGTGGGCAAGCGCGACATCGTGGTCTTGCGCGCAGAACTGGGCGGCGTCTTCACGGCCGGCAGTGCCGGGGCGGTGCCGCCCTCGCTGCTGTTCCGCACCGGCGGCAACGATTCGGTGCGCGGCTATAGCTACCAGAGCATCGGCAACGAGCAGAACGGTACCGTCTATCCGACCAAGTACCTGGCCGTGGGCAGCTCCGAATACCAGCGCTGGTTCAGCGAGAAATGGGGTGCTGCGGTGTTCTACGACATCGGCGCAGCCGCCGACAACTGGAACAACAAGACCTTCTATCACGGCGTGGGCACCGGTGCACGCTGGCGCAGTCCGGTGGGGACGCTGAACCTGGACCTGGCCTATGGCATCCAGAAGCGCCAGATCCGTCCGCACATCTCGCTGGGCATCGCGTTCTGACGCAGGCGCCAGAATCGCCCAAACGATTTATATGATTTCGAACGACAGGCACGCATGAGCGACCAGCCACAAGCATCGCAGGATTCTTCCCCTACACCGGAGCCGCCGGGTCCACGGCGCTCGCGCAAGCGCGCTGGCAAGATGGGCCGAATGGGCCGCACGGGCCGCATCCTGGCCTGGAGCGGCGGCACGCTCGCCCTTCTGCTCCTGGCCACCGCCGGTACAAGCCTGTACGCCTTGAAGACCGAAAGCGGCACCCGCCTGCTGTGGAACGGCGCGGTCAAGGCGCTGGACGGCAAGCTCTCCGGCCAGTTGCTGGGCGGCACCGTGGCCGACGGTCTGCGCCTGCGCGCCTTACACTACCAGGATGGGCAGCGCATCCTCGATATCGACAGTATCGACGCCCGCTGGCATCTGGCAGTGCTGCAGCGCAAGTTCAGCATCGACTACCTGCGCGTGGGCACGGTGCAGCTGAAACAGCAGCCCTCGCCGTCCGAGCCGACCACCCTGCCGACCTCGCTGGACATCCCCCTGGCCGTGGAGATCGGCGAGATCAGCCTGGGCCACCTGAGCCTGGTCCAGGGGACGTCCACCACCGAACTGTCGGACCTGAAACTGCACGGCAGCTCCGACGGCGTGCAACACACGCTGGTGCTGGACCGCGTCATGACCCCCTACGGCCAGGCCACGGCCCTGCTGCATCTGAACGGCAAGCGCCCCTTCGCCATCGGCGGCGGCCTGGAACTGACCGGCGCCTATCAGCAGGGCGAGTTCAAGGAGCAATACCAGTTGGCCGCCCAGTTGTCTGGCTCGCTGGAGGAACTGGGCATCGCCCTCACCGCCGGGGGCGACAAGCTCAAGGGCAACGCCGACGTCGTCGCCACACCCTTTGCCGCGGTCCCGCTCAAGCGCGCCCGGGTCGATCTGCAGCATCTCAATCCGCAGGCCTTCAACGCCGCCGCGCCGGCAGCCGACCTCAACCTGGGCGCCGACCTCGCTCCGCCGGCCGGACTCGCCGCCAATGCCCCGCTGCAGGTGGCCGGCCGGGTGGACATCACCAATGCCCGCCCTGGCAGCCTGGACCAGCAACTGCTGCCCCTGCTCTCGGCCAGCGCCGATCTGCAACTGGACCTGCAACAGCAGACCCTGTCGCGACTGGATATCCGCCTGCCCCGCAACGCCCGCATCGAAGGCGGTGGCCAGTTCCGCCCCGGTAGCACGGCGCCCGGCAGGGAGTCCCCCATGGCCGGCCAGTTCAAGCTGCGCGTCAACGAACTCGATCTCAGCCAGATCCATCGGCAGGTGCGTCCCACCCGGCTATCCGGGCCGGTCGACGTGACGCTGGCGCCAAACGCCCAGCAACTGCTGCTGACCCTGCAGGACAGCGCCCTGAAGCTTCACGTGGATACCGTCATCGGCGCCGATCGGGTACAGGTGCGGGAGGCTTCCCTGACCGCCGGCAAATCGCGCCTGGAAACCGCCGGGTCCTTGCAGACCGTGGGCGCGATGGATTACGCCGTCAAGGGCAGGCTGCTGGACTTCGACCCCACGGCCGTCCTGCAGGCCGTCACCCCGCCACCGGTCAACAAGGGGCGTCGCACCCGCAGCGCAGCGCCTTCGCAACCGGTGCGCGCGCGCATCAACATGGACTTCGACGCAGCCGGCGCCCTCTCGCCGGAGCTGAAGGTCAAGCTCGGTTTCCGCATCCACGACAGCAGCTATGGCGATCTGCCCATGAGCGGCCGGGGTGACCTGCAGCTGGCCGGCATGCGTCTTCTGCCTTCCAGGGCCAATCTGCAGGTTGCCGGCAATACGCTGGACCTGGACGGCAGCTTCGGCAAGGCCGGGGACAAGTTGCGGCTCAAGGTCGATGCGCCACAATTGGCACGCCTGGGTTACGGCTTGTCCGGCCTGCTGCGCCTGGACGGTACCGTCAGCGGCACGCGCCAGCGCCCCGATGTGGTGGCCAATTTCCAGGCGGAGCAATTGCAGTTCGGCGCGCACAAGCTGCACCACCTGGCCGGCCAGAGCGAACTGCACAGCAACCTGGCCGCCGGTGTGGCCTCGCCCGACAACCGCCTGGCGCTCACGCTGGAGGGTGACGGCTACAGCGGCCCGCAGGCCGAACTGTCACGCCTGGCGATCAAGCTGGACGGCACCTACGCCCGGCACACGCTGGCCCTGCAGGCCAAGGGCAAGCTGCAGGATCAGACCCTGGACCTGGCCGTGGGCGCCCACGGCCAGGTCACCGAAAAGACCAAGGGCCAGTATGGCTGGGCCGGCAGCATCGACCAGTTCAGCAACCAGGGCTTCCCGCGCATCGCCCTGGGCAGTCCGCTGACACTGGATGCCTCGGCCGACGGTATCGAGGCTGGCAGCACCCGCATCGAGATCGACCGTGCCGCCATCGAACTCAAACGCCTGTCCTATCAGCAGGGCCGACTGGCATCGGCCGGCCAGGTTCGGGCGCTGGACCTGGGACGGGTGCTGGAACTGGTGCAGCAATTCAGCGGCACACCCGCCCCGGTCAAGACCGACCTGGTGCTCGATAGCGACTGGGACTTCAGCCTGGCCGAACGCGCCAGCGGCTACCTGCAGATCGCCCGCAGATCGGGCGATGTCAGGATCACCACCAGCACCGGCGAAGCCACGCTGGGCCTGTCGGAACTCAAGCTGCGCAGCGACTTCCAGGGCGAACAGATGCGCGTGAGCGGCCGCGTCGATGCCGCGCGCATCGGCAGCCTGGACCTGGGCGGCGAAGTCGGCCTGCGTCGCATCGACCAGTTGCTGGCACTGGACGCGGCATCCCCGCTGAACCTGCGGGCCCGCCTGGATGTCCCGCAGCTCAAGCGGGTGGGCGATCTGATCGGTCCGCAACTGAGCCTCAACGGCAAGCTGTCGGCCGACCTCAATGCCGCCGGCACGCTGGGCCAGCCCCGCCTGTCGGGGGCCATCAACGGCGACAACCTGGCCCTGACCGAATTCGACCAGGGTATCCAGCTGAAGGACGGCATCGTGCGCATCGTCATGGACAGCAATGTCATCGAACTGCGCCAGATCGAGTTCCATGGCGGGCGCGGCACCCTGCGCGCCGGTGGCAAGATCCAGCTGGGTGCCGACAATCCCGACCTCAATGCCACCCTCACCGCCGATCACCTGGAGCTCTTCGCCAGTCCCGACCGGCAATTGATGCTCTCCGGCGAAGGCAAGATCAGCAACGTCAACGAACAATTGCGCGTGGACGGCAAGTTCATCGTCGACCGTGGGCTGTTCGACCTGCCCAAGAGCAGCGCACCCAAGCTGGGGGACGACGTGGTCATCGTCAGTCGCAGCGGCAAGAACCGCGTCGGGGCGGCCGCCTCCTCGCAACAGAAGCTGGAAGCCGCGACCGAAAAGCCGGCCAGCAAGTTCGCACCCGTCATCAACCTGGCGGTCGACCTGGGCAATGACTTCCGCTTCCGCGGCAGTGGCGCCGACCTGCTCCTGCGCGGCGACATGATGGTGCGCAGCGAACCGCTCTCCCCCCTGCGCGCCACCGGCACCATCAACGTGGCCGAGGGCAGCTATGAAGCCTTTGGCACCAAGCTCAATATCGAGCGGGGCATCATCAACTTCCAGGGGCCGATCGCCAATCCCAACATCAACATCCTGGCCATGCGTCGCAACCAGGACGTCGAAGCCGGCGTCTCGGTGACCGGCAATGCCAACCAGCCACGCGTGCAACTGGTGTCCGAACCCAACGTCCCGGACGATGAAAAACTGTCCTGGATGATGTTCGGCCATGGCACCGACAGCTCCAACATCGGCCAGCGCAACGCCAGCAGCCAGGCCCTGGCGCTGGTGGGCAACATGGGCGGCAAGCGCATCGCCAAGGACATCGGGTTGGACCAGTTCAGCATCGGCTCCAGCGAATCGGGGCTGACCGACGAGCAGGTGGTCAACCTGGGCAAGGCCATCACCCAGAAGATCACCCTGGGCTACGAACAAAGCCTGCAGGGTGCGGCCAGCGTGGCCAAGGCGACCTGGCAGATTTCGCGCCGCTGGTCGGTAGTGGCCCGCGCCGGCACCATCAACGGCCTGAACATCCTGTTCAGCCGTCGCTACGACTAGCGATCAGCGACAAGGGGCGCAGCGACTCGGGTGGAAAAGCCACGGACAGCGCCCCGATGGCGCTTTCCGGCAGGCAAGGCTTGCCCCCGGAGAGGGGGAATCTGTTAATCTCCTCACAAGTTCAGGTAATCCCCGATGGACGCTTCAGCAGGATTTCATAACAATGGCGCCGGGGAAAGGCCGTTTCCGGGGAAAGCGACATGCCAGAACACAGAATCCAGCGCGCATCACGAACAGCCAAGCTGTTCGTGGTCGTGGTCTGCCTGATCATCCTGCTGCTGGAGGCATGGTCGGCCTGGCGCGCCTATGAAATGGCGCTGGACGAGGCCACCCGCGACGCCTCCAACATGGCCCTGGCGCTGACCCAGCAGGCCGACCAGACCTTCAAGGAAGTCGACGTGGTGCTGCTCGGGGTGCAGGAGCACCTCGACTATGACGGTACCAAGGCCGCCGGACGGCAGCGCACGCACGATTTCATGGTTACCTCGGTGGCGGCGGTGCCGCAACTGGCCATGCTGATGGTCTATGACGAAACGGGGCTGGCCATCGGCACCTCGCAGGCCACCCTGGAACACCGCTATATCCAGGACGACTACTTCCTGCATCACCAGCGCCTGCGCACCAACCAGGCCTATCTCGGCAAACCCATGCGCAGCCGCGTCAGTGGTCAGTGGGTCGTCACCATGAGCCGCCGCATCAATCATCCCGACGGCAGCTTCGCCGGCGTGGTGGTGGCCGACATCGACCTGTCGCACTTCCAGCGCTACTACGAGCAATTCGCCATCGGCCGCAATGGTGCCATCCTGTTCGGCTTGAATGAAGGCACGGTGATCTACCGCCAGCCGTTGTTGAGCTATTCCATCGGGCTGGACATCTCCAAGTCGATACTGCAGGGATATCTGACCAACGCCGAACAAGGCTCCTTCGAGCTGCGTTCGCCGCGCGACGACATCGTGCGCATCACCAGCTTCCGGCACTGCAACCTGTATCCGCTGTTCGTGGCGGTGGCGCTGGCCAAGGACGACATCCTGGAAGACTGGACGCGCCGTGTCTGGATACGCGGCATTGCCGTGCTGTTGCTGTTGATCGTCATCGGCTACGGCGGCAACCGGCTGGTGGCGCAGGTGGCCGGGCGCGAAACGGCAGAGATGGAAGCCATCACCGCCCGCACCGAACTGGAACGTCTCTACCGCACCCTGGAAGCGCAGTCGCAGAAGGATGGCCTGACCGATGTCTTCAACCGCCGCTACTTCGATGCCGCACTCACGGCAGAACTGGCGCGCCTGAACCGTTCCGGCGAATCGCTCTCGCTGATCATGGTGGATGTGGACCATTTCAAGCGCTACAACGACACCTACGGCCATGCCGCCGGCGACATCTGCCTCAAGCAGGTGGCCGCCGCCCTCAATGGCGTGGCGCGCCGCCAGGGCGACATCGTGGCGCGCTATGGCGGCGAGGAATTCGCCCTGATCCTGCCCAACTGCAATGCCGCCAGTGCGGCTGCCATTTCCGGCAGACTGGTGCAGGCGGTGCGGGCATTGCGCATTCCCCACGAGGGCAGCCCGGTCGGCCAGGTCACCATCAGCGTGGGCGCGGCCAGCCTGGCCAGCGGCAAGGGCGCGCAGGTGGATGCCCGCGACCTGATCGACAGTGCCGACGCCGCCCTCTATCTGGCCAAGGAACAGGGCCGTGATCGTGCCATCCAGCATGAGTATCCGCGCCTGACCCTGCTGCCGGACATCCCCGGACTGAGGTGACCCATGCGCTGCCTGATCCGCTATCAACTGCGCGAGGAAGAACTCCCTTCCCACCACGAGTTCAACGCCGAGGCCCCCGATACCGAGCTGGTGATCCGGCATCTCACCGAATTCCTGCATCCTGAAGTGATGTTCGAATTCCTTCCCGTGCAGCCTGGCGCGAAAGACGGCATCACCCAGTTGCGCGACCGCATGGCCCATGCGCGCGACTATCTGGAACAGTATTGCGGACTGAAAAGCCTCTCCTACATGATCCTGCCCGAAGGCGCCTCTTCCGCCCAGGGAAGATGGACGACCCTGCTGCTGGGCGGGGGCGAGTCGGGCCCCGTCAGCCGCCTGGATTAGTCGCTGCAGGGCTGCGGCTAATTGTCGCACCCGGCACCTCCCATCACCCTCCAAAATCAGCCGCAAAACCTTTGCTGGAGCGGCTTTCCCCTCTGCGACAGCGCATTTCCACCCGATTCACGCTGCCCCCAGTCCGACCCTCGGCGTTGTTAGAATCGGCCGCGATCCGATTTCTTTACTTCCTGCAGGCATGCATGGCATGCCCACTCAGACTGCGACCATGACCACACGACAGCACCGGGGCAGCCCCGGCCAGCAGCAACGTTCCCCCTTCCACCTGGCACTGCCCCTGCTGTGCCTCGCCGCCAGTGCTCAGGCACAGCAGAACGACGCCACCCTGCCCACCATCTCGGTGAGCGCCACCAGCACCGCGCCCTTGCAGAATCCGGTGAGCACCGGTTCCAACCTCGACCTCACGCCCCTGCAGATTCCGGCCAGCGTCAGCGTGATCGACCGTCGTCAGCTGGAAGAACGCGGCGACGCCAGCATCGTCGATGCCATCACCCGCGCCCCCGGCTACAGCAGCCTGGCGCACCCGGGCAACAGCGGCAGCTCGCTGTCGGCACGCGGCTTTACCGATACCACCTCGGTCATGCGCCTGTACGACGGCGTGCGCCAGTACGGCGGCGTCGGCGTGAGCTTCCCCTTCGACACCTGGAGCGTGGATCGCATCGAAGTGCTGCGCGGACCGGCCTCGGTGATCTATGGCGATGGCGCCATCGGCGGCGTGGTCAATGTGGTGCCGAAGAAACCTTCCCGCGGCAAGATCGAAAATGAAGTCGAGGCCAGCATCGGCAGCCACAACACGCAGCGCCTGGGCCTGGGCAGTGGTGGCGCCATCAACGACATGCTGTCCTACCGTGTGGATATCAGCGGTGATCGCTCCGATGGCTGGGTGGATCGCGGCTATTCCAACAACCTCAGTTTCTCCGGCGCGCTGCGGCTGGACGTCAATCCCGACCTGTTCGTGCAACTCAGCTACGCCCAGGGCCACCAGCGTCCCATGCCCTATTTCGGCACGCCGCTGATCAATGGCCAGCAGGTCGATGCGCTGCGCGAAAAGAACTTCAATGTCGGTGACGGCAACATCGACTACAAAGACCGCTGGGCGCAACTGGAAGCGCAATGGACACCGAACGCCGACACCACCGTGCGCACCCGCTTCTACCAGATCAATAGCGAGCGCAACTGGCGCAACGCCGAATCCTACGTCTACAACGCGGCCTCCGGGCTGGTCGACCGCAGCGGCGCGACCCAGATCCGGCATGACCAGTCGCAGACCGGCAACACCACCGACGCCACCTTCAAGGGCCACCTGCTGGGCCTGAGCAACCAGGTCTCGGTCGGCTTCGATATCAACTCCAGCAGCTTCACCCACACCAACAACACCTATGTGGGCAACTTCAGCAGCGTCAATCCCTATGACTTCGACCCCGGCGTCTACGCCAGCGGTACCGGCGTCCCCGCCTTCCGGCCACGCTATCGCAACAGTGCCTCGCAGTATTCGGTCTTCTCCGAAGACAAGCTGGACCTGACCGAGCGCCTGAGCGTGCTGGCCGGTTTGCGCTTCGACCATGCCGACGTCTCCCGCAGCGACCTGATCAACAGCGCCAACGACTTCAGCCAGAGCTACTCCAACCTCGGCTGGCGCCTGGGCTCGGTGTATGCCATCACGCCGGACCTGTCTGTCTATGGCCAATACACCAAGGCCGCCGCACCGGTGTCGGGCCTGCTCATGCTGACCCAGTCCAACAGCCGCTTCGCCCTGTCCACCGGTCGCCAGGTGGAAGTGGGCGTCAAGCAGGTGTTCTGGAACAAGCGCGGCCAATGGACCCTGGCCCTCTATGACATCCGCAAGAACAACCTGGTCACCCGCGATCCGGCCAATGCCAGCCAGAGCATCCAGGTCGGCCAGCAATCCTCGCGCGGCGTCGAAGCCAGCCTGTCGCTGGCCCTGGCCGATACCGTGAAGCTGGACGCCAACGCCACCGTGCTGCGGGCGCGCTTCGACGACTTCGCCGAAGCGGTGGCCGGCGTGGCTGTTTCGCGCAGCGGCAATGTCCCCACCAACGTGCCGGAACGACTGGCCAACCTGTGGCTGAGCTGGGACTTCCTGCCCGCCTGGACTGCCAGCGGCGGCCTGCAGTACGTGGGCGCGCGCTATGCCGACAACGCCAACACCCTCAAGCTGCCGGCCTACACCACTACCGACCTGGCCCTGCGCTGGAAGGCCACGCAAGCCACCACCCTGACCCTGCGTGCCAACAACGTGTTCGACAAGCACTACTTCACCACCGCCTACTACACCAATACCCAATGGCTGTACGGACCGGGACGCGAGTTGCAGTTGAGCGTGAACCACCGCTTCTGATCGATGGCGGCGACTTCCTGGCCGGCGCGCCTGCGCCGCTGGACCTACCTGACCCACCGCTGGTGCGGCGTGGCAGGCTGCCTGCTGATGGCCCTGTGGTTCGCCAGCGGCGTGGTGATGCTGTTCGTCGGCTATCCCAAGCTCACGCCCTGGGACAGGCTGGCAGCCCTCCCTGCGCTGGAAGCCGGCAGCCAGCTGCAGGGAGCACCGCCGCAGGCGCGTGCCGGCGCACTGGTGCTCAACGCCGCCAGTGGCCAGCCGCGCTATCTGCTGCGCCAGAAGGATGGCAGCCTGCTGTCGCTGGATGCGGCTTCCGGCACAACCCAGACGCAATTCGACCGCGATGCTGCGCTGCGCTCGGCACGGCTGTTCCGTCCGGGCGCCGAGGCCCATTACCTGGGTCAGTTGCACGAAGACCGCTGGACCCATGCCCGGTCGCTGGACGCGCATCGGCCACTGCACCAGATCATGCTGGACGATGCCGCCCACACCCTGGTCTACGTCTCCTCGCATAGCGGCGAAGTGGTGATGCAGGCGACCCGCCTGCAACGCGGCTGGAACTATGTCGGCGCCTGGCTGCACTGGCTCTACGTCTTCAAGAACCAGCCGGTCGATCCGGTCTGGACCTGGACCGTGATCGCGCTCTCGGCCGGCTGCGTGCTGGTGGCCTGCAGCGGGATCGTGGTGGGACTGTGGCGCTGGCGCTTCGGCCGGCCCTACAAGTCCGGCTCGCACTCCCCCTTCGCGCCCGGCTGGATGCGCTGGCATCACCTGCTCGGCCTGGGCTTCGCGGCCATCACCCTGACCTGGATCTTCAGCGGCCTGATGTCGATGAACCCGCTGGGCATCTTCTCCGCCGCGCAACGGCCCGACCTGGCGCGCTATGCGGCGGTGCCGGCCCAAGGCGGCCTGCTGGCGGCCCCTACCGGAGCCATCCTGCAAAGCCTGGCCGATAGCGGGTTTCGTCCGGTGGAACTGGAATGGCTGACGCTGGCCGGCCAGCCCTTCGTGCTGGCCCGCGACGCACATGATGGAACACGCCTGGTCCTGGCCGCCGATGCGCACGGGCAGCGCCTGCTGGTGGCGCAGCATTGGTCTGGCGCCACGCTGGAACGTGCCGGCGCCCGGCTGATGGACGCGCCCCTGGTGAAGGTGGAGCGCATGGAGCAGTACGATGCCTATTACTACCGCCGCGACAGCGAGGCCATGATGGGTGGCGCGCAACGACAGTTGCCCGTGCTCAGACTGAGGTTTGCCGATGCCGGTGATACCCTGGTCTACCTCAACCTGCAGAGCGGACAGGTGGAATTGAGTGCCGACCGCGCCCAGCGCATCGGGCGCTGGCTGTTCAGCCTGCTGCATAGCTGGGACCTGGGGCCGATGCTGGCCGCCGGCTGGTTGCGCGAGGCCGTGCTGATCCTGCTGAGCATCGGCGGGCTGGCCTTGTCGGGCAGTGCCGTGGTGATCGGCTGGCGGCGGCTGCGCCGCAAGTTCGGCGCCCGCGCCTGAGGGTCAGTTGCCCAGGCGTATCTGCCGGTCCGCCACGCAGCGCACGATATCGGCATCGTGCGTCACCAGCAGCACCGCACACCTCGCTGCCCTGGCCTCTTCCACCAAGAGGCTGATCACTTCCTGCTGGGTCAGCGGGTCCAGCCGCGAGGTGGGCTCGTCGGCAAAGATCAGCGCCGGTTTCATCAACAGCACCCGTGCCAATGCAATGCGCTGCAGTTCGCCACCCGATACCTGGCGCGGCAGGCGATCCAGCAGCCCGGTATCGACCCGCATGCGCGCCAGCAGCGCCTCCAGCCGGTTCCAGTCCAGCTGGTGCAGGCGCACCACGTCCCGCAGGGACTGGCGCAGGCTGACGGTGGGCGCAAAGGCCGCCGCCGGGTCCTGATAGATCTTCTGGAACGCCGTGCGCGCCAGGCCGACGGCGCGGGTGACGGTTCCCGTATCGGGCTTGAGCAGGCCCAGCAGGAGATTGCCGAAGCTGGTCTTGCCCACCCCGCTGGGACCGCTGATTGCCAGGATCTCACCGGCGTGGATGCGCGCACTGACATCGCTGAACAGCACACGCTCGCCGAAGGCCTTGCTGACGCCGCTGATCTCGGCGATGACCCGGCCGATGTCGCCGGTTGCGGCCTGCACTGGCGCAGGCAGTGGCCAGCACGCCGGATCGGCCGCCAGCAGGCGCCGGGTATAGGTGTGCTGCGGCGCGGCCAGTACCGCCTCGGCCTCGCCCCGCTCCACCATGCGCCCCTCCAGCATCACCGCCAGCTGCCCGCCCAGCGCTCGCGCCAGCCAGACGTCGTGGGTGATGCACAGGAGGCTCATACCCTCCTTGCGGGCCGCCTGCAGCAGGGCCAGCACTTCGCCACGGCGGTCGGCATCCAGTCCCTTGGTGGGTTCGTCGATGATCAGCAACGGTGCGCCGGCCGCATGCGTGGCCAGGAACGCCACCCGCTGCGCCATGCCACCGGAGATCATGAAAGGATATTTGTCCGCCGCATCCCGCAGGCCCAGGCTGGCCAGCGCATCCAGGGCCGACGTCCGGGCGTTGCTGCGGGCAGTCCGCAGGCTGTCGTTCTGGGTATCGACGGCCGGCCGGCTGATCAGCTCATAGGTCTCGGCCACCTGCTGCGCCACGGTCATGGTCGGGTCCAGTGCCAGCCAGGGTTCCTGGGGCAGCAGCGCGATACGCCGGCCCCACCCTGCCTGGCGCGGGGCGACATCGGCAGCCTCCCCCGCTTCGCCATCGATGCTGATGCGCCCGGTACAGCGCAGGTTGGCCGGCAGATGACCCATGATGGCCTGGGCCAGCAAGGACTTGCCGGAGCCACTCTCGCCCAGCAACGTCAGCACGCCACCAGCCGGGATGGAAAAGCTGGTCGCATCGACCAGCACATCCTCTCCGTGCAGCACCGCGAGGTCTTGCACGCACAGCGCCGGCACCGGCGCCTGCGCATTCATGCGGCCTCCTTCTGCGGCGACAGCAGCAGCAAACCCAGCAGGGTCATGAACAGCACCAGCACCGGCGCACCCACCAGCCAGGGCGCCTCACGGTAATAGGGCAACAGTTCGATCATCATGACGCCCAGTTCCGGCGTCGGCGGCTGCAGACCCACGCCCACGAAGCCCAGTGCCGACATCGCCAGCACCGCGCCGGCCAGGCCGAAGCGCATCAGCGTCAGCAGACGCGGCAGCAAGGCCGGCAATACGTGACGACGGATGATGTAAGCAGGCCCAAAGCCCAGCAGGCGCGAGGCCTCCACCTGCGGGCTGGCCAGCAGGACGCGGCATGCGGCACGCACCACCCGGAAATATTCCACCCAGAGCGCCAGCGAAATGCCCACGTACAAGGGCCAGAAGCCACCCGGCGCCAAGGCCGCCAGCAGCAGCACCAGCAACAAGCCCGGCAAGGCCAGCACGGCATCGGCCAGCGCCGCCAGCACGCGCTCGGTCCAGCCGCCGCACCAGGCCGCCAGCAGACCGATGAGGAAGCCAGGAACGGCCGCCGACAGCACGCTTACCAGTGCCAGCGACAAGGATAGCCGGGCGCCATGCGCCAGCCGGGCCAGCATGCTGCGCCCAAGCTGGTCGTAACCCAACGGCTGCGCCAGGCTGGGCGCTTCAAGGAAGCGCGCCAGATGCTGGCGCGCCGGATCGATGTCGAGGGCGATCGGCCCGACCAGCGCCAGCAGCACCACCGCCAGCAACAGGAGCAGCCCGGCAGACTGGCCGCAGGTCCAGCGGGCGGCCCCGCGCTCGACAAGAACATCGGAAGCAGAAAGGCGGCTCATGCTCGGCCTCGCGGATCAAGGAAGGCGCAGGTGGCATCCACCAGCGCATTGAAGAGGACGAACATCAGGCCCAGCACCAGGGCAGTGCCCTGGATCATCGGCACGTCGCGGCCGAAGATGGCATGCACCAGCGCGTGGCCGATGCCGGGCCAGGCGAAGATGGTTTCCACCAGCACCACGCCTTCGACCAGCATCACCAGTTGCACGCCCAGGTAAGCCACCACCGGTACGGCCACATTGCGCAGGCCATGGCGCGCCAGCGCCTGGGATAAGGTCAAACCTTTGGTCAGCGCAAAACTGAAGTATTCGGAACGTCGGACCTGCACCATGGCATCACGCGCCACGCGGCAGGACACCGCCGCCAGGCCCAGCGCCAGCGTCAGGGCCGGCAGCAGGATACCGCCATGGTCACCATGACCGGCTGCCGGCAAGGCGCCCAGCTGCACCGAAAACAGCAGCACCAGCAACAGCCCCAGCAGGAAGGACGGCAAGGCCCGCAGGACCACCGACACGGCCAGCGTGGCACGGTCCAGCCAGCCGCCCGGGTGCAGCCCGGCCAGCACGCCTGCAGTGGGGCCGATGGCCAGCGACAGCGCCATCGCCAGCAGCGACAGGCGCAGCGTCGGGCCCAGTTGATGACCGATTTCCACCAGCACCGGCAAGGCCGTGACCTGGGACATTCCCAGGTCCAGATGCAACAGGCGGCCCCACCATTCGCTCAGGGCCATGAACCAGGGCCGGTCCAGGCCCAGTTCCGCACGCACGGCCAGCGCGGCCTCGGTGGTGACCATGTCATAGCCGTAGCGCCCGGCCGCAATGCGGTAGGCCATGTCGCCGGGCAGCATGCGCGTCATGAAGAAACACAGCGTGCCCACCAGCAGCGCCACCAGAGCGGCCTGCAGCAGGCGCTGCCCCAGCGCGAGCAGCAAGCGGCGCCGGGTGGCCGCGCTCAATAATCGATTCAGGTCCATTGCAGGGAAGATATCCGGTAACTGCGTTCAAAGGGGTCGATGCTGGCGCCACGCAGGCGCCGGCTGACGGCGCAGGTCTGGCGATACCAGACCACCGGGATCACCGGCAACTGCTCCTGCAACACGGCGGTGATGCGCTGGCGCAGGCTGCGGTCACGGTCGGCAGGCGCGGCCGCCAGTTGCGCCAGCAGCGCCGGCACCTCGGTATTGCGCCAGCCCATGGCGCCCCAGTCGCCGCCCTCGGGACCGAAATCCTGCAGCAGGCTGGCCACCGGTTCGGGGAGATTGCCGTAGTTGCGTGCCGCCAGCGCCATCTGCAGCAAGCCGCTGCGATGGCCGGCCGGGATATCGCTGGAATTGCCGATCACCACCCGCACGGCAATGCCGATCTGGCGCATCTCTTCCTGCAAGGCAGTGGCGATCAGGGGCAGTTCGGGACGATCCACGAAGGTCGTCAGATTCAAGGCCAGCCGCTGGCCCTCACGCCACCGCACGCCGTCCGTACCGAGACGCCAGCCGGCCTCCTCCAGCAGGCGGCGGGCCTGTTTCAGGTCAGTCTGCAAGGGCGGCAGGCTGGCATCGTGCCAGCGCGCCAGCGCAGGGGGGAACAGTTGCGTAGCACCGAGGTCGGGGTCGCGCAGCAGGGCGCGGGCGATGCCCTCGCGTTCGATGCACAGCGCGATGGCGCGTCGCACGCGCACATCGGCCAGGAAGGGATGACCGGCGTTGAGCTTGAGGATGGTGGTACGCGGCAGCATGGTCGACAGCAGGGCCGCGCGTGGATGGTCTTGCAGCGCCCGGATGCTGGGCGGGTCCAGCGAGAAGGCGAGATCGGCCTGGCCGCTCTGGACCAGCAGGGTGCGCGTCTCCGCACGCGAGACGCTGATGTAGCGCGCCCGCTGGACCGGCCTGCCCTGCCCGGACTCGATCAAGGCCACGCGTTCGACATCGAATTGCTGGGGCAGGCTCAGGGAGCGGATGCGATATGGCCCGCTCCCGATGATGGCCTGCACATTGCCCTTGGCGTCGAAGGAAGCCGGTGCCAGGATCTGCGTCGTGTAGTGCGTCAGCAGATAGGGGAAAGGGCCGAAGGGCTGGCGCAAGGTGATGACCAGGTCGCTGCCCTCCAGCTGCATCGTCGCGATCGCCGCCAGCTGCAATACGCCCGGCCGCTGGGCGGCGCGCTGCAGGCAGGCCAGCACGCTGGCCGGGGTGAGCGCGCTACCATCATGGTAGCGTCGCCCGCTGCGCAGTGCGAAGCGCCATTGCAGACCGTCATCGCTGACCCGCCAGGTAGTGGCCAGGCCCGCACGCAAGTGGCCGCTGTCGTCCACCTCCAGCAGCGTCTCCACCACTTCCATGCGGGCGAACATGTAGCCGGAGCGCGAGGGATCGAGGCCGGTCATTTCCCAGGGGCCGACCACGGTCAGCACGCCGGCATCCGCCCGGGTGACGGCATGCGAATGCGGCGCATCGTCGCCGTGCGCCAATGCGCTGCGCCAGGGCTGGACAGCGGCCAGGGCGGCGACCGCCAGCAGGGTCCGGCGGCGCGCTGCGTTCAGGTGATGGGACACAGGGCCGCCCTCAGAACCGGACGTTCAACGCCAGCATGGCATTGCGCTCGTCACCCGGCATGATCCACAGGTTATTGTAGGAGCTGGTGTAGTAACGCTTGTTGAAAAGATTATTGACGTCCAGCGAGAGCTTCATGCGCGGCGTGAACTGCCAGTAGGCCAGCGCCCGTGCCGTGGCATAGGCGGGCAACCGGAAGCTGCCGGCCTGGTCGCCGGTACGCGCCCCGACATAGCTGGCGCCGCCGCCCACGCCAAAGGGTGCGCCGTGCGCATCGACATCCTCGAACACTGCCAGCAGGCTGCCCGACACGCGCGGCACGTTGACCAGCCGCGCACCGACGGTGAGGGTGTTGTCCTTGGCGACATAGGCGTCGGTATAGGCCAGGTTGCCGGTCAGGCGCCAGTGGCGTCCGAGCTTGGCATTGGCATCCAGTTCCACACCCTTGCTGCGCACCTCGCCGGCCGCCACCGAGAACGAGGGATTGGACGGATCGGTGGTCAGCACATTCTGCTTGGTGATGTCGAACACGGCCAGGGTGGCGCCGCTGCGCTGGTCCTGGCTCTGGAACTTCAGGCCCGCTTCGGCTGCACGGGCGGTCTCGGGGCTGAAGGCATTGCCCTGCACGTCGCTGCCGCTGTTGGGGCGGAAGGACTTGCTGGCGCTGGCATAGACCGACCAGGCGGGCGTGATCAGGTAGGTCAGGCCCAGGCGCGGCGAAACGGCGCTCTTGTCCTGGCGCGTGGTCGCGCCGCTGCGCCAGTTGTTCAGGGTGGAGCGGAAGGAATCGGCGCGTACGCCGGCCAGCAATTTCCAGCGATCCGACAGGCTGACCTGATCCTGCAGATAGAGCGCGGTGCTGATCTGGCGCTCGCTGGTATCAGTGTTGGGCAGGGGCGTGGGTTGCGCCTGGCCGTAGACCGGGGTGTAGATGTTGACCGCGTAGGGCGCAGCGGCGCTGGGGTTGATGCGCAGCATGCGCTGGTCCAGCGTCAGCCAGTCGATCTCGGTGCCGACCAGCACCTCATGGCCGATGCCGCCGGTCTGCAGCTTGCCGCCCAGTTCGGCCTGCAACGAGGTATCGTGCCAGCTGTAATCGCGATAGCGGCGCTGGCGACGCAGGGTGGCGTTGTCGGCCTGCAGGGCGGAGGCCTCGGTGGAGAAGCCATCCAGGCTGCCATCCTTGTGGAACACGCCGGTGCGCACATGCCAGTTCTCATCCAGACGATGTTCCAGCGTCAGCAGGTGGTTGCGGTTTTCCATCTTGATGTCACCATCGCGTGGCTCGCCCAGGAAACGCGAGACCGGCAGCACGCCCGGATTCCCGTTGACGGCGACGATGCCGCGATCCAGCGGCGCCTTCTGGCGCAGGAATTCGCCCTCGTAGTTCAAGACCGTGCGGTCCGACAACACCCAGGTGAAGGCCGGCGCCAGGAATTCGCGCTGGCTGGTGACGTCGTCGCGCATGCTGCCCTTGTGCTCCATGGCAGCGTTGATGCGATAGGCCACTTCGCTGTTGAGGGCGCCGGTGGAATCGACGGCACTGCGGTAGGTATTGTTGGTGCCGATGGACAGGTCCAGCGCATTGGCCGACTTGAACTGCGGCTTCTTGCTGACCACGTTGATGGTGCCGCCTGGTTCGCTATTGCCGTACAGGGCCGCCGCCGGTCCCTTGAGGAAGTCCACGCTCTCGACATTGGCCATGTCGCGCGGCGGCGCATAGCCACGGTTGGAGGCGAAGCCGTTCCAGAGGATGTTCATGCCGCCGTTTTCGCTGCCGGAAAAACCGCGGATGGAATAGTTGTCCCACAGACCGCCGAAATTGTTCTGCCTGGCCACCCCGCTCACGTAAAGCAGCACGTCCGCCAGCCGCGTGGCGGCCAGGTCGTCGATCAGCTGGCGCGACACCACCTGGACCGATTGCGGCAATTCCTGCAAGGGGGTCTCGCTGCGGGTGGCGCTGGAGGTCGCGTTCTGGCGGTATTGCTGGCGCTCGCCGGTGCCGGTCACCACGACCTGCCCCAGTCCGCTGTCGGCGCTGGCGGAGGTGGCGGAGGTGGCGGCGGTGTTGGTGGTGGTATCGGCGCCCCAGGCCAGGTTGTGGGCCTGGCTCATGGCGAGCGCGCCCAGCACGGCCGCCCGCAGTGCGGTCATTTTCATCTTTTCCCTTGTGTTTTTTGTGTGTTGCGGCTGGGTGCTGAGCTGCCTTGCCGCGAGAGTGGCGACCGTGCTACGCGGTCAGGGCGGCATTTTATGCAACAGTGTTGCATTTAGCAAGAAAAAAGACGTTCACCGCGAATACGAGCAAGCTGGACCCATCCCGGTCCCGCATGCCTGAAGACGCCTCATCGTGCCGCCGATCAAGGCAGGCGCGAGTATAAAAGCGCAGGCGAGCCGGCGGCTGCGACCAATTGTCGCACCCACCTCGGTTTGCCCGAAAGGAAAGACCGGCCTAGAGCCAGCCGGCCTTGCGCAGGCGCCGCCACAGCAGCGAACAGGCGGTGAAGATGCCGCCCAACACCAGCGGGAAACTCCATTGCCACGACAGCCCCGGCATGTTGGCGAAGTTCATGCCATAGAGGCTGAAGACCATGGTGGGAATGGCCAGGATGGCACCCCAGCCGGCCAGGGTCTGCACGATCTCGTTCTGGTGGATGGTGACCTGGGCCAGGTTGATCTGCACCGCCGATTCCACCATTTCACGCAGGCGGTCGCCGGTGTCGATGAAGCGCACCACGTGGTCGTAGATGTCGCGGAAGTAGGCCTTGCCGTCCTTGGTGATCAGCCCTTCATGGAAACGCAGCAGCTGGGTGCAGACATCCAGCAGCGGCGAGGCCGCCGAGCGCAGGCGGATCAGCTGGCGCTTCAACTGGTAGAGCTCCTGCAGGTAGGCCTTGCCGCTGATGGCACCGGGGTTGAAGAGCTGTTCCTCGTACTGGCTGAACTTGGCTTCCAGGTCATCCATGATGGGGCGGTAGTTGTCGACCACGAAGTCCATGATGGAATAGAGCACGAAGCTGGGACCGCGCACCAGGCGCTCGGGCAGCATCTCGCAATGCTCGCGCACCTTGGCATAGCTGCGCGAGGCACCGTGCCGCACCGTGACCACGAAGCGCGGACCGGTGAGGATGTGGGTCTCGCCGAACTGCACCTCGCCGCCGGCCAGCTGGGCCGTGTGCAGGACCACGAAGAGGGTATCGCCGTATTCCTCGATCTTGGGCCGCTGGTGGGCGGCGTAGGCATCTTCCACCGCCAGTTCGTGCAGGCAGAACTCTTCCTTGATCTTGTTCATCAGCTCGACATTGGGTTCCAGCAGGCCCAGCCAGACGAAGGTCCCCTCCTCTTCCAGCACGTCGCTGATTTCATCGAGGGTGATGTCCCGCAGCTTCTTGCCCTTCTTGTAGACCGTGCAATTGACGATCATGGTGGGATCGATCATGTCTCTTTCCTGTTCTCTACCTGTTCTTGTCGGATCAACCGGGTTCTGTCGGCGAGATTGGCTCAGCCGGCAGGCCAGCGCAGGCGCTGCTTGAACACCTGCGCCATGATCACCCCGGCCAGCGTGATCAGGCCGCCCACGGCGTGGTAGCCATGCAATTGCTCGCCCAGCGCCGCTACCGCAATGATGACAGTGAACACCGGCATCAGGTTCACGAAAATGGAACAGCGGCTGGCGCCCAGGTAGGCCACGCCGCGCATCCACAGAAACTGCGAGAGGATGGAAGCGGCAATGCCCGCATACAGCAGGATGGGCAGGTTGTCGCGGGTGATGGGCGAATGATGGCCCAGCACGAAGCCCGGGAACAGCAGCACCACCGCCATGAGCACCTGCATGTACAGCAATTGCCAAGTGCGCAGGGGCAGCGCCCAGCGCCGCAGCATCACGCCATACAGGCCATAGGCGATGGTGGCCAGCAGCATCAGCAGATCGCCGGTGACCACGCCTTGCTCGAACAGGTTCTGCGGGTGACCGCGTCCGATCAGCACCGCCAGGCCGAACAGCGACAGCACCCCGCCGGCCAGGGTGCCGATGGTGGGCGGTTCGGACAGCAGCTTGATGCTCAGCACCAGCGTCAGCAAAGGCATCAGCGAGGCAATGATGCCCATGCTGGTGGCCGAGGCGGTGGCGGCGGCGAAATAGGCCAGGCTCTGGAACAGCACCATGCCCAGCAGCGCCAGCACCAGGATCTTGCCCAGGTGGGGTCGGATCTGCGCGCGTGCGGCCCAGGTCGAGCGCGCCAGGAAGGGCGACATCAGCGCCGCCGCCAGTACCCAGCGGTAAAAGGAAATATCCTCGGGCGCGATGACGCTGGCCGACATCTTGCTGATGACCGTGTTGCCGGCCCAGATCAGGACGGCACCCAGCGGGAACCACAGGGCTTTGTAGGGCTGATCGCTACGCATTGCGCTCCTCGTCGTGGCGGCCCCGTCAGGCCGACTTGTTCTCTTGCTGCCCGGCCATCTCGGCGCCGGCATCATGCGGCAACTGGCGCAGCATCAGCAGCGCCAGCGCCGCCACCGCGCCCACCACCAGGAAGGCCGGCCAGAAATCCTGGGCCACCAGGGTGGCGTGGCCCTGGAGGTCGTTCGACATCTGCAAGGCAAAGCCGGCCAGCACCACGCCCATGCCGATGGACAACTGCTGCGCCACGCTGGCCATGCTGGTGGCCTGGCTCAGGCGCTGCTTGTCGACATCGGCATAGGAAATCGCATTGAGGCTGGTGAACTGCAGCGAACGGAAGCAGCCACCGATGAGCAGGACCAGCACCATCAGCAGATACGGCGTCTGCGGCGTGAAGCCGGCGATGGCCCACAAACCCAGCACGCCCAGCGCGCCATTGACCAGCAGCACCCGGCGGAACCCATAGCGACGCAGGAAGCGGGCGGCGATGGTCTTCATGAACATGGCCCCGGCCGCCGAGGCGCAGGTCAACAGGCCCGAATGGAAAGGCGTATAGCCAAAGCCCAGTTGCAGCATCAGCGGCAGCAGGAAGGGGATGGCGCCGATCCCCACGCGATAGAGCGAGCCGCCGAAGACACCGGCGCGCAGGGTGGGAATCTTCAACAGCGCCAGGTCGATCAGCGGCGCCGTGGCACGACGCGCATGCCACACGTAAGCTGCCAGGAACAGCACGCCCGCCACCACGCAGGCCAGCGAGACATCGCCCGACACCAGATGCCGGCCGGAGGTCGCCAGCCCCATCATCAGCAGCGAGCAACCCAGTGCCGAGAGCACGAAGCCCTTGAAATCGAGCGGCGCCACCTGTTCGGCCTTGAGGTCGGGAATGAAGCGCGTAGCCAGGTAGAGGCCGAGAATGCTGATCGGAATATTGATGAAGAAGATCCAGCGCCAGTGGAAGTAGGTCGTGATGAAGCCGCCCAGCGGCGGCCCCAGCACCGGCCCGAACAGCGCAGGAATGGTCAGGTAGGACAGTGCCTTGACGAGGTTGACCTTTTCCACGCTGCGCAGGATCACCAGGCGCCCCACCGGCACCATCATGGCGCCGCCGATGCCCTGCAGGAACCGCGCCGCCACGAACTGCGGCAGGGTCGAGGAAGCCCCGCACAGGATGGAGCCCAGCATGAAGACACAGATGGCGGTGCGGAAGATGGTGAGCGAGCCGAAGCGGTCGGCCATCCAGCCCGAGATGGGAATGAAGACGGCCAGGCTGACCAGGTAGGAGGTCAGTGCCAGCTTGAGCGAAATCGGGTCGACATTCATGTCCAGCGCCAGGGCCGGCAGGGAGGTCGAGATGACGGTGGAATCCATCTGTTCCATGAACAGCGCACAGGCGACGATCAGGGGAATGATGAAGGTGCGTGGAATGGGCATCGGACTAGGTAGTGAAGGGACAGCGCCCTGGCAGCGTGGCAAGCCTTCAAGTATACCTTTTACGCTATCATGCTGCCGGCGGTGCTGCGCTGCCCTGCCCGCCCTGCCTGCCCTTGCCGTCCTTGCCCCCTGTTCCATGACCGACTGCTTCGCCCTCCTCGACGACCATCTCGCCACGCCGGCCGAACCGCGCTCGCGCCTCTACACCGGCCACCTGCGCACGCTGGCCTGCACCGACGCCGCCAGCTTTGGGGCCCTGCTGGCGCAGATGCAGGCAGCGCTGGCCGCTGGCCAGCATGCGGTCGCCTTGTGGAGCTATGAACTGGGCGCGGCACTGCAGGGCTTGCCGCATCGGCCGCTGACGGCCCCGCTGGCGCGCGTCCTGCTGTTCCAGCACTGCCAGCGCCTGAGTGCGACCGAGGTCGATGCCTGGCTGGCCGGCCAGTGCGCCACTGAAACGGCCGGCATCGTCAACCTGCGCAGCAGCGTCGATGAGGCCGCTTTCAGCGCCGCCATCGGACGCATCCGCGACTACATCGCCGCCGGCGACACCTACCAGGTCAATTACACCTATCGCCTGCACTTCCAGGTCCATGGTGACGCCATCACCCTCTACCGCCGCCTGCGGGCACGCCAGCCGGTGCCCTACGGTGCGCTGGTGCGCGATGCGCAGGGTGGCATGGTGTTGTCCTGCTCGCCGGAACTGTTCGTCTCGCACCAGGATGGCATGTTGAAGGCCAAGCCGATGAAAGGCACCGCTCGTGCCATGGATCCCCAGGCTGACGCTGCCGACACGATCAATGCCCAACGCGCCCTGGCCCTGGCCAACGACGAAAAGAACCGCGCCGAGAACCTGATGATCGTGGACCTGCTGCGCAACGACCTGGGCCGCGTGGCCCGCTCCGGTTCAGTCCAGGTGCCGCACCTGTTCGACGTGCGCCGCTATGGGCAGGTGCTGCAGATGACCTCCACCATCCGCGCCCGCCTGCGCGAGGACGCCACGCTGACCACCGTCATCGCCGCCCTCTATCCCTGCGGCTCCATCACCGGCGCACCCAAGCGGCGCACCATGGAAATCATCAACGAACTGGAAACCGAGACCCGCGGCCTGTACACCGGCGCCATCGGCTGGTTCGACGCGCCACGCGAAGGCGGCGGCACCATCGGCGACTTCTGCCTGTCGGTACCGATCCGCACACTGGAGCTGCAAGCGCCTGAGCATGGCCTGCGACAGGGCGTGATGGGCGTGGGCGCCGGCATCGTCTACGACAGTGACGCCGCCTCCGAATTTGCCGAATGCCGCCTGAAATCGGCCTTCCTCACCGGGCTGGAACAGGAATTCAGCCTCTTCGAAACCATGCACGCCAACCACGCCGGCTGCCGCCATCTGGACTTGCACCTGCAGCGCCTGCAGGCCTCCGCGGCGGTGTTCGGCTTTCCCTGCGACGAGAAGGCGATGCGTCAGCAGATCGATGCGCTCTGCGCCGGCCTGCCCAAGGACGTAGTCCTGCGCCTGCGACTGGCACTGGATGCAGGCGGCAACATCAGCCTGCAGCATGCACCGTTGCTACCGCTGACGGGACCGGTGACGGTCTTCCTGGCCGAGCATCGTTGCGCCAGCGACGACCTTTTCCTGCGCCACAAGAGCACGCGGCGCGCACATTACGACGCCGCCTGGAAAGAAGCCGAACGGCGTGGCGGCTTCGACATGCTGTTCTTCAATGAGCGCGATGAATTGACCGAGGGGGGACGCAGCAATGTCTTCGTCAGACTTGACGGGCAGTGGCGTACCCCGCCCCTGTCCGCCGGTGTGCTGCCGGGCGTGATGCGCCGCGTCCTGCTGGCCGACCCACACTGGCAGGCCAGCGAAGCCGTGATCACCCGCGCCGACCTGATGCGTGCGCAGGAGGTGGTGGTGTGCAATGCGTTGCGGGGCGTGCTGCAGGCCCAGGTTTCCTCATAAATAATCACGCCTGTTCACGCCTGGTCACGCCCGGCGACGCGTAGCTCCGCATAGTCACGCGACCACTGTCGCATCCACGCCGTGGACTGGCGCTCTGAAGGGATTCGACATCCATCCCGGGCCGCCAGCATGGTCTCTTTGCGGTTTGCTTTTTCTCCCCTGCCCCTCCTTCGCATTCTGTCCGCGTTTCTAGAATTCCATCGCTATGGCGAGTGTTCTGCGTTGGCTACCATCTCCCCTTTCTCGTTGTCCCCATCCTCCGTCTGCGCTGACTTCATGAATGGCCCTGGCCATTGACGCCGCTTGATGCGCACCCGGAATCTACCCGGAGCCCGCATGACCAAGACCATTCCCAGATTTCAGGAACTGATCAAAGGACGGCAGCACAACCGCATGCTGCGCCTGTCATTCCCCCACCGTGATGCACCCGATGCGCAGATGGTCGTCGACAGCATCGACGCCGTGGAAAGTATCTCCCGCGACTTCGAATACAAGGTCAAGCTGCTCTCCGACGACCCCAGCATTGCACTCAAGGACATGCAGGGCAAGCTGCTCAACATCGAGCTGGTGCGCGCAGATGGCAGCTTGCGCTACTTCTCAGGCTACGTATTCAGCTTCCGCAGATGCCATGCGGACGGTGGCATCGCGCTCTACGAGGCCACACTCGGCCCCTGGCTGCGTTTCCTCAACCTGCGCAAGGACAACTACGTCTTCCACTACAAGTCCTTGAAGGATCAGACCAGCAGCATCTTCAGGGACTATTCGGCCTATCCCAACTGGGAGTGGCAGATATACGGCGGCAGTGCCGCCATGACCTACGCCTGCCAGTTTGACGAAACCGACTTCAATTACCTCAGCCGGCGCTGGGAAGCGGCGGGCTGGATTTACTCTTTCCGGCACGACGAGCAAGGCCATACCCTGGTCATCGCCGATGACCCCTATCGGTCCGCTCCGATCGACGGCGATCTGGAAGTGCGCTTCCACGCACAAGGTGGCAGCGTCGAGGAAGACGCCGTCGATCGCTGGGTGGCCGTGCGCGAGCTCGTACCGTCCAGCTTCAGCGTGAGCTCATACAATTTCTGCGAGCCCCGGCAGGTCTTGCGCACCGCGCCGACGCTGAATCAGCAAGGCAGCGCCCCGCGCATGGAACAGTATGAATATGCGGGCTCCTATGGCTGCAAGAATTTCGACGATGCCTATGGACAAGCCAAGCTGCGCATGGAAGAGATCGAAGCCGTCGGCAAGTATTTCGAAGCGGAGGGAAATTGCCGCACGCTGGAAGCAGGACGCTATTTCCGTCTGGTGGACCATTTCAACCACGAGCGTTATGGCAGGGACGCACTAGACGGCCGTAATGATTTTCTGGTGCTGTCGATCAGACACCGGGTCTGCAATAACTATCTTGCCCGCGATGGCCTGGCCGGACCGACGTACCGCAACTGGTTCACCTGCTCCCGCAGGAGCGTGCAATGGCGACCGGGAAGAGGTTTCAACAGCACGGACACGCGCATCCTGGCCCCCCAGACCGCGACCGTAGTCGGCATCGCCGGGCGCGACCGCATCCATACCGATCCGTACGGCCGGGTCCGGGTGCAATTCCACTGGGACCGGGTCGGCCAGAACGACGCGTCCAGTTCGGCCTGGATTCGGGTCTCAGCCTTAACCCATTCAACCCAAACTTTCGAGATCACAGAATGCTGAAAAAAAACCTAGCCTTGGCAATCACCGTATTAATACCGTCGATTTTTCAACCCAGCTTCGGGGAAGAACTGGATCTCGGCGATATCAAGCTGGAGACTTCCGTTTATAAACAAACAGGGGCAAGAGATGCAATGAACCGGATCTATATCGAGAAGGTGACCGTAAAACCCTCCAGATATCTGAACACCAGGTCGGCCAACAAGATCAACGCGCAACTTAAACAACTCTCTGCAAGCTTCTATGCCAAGTCGCGGCAATGCAATACGCCCCCGAAGAACATTCCGTGGGGCTACGAGTTCGAGCTTCTAGAAGCCACTGAGTCGGGTGACACCTTGACGATCGTCTTCGACGCCACGAGCGCATGCTCGGGTCGTCATTCATTCAAGAAGGTCAAACGAAATTTCTCTGTTCAGACCGGGGCGCTGATTCCTGAGGATTAATGCCTCCTCTACCTCAATCCCGCATTCTCCTTCAAGCCCCTGGCCTGCTCTGCACTCTGCTGCTCCAGCGGCCCCAGGTCATCCAGGCTATGTCCGTCCCAGCCACCGCCCAGTGCCTTGGCCAGCAACACGCTGGCGGCCATGCGGCGGTTGAGGATGTTCAATGAATTCAGTTCGGCCGACAGGGCCGTGGCCTGGGCGGTGATGACGTTGACGTAGCTGACCGTGCCAGCCTTGTACTGGTTGGTCACCAGCGTGACGGCCTGGCGCGCCGCTTGCAGCGCTTCGCCCTGCACGGCGGCTTCCTGCTCCAGGATGCGTAATGCGGCCAGGTTGTCTTCGACCTCCTGGAAGGCGGTCAGCACCGTCTGCTTGTAGGTGGCCACCGTGCCGTCGTAGCTGGCGATGGCCTGATCGGTGGCGGCCTGGCGGGCGCCGCCGTCGAAGATGGTCTGTGCCAGCTGTGGTCCCAGCGACCACACCCGACCCGGCAGTGTGAACCAGTCGGCAAAGGTGGAACTCTGGTAACCGCCCGAGGCGGACAGCGTCAGGCTGGGGAAATAGGCGGCCTTGGCTACGCCGATCTTGGCATTGGCGGAGGCCACGCGGCGCTCGGCGGCGGCCACGTCGGGACGGCGCTCCAGCAGCATCGACGGCACGCCCTGCGGGACCGGCGGCGCCACGGCGGTCAGCGGCGACCTGGGCAGGGAGAAGCTGGCAGGTGTCTTGCCCACCAGCAGGGCGATGGCATGTTCGATCTGGGCGCGGGTGACGCCGTTGTCCAGGGCCGAGGCCTGCGCCGATTTCAGCTGGGCCTGTGCCTGGATCACGTCGGACTTGGCGACCATGCCGGCGTTGTACTGGTTCTGCGCTACCTCCAGCGAGCGCTGGTAGGCCTGCACGGTGTCATCCAGCAACCGCTGCTGGGCGTCCAGCACGCGTAGCTGCAGGTAGTTCTGCGCCACTTGCGCCTGCGCCGACAAGCGGGCGCCGGCCAGGTCCGCTGCGCTGGCCTGGGCGCTGGCCTGGCTGGATTCGACGTCGCGCCGGACCTTGCCCCAGATGTCGGCCTCCCAGGCGGCGGTGAGCGAGAAGGTATAGGAATTGCGCACGCCGCCGGACGATCCGGACGACGACGACGAGGTACCGGACGAGGTCGATGAACCGGCCGAACCGGAGCGGCCCCGCGAAGCGCCGGCCGAAGCCGACAAGGTGGGCGAATAGGCCGAGCGCGAGCTCTGCACCAGCGCCACGGCGCTGCGGAAGTTGGCTTCGGCCAGCGCCAGGTTCTGGTTGGAGACGTCCACCTGCGCCACCAGCGCATTCAATTGGGCATCGTTGAACATCTCCCACCACTTGCCGTCGGCCATCAGGTCGCGCGGCTGGGCGGGCTTCCAGTTCTGGCCCTCCTTGAAGACGGCCGGGGCCATGGTGGCCTCGTCCATCTGCGGTCGGACGTAATCGGGGCCGACCGCGCAGGCCGTCACCGCCAGGCTGACCGCCAGCGCCATCAGCACGGGCTTGAGTTTGAACAGGTCTTGTTGCGTCATGCGTTTCTCCATGGCGGCAGCCTCAGGCCGCCGAGGTTTCTGTCTGGTTCTTGCGGCCGAAGCGGCGCTGGCCCCAGGCGCGCAGGCGTTCCATGTACAGGTACACCACCGGGGTCGTATAGAGGGTGAGCAGCTGGCTCACGACCAGTCCGCCGACGATGGAAATACCCAGCGGCTGGCGCAGCTCGGCGCCGTCGCCGTGGCCCATGGCCAGCGGGATCGCGCCCAGCAAGGCGGCCATGGTGGTCATCATGATCGGGCGGAAGCGCAGCCGGCAGGCTTCGAAGATGGCGTCACGCGGGGACAGGCCACGATTGCGTTCGGCATCGATGGCGAAGTCCACCATCATGATGGCGTTCTTCTTGACGATGCCGATCAGCAGGATCACGCCGATCAGCGCGATCAGGCTGAAGTCGGTACCGGTCACCATCAGTGCCAGCAAGGCGCCCACACCGGCCGAGGGCAAGGTGGAGATGATGGTGATGGGATGGATCAGGCTCTCGTAGAGTATGCCCAGCACGATGTACACCGCCAGCAATGCCGTCAGGATCAGGATGGGCTGGCTGGAGGTGGAGGACTGGAAGGCATTGGCGGTACCGGCAAAGGTGCCCAGCACATTGGTGGGTACGCCCAGTTGCGCCATGGCGCGGTCGATGGCTTCGGTGGCCTGCGACAGCGACACGCCCTCGGCCAGGTTGAAGGACAGCGTGGAGGCCACGAACTGGCCCTCGTGGCTGACCGATAGCGCAGTGGTGGTCGGCTCGAAGCGCGAGAACGCGGCCAATGGAATCTGGCGCGACGGCGCGGTGGAAATCGTCTGCGCCAGGCCGGTGTTGGCATTGAGCTTGCCGGCCGCCGACAGGGCCGGTGGCGTGGACAGGCTGGAGGTGGTCGGCGACAGGTTGGACGAGCCGGCCAGGCTGACATAGGTATCGCGCAGGGTTTCCGGGCTCTGCCAGTATTGCGGAGCGGCTTCCATCACTACGTGGTACTGGTTCATGCCGCTGTAGATGGTCGAGATCTGGCGCTGGCCGAACAGGTCGGACAGCGTGGAATCGATCAGCTGCGGCGTCACGCCGGCCCGCATGGCAGTCTCGCGGTCGATGGTCAGGGTGGTCTGCAGGCCGTTGTCCTGCTGGTCGGTGCTGATGTCTTCCAGTTCCTTGAGGTTGGACAGGGCCAGGCGGATCTTGGGTTCCCAGATGCGCAGCAGGCCGACATCGTCGGACTTGAGCGAGTATTCATACTGCGAGTCGCTCTGGCGGGCACCGATGCGGATGTCCTGCACCGGTACCAGGAACACCCGGGCACCGGCCACCTTGGCCGTCTTCATGCGCAGCCGCGCTACCACCTTGTCGGCGCTGTCCTTGCGTTCGGTGAGGGGCTTCAGGGTCACGTACATGAAGCCGCCATTGCGCCGCTGCCCACCGGTAAAGGCCACCACATCCGACACGGCTGGGTCGGCCTTGACGATGTCGATGAAGTCGTTGAGCTTGGTGCGCATGGCCTGGAAGGAAATGGCCTGGTCGCCGCGGATGCCGCCGATCAGGCGCCCCGTATCCTGCTGCGGGAAGAAGCCCTTGGGGATGGCCTTGTAAAGATACACGTTCAGGGCAATCGTGGCCAGCAGGATCAGCATCATCAGAGGGGCCGCCCGCAAGGCCCAGGCCAGGGTGCGTTCGTAGGCCAGCAGCATGTCCTCGAAGATGGCGGCGGTCTGGTCGGAAATCTTCTGCAGCCAGGGATGGCGCCGCTGGCGACGCGCTGCGTCGGCCTCCGGGTCATGGCGCAGCAACTGCGCGCACATCATCGGCGTGGTGGTCAGGGACACCACCAGCGAGACCAGGATGGCCACCGACAGGGTGATGGCGAATTCGCGGAACAGGCGGCCGACGATGCCTTCCATCAGCAGGATGGGGATGAACACGGCGATGAGCGAAATGCTCATCGACAGCACGGTGAAGCCGACCTCGCGCGCACCGAGCAGGGCCGCCTTGTAGGGCTTCATGCCGGACTCGATATGGCGCGAGATGTTCTCCAGCACCACGATGGCATCGTCCACCACGAAGCCGGTGGCAATGGTCAGCGCCATCAGCGACAGGTTGTCCAGGCTGAAGCCGGCCAGGTACATCACGCCGAAAGTGCCGATCAGGGACACCGGCACGGCCACTGCGGGGATCAGCGTGGCACGGGCGTTACGCAGGAACAGAAATACCACCATGATGACCAGCGCCACCGAGAGGATCAGGGTGAATTCGGTTTCCTTCAACGAGGCGCGGATGGTGGGGGTGCGGTCCAGCACGACCTTCATGTCGATGGCGGACGGGATCGAGGCCTGCAGCTGCGGCAAGAGCTCGCGCACGTTGTCGACGGTGTCGATGATGTTGGCGCCGGGCTGGCGGTTGATGATGATCAGCACCGAGGGCTTGCCGTTGGAGGAGCCGGCGTTGCGCACATCGGCCACCGAGTCGCGCACCTCGGCCACGTCCTGCACCCGCACCGGCGTGCCGTTGCGGTAGGACACGATCAGTGGCGCGTATTCGGCGGCGGTCTTGGCCTGGTCGTTGGCGTAGATCTGCCAGTTGCGGCCGTCGTCTTCCAGCAAACCCTTGGGGCGATTGGCATTGGTGGCAGCCACTGCGGTGCGCACGTCGGCGCTGCCGATGCCGTACTTGTTGAGGGCGGTCGGGTTCAGTTCGATGCGCACTGCCGGCTGCGAACTGCCGCCCACACTGACCTGCCCTACCCCGCGCACCTGCGACAGCTTCTGCGCCACGATGCTGTCGGCGGCGTCGTACATCTGCCCCTGGGTCATGGTGTCGGAGGTCATGGCCAGGATCAGGATGGGGGCGTCGGCCGGGTTGACCTTGCGATAGGTCGGGTTGCTCGGCATGCCGGTGGGCAGCAGGCTGCGCGCGGCATTGAGCGCGGCCTGCACGTCGCGGGCGGCGCCATCGATGTCGCGGCTCAGGTCGAACTGCAGGGTGATGCGGGTGGAGTTCTGGGAGCTGGTGGAGGTCATCTCGGTGACCCCGGCGATGGCGCCCATGGCGCGTTCCAGCGGCGTGGCCACGGTCGCGGCCATGGTCTCGGGGCTGGCGCCGGGCAGCGAGGCAGAGATCGAGATGGTCGGGTAATCCACCTGCGGCAACGGCGAGACCGGCAGCAGGCGGAAGGCCACCATGCCCGCCAGCGCGATGCCGATGGTCAAGAGCGTGGTGGCGATGGGCCGCTTGATGAAGGGAAGCGAGATATTCATGCGCGCATCCGCCTACACCGCCGGCGGCAGCGTGGCCGGCTTGCCGTCTTCACCATCATCGTCCTCGCCGCCATGCCCAGGCGCGCGCTGCCCGAAGCGTGCGCGCAGCCGACGGCCCAGGCTGTCGAAGCCGAGATAGATCACCGGCGTGGTAAAGAGCGTGAGCACCTGCGACACCAGCAGGCCGCCCACCATGGTGATGCCCAGCGGCTGGCGCAGTTCGGAGCCCACGCCGGTGCCCAGCATCAGCGGCAAGGCGCCCAGCAGCGCTGCCATGGTGGTCATCAGGATCGGCCGGAAACGCAACAGGCAAGCCTGATAGATCGCCTCGCGCGGGCTCTTGCCCTCGTGCCGTTCGGCCTCCAGGGCGAAGTCGATCATCATGATGGCGTTCTTCTTGACGATGCCGATCAGCAGGATGATGCCGATGATGCCGATGATGCCCAGGTCAGTACCGGAGATCATCAGCGACAGCAGCGCACCCACGCCGGCCGAGGGCAGCGTGGAGAGGATGGTGATGGGATGGATATAGCTCTCGTAGAGCACGCCCAGCACGATGTACATGGTGATGATGGCCGCCAGGATCAGCCACAGCGTGTTGGACAGCGAGGCCTGGAAGGCCAGCGCGGCGCCCTGGAAGTTGGTCACGGTGGAGGCCGGCACGCCGATCTCGGCCCCGGCGGCCTTGATGGCCTCGACCGCCTTGCCCAGCGAGGCGCCCTTGGCCAGGTTGAAGGACACGGTGGCCGCCGGGAACTGGCCGATGTGGTTCACCACCAGCGGCGCGGTGCGTTCGGTGACGGTGGCGATCGACGACAGCGGTACCTTGCCGCCGCCCGAGGTGACCAGGTAGATACTGTCCAGCGCTTCGGGGCCGCGCTGGAATTCCGGCTTGACCTCCATCACCACGCGATACAGGTTCGATTGCGTATAGATGGTGGAAATGAGGCGCTGGCCGAAGGCGTTGTAGAGCGCGTTGTCGATGGCGGCGGTAGTGATACCCAGGCGCGAAGCGGCGTTGCGGTCGATCAGGATATAGGCCTGCAAGCCCTGGTCCTGCAGGTTGGTAGCCACGTCAGCCAGTTCCGGCACCTGTTGCAGGCGCGCGATCAGCTTCGGCACCCAGGTACTGAGCAGGGCCGGATCGGCGTCTTCCAGGGTGAACTGGTATTGCGTACGGGAGACGCTATCCTCGATGGTCAGGTCCTGCACCGGCTGCATGTAGAGGGTGACGCCCGGCACTTCCCGCGCCAGCGTGGGTTGCAGGCGACGGATCACGTCGGCGGCGGAAACGTCGCGTTCTTCGTGCGGCTTCAGGTTGATCAGCATGCGCCCGCTGTTCAGGGTGGCGTTGGTGCCATCCACGCCGATGAAGGAGGACAGGCTCTCCACGGCCGGGTCCTGCAGCACAACCTTGGCCAGTTGCTGCTGTTTTTCTCCCATGGCACTGAAGGAAATGGACTGCGTGGCTTCCGAGATACCCTGGATAACCCCGGTGTCCTGCAGCGGGAAGAAGCCCTTGGGCACGAACACGTACAGCAGCACGGTCAGGCCCAGCGTGGCCACGGCCACCAGCAGGGTCAGCTTCTGGCGCTCCAGCACCCATTCCAGCATGACGCCGTAGCGGGCAATGATGCGATCGAAGAAGACCTGGCTCTTGTGGTAGAACCAGCCCTGCTGTTCTTCCGGCTGATGGCGCAGCAGGCGCGCGCACATCATCGGGGTCAGCGTGAGCGAGACCACGGCCGAGATCAGGATGGAGACCGCCAGGGTCACCGCGAATTCGTGGAACAGGCGCCCCACCACGTCACCCATGAACAGCAGCGGGATCAGCACTGCAATCAGCGAGAAGGTCAGCGAGATGATGGTAAAGCCGATCTGCTCGGCACCTTTCAGGGCCGCCTGCATGGGCTTCATGCCTTCTTCGATGTAGCGCGAGATGTTCTCGATCATGACGATGGCGTCGTCGACCACGAAACCGGTGGCAATCGTCAGGGCCATCAGGGTCAGGTTGTTGATCGAGAAACCGGCCAGATACATGATGGCGAAGGTCCCCACCAGCGACAGCGGTACCGCTACGCTGGGGATGATGGTGGCCGGCACGTTGCGCAGGAAGACGAAGATCACCATCACCACCAGCGCCACCGACAACAGCAGCTCGAACTTCACATCGGCCACCGAGGCGCGGATGGTGGTGGTGCGGTCGGTCAGGATGTGGACGTCGATAGAGCCCGGCAGGCTGGCCTGCAGCTGCGGCAGGATCTTCTTGATGCTGTCGACCACGGCGATCACGTTGGCACCCGGCTGCCGCTGGATGTTCACAATCACCGCAGGCTGCTGGTTGGCCCAGGCGCCCAGGCGCACGTTCTCGGCGCCGTCGACCACGTCGGCCACGTCGGAGACCCGGATCGGCGCGCCGTTCTTGTAGGCGATGATCAGGTTGCGATATTCGTCGGCGGTGCGTAGCTGGTCGTTGGCATCGATGGTGGAAGCGCGGGTGGGGCCGTCGAAGCTGCCCTTGGCCTGATTGACGTTGGCATTGCCGATGGCGGTACGCACGTCATCCAGGTTCAGGCCCAACGCGGCCACGGCACGCGGATTCAACTGCATGCGCACGGCCGGGCGCTGACCGCCCGACAGGCTCACCAGACCCACGCCCGACAATTGCGAAATCTTCTGCGCCAGGCGGGTGTCGATCAGGTCCTGGACCTTGGGCAGGGGCATGGTCCTGGAGGTGACCGCCAGCGTGATGATGGGGGTATCGGCCGGGTTGACCTTGCTGTAGACCGGCGGCATCGGCAGGTCCGAGGGCAGCAGGTTGCTGCCGGCGTTGATGGCGGCCTGCACCTCCTGCTCGGCCACGTCCAGGCTCAGGTCGAGGTTGAACTGCAGCGTGATCACCGAGGCTCCGCCGGAACTGGTGGAAGACATCTGTTTCAGGCCCGGCATCTGGCCGAACTGGCGCTCCAGCGGCGCGGTGACCGAGGAAGTCATCACATCCGGGCTGGCCCCGGGATAGAGGGTGACCACCTGGATGGTCGGGTAATCGACTTCAGGCAGGGCCGACAGCGGCAGGAGCCGGTAGGCGACGATGCCCACCAGCAGGATCGCCAGCATCAGCAAGGATGTGGCGACCGGCCGCAGAATGAACTGGCGCGAGGGATTCATGCGTGAGCCTTGTGCTTACTTGGCGCCGTTGGCGTTGCCTGCGTTGCTGGCACCACCGGTGCCGCCATTGGCATTGCCTGCCTCGCGCTGGCGCCGCAGTTCCATCATCTTCTGGCGACGCTGGTCCTCAGGCAGTTTCTTGATCTCTTCGCCGAATTCGCCGGCATCGATACGTTTGTTGAGCTCGGCCCAGCGCTTCTGGCGTTCTTCCGGGCTCATGCCGCCCTGGCCGCCTTCTGCGCCCTGCCCCGGCCCTTGTCCTTGACCCTGACCACGCTTGCCATGGCGGCGTGCGTCGGGGTTCTCGGTGGTGAGCTTGTTGGCCGGGTCGTCGGCGCCACCGCGTGCCACGGCCTCGACCTTGGCGCCTTCGCGCAGGCGGTCGATGCCGTCGATGACCACGGTCTCGCCAGCGGCCACGCCGTCGGTGATGACGGTCAGGTCATCCTGCACCGGGCCGGTCTTGACCGGGCGCACGGTGACGGTGTTGTCTTCCTTGACCACATAGACGAACAAACCCTTGGCCCCGCGCTGGATGGCGGCCGTCGGGATGACGGTGGCACCTTGTTCGGTATTGAGCTGCAGGCGGATATTGACGAACTGGCTGGGGAACAGCGCGTAGTCGGTATTGGGGAACTGGGCCTTGAGCTTGACCGTGCCGGTGGTGGAATCGACCACGTTGTCGATGGTCAGCAGCACGCCGTCGGCCAGTTTCTTCTTCTGCTCACGGTCCCAGGCCTGGGCCGGCAGCTTGCGACCGCTCTGCAGCTGCTGCAAGACCTTGGGGATATTGTCTTCGGGAATGCTGAAGATGGCGGTGATCGGCTGCAGCTGGGTGATGATGACCAGGCCGTTGGTGTCGCTGGTGGTGACGTTGTTGCCGACGTCGGCCTGGCGCAGGCCCAGGCGGCCACTGATGGGGGCGATCACGCGGGTGAACGACAACTGCAGGCGGGCGCTGGCGACGCTGCCCTCATCGGCCTTGACCGTTCCCTCATATTGCTTGACCAGCGCGGCCTGGGTGTCGACCTGCTGGCTGGCGATGGAGTCCTGCGACAGCAGGGTCTGGTAGCGCTTGAGGTCAAGCCGGGCCGAGCTCAGCAGTGCACGGTCGCGCGCCAGCTGGCCTTCGGCCTGGGTCAGCGCGGCCTGCAGCGAGCGCGGGTCGATCTCGGCCAGCAGCTCACCGGCCTTGACCACCTGGCCTTCCTTGTAATGCAGCTTCATCAACTGGCCATCGACCCGGGCGCGCACGGTGGCGGTGGCCGTGGGGGTGACTGCCCCTAGTCCGTTGAGGAAGACATCCACATCCTGCACCCGGGCCTTGGCCACCCCGACCGGCATGGTCTGGCCAGCGAAGGCGCCGGCACCCGGGCGGCGGGCCCCCGGACCGCCAGCACCTGGACGGCCCCCGGGGCCACCGGGACCACCCATGGCACTCATCTGCTCCTGCTCGGCCTTCTTCTTGGACCAGTATTTGTAGCCGCCACCGGCGGCCAGCGCGGCCACCAGGACCCAGAACCACCAGCGTCGCAGGATACTGCCACGGGAACGCGAGGGAGAAGGAGATGGGGAAGGAGATGGCTGGCCGGGATTGGGAGTATTTGTCATGTCAGGGAAACCAGTAAACCGATCACGTATGCAGGCCGCCACCAAGGCGGCCTTGTCTCATGGGAAGTCGATGCAGCGCTCTGCCATCGCGTCAGCGTGCCGTTATCCGGTCACGCAAAGGCAAGAGCATAAGGGAAGGCGGCCCATCCTGCCGCATCCGGCCGTCTCCGGCCGCCTTCCGCTATTCTCTCCAGCGCGGCTTGCAACTCTGCAACCACGCATGCCACCTGCATCGGCTGGCACGCAGTGTACCCAGCTATTGCCGGCCGCGCCAATGAGAACAGCCTTGCGGGTCAAGCGCAAGGCTGTCGGGGTGGAAAACGCCCGCACTTGCAACGCACGGGCGAATGCTGCCGTGTGCCTTACTTGGCCGGAGCGTCGGGAGCGGGCTTGCCGTCACGCGGCGGGCCCTTGTGCTCGCCACGCTGGCCGTGATGCATCTGTTCCCAGCGATGGTGCTGCATCTTGGCGAACTCGGCGTCGAAGGTCTTCTGCTGCTCCGGCGACAGGGTGGCGTAGAACTCCTTGGTGGCGGCGATGCGCTGTTCGGCGAAGGATTCGCGCTTGCGCATCATGTCCAGCTGCTTGTCCAGACGTTCCGGGGTGGACAGCTTGGCCCATTCTTCCTTGTTGGGACGGGCGGCACGGTCAAACGGGGCCGGCTTGGTCTTGTCCAGGAACAGCTTCCAGCCGGCTTCCTGGGCGGCGGTGATCTTGAGCTTGTCGTGCAGCTGGGCCTGGTGCTTGGCGCGCATCTGCTCGAACTTGGCGATCTGTTCCGGGCTCGGGGCGTGGCCTTGCGGGCCGCCCGGGGGCATCTGGGCGAAGGCCGACAGGGTCACGGCGCTGATGCTTACGGCGGCGATGCCGGCCAGGATACGGTTCTTGAATGTCAACATGTGTTGCTCCTTTCAGTGGGTCTTGCGCTTGGTACTGTGCTTGTACTGCGCTTGTACTGTCATACAGCGAAGTGCTGTCTTGGCACGGTTCCCATTAAACCGGTGGCGTGTATCGGCGATTTTTCCGCTGTGCCGTCATTTGTATCGTTTTGTATATCCGCAGGCCTCCCAGGTATCGTTTTATTTCCACCCCCCTCCTTGTAAAGACCCGATACAAATCCATCCTGCACGTACGGACAAGTTCGGCATAATGCGTCCCATGGATACAAATACTCACATCCTCGTCGTCGATGACGACCGCGACATCCGCACACTGCTGGCCGAATACCTGGACAGCAACGGCCTGCGCACCCTGACCGCCACCAATGGCAGCGAGATGCGACGGGTGCTGGAAGAGTCGCGGGTGGACCTGATCGTGCTGGACCTGACCCTGCCCGGGGAAGATGGCCTGACGCTCTGTCGCAACCTGCGCGCCACCTCATCGGTGCCGGTGATCATGCTGACCGCGCGCGGCGAGCCGCTGGACCGCATCCTGGGCCTGGAAATGGGCGCCGACGACTACCTGGCCAAGCCCTTCGAGCCCCGCGAGCTGTTCGCCCGCATCCGCAGCGTGCTGCGCCGTACCCAGGCGCTGCCGCCCAACATGGCCCAGCCGGACGTGGCCACCATGCGCTTTGCCGGCTGGACGCTGGACCTGACGGCGCGCCACCTGGTGAACCGCGATGGCGTGGTGGTGGCCCTGTCGGGGGCGGAGTTCCGGCTGCTGAAGGTGTTCCTGGATCATCCCAACCGGGTGCTCAACCGCGACCAGCTGCTGGAGCTGACCCAGGGCCGCGAATCCGACCCCTTCGACCGCTCGGTGGATATCCAGATCAGCCGCCTGCGCCAGAAGCTGGGTGACGATGCGCGCACGCCCACCATCATCAAGACCGTGCGCAACGAGGGTTATGTGCTGGCCACCACGGTCAGCGCGGAAGGTGCAGGCCGGCCGGCATGAAGGATTTCCTGGGCTCCATCGGCAACCGCATCTTCTTCCTGCTGCTGGCGGGCATCGTGGTGGCGGTCATGGCCACCACCTGGTTGTCTGGCAACGAGCGCCGCAGCACCTTGCGCGAACTGCGCTTCCAGCATCTCGCCGACCGCGTGGAACAGATCGTCCAGGCGGTGGACGACATCCCGCCGCCGCAACGTCCCATCGTGCTGCAGGCCGCCACCAACTTCGGTTTCGAGGCGCGCATGGTGGACGACATGAATGACGCCATCGGCCCCAACGCCAGCACCAGCCCGCTCATCGAGATGCTGCAGTCACGTCTGGGGGAGGATCGCAAGATCGCCGTCCAGCGCGAAAGCGAATGCCCGCCCTTGCGGGCCGATGATGCCCACGCCCCGCGCCGCGACACCTGCCGCGTGATCTACGTGAGCCTGCACGACCAGGCCCTGATGCGCCTGCGCCTGCACCAGCCGGGCGAGCCCCCTGCCCTGCGCGGCCGCGGCGGACCGGGTGGCCCGTTCGGCCTGCAGTACATCCTGCTGTTCCTGGCGCTGATCGCAATGCTGGCCTGGCTGGTGGCGCGCATGGCGACCCGCCCGATCCGCCAGCTGGCCCAGGCCGCATCGCGCCTGGGCAGCGACATCGACCATGCGCCACTGGCCGAGACCGGTCCCACCGAAATCCGGCAGGCGGCACATGCCTTCAATGCCATGCAGGGCCGCATCCGGCGCCAGATCCAGCATCGCACCCACATGCTGGCGGCCATCACCCACGATTTGCAGACGCCGCTGACGCGCATGCGCCTGCGCCTGGAAAAGGTCACCGACGCCGAACTGCAGCAAAAGCTGATCGACGATCTGGGCGTGATGCACGGCATGGTGCGCGAGGGGCTGGACCTGGCGCGCAGCATGGATTCGTCGGAGAAGGTGCAGGCCCTGGATATCGACTCCCTGCTCGACAGCGTCTGTGCCGATGCCGCCGACGCCGGCCAGGACGTGAGCCTGCAAGGCAGCACCCGCGCCTTCGTGATGGCCCAGCCGGGGGCGCTGCGGCGCTGCCTGACCAACCTGATCGACAATGCCTGCAAGTACGGCCGCCAGGCGCGGGTCAGCATCGCCCTGGAGCAACAGAAGATCGCCATCCGTATCCGCGACCAGGGGCCGGGCATCCCCGATGCCGAGCTGGAGGCAGTCTTCGAACCCTTCTATCGGCTGGAAACCTCGCGTTCACGCGATACCGGTGGCACCGGGCTGGGCCTGACCATCGCGCTCAATATCGCCGAGAACCATCATGGCCAGCTGCGCCTGCGCAATCTGGCTGAAGGTGGGCTGGAAGTCTTGCTGGAACTGCCGCAGATGACACCGGCCAAGGCACACTGAACTCTTCCGCAGGCATGAAAAAACCGCCGCTCCCCTGGCCGGGAAGCGGCGGTTTCGTTTCCTGCCCGCAGTCGCCTGCGCGCCTTAGCCGAAATAGTTCAGGCCCAGCGCGGCATTGACTTCCGACATGGTCTGCGCGGCCACGGCGCTGGCGCGCTCGGTACCGCGCTTGAGGATGGCCAGCACTTCGCCACGGTCCTTGGCGAACTCTTCGCGACGGGTGCGGATGGGCTCCAGCAATTCCTGCAGGATGCCTTCCAGCCGACGCTTGACCACGCTGTCGCCCAGGCCGCCGCGGGTGTAGTGGGCCTTCAGCTCGGCCACGGCATCGCGGTCGGGGTCGAAGGCATCCAGGAAGGTGAAGACCACATTGCCCTCCACCTGGCCCGGATCGTCCACGCGCAGGTGGTTGGGGTCGGTGTACATGCGGTGCACGGCCTGCTTGATCTCGGCCGGCGTCGCCCCCAGGGCGATGGAATTGCCCAGCGACTTGCTCATTTTGGCCTTGCCGTCGATGCCGGGCAGGCGGCCGGTTTCGGAGAGCACTTCCTTGCATTCCACCAGCACTTCACGATCGACGGTGGCGTTGAATTTGCGCACCAGTTCGTTGGTCTGCTCGATCATCGGCAACTGGTCGCTGCCCACCGGCACCAGTTGCCCCTTGAAGGCGGTGATGTCCGCCGCCTGGCTGACCGGATAGGTCAGGAAACCAGCCGGAATATCGCGCTCGAAGCCGCGCAGGCGGATCTCTTCCTTGATGGTGGGATTGCGCTCCAGGCGCGACACCGTCACCAGGTTCAGCAACACCATCGACAGTTCGTAGAGCTCGCGCACCTGGGACTGGATGAAGATGGTCGATTTCTCGGGATCGATGCCCACGGCCAGGTAGTCCAGTGCCACCTCCAGCACGTTGTCGGTGACCTTCTGGTGGCGACCGACGTTGTCGGTCATGGCCTGCGTGTCGGCCAGCAGCAGGAACTGGCGCGAAGTCTCCTGCAGCGCCACGCGCGACTTGAGCGAGCCGATATAGTGACCCAGATGCAGCGGACCGGTAGGACGGTCGCCGGTAAGGACCACGGGCAAGGTGGAAGCGGAGGTCGTGCTGGAGGCGGAACTAGTGGCATTCGAAGACATGGTCATTCCTGATCGTTAATCTGTCTGGAATGCCGCCGGTCCGAAGCTGAAAAAAACATGCCGCCGGAACCGGCGGCATCACATGGTCAAGCTGTGTGAAAACGGGCCGCCAAGATCAGGCGCGCCACCAATGCTGGGTTTTCGCAAGTTGGGTTCGGAAAAGCATGGCGGCGAGTATAGCACTGGCGGGCAGCCATGTTGCGTTGCATAAGAAAAAACCGCATCCGGGGATGCGGTTTGATTTCTTCACCATCCTGCGTGCTCAATATGCACCCGGCGGCGGGCCGTAATACGTCGGCGGCGGACCATAGTAGCCCGGAGGCGGCGGCGGAGCGTAGTAGTAGCGCGGGTGGTAGGTATAGACGGTGGTGGTCTGGACCGGCTGCTGCACCTGGTTGCCCTTGCTGTACATGCACTGGGTATAGGTCATGTCATAGCGCTGCTGCATCGAATAATTGCCGCCCGCAGCCGCGTTGCTGCCTGCTGCACTGCCCACCAGCAGGCCACCACCGGCACCGATGGCCGCCCCGGCACCGGCATTGCCGGAAGCCGCGCCGATCAGTGCGCCGGCCACCGCACCCACGGCGGTCCCGACCGCGGCGCTGTTGGCCGCATTGTTCTGGGTCTGCGCCGCCTGCCCGCCAATGGCGTCCTGGGCGTATTGCTGGCATTGCTGCTGGTCGGCACGGAATTGCTCGTAACTCTTGTCCTTGCCCGGCATCGCCATCACTGACGGTCCGGTCGGCACGCTGACGCAACCACCGAGCGCCAGCATGGCGCCGACGGCGGTGACGGTAGCGGCGGTCTTGTAGATGGGTTTCACGTTGATTCCTTTATCTGTGAAGGTATTGCTATAGCGCAGAGCATCTGAGAACGGCCTGCGCGATCCGATCGCCAGGCTATTGCGGCGGCGGACCGCCGGGAACGGCGGGGGTATTGGGAACCACCTTCATCCAGGGACTGGGGCAGTTCTGGACATAGGGGTAATACGCCTTGGATTCCTGGCAGTAGTACCAGTAATCCTGGCGCGGCGGCTCCACGTAGACCGGTGCCGGCACCCGTTCCACATAGACCGGAGGCGGATAGTAGACCGGCGGCGGCACCCAGATCGGCCCGCCGATCACCACGCCGCCATAGAAGCGCCCATGCGCATACACCGACGCGCTAGCCACCAGGCCGGCCACCGCCAGCACGCCGCAGACGCCGATTGCCGCTATTTTCTTCATGTTATTGCCTTTGGGAGTGTCTCTGAATGTCTGGAATTATCGCCGATGACATCGCCGCCGCTTTCCCCGATCGCCCGAAACTCCTTGTCGGGCGCGGCTTGCAGACGCATCTGGCGCATGAAAGCAATATACGCCGGGGCTGGTCTTAAATCTTGAGATGTTTCAATTCGTAACCCTAATCAATATTGATATACATGGGGTTGAAAAGGCTTTGCAAATCACCGTGCTTCGCAGCAATGTGCAGCGTGCTACTTCAGCCGGGCAAGGCCTTGCCTCCAAGGTCTACAAAAGCAAAAACGGCCTTTTGCAAGGCCGTTGATGCGTATCACGCCAGGGCAACTCAGGAACGCCGGTACCCCGGTAACACTGAACCTGGCTCAACCCGGCCGCGTCATCTGCTCCGGCTTGATCCACTCCACGAACTGCTCTTCAGTGACATAGCCCAGGGCCAGCGCGGCCTGCTTCAGGGTCGTGCCGTCGTGATGCGCCTGCTTGGCGATCTTGGCGGCCTTGTCGTAGCCGATGTGCGGTGCCAGGGCGGTCACCAGCATGAGCGATTTTTCCATCAGTTCGCCGATGCGGCTGCGGTTGGCCTCGATGCCGCGGGCGCAGTGCTCCTCGAAACTGGCCATGCCGTCGGCCAGCAGGCGCACGCTCTGCAGGAAGTTATGGATGATCACCGGTTTGAAGACGTTGAGCTCGAAGTTACCGCTGGCGCCACCGATGTTCAAGGCAACATCGTTGCCGAAGACCTGGGCGCAGAGCATGGTCATGGCCTCGCACTGGGTCGGATTGACCTTGCCCGGCATGATGGAACTACCCGGTTCATTCTCGGGGATGGTGATCTCACCCAGGCCCGAACGCGGGCCGGATGCCAGCCAGCGCACGTCGTTGGCAATCTTCATCATCGCCGCGGCCAGCGTCTTCAGGCCGCCATGCGACGCCACCAGGGCATCATGGCCGGCCAGTGCGGCGAACTTGTTGGGCGCGGTCTTGAAGGGGAAACCGAAGAACTTGGCCAGCTCGGCTGCTACGCGCTCGCCGAATTCGGGGTGGGCATTCAGGCCCGTGCCGACCGCCGTGCCGCCGGCGGCCAGTTCGGAGATGGCATTGAGGGTGGCGATGACAGCCGACTCCGCATGTTCCAGCTGGGCCACGTAGCCGGAGAACTCCTGGCCCAGGGTCAGCGGCGTGGCGTCCTGCAGGTGGGTGCGGCCGATCTTGACGATGTCGGCGAACTGGGTGGATTTCTCCGCCAAAGTACCGCGCAGCTTGTGCAGCGAGGGAATCAGGTGGGTCGCCACGGCCATGCAGGCGGCCACGTGCATGGCGGTCGGGAAGATGTCGTTGGAGGACTGGCCGCGATTGACGTCGTCATTGGGGTGGATCAGGCGATCTTCGCCACGTACGCCACCCAAAAGCTCTGAGGCGCGGTTGGCCAGCACCTCGTTCATGTTCATGTTGCTCTGGGTGCCGGAGCCGGTCTGCCAGACCGACAGCGGGAATTCCAGCGGATGCTTGCCGGCGATCACTTCATCAGCGGCAGCGATGATGGCCTCGGCCTTCTTGCCGTCCAGCTTGCCCAGGTCGCGATTGACGCTGGCACAGGCGCGCTTGACGGCAGCCAGTGCCACGATCAGCTCGGCTGGCATGCGCTCGGTGGAAATGTGGAAGTGGTGCAGCGAACGTTCGGTCTGCGCGCCCCACAGGCGGTCGGCCGGGACTTCGATCAGGCCAAAGGTGTCGCGCTCCATGCGGTCGTTCATGATGCTTCTTCTCCGTGATTAGGCGGCCGCGTGCGGCCAGGTGATCCCGCTGGCGCTGGCTGATGTGTCCGGCTGAGCGCGGGAAGTGAAGACGGTAAGTTCTAGTGTAACTGCTGGCGGGACCGCCTGCAGGGGCGGCATGAAGCTGGCGGGGTATTGCCCGGGCGATACAAACCGCCCAGCGGGGATGTCAAGGCTCAGGGCGCCTTGTTTTCCTTGGGAGGGTCAGGCAGGACACAGGCTTCGATCACCTGCAGGTCGTTGTCCTTGGCGAAGTTGACCACGAAGTGATACGCCAGCGGTTCCAGCTCGCGCAGGGCTTCGTTGACCACCACCGAGCGCACGCCATCGATGTGGGTCGGCAAGACGTAGGGAGAATACTTCAGGTGTGCATTGCGCCCGCCACTGCCCTCCGGACGGAAACACGACATCACGCCGCACAGGCGCTCCGCCCAGTCGCTGGGGCGGAACTGCCGGCCATCCGAGGTCTTGCCCAGGATGATGAATTCTTTGGCCGGTGCGTTTGCGGGTTTGATGGGATCAGCCATACGTGCAGTTCTTCTATAGCGCTTGCAACCGAATGCCCCGGTCCTGGTGAGACCCGAGCCCTGGATTCCGCGGTGCCTGCGCGACTTGTCGCGGGGGTGCCTGCGGTGTTGAGTATTATATCTTATAGAAGACTTGGCTTCTACCGGTCTCCTCGCCTCCAGCCATTCTGCCTTGCCTGGCCCTGCGCGTCGCTCGTTCCTGGCCCGGGCTGAGCTGCTGCCGGGCGGGATGCGATCTTGGTGATGTGAATCCGGAAGTATACCGGGTTGGCGGGAATTACGTCCCCCAAAAAACGAAGCGGGCCACCGCCCGCTCGTCTACATGCAAAAGAACTAGCCCATCCAGACCGCGACCGACAGCAGCAGCAACAGGAACATCCACAGCAACAAGGCACGCCAGACCAGGCCCACGGTGCTCTGCAGGGTGCGCGGGGACGGTGTGTCGCCGGGCAGGCCGTCGGTTTCCTCGGGCATGGAATCGACCGTGGCCGCATCGGCCGGCAGGATGATGCCGGCTGCAGCCTGATTCTCGGTGCCGAAGCGCACGCCCATGGCGCCACCACCGGCGGCCAGGATGATGCCGGCGGCCTCGTCCTCCCAGCGGTTGGCGAAGTTGCGCCAGGCGTAGATGGCATCCTCGAAGTTACCCACCACGGCAAAGGCGGAGGCGGTCAGGCGTGCCGGAATCCAGTCGATCCAGTAGAACGCCTGGGCAGCGAAGCGGCCGAAGGCCTCGAACTTCATGTGATCGGGCTCGTTCCAGGCGCGCGAGAGATATTCGGCGATGCGATACATCACCGCCAGTGCCGGGCCGACCGGCATCAGGAACCAGAAGAACACGCCAAACACATGGCGATGCGTGGTGATCAGGGCGCGCTCGGAGGCGATACGCGAAATCTCGCTGACGTCCATGCCGGCGGTATCCAGCTTGGTCCATTCGGCCAGCAGGGTGCGGGCAGTCATCTCGTCGCCCGTGTTCAGGGCCAGCTGGATGGAAGTGAAGTAATGACTGTAATGACGGAAGCCCAGGGTCATGTAGACCACCAGCACGTTCCAGGCGAACGCCGCCACCAGGCTCACATGCAGCAGCAACCAGTACACCAGCGCTACCGGCACGGTCAGCGCACCGACCATCACCACCCAGCCCAGTCGGCCGTGATGAACGTGGCCGGCGTTGAACCAGCCCTCTATCGTGGCCGCGAAAGACTTGATGGATGCATAAACCGGATTGTCCGCACGCAGTGGTTTGAGTTGTTCGATTAACAGCGCAAAGAGAATGGATAGAAATGTCATCAAGCAGCCTTAGGTGTCTCTGTAGCCCGTACGATAGCGCAGTGCAAGATGGGAATCAAACAATTGATTTGTTGACGAGAATCAAGCTCGCAATGTCATCAATATTTACGTGTTTGAACATCAACAACGACTTTGCGTATCTTATTCGATACAGAGTGACAACCAAAGGTAACGGACAGTTCAGCTACGCAGGAAATGGAAGAGATTGCGCAGCATCCCTGCCGTCGCGCCCCAGATGAAATAACGGTCGTAGGGCATCGTATAGAAGCTGCGGCGCCCGACGGGCGCGGGCAGTTCCACCGAACGGCGCTGATGGTTCACGCCATCCATGAGGAAGGCCAGCGGCACCTCGAAGATCTCCGCCACTTCACGCGGGTCGCCGACTGCTTCGAACGGTGGCTGGATCAGGCCGGCCACGGGGGTGACGCGATAGCCGGTGCCGGTGAAGTAGTCCGGCAGGGAGCCGATGACTTCGACGTACTGGCGGGCCAGGCCGATTTCTTCCTCGGTTTCGCGCAAGGCGGTCTCGATGGCCGAGCCGTCATAGTCTTCGCGACGACCGCCGGGAAAGCTGATCTGGCCCGCATGATCCTTCAGGTCAGCTGTGCGGCGCGTGAAGAGTACCGTCATCCCCTCTTCCCGCAGAACGATCGGAATCAACACCGAAGCCAGTCGGAAGCGGCCCTTGGTCTCGGCCATGCGTGCCAACTGGTCGCCGCTGTGCTCAGGTTCCCAGCGCGGAGGGGTAGCAAAGCGCTGGCGCAGCCAGTCGGCGTTCAGGCGCGCCGCTTCCAGGGCGCTTTCGCCGGCGACGGCATCCACCGGCAGGTTGACGGGATCGAAACTGGCCACGATGTGCTCGCTTGATCTGATATCTGTTAATCGGAATTCAACGAAGAATGCAATGCAACTGACGGAAACGAAAAAGGGGTGTCGCGAGACACCCCTTTTTCTGACGCATCAACATGCAACCGATTACTCGGCAGCAGCAGCCTTTGCAGCGCGGCTGGGCAGCTTTTCCTTGATACGTGCCGACTTGCCCGAACGTTCGCGCAGGTAGTACAGCTTGGCGCGACGCACGTCGCCACGACGCTTGACTTCGATCGAAGCGATCAGCGGCGAGTACAGCTGGAAGGTACGCTCAACGCCTTCACCGGACGAAATCTTGCGCACGATGAAGTTGGAATTCAGACCACGGTTGCGGCGGGCGATGACCACGCCTTCGTAGGCCTGGGCGCGCTTGCGGGTGCCTTCAACCACGTTGACGCTGACAATCACGGTGTCGCCGGGGGCGAAGTCGGGAATGTTCTTGGCGAGACGCGCGATCTCTTCTTGCTCGAGTTGCTGGATCAGATCCATTTTTTGCTCCTGTAACCATCTTGCCGGCGCCGTTGCCCGAAGGCTGATTGTGTAGCCCGGTAGAGGATGGGGTTTCAAACGCAGCGGCCAGGCCGCTGCACGGTGCGGGTCCATCGCTGGACCTGCGGTACTGCTGGTACGACTTCGATTTGGCGGCCTGCATGCCGGCGATACTGACTACGGCTGTGGCAGGCTGCTCAGAAACTTTTCATCGGTCTTGCTCAACAGGCCCTGTTCCCTGGCCCTGACGATCAAATCGGGGCGCTTGGTCAAGGTGGCTTCCAGCGCACGCTGCCGGCGCCATTTCTGGATTTCGGCATGGTGACCACCCAACAGGATGGCCGGCACCGGCTCACCTTCATAGACTTCCGGACGCGTGTAATGCGGCGAATCCAGCAGCCCGTTGACGAAGCTGTCTTCCACGGCCGAGGCGCTATCGTTGAGCGCACCCGGCAATAGCCGGATCACTGCATCCATCAGCGCCATGGCGGGCAGTTCGCCGCCGGAAAGCACGAAATCACCGATGCTGATTTCCTCGTCCACGCACTTGTCGAGCAGGCGCTGGTCGATGGCTTCATAGCGGCCGCACAGCAGCACGGCCCCACTGTCCTGCGACAGCCGCACCACCCGTTCATGGGTCAGCGGCGCGCCTTGCGGCGACAGGTAGATCACCCGTGGCTTGTCCAGGCCCAGCGTCTGCTGGCGTGCCTGGGCAGCCTCGATGGCGGCCTGCAGGGGCTTGGCCAGCATCACCATGCCGGGACCACCCCCATAGGGACGGTCATCCACGGTGCGATGGTTGTCGGTGGTGAATTCACGCGGATTCCACAGCGACAAGCCCCAGCGCTTCTGCTCCAGCGCCCGGCGGGTAATGCCGGATTGCGTCAGCGCGGCGAACATTTCGGGAAACAGAGTGACGACATCAAACTGCATCACGCCTCCATTTCCAGGTAACTCTCGACATCGGCCAGGGCGGAAAAGAAAAACTGACCTGAGCGGTCAGTAGTTCTCCAACATTCAGTAGTCCTTGCCCCAGTCGACGACAATCTTCTTGTCCTTCGGCAGTACCGTCTTGACGAACTGGTCGACGAAGGGGATCAGCATCTCAGGCGCAGCCACGGATTTTTCCCTGGCGCCCTTCCTGGGCTTTGCTTCGACAGCGTCTTCGGGCTCGACCGCAGTTTCCTGCGCCGGAGCCGTCACCTTCAGGATGGGATGTGCGCCGTTGTCCATCATGTCGGACACTACGCCCAGCTGTTCACCCTGGAGATTTTCCACCGCCGAGCCGATCAGGTCGACCCAGTAGAATTCATTGTCATCCAGCACCGGGAAGTGCTTGCGGGAGATGGAGACCACCGTTCCCTTCATCGCTTCGGCCGCATTGCGGTCGGCTACCCCGGTCAGGCGCGCGACGATATCGCCGCTATGCCCCTTGGACTGCATGACATCGACGTCCTGCTTGGGCTGGCCGGGTTTCTCCAGCCACCAGGTCTTGGCATTGAGCAAAGCATCCGCTTCCGCAGAATACGGACGCACGCGAATCCAGCCCTGGATTCCGTAGGCTCCTGTCACATGGCCGACGGTCACGAGATCGTCGGGTGCGGAGAAACCCGCCTGGGCTGGATAAGTCATGAGTACGCCAGACCTGTTCTTCACACTTGCGCCACGACAGGTCGCAGCGCCGGATCAGACAGGAAAAACTTGATCAGGCAGCAGCCTTGGTACCAGCTTGGGCAACCAGGCGAGCAACGGTCGGCGACAGTTGTGCGCCAACGCCTTGCCAGTGAGCCAGGCGGTCAGCAGCGATACGCACTGCTTCTTCCTTGCCCGAAGCGACCGGGTTGTAGAAGCCGATGCGCTCGATGAAACGGCCATCGCGACGATTGCGCGAGTCGGTTGCAACGATGTTGTAGAAGGGGCGCTTCTTGGCGCCGCCACGAGCTAAACGAATAACGACCATAATGGTTCCAGTAAGAATACGGACACGGAAAAGCCGCAGATTATAACGGACTTCCCCACCCTCGGGCAAGCTGCTTGGCGCTTTTGTGCAGTTGACCAACGCAGAAACTCCCCAAAACGCCCCAAAGAGCAGCAAATCTGATGCGAAATGACATCAGATCAGCGGCCACATCGGCCACGACAGGCCTTCTGGGCTATCCCGCCGGCAAGCCCCCTGCACCAGCGCCTCGGCTATACTGCGCCGACAGCTTGACAACAACATTGCCGGGAGCTTCATGCGCCACGGCAACAACCAGAACAAAGAGACAACCGGTATGCCTTCAGCACCCCGCCACAAGAACAAGACCCTGACGACCTTCCTGGCCACCGTGACCGGCAGCATCGGCCTGCATCGTTTCTATCTGTACGGCGGACGCGACCGCTTCGGCTGGCTGCACATCCTGGCCATCCCGCTGTCGCTGGCCCTGATGGCGGCGCAACCGGAAGCTCCCCGACTGTTCACCGCCCTGCCCTTGGTGCTCTCCGCGCTGATCGCCTGCCTGGAAGCGCTGGTGATCGGCCTCACGCCTGACGAGAAATGGGATGCCCGGCACAATGCCGGCAGTGGCAAGACCTCGGAGTCGCACTGGATACTGGCGGTGATCCTGGTGCTCACCGTCGGCCTCGGTGCCATGGGCGTGATCGCCCTGCTGGCGCGCAGCTTCGACCTGCTCTTCACCGGCGGCGCCTTTGGCTGAAGGCCCACGCAAACTCCCCAGAAAGACACAAGCCCGGAAAACCGCCAGAGCGGCCTTCCGGGCTGACAGGCTCAAGACCGGGTCAGAACTGGTCTTCGTCCAGCGCCATCACCGCCTGTCCACCCTCGACGATGGCCGTACGATAGGCCAGCGCCTGCGGCAGGATCTGCTCGGCATAGAAACGCGCCGTGGCCAGCTTGGCCTCATAGAACTTGCTGTCACCCTCGCCGGACTTGATCCTGGAGGCCGATACCGCTGCCGCGCGCGCCATCTGCCAGCCGCCCAGCACCACGCCGGCCATCTTCAGGTAAGGCACGCTGCCGGCGAAGACCGCCTTGATGTCGCCCTTGACGTTGCCCACCACATAATCGACCACCTGTTCCAGCGCATCAGCGGCCTCGGCCAGGCGCGTGGCGATGGGCTGCAATTGCGCATCACCCTGCAACTCGGACACGGTCTGACGCACCTGACCCAGGATGCCCTTGGCCACTGCGCCACCATCGCGGGTGGTCTTGCGGCCGACCAGGTCATTGGCCTGGATGGCCGTGGTGCCTTCGTAGATGGGCAGGATGCGGGCGTCGCGATAATACTGCGCAGCGCCGGTCTCTTCGATGAAGCCCATGCCGCCATGCACCTGCACGCCGGTCGAGGTGACATCGATGGACAGCTCGGTGATCCAGCCCTTGACGATGGGCACCAGGTATTCATAGAAAGCCTGATTGGCCTTGCGGGTGGCCTCGTCGTCGCTGAAGTGCGCCGCATCCGAGGTGGCCGCGGCCACGTAGGCCAGCGCACGCGCCGCCTCGATCTGGGCGCGCATGGACATGAGCATGCGGCGCACGTCCGGCTGGCGGATGATCGCCACCGGCCCCGGCGAGCCTGCCAGGTCCCGCGACTGCACGCGGTCGCGGGCGTAGGCCACGGCCTGTTGATAGGCGCGCTCCGACACCGACAGGCCCTGGATGCCCACGGCGAAGCGCGCCGCGTTCATCATGATGAACATGTATTCCAGGCCGCGATTCTCTTCGCCCACCAGCGTGCCGATGGCACCACCATGGTCGCCGAACTGCAGCACGGCCGTCGGGCTGGCCTTGATGCCCAGCTTGTGTTCGATGGACACGCAATGCACATCGTTGCGCTCACCCAGCGAACCATCGGCATTGACCAGGAACTTGGGCACGATGAACAGCGAAATGCCCTTCACGCCTTCAGGCGCATTGGGGGTACGGGCCAGCACCAGATGGACGATGTTCTCGGCCATGTCGTGCTCACCGTAGGTGATGAAGATCTTGGTGCCGAAGAGCTTGTAGGTGCCATCCCCCTCCGGCACGGCACGGGTACGCACCAGCGCCAGGTCGGAGCCGGCCTGCGGCTCGGTCAGGTTCATGGTGCCGGTCCACTTGCCGGAGATGAAGTTGGCGATGAAGGTTTCCTTCTGCTGCTGGGTACCGGCCGTCATCAGCGCCTCGATGGTGCCGTCGGTCAACAGCGGGCACAGCGCGAAGGACAGGTTGGCCGAGTTCAGCATCTCGATACAGGGCGTGGCCAGCAGCTTGGGCAGGCCCTGTCCGCCGAACTCCACCGGGTGCTGCACACCTTGCCAGCCGGCCTCGCCGAACTGCCTGAAGGCTTCCTTGAAGCCGGGGCTGGTGGTCACCTTGCCATCGGCCCAGGAGCTGGGTTGCTTGTCGGCAGAATGATTCAGCGGCGCGACCACCTCGCTGCAGAACCTGGCGTTTTCTTCCAGGATGGCCTCGGCCGTTTCCGGCGTGGCATCTTCGCAGCCAGGCAGTGCATTGACGGCAGCCAGGCCGGCCAGTTCGTTCATGACGAACAACATATCCTTCACGGGCGCGGTGTAACTCATCTCCAACCTCCAATAGGGAACGCTCTGGCGGCATTCCTTGCTTGCATGAAAACACCCCGGCGAAAGCCGGGGCGAAAACTACGGTACGGGGCGATCAACCGAGCTGCTTGACCAGCTCCGGCACGACCTCGAAGAGGTCACCCACCAGGCCGTAGTCGGCCACCGAGAAGATCGGCGCTTCCTCGTCCTTGTTGATGGCGACGATCACCTTGGAATCCTTCATCCCGGCCAGATGCTGGATCGCGCCGGAGATACCGACGGCGATGTACAGCTGCGGCGCCACGATCTTGCCGGTCTGGCCAACCTGCCAGTCATTGGGCACGTAACCCGCATCGACAGCGGCGCGGGAGGCGCCCATGGCGGCGTTCAACTTGTCGGCCAGCGGCTCCAGGATCTTGAAGCTTTCCGACGAGCCCATGCCACGACCACCGGAGACGATGATCTTGGCGGCCGTCAGTTCCGGACGATCCGACTTGGCGACTTCACGGCCGACGAAGCTGGACTTGCCCGAATCGGCCACCGCCGCAATGCTCTCCACGGCGGCCGAGCCACCCTGTGCAGCCGGATCGAAACCGGTGGTACGCACGGTGATGACCTTGATCGGGTCGATCGACTGCACGGTCGCGATGGCGTTGCCGGCGTAGATGGGACGCTCGAAGGTATCGGCAGACTCCACCTTGGTGATGTCGGAAATCTGGCCCACGTCCAGGCGGGCGGCCACGCGTGGCAGGATGTTCTTGCCGTAGGCGGTGGCGGGCGCCAGGATGTGGCTGTAGTCCTTGGCAATGGCCAGGACCTGTTCGGCCACGTTCTCGGCCAGGCCATCGACGAATTGCGCGCCATCGGCCAACAGGACCTTGGCCACACCGGCGACTTGCGCAGCGGCGTCGGCCACGGCCTTGGCATTGGAACCGGCCACCAGCACGTGGACGTCACCACCGGCCTGCACGGCGGCGGTGATGGTGTTGAGGGTGCTGCCCTTGAGGCTGGCGTTGTCGTGTTCAGCAATAACGAGTGCGGTCATGATCAGATCACCTTGGCTTCATTTTTCAGTTTGGCGACCAGGGTCGCGACATCCGGCACCTTCACGCCGGCGCTGCGCTTGGCCGGCTCGGTGACCTTGAGCGTCTTCACGCGCGGGGTGACGTCCACGCCCAGTTCCTCGGGCTTGACGGTGTCCAGCTGCTTCTTCTTGGCCTTCATGATGTTGGGCAGCGTCACATAACGCGGCTCGTTCAGGCGCAGGTCGGTGGTGATGATGGCCGGCAGGGTCAGGGCCAGGGTTTCCAGGCCGCCGTCCACTTCGCGGGTCACGCTGACCTTGCCGTCTTCCAGCACGACCTTGGAGGCGAAGGTGGCTTGCGGCCAGCCCAGCAGGGCCGCCAGCATCTGGCCGGTCTGGTTGCAGTCATCGTCGATGGCCTGCTTGCCCAGGATGATCAGCTGCGGCTGTTCCTTCTCGGCCAGCGCCTTGAGGATCTTGGCCACGGCCAGCGGTTGCAGTTCCACATCGGCACCGACTTCAGCCAGGATGCCGCGATCGGCGCCAATGGCCATGGCGGTGCGCAGGGTTTCCTGGCACTGGGTCACACCGGCCGAGACGGCGATCACCTCGGTGACCTTGCCGCCTTCTTTCAGGCGCACGGCTTCTTCCACCGCGATTTCGTCAAACGGGTTCATCGACATCTTGACGTTGGCGATATCGACGCCGCTGCCGTCACTCTTGACGCGCACCTTGACGTTGTAATCCACGACGCGCTTGACTGGTACTAATACTTTCATCGCATGGCCCTTGCAAAAAGGAATTGACGTAAACGTAAACTTCCGCAGGATTATAAAAGCAAAACGAACTGCCTACCGTTTTTTAGCACGATCGTTCTTTTTAATGTTCGCAGCATACACCAAAGATTCACGTGAACGGAAGAGGAAATGCTGCGCAAGTGAAAAAAACTTCATGCAGCGGAATCGCCCGGGCTGTGCCTGCGGGCAATATCCGTGGGGATCAGACTGCCAGGTGGGGAACCGGTTCGCCGCGCAGGCCGGCAATCAGGTTGGTGACGGCCAGTTCGGCCATGGCCAGGCGGGTTTCGTGGGTGGCCGAACCGATGTGGGGCAAGGCCACCACGTTCGACAATGTCAGCAGGGGCGACTCGACCGGCAGCGGCTCGACCTCGAACACATCCAGGCCGGCGCCGTAGATGGTCTTGTCCTGCAGCGCCCGGATCAGCGCCGCCTCATCGACGATACGCCCCCGCGAGGCATTGATGAAGATGGCACTGCGCTTCATCATCCCGAATTCGCGCGCGCCGATCATGCGCTCGGTGGCGGGCGTCAACGGCAGCATCAGGCAGACGAAGTCGGCCTGCGCCAGCAGCTCTTCCTTGCTGACATAACGTGCATCAAGTTCGCGCTCGGTCTCGGGATTGGGGCGGGTATTGTGATACAGGATGGGCATGCCGAAACCATGATGCGCCCGGCGCGCCACCGCGCTGCCGATGCGTCCCATGCCGATCAGGCCGAGGGTCTTGCCGTGCACGTTCACGCCGAACTGGGCCTCGCCGATACTGCCCTTCCACTGACCGGCCTTGACGTACCCGGCCAGCTCCACCACCCGGCGGGCGGTGGACAGGATCAGGGCAAAGATGGTGTCGGCGGTCGCCTCGGTCAGCACGCCGGGCGTATGCGCCAGCATCAGGCCGCGCTGGCGGAAATACTCCAGGTCGAAATTGTCCACCCCGACCGAGATGGTGGAGGCGATCTTCAACTCCGGCGCCCCCTCCAGCATGGCATTGGTGATCGGCAGGCTGGCCCCGATCATGCCGTGCGCGGTCTTGAGCGCGGCGATGAAGTCGGCACGATTGGCCTCGGTGACGCGGTCGAACCAGCTCACGTCGAACTCCGACTGCAGGCGCTGCGCCAACGCTTCGGGCAATTTCTTGTAGACCACTACACGCTGCTTCATCGTTATCCCTGTGTATTAAAACCCGCCGGAAGAAACTAGGCCGAAGCCGCCTCCAGCTCGGCCCGTGTCGGCAGGCCTTCCATATCGCCCACCACCTGGATGGCGAAGGCACCGATGCGGTTGCCCCGCATCACTGCCTGCTCCACCGGCAAGCCTTCCAGCATGCCGCTGATCACGCCCACGGCAAAGCCGTCACCGGCGCCCACGGTATCGACCACTTCCTTGACCGCGACGCCGGCCACCCTGCCCTCGCCCTGCGCATTGCGCCAGTAGGCGCCTTCTGCTCCGAGCTTGATGACCACCATCTGCACGCCGCGTTCCAGATAGAAGGCGGCGATATCGCGTGCCTCGCTGCGGCCGGTCAGAATCCTGCCTTCGGCCAGGCCCGGCAACACCCAGTCAGCCTTGAAGGCCAGCGCATTCAACTGCTGGGCCATCACTTCCTGCGAAGGCCACAGCATGGGCCGCAGGTTGGGGTCGAAGGAAATCGTCTTGCCCTGGCTGCGCATGAAATCCATCGCATGATGGGCAAACGCCATGGTCGTGGCCGACAGGGCCGGTGCAATGCCGGTGGCATGCAGATGCCGCGCCGCACCGAAGTAGTTGGGATCGAAATCGGCCAGCGACAGATGACTGGCCGCCGAGCCCTTGCGGTAATACTCGATGGCCGGATCGGCCCCATCCACGGCCTTGGCCTTCAACTGGATGGCGGTACGGAATTCACTGTCGGTCAGCACACGGCTGACATCCACGCCCTCCTGCGCCACCCGCTGGCGGATGAAGCGCCCGAAGGCATCATTGCCCACCCGGCTGGCCCAGCCCACCTTCAGGCCCAGGCGCGCCAGCCCGATGGCTACATTGGTCTCGGCCCCGGCCAGGCGGCGCGTGTATTTTTCCACTTCCTCGAAGGGGCCGACCTCATCGGCCACCAGCAGTGCCAGGGCTTCACCCCAGGTCACCACATCCAGTTGCATCGTCATTGTTGTTGTCCTCAGACTGCCGCCAGCATGGCGACATGGCGGCGCGTGGTCTCTTCCAGATCGCTGCCCACCAGGGGGAATTCGATGGCTCGCAGGATGCCCGTGGGGAAATGCGCCAGCATGGCCTGCCAGTGGCTGTCCTGCGCCTGCAGCGGCACCGCCTTGAGCTTGCCGCGATCCTCCTGCACGCCCTTGCAATGCACGTAACGCACGTGCGGCGCCAGCGAGCGCGCGGCGGTCTCGGGGTCGACACCCTGCCAGCGCCAGTTACCCATGTCGAAGGTCATGCCGAAGGCATAGCCATTGCCGGTGCACAGCGCCAGGAAGCTGACGATAGGCTCCAGCCGGCCACCTTGCGGGGTCTGGTCGTTTTCCAGCAGGACTTCGATGGGGGCATGCGAGAGGAAGCGCAACAGCGACTGCAGATCGCTGCCCGCCGAGAAATGCCCCAGCGACACCTTCAGGAAACGCGCCCCCACCTCTTCGGCCTCGGCCATCGTCTGGGTCATCTGTACGTGGTCAAAACGGCCATCGGCGCCGAACAGCTCCAGCGGCGCCGAATACACCGCGAACAGCTTGTGCTGCGCCAGCAGCGCACGCAGCGCTGTCAGATCCTGCGGACCATCGAACAGCTCGCGTCGTATCTCCAGGCCCGCCGCCCCGGCCGCCGCCACCATCGGCACCAGATCGGCATGGCCGACCCGTCGCACCAGGTCGGCGCCATAGGCCGAAGCGGCGACCAGGACCGGGCTCACTTGATCGCTCCCGCACCGATGAACTGCTTGGCCTCCGGCGTCTGCGGATCGGCGAAGAACTCCTGGGAAGGACGCGCCTCCCACACCTTGCCCTGGTGCATGAAGACCGTCAGGTCCGCCACCCGGCGCGCAAACTCCATCTCGTGCGTCACCAGCAGCATGGTCATGCCGCCACGGGCCAGCTCTTCCATCACCTTCAGCACTTCGGCCGTCAGTTCCGGGTCCAGCGCCGAGGTCACCTCGTCGAACAGCATCACCTGCGGCTCCATGGCCAGCGATCGGGCAATCGCCACGCGCTGCTGCTGACCACCCGAAAGCTGCTCGGGATAGGCGTCGCGCTTGTGGTCCAGGCCGACCTGCTTCAAGACCTTGATGGCGGTCTCGCGGGCAGTCTCGGTGGCGGTCTTCTTCACGATGCGGGGTGACAACATGATGTTCTCCTCCACGGTCAGGTGCGGAAAGAGATTGTAATGCTGGAACACCATGCCCACATCCTTGCGCAGCTCGATCAGGTGTTCATGCTTGTTGGTCAGCTTGTGACCGGCCACGGTAATGCTGCCGCTGTCAATGGATTCCAGGCCGTTGATGCAACGCAGCATGGTGCTCTTGCCGGACCCGGAACGGCCGATGATGGCCACCACCTGGCCGCGCTCGACCGACAGCGAAATGCCGTTCAACACCTGGTTGCTGCCGAAGCGCTTGGTGATGTTGTCAATTTCAACGATGGGCATGTAATTTCCTCTCTAAGGCAAAGCTGAAGCGCGACAGCGGATAGCAGAAAACGAAGTAGATACCGGCCACGATGGGGAAGACCAGGAAGGGCTGGAAGGTCGCATTGCTGACCAGCTTGCCGGCCTGGGCCAGTTCCACCAGACCGATGATGGAGGCAATCGAGGTGTTCTTGACGATCTGCACCAGGAAGCCCACGGTGGGCGGTAGTGAAATGCGCACCGCCTGCGGCAGGATCACGTAGCGCAACTGCTGCCAGCGGGTCATCGCCAGCGCGGTCGAGGCTTCCCACTGCTGCACCGGCACGGCCTCGATGCAACCACGCCAGATCTCGCCCAGGTAGGCGCTGGAGTAGATCGTCATGGCGATGGTGGCCGCCACCATCGGCGGCAGCTTGTAACCGAAGATCGCCAGCCCGTAGAAGGACAGGAACAGGATGATCAGCACCGGCGTGCCCTGGATGATCTGGATATAGACCGTCGAAAGCACGCGCAGCGCGCCGATATGGGAAGTGCGCATCAGCGCCACGATGAAGCCGGCGATGCCACCGCCCACGAAGGCCAGCACCGACAGCAACAGCGTCCACTGCGCCGCTTCCAGCAGGAAGATGAAGTTATCAAGGGAAAATTCGGCGAGCATTACATTCTCCTCGGACGCGCCACGCCCAGACGGCGACGGCGTTTGAAGACCACCAGACCGATCAGCCAGAAGGCCAGTCGGAACAGCAATGCCAGCAGGATGTAGAGCACCATCACTACCAGATAGATCTCGAAGCTGCGGAAGGTCTCGGCGTCCAGCAGGTTGGCCGTGGCCGTGAGTTCTTCCGCCGAAATCGCCGAGACGATACTGGAGGCCAGCATCATCAGCGTGAACTGGCTGGCCAGGGCCGGATAGACCTTTTCCAGCGCGGGCGTGAGCACCACGTGGCGGATCACCTGCCCGCGCGTCATGGCCAGCGCCTGCGCCGCCTCGATCTGCGAGGGATGGATGGCCATCATGCCGGCCCGTACGATCTCGGTCGAATAGGCTCCGAGGTTGACCGTCATCGCCACCAGCGCGGCAATGTTGGCATCGACCTGCACCCCGATCGAAGGCAGGCCGAAGAAGATGATGAACAGCTGCACCAGGAAAGGCGTGCTGCGGATCAGTTCCACATAGGAGGTGACCGCAAAGCGCGCCGGCGCGCTGCCGTGGATGGAAATGATGGCGCCGAAGATACCCACCGCCAAACCGCAGATCATCGACAGCGCGCTCAAGCGTATGGTGAGCAGCGCGCCAACCAGCAACTGATCAAGATGCTGGAAGATGAACGCGAACTGAAAATCGTAATGCATCGTGTGCTCCTCCCACAAACCCGCGCCAGCCGTTCCTTCCCGACCGGCGCGTGATCTGTTCTACCCAGGCTGCACCGCAGAGCCAAGCCTTGCGTGCAGCCGCTTCTGCCAGACCGGTTCCGTCAAATGCGACGCAACCGGCACCAGCCATCAGAACACTGGCAGGTTCGGCAGCGGGCCGGACCACTTGCGCGAGATCGCATCCAGTTCGCCATTGAGCTTGACGTAGTAGATGAAGTTGTTGAGCCACTGCTGCAGCTCGTAGGAGCCCTTGCGCACGGTCATCGAGTTCGGCTGCACCGAGTACGGGAACTTGACTTCGATCTTGCCCTGGCCACGCGACTTCACGATTTCATTGGCCATGGTGTTGGGAATCGAGATCGCATCGACCTGGTTCGACAGCAGGGCCTGGGTCACGGTGGAGTCATCCTCGAAACGTACCAGCACGGTACCCGGAGGCGCCAGGCGGGTCAGCGCGGTGTCGTTGGTCGAACCACGCGAGACACCCACCTTCTTCTTCACCAGGTCGTCCAGCTTCTTGTAGTTGGAACCGACCGGGCCAACGATGGACAGCTCGAAACCGCTGTAGGGGATCGTGAACAGCACCGACTTGGCACGCTCAGGCGTAGGCGCCAGGGTCGCGGCCAGCATATCGACCTTGCCCGACTCCAGCGCCGGGATACGGGCCGGTGGCACCAGCGGCACGATTTCCACCGGCAGACCCAGGTACTTGCCGATCAGGTTGGCCACGTCCACGTCGTAGCCGATGGGTACGCCCTTGGCATCGACCGAACCGAACGGCGGCGTGCCGCTCACCACACCGATGGTGATCTTGCCCTTCTTGGTCAGCTCGGCAATGCTCTGCGCGCTGGCGCTGGCGGCACCGGCGACCGCGCAGGCGGCTGCCAGCGTCAGTGCGACGAATTTGGCGTTGAAAATCTTCTTGATGCTCATGTAGGTCTCCTCGATAGTTGCCGTGGTGACGGCAGTCCGTTTGGCTCGGAACCCCTCCCGCTGGTCGCCGGATGAATTCTTGCGCCCCTCTTTATTGCCTGTGCCTGCTTTGATCCCGCGATCAGGTCTGTAACCCGGCCAGGCCGGGCTTGCTGCTGTTGACGAACCCCGACGGCATCTGATCCTCCGTCCTGTTCTAAGGTCTTACCAGTAGTCTGTATTTCCTCGACTGCCGGTGGTACCGGTTCCAGACGCACGCTAGGCTGTGGCGTACTGGAGGGTGTTCGTCGTGTGGATTTTTTCGCTGATGCCTGCCACCCGGGCGCGCTCTGGATGCTCGGCCACGCTGGCCGACGATCCACGATGGATCAGTCGCCCATCCAGCAGGAGTTCCATGCGCACCGAACGCTCGCCCTGAATGCGTACCAGCAGGCGCTCGATGGCGGTAAAGCCGATTTCGTAAGTCGGTTGTTCGATGGTACTGATGCCGCTGCCCACCAACGGCGACCAGGCCAGTTCATCGAAGCACAACAGCCCCAGATCATCGGGGAAGCGCAGCTTCATGCTCTGCAAGGCCAGTGCGATCTGCAGCGACACCATGCCGTTGCCGGCCAGGATCGCCACCCGTCCCTGGCTGCCGGCCGCCGCACGCCGCAGGAAGAACTCGCGCAACACTGTGGCCACATGACCCGGCTGCTCCAGGTCCACTTCCAGGGTCTCACCGTGGCAATCGGGTCGCTCCGACATCGCCTGCAGGAACCCGGCCTGCCGCCCCTGGCGCGAACTGACGCCATACAGCGGCTGCACCACCAGCGCGATATCGGTGTAGCCCTGTGCCAGCAGGTGGCGCGTGCCCAACTGCGCGGCCTTCACGTTGTCCAGGCCCACCAGGTCGAAGTCACACCCTTCCACATGGCGATCCAGCAGCACCACCGGAAAGGCCGCCTGCCCCAGCTCCCGCAGCGGCGTCACATTGCGCCCCTGGGTATTGAACAGCAGGCCTTCCACGCTGTAGGAATGCAGCGCCGCCAGCGATTGCTTCTCGCGGGCCTCGTCGTTACCGGTATTGCACAGCATGAGCGTGTAGCCGTGCTTCTGGCAGGCCGCCTCGGCACCATGCAGCACCGCCACCGAATAGGGATTGAGGATATCGGCCACCAGCATGCCGATGAGCCTCGTCCGTCCGCCTTTGAGACCACGCGCCATCTGGCTGGGCTGATAGCCCAGGCGCGCAATGGTCTTGCCGATCTGGTCGCGCAGGCGCACCGACAGCGCGTCGAACTCGCCGCCCAGGTAACGCGATACGCTGGTCTTGGACACCCCGGCCTCCCGCGCAACCTGTGCGATGGTGACCCGGTCGGTGCCGGTCTTGATGCTTTGTCTCACTGTTGCCCGCCAAATCGTTGTACTGCGTGGGTTGATTTGTGCTTCAGGTTCCGGGCTGCTCATTTATTTGAATCTTTTGGAACCGGTTCCAAGATAGCAGTCACGATTGTTCTGGTCAAACCAATTTCACATGAAAAATTTGACAGGCCGAGATGAAGTTCGCCGCGCATTTCCTGTCAGCAAGCCCGCGCTGCAGAATTGCAACGTCAGGAAGGTCCCTCCCTCCCCTTGCAAACCCTTGCCCATGCTGCACTGCATTGCCTGCGCCCTGACAGCGCCTGCATGGCCCACTTGTGCCAGACCGGAAAAGTCTATTGCTTCGCACACAGATGAGATATCATGAATAATAATTATTCTCATTATTATCAGAAAACATGCCCTTGCTTTCACCTGGCGCCCTCGCCGTCCTGCTCGCATTCTCATCTGCTGGTGCTTACGCCCAGACTGTCGCCCCGGTCGCGGCACCGAATGACGCCACCACTACCGCAACGTCTCAACTGCCCACGGTGGACGTGGTCGCTGACGGCATGAACGACACCCAGTTCAAGGCCACCCGCACCCAGGTCAACAAATCCGATACCCCGCTGTCGCAGACCCCACAGTCGGTCTCCGTGGTCACCCGCGCCATGCTGGACAGCCAGCAAGCCGTGTCCCTGGCCGATGCCCTGGAAAACGTCCCCGGCGTGGTGGCGCAGCAATATGGCCGACGCGGCTGGGACGACCTGATCATCCGCGGCCAGGTCGCCTCCGATTCGCTCTACCTCGATGGCTTGCGCACCACCGCCAGCTCGCGCGTGGCCGAGCAGCTGTTCGGGCTGCAGCAGGTGGAAGTGCTCAAGGGACCGGGCTCCCTGCTCTATGGCCTGGTGCTGCCGGGCGGGCTGGTCAACATGGTCAGCAAGCGCCCGCAGGGGACGGACTTCGCCAACGTCGACGTCACCGCAGGCAGCCACAACTTCTACCAGACCACGGTGGATCTCAACAAATCGCTGTCGGAGAACGGCAAGCAGGCCTTCCGCATCAATGGCCTGATTTCCAATTCGGACGACGCCACCGACCACGTCTGGTTCAAGAACCGCTACATCGCTCCTTCGCTCTCGCTGGACCTGGGTGCGCGCACCGACTTCACCATCCTGACCAGCTACCAGGAACGCAGCTACGTACGCCAGCAAGGCCTGCCGCTGTCCGGTTCGATCAACCCCAACGTCAACGGCGCCCTGCCGCGCAGCCTCTTCATCGGTGAACCGGGCGCGCGCCCCTATGCCGCCAACGAGACCCGCATCGGCTATGCCCTGACACACCGCTTCGACGATGGCTGGACGCTCAACAACAATGTGCGCTACCAGCAGTTCGAGATGAGCGGACAGGTCATCACCAACAACGCGCTCGCCAGCACCAGCCGCAACCTCACCCGCCAGGCCACCGACCAGACCTTCGAAGGCCAGACCTTCACGATGGACACCAACGTCCAGCGCAGCTTCAACACTGCGCTGGGAAAGCACGAGATCACCCTCGGCACGGACTACCTGAATTCCCGCGAAGACAATCTGTCTTACACCTGCAGCATCGCCGCGCTCAATGTGTATAACCCGGTCTATGGCGCGCGCATGACCTGCCCCACCGCGGCCACCACCAACACCTCCACCACGGTGCGCGACACTGGCCTGTATGCACGCGACAAGATCAGCTTCGGCCAGCGCTGGCAACTGCTGACCGGACTGCGCTACGACAACGCCTCCACCTATTCCACCAACCAGCGCACCGGCACCCACACCGACAACCCGGCCAGCGCCACCACCGGCTCGGCCGCGCTGATGGTCGAGGTACTGCAGGGCGTGCGTCCCTACATCAGCTATGCCACCTCGTTCTATCCCAACAGCGGCACCGATGTCAGCGGCGGCACCTTCAAGCCCGAGACCGGCAAGCAATGGGAAGCCGGCGTGAAGTTCGATCTCGACGAAGGCCGCACCAGCCTCAACGTCGCCGTATTCGACCTGCGCCGCCGCAACGTGCTGGTGAGCGATCCGGTCAATACCGGCTTCAACATCGCGGTGGGCGAGCAACGTTCGCAAGGCGGCGAGATCAGCATCACCTCCGACCTGCGCAACGGCCTGAGCCTGAATGCCGGCTATTCCTACACCGCCGCCATCGTCACCGACGACGGCGGACAGCGCAGCACCACCGTTGGCCAGTGGCTGGACAACGTCCCGCGCCACAACTTCACCGCCAGCGCCCGCTACCGTCTCAAGGGCGAACTCAGTGGTTGGGAATTGAATGGCGGCGTGCATGGCCAGAGCATGATGCGCACCAACGGCTACACCCTCCCCGGCTACGTCCTCACCGATGCCGGCGTGGCCTACAACGCCGAACGCTGGCGCGCCGCGCTGAACGTGAAGAACATCTTCAACACCCACTACTATGCCGGTGGCCTGGCACGGGCAGTGGCGCTGGGGGATGATCGGACTGTGATGCTGACGCTGGGGTATCGGTACTAAGACCGTTATCCATTTCCGCGCATTGAAGACGGCCGCTTGATAAGAGCGGCCGTTTTTTCGTTCTACATATTGTTCGAAGAAACTGTACTTTTTTAACGTGATGCCTAGGGTAGATCGATTGATGCGCAAGGTCGCGTCATCATGCGCACTCACCCACCCCAGACAATCAAGGAAAAGAAGACCAATGAGACCGCACCTGCTTCTGTCATTGTCCCTGTCGTTTGTCAGCATCGCCATGACGGCTCCGGCATGGCCCACTAGTGCGCTGGAAGACGATATCCGTGCTTTGAAACAGACCTCGGTCTTCGCCCTCGGTCAGGTCGGCTTCATCGGCCACATCAGCGAAAGCGAACAACGTTATCGCCGCATCCTGCAAAACCCCACCGCGCTGGAAGATTTTCGGCGCATGCTCGATGACGACGGCGCCACCGACGAAGCCAGGCTCTATGCCGCCTGCGGCATCCGTGCGCTGGCTGCGAACGAGTTCGATACCCTCACCAGGACCTTGCGTCTTTCCGGCAGGTCAGTGTCCATATTGCGTACCGACATCCTCAAGCGCGAGGCGCTGCAATATCCGTTGCGCATGATTGGGGAATCCGGCTGCAACGACGCCTATTGGCGATGAGCGTCGGCGGAGAAATCCAAGAAGAGCAAACAGGAAGACATTCCAACCGCATTCTCGGCGGAAGGAAAAATGGGAAGAATCAAGAAAGAGGAACAGGAAAGAAAACAGGCGAACTCCTCGCGAAGTCCGCCTGAAAAAGAAGGCCAGAAGGAGCCTATGACGAAACTGAACGACGTTCATTTCAATCTCGGCATTGATGGTAGTCAGCCTCTCCCGCCCAACGCAAATCCGCACCACGGATTAGCTCCATAAATAACGTAAATGATTTGCCCGGCGAGCCACCAGCGCTCTCGTGTTTGGTGCATGACCGGCTGCAAACCCTTACCTGAAGCGGCTTTTCGCCTCATGCAAGTGCACCGGCCGGAAGCGCCGTGCGCGATTACGGAGCGCTCTACTCATTATTACTAATATTCATTGGGACAATTCCTAAATAGAATTTGACCCTGCTTTGACCGAGGATGACACTCAGCTACCTTCTTTCAACCAAAGTGGTGTGCCATGAATTCGATTACGCTCGATGTTTATCCCGTCCAGAAGAAAGTCGTCACCGCCGCGCCGCCGCACGCGGACTCCCCCGAAATGGATGTCCTCATCGAGGAAGTGACCGCCCGTCGGGATGAATTCGACCAGCTCGGCCACGTGCCGCGCGACATCGTCGCGACGATGAAGAAGGCCGGCATCTTCCGTAGCGGAACGCCGCGCAAGTTCGGCGGTGAAGCGTTGGCACCGGCGGCCTTCCTGGCCATGGTCGAGCGTATCTCCAAGGCCGATGGCTCGGCCGGCTGGGTCGCTGCCTTCGGTTCGGCCAACACCTATCTGGCCGCCCTGCCGATTGAAACACAACGCAAGATCTACGCCGACGGCCCCGACCAGGTCTATGCCGGCGGCCTCTATCCCCTGCAGGAAGCCAAGGCCGTCCCCGGCGGCTGGGAAATCACCGGACGCTGGCACTTCGCCAGCGGCTGCAAGGGCGCCGACTGGATCGGTGTAGGCATCAAGGACAACACCGGTGCCGATGACGGCACGCAGAAGCCGGCGCTCATGGCCGTCATGCCGGCACAGGAAGTGGAGATCATCGACAACTGGAACGTGGTCGGCATGCAAGGCACCGGCAGCCACGACACCCGCCTCAAGGACAAGTTCGTCGCCCACGAGTGGACCTGCGCACGCGGTGCCGCCGGCCTGATCGATGAACCCCTGTATCGCTACCCGGCGCTGGCCTATCAGGCCGAGGTGCATGCCGCCGTCAACATCGGCCTGGCCCGCGCCGCGCTGGACATCGTCACCGACATGGCCGGCGGCGCCAAGATCATGCCCGGCGCACTGCGACTGGCCGACCGCGCCTATTACAAGATCAAGCTGGGCCTGTCCGAAGCCAAGTGGCGCAGCGCCCGCATGTTCTTCTACGACGCCTGCGAACAGTCCTGGGAACAGATCGTGGCCGGCAATCCCATCACCGAAGAGATCGACATGATGCTCAAGCTCTCCGCCACCTATGCCGCCCGGGTCTCGATGGAAGTGGTCAACGACGCCTACCAGGCCGCAGGCATGGCCGCCATCCAGCGCACCCACCGCATGCAACGCATCGTGCGCGATGCGATGGTGGTCACCCAGCACGCCGCACTGTCGGAACTGAACTACGAAAGCGCTGGCGCGCTTTTTGCAAAGCTGGGGATCAAGCGCTAAGGCGCATTCCCTTCCCAAGTCTTGCCTGCGCATCGCTCGCCGCCGCAAGCATCCGTGACGTTTTTGCCTTTGTTACTGCTGTGCCTGCCAACTCCACTGGCGTTTCACCAACCTTACAAAGAGGACCAAGCTCGTGACCCACTCCACCGTCTCGCCACAACGCCGCAAGCTTCTGCTCGGCGCCGCTTCGATGCTCGCCGCAGGTGCCGCCCCTGCCCTGCCAGCCCTGGCACAGGGAGCCCCCGTCACCATCGGCGTCGGTGCCGATCCCGTGTTCACAGCCTTCTTCGTGGCGGCCAACGAGAAGCTCTTCGCCAAGCACGGCGCCCCCAATGTCACGGTGCAGTCCTACACCGATGGCGGCGAGGCGCTCAATGCGCTGGTGGCCAACCAGGTCAACCTGGGCTGTGCCGGCGAACCCACGCACATCGTGCGCCTGTCGCGCGCCGAGCTGCGTCCGCTGGCCGTGACCTACCAGTCCAAGACCTACCTCAAGCTGGTGGCCCGCAAGGAAATCACCTCGGCCGACAAGATCAGGAAGTTCGGCATCGTCGCCGGCTCGGTCTCGGAATACGTCACCGGCCTGACCATCAAGCAACTCAAGCTCGACGCCAGCAAGATCGAGATGGTGCGCTCCGGCCCGCCGGAGCTGCCGGCCCTGCTGGCGCGCGGCGACATCGACGCCTACTTCGTCTGGGAACCGTGGCCCACGCTGGGCGTACAACAGGGCGGCCATGTGCTCATGACCTGTGGCGACGTCGGCTATACCAGCACGCTGTGGCTCTCGGCCACCGCCGGCTGGCTGGCCGCCAACAAGGAAGTGGCCGGCAATATCCTCAAGGCCCTGGCCGAAGCGGCCGAGATCACCCGCAAGGACCCGCCACGCGCTGCGCAATCGGTACAGGCCGTCACCCGCATCCCGGTGCCGCAGACGCTGAACTCGCTCAAGGACATGGAACCGGTGGTGCGCGACTTCACCGATACCGATCTCAAGACCGCCAACGCCATTGGCGACTTCCTGCTCTCCAAGCAGGCCATCAAGGCGCCGGTGGACATGAGCAAGGTACTGCAGCGCGGCTTCTACAAGGGGTAAGTCATGGCACATGGATCCTCTGTTTCCATCAAGCGGGTGGGACTAACCATCGGCAACAATGAAATCATGGCCGGCATCGACCTCGATATCCGCGCCGGTGAATTCGTCTGTCTGCTGGGTCCGTCGGGCTGCGGCAAGTCCACCCTGCTCAATGCGATTGCCGGCTTTCAGGACGTGGCCGGCGAGATCAGCATCGACGGCAAGCGCGTCAAGGGACCGGGGCTGGATCGCGGCGTGGTGTTCCAGTCCTCGGAGGCACTGTTTCCCTGGCTGAGCGTGCGCGAGAACGTCGAATACGGCCTCAAGCTGCGCGGTGTGCCGGCGGCCGAACGACGTTCGGCTGCCGAGCGCTATGTTTCGCTGGTAGGTCTGAAGCATGCCATCGACAAGTTCCCCGCCGAACTGTCGGGGGGCATGCGCCAGCGCGCCCAGATCGCCCGGGTGCTGGTCAACGAGCCCTCGGTGGTGCTGATGGATGAACCCTTCGGCGCCCTCGATGCGCAGACCCGCGAGGTGCTGCAAAGCGAACTGGACCGCATCTGGAAGAGTACCGGTTGCACCATCGTCTTCGTCACCCACGACATCTGGGAAGCCATCCTCCTGGCCGACCGTGTGGTGACCATGACCGCCGGTCCCCGCGCCCATATCAAGACCATCGAAATCATCGACCTGCCGCATCCGCGCGATCCGGCCGACCCGGCCTGCATGGCGCTGTATGCCCGCATCCGCGACGACATCGGCGCCGAAGTCACGCGTGTATTGCGCGCCCAGGGATTGATCGAAGAGGAATTAGTGAAATGACGCAGCTCTCGCAGACAGCCACCCCGACGGCACAAGAGTCGGCCATGCCATCCAACCTGGGGCGTCGTATGAAAGCAGCCCGTCCTTTCCTGATTTCGGTGATCGCCATCGTCGGTGGCCTGGTCCTGTGGCAACTGGTCTCGATGACCACCTCGCCGCTGTTCCTGCCCTCGGTCTCGATGACCTGGGCCGCCGCGCTGGAACTGATCAGCGACGGTACCCTGCAACAGTCGGTGCTGGCCTCCTCCGGCCGCATCCTGGCCGGCTGGGGCGCAGGCGTGGTGATCGGGGTGCCGCTGGGCATCTTCATGGGCCGCTTCGAAACGGTACGCCAGTTGCTCGATCCCTATATCGAGTTCTTCCGTTTCATCCCGCCGATCGCCTTCGTCACCCTGGCCGTGATCTGGCTTGGCCCGGGCGAGTTGTCGAAAATCGCGCTGATCTTCTATACCACCGTCTTCATCGTCACCCTGAACACCATTGCCGGGGTCCAGGCGGTGAACCCGCTGCGTCTGCGCGCCGCGGCCTCGCTCGGTGCCGGACAGTGGAAGATCCTGACCACCGTGATCCTGCCTTCGACCGTCCCCTTCATGGTCACCGGCGCCCGCATCGCCATGGGCAATTCCTTCCTGACCGTGGTCTCGGCGGAAATCGTCTCGGCCCGCGAAGGCCTGGGCGCGCTGATCTGGACGGCCCGCAACTTCAGCCGTACCGAATGGGTGTTCGTGGGCATCATCGCCCTGGGCCTGCTGGGCTACCTGTTCGACCGCGTCCTGCGCGTGGCCACCCGCAAGCTGCTGGCACGCTACCTGTAAGGCGCAAGCCGCCAGCCAGTTCCGCCGACGATGCAGCGCTGCGCTCATCGTCGGCACCCACCGTACGTGTATGCGCGTACGGTGGCTTTTCCATAACAACCAGAGACCTCCCACCATGACCGACATCAGCCAGGAAATCCTGCAACTCAAACGCCGTCTCGACGTGCTCGAAGCCGAAGCCGACATCCGTCGCATCCAGGCACGCTACATGTTCCTGTGCGACACCCCCTGCCCCGAACCGGTGGCCGACGACGCCGAGCGCATCGAGAAGATCCTCGAACTCTACGCCGAGGACGCCATCTGGGAAGGCGTGGGCGCCTACTACGAAGGCCAGTTCGGCCAGGCCGTGGGCAAGGACGCCATCCGCAAGCATTTCCAGGCCTTCTGGGGCCAGAAGAAAGACCCTGAACTGCTCTTGAACGTGCACTACCTCACCTCGGAACAGATCCACGTCAACGCCGAATGCACCCATGCCGATGGCCAGTGGGTTCATTGCCAGCCCTGGATTTTCGGCGACGGTTCCTCGCTGCTGCGCTCCAGCCGGCTCAACAACCTGTTCAAGAAGGTCGATGGCGTCTGGAAGATCGCCCGCACCCGTACCGAGAATGTGTTCGTGGCGCCGCTGACCACCGGCTGGGCCAACAACGTGCCAAGCTATTCGGTACTGATGAAGGAATAATCTTTTATATCGTTTAGTTCATTTCCTGAAAGACGCGCCTGATGCAGTCCACCACCTCTCCCATTCGCCGCCAGTTCATCCACACCAGCGCCGGCCCGCTTCACGTTGCCAGCGCAGGGGCCGGCTTTCCGGTGCTGTTGCTGCACCAGACTCCGCGTTCCTGGGATGAATTCAGGGAGGTGCTGCCGCTGCTGGGGCAGGGCTTTCATGCCATCGCCATCGATACCATCGGCTTCGGCGACTCCTGCAAGCTGCCGCTGGAACAGCACAGCATTGAACGCTGGGCGCAACTGGCGCTGGAAGTGATGGATGGAATGGGATTGCAGAAGGCCGCCGTCGTGGGCCACCACACTGGCGCCGTCACCGCCATGGAAATGGCGGCTGCGTCACCGCAGCGGGTGGCTGCGCTGGTGCTGTCCTCCTGCCCTTTCAACGATGCAGCGCGCCGCACCGCGCATGCGGGCAAGCGCACCATCGACGACGTGGAAGTTCGCGCCGATGGCAGCCACCTGCAGGAACTGTGGCAGCGCCGACAGCCCTTCTATCCCGAGGGCGATACCGAACTGCTCACGCGTTTCATCGGCGACGCCATCAAGGCGGGTGCCATGGCCTCGCACGGCCACATCGTGGTGCGCAACTACCGCATGGAAGAGCGCATCGGCCAGGTACGCGCCCCCACGCTGGTGCTGCGCGCCGGTCGCGATCCGCATGCCGCGCCCTATGCTGACCACATCGCCGCTGCCATCCATGGCAGCCGCCTGCAGACGCTGGAAGAAGGCATGGTCCCCCTGCCGGACCAGATTCCCGCCCGCTTTGCGCAGGCGGTGATGGAATTCCTGCAGCAGCATTGCTGATCAGCTCAATCCCGCACAAACCCGTAGTCGCGCTCGACCTTGCAGATGCGGGTGCGATAGGCCTGGTACCACTGCTCCCGTCCCAGGCGCTGGGCCATCAGGTGATCGAGATCGCGTTTCCAGGCGGCGATGGCCTCCAGGCTCTGCCAGTAGGAGACCGTGATGCCGACCTCTTCCCGCGCCGACTCCACGCCCAGGAAGCCCGGCTGGCGCGATGCCGCCTCGACCATGGTCTCGGCCATGCGGCCATAGCCATGGTCGCCCGGTGTACGCAAGGAAGTGAAGATGACGGCGTAATAGGGAACATCGCCGGTGACTGCGATCGACATGAGTCTCTCCTGAAGGGGGGGGGATCAACGGCGGGGAACGGGAACGTCAACCGCCGAACCGCGCCATTGTGCCTGCATTGCGGCGATGCTGCCGACCGGCCCAGGGAGAAGCCCGCGCGGGGTCAGTTGATCTCCAGCACCAGCCGCCCGCGCGTCACCGCGCCCTCTTCCAGCATCTGGTGCGCCCGGGCGATCTCCGCCATGGGCAGCACCGCACTGATGGCCGGACGCCATACGCCTTGCGCGGCCAGGTCCACCACCTGCTGCAGGACCTGCTGGTCTTCCTCGATCAGGGAGCGGGTGACGGTCACGCCGAACTCGCTGCCTCTGTCACGGATGGGTGCCGCCACCAGCCACACCAGATGACCGCCACGCCGCAGCAGCGGGTAGGACCGATCATGGGTGGCGCCGCCGACCAGGTCGATCACCACATCCTGTTCACGCACGGCAGAAAAGTCGTCACGGTCATAGGCGATCACCTGCCTGGCGCCCAGGCCAGCCACGTAATCGACGTTGCTGCTGCGACAGGTTGCCGTCACATCGGCGCCCAGATGCGCCGCCAACTGCACCATCAAGCTACCCACCGCACCGGAACCGGCGTGGATCAGCACCCGCATGCCAGGCTGGATGCGCGCCGTGCGTAGCAGCGGAATCCAGGCACTCGCCCCCGGCTGCAGCAAGGCCGCACCTTCCTGCATCGACAGGCTGGCCGGCTTGCGCACCACCTGCTGCTGCGGCAGCACGGCGCACGCCAGGGTGGTGCCACGCCCCAGCATGCCGGGCATGACGCAGACCTCGTCACCCACCTGCAAGCCCTGCACCTCGGCACCGATGGCCGTGATCACCCCGGCCCCGTCCCGCCCGGGAACCTTGGGCAGGCTCAGCGGCAGCAGATGCTGCAGCAGGCCGGCACGCAGCTTGGTATCGACCGGCGCCACGCCAGCCGCATGCATGGCCACCTGCACATGGTCAGGCGCCAGGGGAAGTTCAACGAGATCGCTCGGTTCGAGCACGGACGGCGGTCCGTAACGGTGATAGGCAATGGCACGCACAGGCTGGCAGGGGCAGAAAAATGAACAGCCTGCAGTGTCAGCGCAGGCAGGCCGCATGGTCAAATCCGCGCCGCTGATGCCATGTATTTGCGACAGTCATCCGCAGCCATGGGCAGGGCTCAGCGAAGCATCACGGCACGATCTCTTCGCGCCCGAACATTTCGATCAACAGGCTGCGCAGCCACTGGATACCGGAGTCGGCCGAGAAACGGGTGTGGGTATAGAGACTTACCGGAATGCGCGGCATCTCCAGCGGCAGGTCCAGCAGCACGAAGGCGCCGTCCAGATTGTGGCGCTCGGCGATGCTGCGTGGCAGGAACAGTGCCAGGTCGGTATGGCGCACGATTTCCGGTGCCACCGTGAAATGCGGCATGCGCAGCGCGAAGTCGCGCTTCACACCGGCATTGCGCAACACATCCTCGGCCAGCTGGTGGCCGGTGGTATTGGTGTTGGTGTAGACGTAGCGCAGTTGCAGCAGGTTTTCCATGGTCAGGGCCTGCCCCACCATCGGATGCTCCTTGCGCAGCATGCAGATGTAGTCGTCATTGAGCACCAGCTGGCTCTGGCAATCCTCCGGCAAGCCCGGCAGGTAGCCGAAGGCCAGGTCGATGTCGCCATTGCGCATGGCCGCGCCCAGGTTTTCCATGGCCATCTGCTGCACCTCGATGGAGACATGCGGTGCCGCATGGGCCAGCTCTTCCATCAGCAGCGGCAGCACGTGGCTACAGGACATGTCCGACATCACCAGATGGAAGCTGCGCGTGGCCGTGGCCGGATCAAAACTGGAATGGGTGTGCAGGGCCTCGTGGATGATGCCCAGGGCACGGGCAATCGGCTCGTGCAGGCGGATGGCCGTCTCGGTGGGCACCATGGAGGTGGTACTGCGCACGAACAAGGGGTCGTCGAACATCTCGCGCAGGCGGCGCAGCGCGTGGCTCACTGCCGGTTGCGTCAGGTGCAGGCGCTCGGCGGCGGCGGTGAGGCTGCGCAACTCCCAGATGACGATGAAGGTCTTGAGCAGGTTCAGGTCCACCGCCCCGATATTCATTTGCTTCATGCGCGACATTCCAGACAATCATTTGACCCTTGATTTGCTCAGGGTCTATTGTTCATCCCAGGACGCAGGCTTTGCCAAGCGATGCGTTCTCCCTCTCACCTGCTGATCGACATCCGCCCGACCCTTGCCGCAGATTGCGCAAAGGATAACGAAGCCTTGTGCCGGATGTCATCTCTTTTTTGGATGGACATACCATGAAGAAAGACTTTCGCGATGCCATGGCGCGCCTGTCGGCGGCCGTCAACATCATCACCACCGACGGCCCCGCCGGACGCGCGGCGATGACCGTGAGCGCGGTCAGCTCGGTCTCGGACGATCCGGCTACCGTGCTGGTGTGCATCAACGTCAAGAGTGCCGCGCACGCGACCCTGGTGGGCAACGGACGCCTGTGCATCAACATCCTGGCCGCGCACCAGGAAGAACTGGCGCGCATGATCGCCGGCATGACCGGCGTGGCGCCCGAAGAACGGATGCGCGAGGTGCAGTGGATCACCGGCGACTACGGCCAGCCGGTCCTGCCCGATGCCCTGGCGGTGCTGGAGGGGGATATCGTGTTGCAGCAGCAGGCCGGTACCCACAGCGTGCTGTTCGTGGAGGTGCGACACATCCGCCTGGCCTCGACCGCAGAAGATGGCCTGGCCTATTTCGGGCGCAGGTTCCACCGGATTGCAGCGGAGGTGGCGGAGGCGGCGCTGGCGGCGTGAACGGGAAATGAAAACGCCGTCCGACACAGGGGCGGACGGCGCTTATCGGAGCACTGGCACCGATACCATGCAGGCATCGGCACCATGGCCTCAACGGGAATCAGGCAGCCAACTGCTGCAGATGCCGATTCACCGCCTCCAGCACGATGGCATCCACGCCCTCCCCCTGCGTCTTGTCGATATGTTCCAGGAAAGCCTTGCGCATGCGCGGTTCCCAGAAGCGCTTGAGATGGGTGGCGAGGTCGGCCATGGCCTGGTCGCGGTCCGGCATGGTGGAAAAGAAACTGCCAATCTGGTTGGCCATCTTGACCAGGTGTTCGGTATTCATGAGTCTCCTCCTGCAATATTGTTCAATCGGTTCACGCGGGCATGCGGCCCGGCGCGGATGGTTCAACGCAGACGATGCGGGCGCGCATACACCACGTGGCCCTGCTTGCGCACAAAGCCCAGCAGCGTGACATCGGTTTCCTCGGCCAGGCGGATGGCAAGGGCGGTCGGGGCCGAGACGGCAGCAATGAAGCCGATGCCGACCGTGGCCGCCTTCTGCACCATCTCGTAGCTGGCGCGGCTGGTGATGATGGCCGCACCTTGCGAGAAATCGGTCTTCTCTTCGGCCAGCGCGCCGATCAGTTTGTCCAGCGCATTGTGGCGGCCGACATCCTCCCGCACCAGCACGATACGACCCGCTGCATCCATCCACGCCGCCGCATGGGTGGCACCGGTGGCCTGCTGCAGTTGCTGGCCGGCCTGCATCTGCTCGAAGGCGGCATGCACCTGCGCCACCGTAAAGCCGGCCCCTCCCTGTACGGCCTGCGGATGGCGTACCGCCTGCTCCAGCGTCTCGGCGCCGCACAGACCGCAACCGGTACGGCCGGTCAGGTTGCGTCGCTTTTCCTTCAACGCCACGAAGCGCTCCGTGGCGATGCGCATCTGTACCTGCACGCCTTCACAACCGGGGACGATGTCGCATTCGTACAATTCGCCCGGGCTGGCAAGGATGCCTTCGGTGAGCGAAAAACCCAATGCGAAATCTTCCAGGTCGGCGGGCGTGGCCATCATCACCGCGTGCGAAATGCCGTTGTACTCCAGCGCGATGGGGACCTCTTCGGCCACCACGTCCTCCACCGTCTCGCGCTGCCCATCCCGCCAGCGATCCACCTGGACGCGGGCAAAGGTGGCGTACTCGCCGGTGGTGTCATCGACGTTCGGAATCGGGGTCTGGCTGCGTGTGTTCATGCTGTCCTGCACTGTGTGGATCGGGCTGGTCGTCTGCGGAAATCATGGCAGGACCGGCACGCCGTCATCGCACCCATGGGGCGCGATGACGTTGCGCTATCTACTTCGTCACCAGCGGCTCCGCAGCCTTCTCGCCTTTGAGCAAATCCAGCTGCTCGCGGTTGAAGCGCTGGTAGTGCTGCTGCCACTCCGACGGCTGCGATACCGGCAAGACCTGCACCGCCGTCACCTTGTACTCGGGGCAGTTGGTGGCCCAGTCGGAGTTGTCGGTGGTGATCACGTTGGCGCCGGACTCCGGGAAGTGGAAGGTGGTGTAGACCACACCCGGCTGCACGTTCTCCGTCACCGTGGCGCGCAACACCGTCTGGCCGGCCCGCGACTCCACGCCGACCCAGTCGCCCTCGCGGATGCCGCGATCCTCGGCATCATGCGGATGGATTTCCAGCCGGTCTTCGCTATGCCATTGCGAGTTCTCGGTGCGGCGCGTCTGCGCGCCCACGTTGTACTGCGACAGGATACGGCCGGTGGTCAGGATCAGCGGATAGCGCTGGGTCACCTTCTCGTCGGTGGCGAAGTATTGCGTGTTGATGAACTTGCCCTTGCCACGGATGAAGCTGCCGACGTGCATGATGGGCGTGCCTTCCGGCGCCGCTTCGTTGCAGGGCCACTGGATGCTGCCCAGTTTTTCCAGCTTGTCGTAGCTCACGCCATGGAAGCTGGGGGTCAGGGCGGCGATCTCGTCCATGATTTCCGAGGGGTGATTGTACGGCATCGGGTAACCCAGCGCTTCGGCCAGGGCCACCGTGACTTCCCAGTCGGACTTGCCGGCCTTGGCCGGCATCACCTTGCGCACGCGCGAGATGCGGCGTTCGGCGTTGGTGAAGGTGCCATCCTTTTCCAGGAAGGAGGAACCGGGCAGGAACACATGCGCGTACTTGGCCGTTTCGTTCAGGAACAGGTCCTGCACCACGATGCATTCCATCGCCTGCAGGGCGGCGGCCACGTGCTGGGTATTGGGGTCGGACTGGACGATGTCCTCGCCCTCGCAGTACAGGCCCTTGAAGCTGCCATCCAGCGCCGCATCGAACATGTTGGGAATGCGCAGGCCCGGTTCCGGGTTCAGCGTCACGCCCCAGGCCTGTTCGAACTGGCTGCGCACGGTGGAGTCCGAGATATGCCGATAGCCCGGCAGCTCATGCGGGAAGGAGCCCATGTCGCAGGAACCCTGGACATTGTTCTGGCCACGCAGCGGGTTCACGCCCACGCCTTCGCGGCCGACGTTGCCGGTGCACATGGCCAGGTTGGCGATGCCCATGACCGTGGTCGAACCCTGTGCATGCTCGGTCACGCCCAGGCCGTAGTAGATCGCCGCATTGCCGCCGGTAGCGTACAGCCGGGCCGCGCCACGCAGGGTCTCGGCCGGCACGCCGGTGATGGCGGCCATGGCTTCGGGGGAATTGTCCTCGCGCAGCACGAACTCCTTCCAGTCCTGGTACGACTGCAGGTCGCAGCGTTCCTGGATGTAGCTCTCGTCCTGCAAACCCTCGGACAGGATCACATGGGCCAGCGCGGTGATGATGGCAGTGTTGGTGCCGGGCCGCAGCTTCAAGTGATAGTCGGCCTGCACGTGCGGCGACTTGACCATCTCGGTGGTACGCGGGTCGATCACGATCAGCTTGGCGCCCTGGCGCACGCGACGCTTGATCTGCGAGGCAAACACCGGGTGGCCGGAGGCCGGGTTGGCGCCCATGATGAGGATGACATCGGACTTCATCACCGATTCGAAGGTCTGGGTGCCGGCCGATTCGCCCAGGGTCTGCTTCAAGCCATAGCCGGTGGGCGAGTGGCACACGCGGGCGCAGGTGTCGACGTTGTTGTTGCCGAAGGCGGCGCGCACCAGCTTCTGGACCAGGTAGGTTTCTTCGTTGGTGCAGCGTGAGGAAGTGATACCGCCGATGGAATCCTTGCCATGTTTGGCCTGGATGCGGCGGAATTCGCTGGCCGCATAGGACAGCGCCTCTTCCCACGAGACTTCGCGCCAGGGATCGTTGATGCTCTTGCGGATCATGGGGTTGAGAATGCGGTCCTTGTGGGTCGCATAGCCCCAGGCGAAGCGGCCCTTGACGCAGGAGTGGCCCTGGTTGGCCTTACCGTCCTTGTACGGCACCATGCGCACCACTTCATTGCCCTTCATCTCGGCCTTGAAGGAGCAACCCACGCCGCAGTAGGCGCAGGTGGTGACGGCGCTGTGCTCGGCCTGGCCCAGCATGATGACGGTCTTCTCGGTCAGGGTCGCGGTCGGGCAGGCTTCCACGCAGGCGCCGCAGGAGACGCATTCGGATTCCATGAAGCTTTCCATCTGCCCGGCCGAGACGCGCGATTCGAAGCCGCGACCGTTGATGGTCAGGGCAAAGGTACCCTGGGTTTCCTCGCAGGCCCGCACGCAGCGGTTGCAGACGATGCACTTGGAGGCGTCATAGGTGAAGTAGGGATTGGATTCATCCTTCTTCAGCTTGAGGTGGTTCTCACCCTCGTAGCCGTAGCGCACTTCGCGCAGGCCGACCACGCCGGCCATGTCCTGCAGTTCGCAGTTGCCGTTGGTGGGACAGGTCAGGCAATCCAGCGGGTGGTCGGAGATATAGAGCTCCATCACGCCACGGCGGATTTCGGCCAGCTTGGGGGTCTGGGTCTGCACCTTCATGCCCGGTTCGCAGGGCGTGGTGCAGGAGGCCGGGTAACCCTTCATCTTGCGGCCATCCTTTTCGATTTCCACCAGGCACAGGCGGCAGGAACCGAAGGGTTCCAGGCTGTCGGTGGCGCACAGCTTGGGTACGTTGATGCCGGCCTCCACCGAAGCGCGCATCACCGAGGTGCCGGCCGGGACCGTCACGGCCACGCCGTCGATCTCCAGCGTGACCATGTTTTCAGAGGCACGCGCCGGCGTGCCGTAATCCGTTTCATTGAGCTGGTTCATGTTGCAACTCCTCTGCATTCGGTGATGGGATCAGGCTGCCTGTTCGCTGGGCGCGCCGAAGTCTTCCGGGAAATGGTTCAGCGCCGACAGCACCGGGAACGGCGTCATGCCGCCCATGGCGCACAGCGAGCCATTGACCATGGTGTCGCACAGGCTCTTCAACAGATGGATCTGTTGTGGCCGCTCATCGTTGGCGATGATCTTGTCGACCACCTCCACGCCCCGGGTGGAGCCGATGCGGCAAGGCGTGCACTTGCCGCAGGACTCCACGGCACAGAACTGCATGGCGTAGCGCGCCTGGCGGGCCATGTCCACCGTATCGTCGAAGGCCACCAGGCCGCCGTGACCGATCATGGCACCGATGGCGGCAAAGGCTTCATAGTCGAGCGGGGTATCGAATTGCGACTGCGGCAGGTAGGCGCCCAACGGGCCGCCCATCTGCACTGCGCGGATAGTACGACCGCTGGCGCTGCCGCCACCGAAGTCGTCCAGCAACTGGCGCAGCGTGAGACCGAAGGCCTTTTCCACCAGCCCGCCCTGGCGGATGTTGCCGGCCAGCTGGAATGGCAGGGTGCCGTGCGAACGACCCACGCCAAAGTTCTTGTAGAAGTCCGCGCCACGCGCCAGGATCACCGGTACCGAGGCCAGCGAAATCAGGTTGTTGATCACCGTCGGTTTACCGAACAGGCCTTCGATGGCCGGCAGCGGCGGCTTGGCGCGCACCACGCCGCGCTTGCCTTCCAGGCTTTCGAGCATGGCGGTCTCTTCGCCGCAGATGTAGGCGCCCGCCCCCTTGCGCACTTCCAGGCGGAAGGACTTGCCCGAGCCCAGGATGTTCTCGCCCAGATAACCACGCGCCGTGGCGATGGCAATGGCCTCGTTCATCGTGGCAATCGAATGCGGATATTCGGAGCGTACATAGACATAGCCCTCGGTCGCGCCCACGGCCAGGGCGGCGATGGTCATGCCCTCGATCAGGGTGAAGGGGTCGTCTTCCATGATCATGCGATCAGAGAAGGTGCCGGAATCGCCCTCGTCGGCATTGCAGACCACGTACTTCTGCGCGGCAGGTGCGCGCAGCACGGTCTGCCACTTGATGCCGGTGGGGAAAGCCGCACCGCCCCGGCCGCGCAGGCCGGAGGCGATCATTTCCTCGACGATGGCCTCGGGCGTCTTGGTCAGGGCATTCTTCAGGCCGACATAACCTTCATGGGCCAGGTAGTCGTCCAGCGAGAGCGGATCGATGATGCCAACGCGGGCGAAGGTCAGGCGTTCCTGGTTCTTCAGGAAGGGGATGTCTTCGGTCAGACCCAGATGCAGCGCATGATTCCCGCCCGCCAGCAGGCCGGCGTCGAACAGGCCCGCCACATCCTCCGGCGCGACCGGTCCATAGGCCACGCGGCCGGCGGCGGTAACCACCTCCACCAGCGGCTCCAGCCAGAACATGCCGCGCGAACCATTGCGCACCAGCCTGATGGACTGGCCGCGCCTGTCGGCCTCGGCGGCGATGGCGGCGGCCACCTCATTGGCGCCCAGGGCCAGCGCGGTAGAGTCGCGGGGAACGTAGATGGTGACGATATCGTTGGCGCTCATCATGCCTCCCGCTTGGCCTGGATCAGGCGCTTGAACTTGTCGGCATCGACGCGGGCGTGCAGCTCGTCATTGATGGTCAGGTTGGGGCCGATGGCGCACTGGCCCAGGCAATACACCGGCTCCAGCGTGAACTTGCCGTCGGCGCTGGTCTCATGGAAGCCGCAGCCCAGCACATTCTGCGCATGTTCGGCCAGGGCCTCGCTGCCGCGTGCCTGGCAGGCCTCGGCACGGCAGACCTGCACCACGTGCTGGCCGGCCGGCTCCTGGCGGAAGAAGTGATAGAACGAGATCACCCCATGTACCTCGGCGCGCGAGACATTGAGCTCGCCGGCGATCATCGGCACCGCATCGGCAGGGATGTACCCCACCTTTTCCTGGATGCCGTGCAGGATGGGGAGCATGGCACCGGCCATGTCCTTGCGATCGGCGATGATGCTGCGCACCGCCGCCACGTCGAAAACTTGTTGCCGCTTCATTGTTGCCTCCTGTGTTGCCTTGATGCGGACCTCGTCCTTCTCCCGGAGGATCTTCTATGGACCGCGCAAATGACGAATGAAAGGGGTGGGGCCGCCCCTACGGAGGGGCGGCCTGCTGGAAACAGATCAGGCGAAGGGAAGCGGCATGCAGCAGCGCAGCGCAGGCTCGGGGATGGGCGCGCACGGTCGTGCTTGGTGGAACAGCTGGTCTCCGTTGTTGCATGTTCGCCCTGCCTTCGGGGTTGGTGTGAACACTGAGGATGCGCGCCTGCCCCTACCGGGTGGACGGACTGCGCTCCTGATTTTTTGATAGTCGCTGACACAAGCTGCCGCTGCTCACGTTGCAGGGCAGCTTGTGTCAGCGGCTTTCGCCGCTGGGGTCTCTCGTGCAGGCCGGGTGGAGCCGGCCTGCAGTCGAGTTTGAAACAGGGACTACGCGATCAGCGGAACAGCACGGCCGACTTCTGCAACACCAGGGTGATACCCCAGACCAGCGGAATGCCGACGGCCGCCCAGGCCAGACCGATCACGGCCGGGTTGCCGCCGGAACCGATCTGCGACATGTCGCCGGAACCAGCGGTGGCAGCTGCATCGGCAGCCGACTTTTCGTGGGCCAGCTGCTTTTCGCGGGCCAGTTCTTCTGGGGTCATGAAGTGCTTGGCAGCGACCGGGCGGATCAGCAGGTTGCAGATCAGACCCAGCACCAGCATGCCGGCCAGGATGTACATGGTGGTGTTGTAGACCTGGCTCTTGGGCATGCCCAGGGAGAGCTGGTATTCACGCATGTAGTTCACCACCACCGGGCCCAGGATGCCGGCGGTCGCCCACGCGGTCAGCAGGCGGCCGTGGATGGCGCCCACCATCTGGGTGCCGAACAGGTCGGCCAGGTAAGCCGGCACGGTCGCGAAACCGCCGCCGTACATCGACAGGATGATGCAGACCGCACCCACGAACAGCGGGATGTTGCCGGCCTTGGCCGACCACGGCAGGCTCACGTACAGCACGAAGCCCAGCACGAAGAAGATGGCGTAGGTCATCTTGCGGCCGAAGAAGTCCGAGCACGAAGCCCAGGCGAAACGACCACCGATGTTGAACAGCGAGATCAGACCGGTGAAGCCGGCGGCCAGCGCCGCGATGGCGGTCTTCTGGTCGACCGACAGGTCATTGAAGCCGATGTCCACGCCCAGCAGCTTGCCGCCGAACACTTCCTGCAGCATCGGCGAGGCGATGCCGATGACGCCGATACCGGCCGACACGTTCAGGCAGAGCACCAGCCACACCAGCCAGAACTGGGGGATACCCCAGACCTTGGAGACGTGCACGTGGTTCTGGGTGATCATCGTGGCCGAGGACTTGGCCACCGGCGGGGTCCAGCCGGCCGGCTTCCAGCCCGAAGGCGGCACGCGGTAGCCGAAGGCGCCGGCCATCATGAAGACGAAGTAGATCACGGCCATGACCACGAAGGTTTCCCATACGCCCACGGAAGTGGGGGTGGCGAACTTCTTCATCAGCGCATCGGCCAGCGGGGTGCCAACCAGCGCACCACCACCGAAGCCCATGATGGCCATGCCGGTGGCCATGCCGCGACGGTCAGGGAACCACTTGATCAGCGTGGACACGGGCGAGATATAGCCCAGACCCAGACCAACGCCGCCGATCACGCCCGAGCCCAGCCACATCAGCCAGATCTGGTGCGTCTTCACGCCCAGGGCCGAGATCAGCAGGCCGCCGCACCAGCAGATGGCAGCGACCACGCCGGCCTTGCGGGGACCGGCGTGTTCCAGCCAGCCACCCCACAGCGCGGCGGAGATGCCCAGCAGGACGAAGAACATGGTGTACATCCAGCCCAGCATGGAGATCTTCCAGTCACAGGAGGACGAGAAAACCTGGGCGAAGAAGCCGACATCGGCGCCGCAGGCGATGGGCGCGGTCACGCCCAGGGCCTTGGACAGCGGCAGCCAGAACACGGAAAAACCGTAGGCCATGCCGATGCAAAGGTGGATTGCGAGTGCTGCTGGCGGTACCAGCCAGCGATTGAAGCCAGGCTTGGCGACTGTATGTTCCTTGTTCAGGAAATCGAAAGCCATTATTCCTCCGAATATTTTTGAGTGTGTGTGGTGGGTAAATCGAAGGAAGGACTGCATCGCAAAGCCGGTAGGGCCGGATCGTGAAACCGACCCATCTTTGCGGCGCTATCCTTCTCTTTTAATTTATTTATATATGTACAACGCCGCATATATTTTTTATCATTTATGCGGAGTGACGCGAAATTATCACCGATAAACTGCCGTTTCAATATGCTTTATTTTGCCTAAATGTTCAAAGTCCACATCAAACCGCACTGGGAAATCGCCTATGACAATGAGGTGGCTCTGGACACGGCCAACCTGCTGCAACTGCTCACGGCGATCCAGCAAAGCGGCTCCATTGCGCGTGCCGCGCAATTGACGCGCTATTCCTACCGGCACGCCTGGGGACTATTGCGCGATGCGGAAAGGATGTTTGGCAACGCACTGATAGAAAGCGGCCGAGGCCGTGGCACCACACTCACCGATTTCGCCAGCAAGCTGTTATGGGCCGACCGACTGGTAACGGCGCGCCTGTCGCCGACCCTGGACAGCCTGGCCTCGGAGCTGGAAGTGGAACTGGGCAAGACGGTCGAAGGCCAGTCCGAGAAGGTGCGGCTCAATGCCAGCCACGGCTTTGCGGTCGCAGCGCTGCTGGGCAAGATCAACGAGGCACGCCTGCCGGTGGAAGTGCGCTACCGCCACAGCACCGATGCCGTGGCCGCGTTGTCGCGCCAGGAGTGCGACCTGGCCGGTTTTCACGTTCCGCTGGGCGAATTCGAGAAACCGGCCATCGCCACCTATGCCAAGTGGCTCAACAAGCGCAGCGATTGCCTGATCCACCTGGCCATCCGCAACCAGGGCCTGTTCGTCGAACCGGACAACCCCAAAGGCCTGCGCGGACTGCCCGACCTCATTCGCAGCGACCTGCGCTTCGTCAACCGCGAAGCCGGCTCCGGCACGCGCATGCTGCTGGAGCTGATGCTGGCCGGCGCCGGCATCGCCCACAAGAAGATCAACGGCTTCGAAAATACCGAGTTCACCCACTCGGCGGTGGCCGCCTTCATCGCCAGCGGCATGGCCGATGTCGGCTTCGGCGTGCAGACGGCGGCGCACCGCTTCGGCCTGGGCTTCATCCCGCTGGTGCGCGAGCGCTACTTCTTCGCCCTGCCCGCGGCCTCCCTGCAAGACCCGCTGATCCGCGCCGTGATCGACATCCTGCAATCGGATGGTTTCCGCAAGGTGGTCAACAACCTGGCCGGCTACGACGCCACCGACATGGGCAAGATACAGACCATCAAGGAAGCCTTCGGCTGAGCGCCACTTCTGGACGCTTGTAGCCCTGCAGCGATCAGGCTACACTCCCGCCCCTGGCCCGTTGCCGTCCTGGCGGCGGGCCATTCTCTTTTGGCCTGATCGCGTCATGAATTCCGCTGCTCTCACCTCTTCACCTGCCCTGCTGGCGCTGGCCACCATGGATCAACGTCTGCTGCGCCTGCTCGACGCCATCCTCGATGAAGTCCACCTGGCACGCGCCGCCGCCCGCGTGGGCTGGCCCTTGCCGGCTGCCGCCAATGCGCTGGAACGCTGCCGTCAGTTGCTGCGCGATCCCCTGCTGGAAGATGGCGGCCAGCAGATGCGCCTGAGTAGCCTCGCGCAAACCCTGCGCGAGCCGCTGCGCCTGGCACTGGGCGGCGATGGGACCGCGTCCCCGGCGCACGAGCAGGATCTGCCCACGCTGGCGCGCCGGGTGCGCATCCTCATGCCCGACTATCCCGCCCAGGTGGTGGCCCAGCCGCTGTATCAGGAACTGAGCGCCAGCGCGCCCCTGCTGGACCTGGAATTCCAGACCTGGCAAGGCGACGCCGATGCCGCCGCCCGCCTGGAGCGCGGCGAGACCGACCTGGTCCTGGGCGCGGCCACGCCGACCAACACCCTGCGCGGCCGCGAAGTGCTGCAGGAACGCTGCGTGGTGGTGATGCGGCGCGACCACCCGGCGGCGCAACAGCTGACCATGGCGCGCTGGCTGGAGTATCCCAATCTGCAGATCGCCTGCCATGACACGCTCAATCGCCGCATCGACGAACAGCTCGCCACCCAGGGCCTGCGCCGCCGCATTGGCATGGTGATCCCCAACTTCCTGATGGCACCGGCCCTGCTGCAGGGCTCGGACCTGATCGCGGTGATGCCCATGTATTGCGTGCCGGCTGCCACCGCTGCCCATCCGGTGGTGCTGGCCTGCCTGCGCCCGCCCCTGCCACTGGAAGCGCCGCCGCTGCGCCTGCTGCATCATCGCCGCCACGCCGACGACCGCGCCGTGGCCCACGTGGCGCAGGGCCTGGAGCGCATCGTGCGGCAACGCTTTGATGTGCGCTGAACATCAGGCTGTCAGCCCGAGGCCTGCCCTGCCGGGCCGCCGCACCTTCACTCCATCACACCGTCATCGCCGGCGCCGTGACATCCAGGTGCTTTTGCAGGAAGCGCACGCACTCGCGCACCTTCGCTGAATTCTTCAGCTGCACGGGATAGACCGCGCACAGGTCGGCCTCCTGGAAATACTGCGGCAGCACCCGCACCAGCCTTCCACGCTTGAGGCTATCGGCCACATCCCAGATCGACCGCAGGATGATGCCGTGACCATCCACCGCCCACTGGTGGATGATCTCGCCATGGTTGGATGCCAGTCCCCCCGAGACCTTGACCGTCTCCTGCCCCTTGGGCCCCATCATGCGCCAGATGCCGAAGGACTGGTTGCGCTCGCGGATCACCAGGCACTGATGCTGGCGCAGCGCCGCCAGGTCGGCCGGCGCACCATTCTTCTTCAGATAGGCCGGACTGGCGCACAGCACCCGCTGGCTGGGCAGGATGCGCTTGGAGAACAGATGCGGCTCATGCCCCGCCCCCACGCGGATATCCAGATCGATGCCTTCATTGACCAGGTCGATCTGCCGGTCCACCAGCTCCAGCTGGATCTTCAGTTCCGGATGCTCGCTGGCAAAGCGCGACAGCAGGGGCGAGACCACCTTGCGCCCCAGCCCGAAGCTGGTACTGATCTTGAGCAGTCCGCGCGGCACCCGTTTGGCGCTGCTGACGGTTTCCATCATCTGCTCGACATCATCGAGAATCTTGCGCGCCCATTCATGGACATTGCCGCCATCCTCGGTCATGACCACGCTGCGCGTGGTGCGATGGAACAGCCGCACGCCCAGCGCCTGCTCCAGCAGCGCGATGCGCTTGCTGATATAGGCCGGCGAAGCGCCGACCTCGCGCGCCGATTCGGCGAAGTTGCTATGGCGCGCCACCACGCAGAACAGACGCAGGTCTTCCAGCAGGGGAGAATTGTTCACGATCTGTAGCCATTGAAATCCACGATCCGTGGATTATAGTCGGGTCGCCGTCCTCCCGGAAAAGCGCGGCAGGCAAGGCGGCCCAGTCGATACGGCACGCCTCGCCCAGTGCGCCAAACCACCCGCAAGCGCCCGAATTGTGGCAGTCTTGCGCTATCGCAACGAATTCTTGGAGTCACCGGCATGAGCATCATCGAGGAGCAGGAGGTCCCGCCCGACCTTCCCCACATCCAGCGTATCGAAGTCAACCAGCTGCAATGCCTGCGCGTGCAGACCGCGCGCGCCGAAGTACTGATCGCCGAACAGGGCGCCCAGGTCCTGCGTTACCAGGTCCACGGCCAGGAACCGATCATCTGGATGAGCGAAGAAGCCGCCTTCGAAGCCGGCAACTCCGTACGCGGCGGCATCCCCGTCTGCTGGCCCTGGTTCGGCGACCTGATGCGCAATCCACCGCAGGTGCAGTCCCTGCACGCCGGTGGCCGCCTGCCGGCGCACGGGCTGGTACGCGGCATCCCCTGGCTGCTGATGGAAAACGCCATCGAAGGCGACACCGTGCGCCTGGTGCTGGCCATCCCCCCCACCACCGATTCGCCGGCCCTGCGCCATCTGCCGCCGGGCCTGGAACTGCGCCTGGAAATCCTCCTCGACGACCGCCTGCACCTCAAGCTCACCACCCGCAACGGCAGCGAGCAGCACATCGCCCTCACCCAGGCACTGCACAGCTACTTCGCCGTCAGCAGCATCCACGACGTCACCGTGGAAGGCCTGGAAGGCCAGCGCTACATCGAAACCCTGGAAGGCTGGGCCGAGCGCGAACAGAAGCGCCCGTTGGTAGTCAGCAGCGAAACCGACCGCATCTACCTGGACCTGCCGGCGCATCTGGCGATCCGCGACGAAGGCTGGAACCGCCGCATCCATATCGAAGCCAGCGGCTCGACCTCGGCCGTAGTGTGGAACCCCTGGGTCAGCAAGGCGCGCCGCCTGTCGCAGTTCGCCGACGACGCCTGGCAGCGCATGCTCTGCATCGAGACCGCCAATGTGATGGACGACCTGGTGGAACTCGAACCGGGTGCCGAGCACAGCATGGGCGTGAGCCTGTGGGGCGAAGCACTGGGCGGCTGAACCGCTCCCAAGGCATCACCAAGGCACTGCCGCAGTCCGGGCAGTGCCTTTTTCATGGGCTGAGGTTTTGCGCATCATTCACGGATCGTGTTTTATAAGATCACCAGATCGTGGATGATCCCTTGCCCGAAGCGTTCTATGATGGACACCGTTTACACCGTCCAGAACAGACCACAGGAGCACAGCAGATGAGCAAGACCCACAAGATCGCCGTCATCGCCGGTGACGGCATCGGCCAGGAAGTGATGCCCGAAGGCCTGCGCGCCGTCGAGGCCGCCAGCAAGAAATTCGGCATCGACATCGAATTCACCCATTTCGACTGGGCGCACTGCAACTACTACGCCCAGCACGGCCAGATGATGCCGGACGACTGGTTCGAGCAACTGAAGGGCTTCGACGCCATCTTCTTCGGCGCCGTCGGCTGGCCCGCCACGGTGCCGGACCACGTCTCGCTGTGGGGTTCGCTGCTCAAGTTCCGCCGCGACTTCGACCTCTACGTCAACCTGCGCCCGGTGCGCCTGATGCCCGGCGTGCCCTGCCCCCTGGCCAACCGCAAGCCCGGCGACATCGATTTCTACGTGGTCCGCGAGAACACCGAAGGCGAATACTCCTCCATCGGCGGCCGCATGTATGAAGGCACCGAGCGCGAAACCGTGATCCAGGAATCGGTCTTCAGCCGCAAGGGCACCGACCGCATCCTCAAGTTCGCCTTCGACCTGGCGCAAAGCCGTCCCAAGAAGCACCTGACCTCGGCCACCAAGTCCAACGGCATCGCCATCACCATGCCCTACTGGGATGAGCGCGTCGAAGCCATGGGCGCCAAGTACCCCGACGTGCGTCGCGACAAGTACCACATCGACATCCTGACCGCGCACTTCGTGCTGAACCCGGACCGCTTCGACGTGGTGGTGGCCTCCAACCTGTTCGGCGACATCCTCTCCGACCTTGGCCCGGCCTGCGCCGGCACCATCGGCATCGCGCCCTCGGCCAACATCAACCCGACCCGTGAACTGCCCTCGCTGTTCGAACCGGTGCACGGCTCGGCCCCGGACATCTTCGGCAAGAACATCGCCAACCCGGTCGCCATGATCTGGTCCGGCGCCATGATGCTGGACTTCCTGGGCAACGGCGAAGGCAAGTATCGCCAGGCCCACGACGCCATGCTGGCGGCCATCGAGGAAGTGCTGGTCAACGGACCGACCACCCCCGACCTGGGCGGCAAGAGCAACACCACCGAAGTCGGCAAGGCGGTGGCTGCGGCAATCTGAGCGCCCCTGACTGCCCTTCACTGGAAGAGAAGATGGCTCGCCGCGTGCGGGCCATTTTTCCTATGGCAGCCCCATGATGATTTGCAAAGGGCATGTTAGGATTGCCGCTCTTTCAATTTTCGTGATCGATGAGTTGGACATGGCTGCAAGCCTGCGCATGACGGGACACCGCGTACTGGCCGAACTGCTCTTCTGGAGCATCCCGCTGATACTGCTGCTGGAAGACGATGTCGCCATGCTGGCCATGATGCTGACCTGACGCGAAGCCCTGCGATATGGATAGACCGTCCCCTCACCGCCTGCGCGCTCCCCGCCCCGCCCTGCTGCTGGCGGCGCCGCTGGCCTTGCTCCTGGCCGCGACCTGCCTGCCCGCGCGCGCCGAATGGTCGCCCCTGGGCGAAAACACCATCGGCAGCTTCTTCATCGACAAGAGCAGCATCGTCGTCACCCGCAGCGTGCGCCAGGCGCAGATCCTGCTGAACTGGAGCCGTCCGCAACTGTTGATGGGCCAGGGCAGCAAGACCTATTACCTGTCGGAGGTCTCGACCGCCTATTTCGACTGCACCAGCCGCCAGCTCGGCTTTGGCAGCCGCAAGATGTACGCGCAGGCTGACGGCCGTGGGCAGATGCTGCTGGCCCCGCAGCTGGCCTACTCGGACGTGAAGCTGCAGGACCCCATCCCCGGCTCCACCGGCGAGCGCGCCATCGAAGCGGTGTGTGGAAAATAATTTTCATCGTTCTTTGATGAGGCCGCTTCAGGGGCTTGCCCCAGGAAGCGAAATCGGCAATAATCTCGGGCTTGCGTTGCCGGGATGGCGGAATAGGTAGACGCACGGGACTCAAAATCCCGCGCCGCAAGGCGTGCCGGTTCGATTCCGGCTCCCGGCACCAGTTACACTCTAGCGCCCAGCTAGGCCCCGTCTGATCTAGAGGGGTTTTATGGGGTGGTTAAAATTACCCCAGATGTTACCCCACTCTCTCAGGGGTGCTCAATATTAGATAAGGCCAACTCTGGCCGCCGTCTTCACATTCATCCAGATACCTTGAATCTTCACTTGGTCGCCCTTAACGGGGAGCCCGTGAGACTCCAAAGTAACTACATCAGGCGGAATGCTGTTCATATAGGAATTCACAAGACCCTTCCAGGCTGACATATCGCAGCCACACATTTGCTTCTCAATAGCTCCCCGTAGATCGCCCTTATTGGTGCCCTGCTTGCAAAACCCGTAGAACTGGCCAAGCTCTGGGCCACTCAACATGGTGAACGCGGCGCAGACTATTTCCAATTGACTCGTCGCAGGGTGGCTGCCCGATTATTTCCTATGTTCAATTTCTTAGGACTTCAAGAGCAAGATAGGTGCTAAATGTAATTAGAGCTTGTTTCGCTCTAGAACCTTGCCGTCCTCATAGATAATTTTTGCGGCCCCTCTCGAATAATCAAAAACGAAGGTAAATTCTGAAACACCAGAGGCTACCGCATTTCTCACCTCGTTTCGTGCCTCCCAAGTCATAACACCACCTACGGCACAAGTCATTTTCGAGCTGTCGCAGTTGATTCTGATGGAGTCAGGGCGCTCAATGTAGGCTCTAGCAGGCCAGCGTCGGATGATGGCACCCTTCTCTTTAAGAATGTCGCGCTTCGACCTCTTAACCCCATAAAAAACTACTTGCTCATCTAAAGCCGCATCAAGAAATTCAAGGGCTTGCTGGTTATCAGCAGACCAATATGAAAAATACCGCTTAACGAAGAGGAGGCTAGCTCGTTCTAAGCTGTTGTTGGCAGGCGAAGGTACTGGCGCTGGATTGACGTAACTAGGCTCTGAGGTCGGTGCTACGGCAGGATTTCTTCTAATAGCTCCATAATCCTGAACATTCAACCCGAGCTTTTGAGCCGTCTGAGTCGTTAGCCAGTTCATTTCCTGAGGCGCAGCCGATGTGAAGTAGACGATTGCAGCATCAGATAAGGCTATACGAGATAGATACGAACCCAGCAGTGCATTGCCTGATCCGCTTTCCTTTGCCTGCCCGTGGCTCACGATGTAAGCAGCATGGAAGCCAATCTTCGCCCCTCCCTCTACATAGCGCTCAGTTCCCGCTAACCATGCATAAGCACACGCCGAAGCGCAAACCTCGCCCTTTCGAACTAACGTTTGAAATGCTCTAAGCCGGATAATGGTGCCAATCTGAATACCTGAGAGCAGACTGCCACCAGGACTGTTCATCTCAACTAGAGCATTTGAGAATCGGTTGGCGATGACGGAGAACTTATCGCCGTCAGCATTTGTGATTTCACCATCCAGTGAAATGATTGGATACTTAAAGTCGCCTCGTTCTATTACAGAAATATTTGCTGCAACTGCGATTGATGGAATTAAGCCGACAATCGCGGCTCGCTTCAAAAACGCCATTGAAAACATCTTATCAATCCCCCGGTAATATTTTTCTGAATAGCGATACTCTATCAGGTAACAAGCCATCAAATGCATTGATAAACAGGCGGAATAGCTACGGCATACTTTGGGCAGTGGTGGCGTTGGTGATTGACTGTAACAGCCCCCCTCGCTCGGGCATGCTCCATCAGCAGCAGGTCCCAGTATGCAAAGATGGTGTCGCCGTTGAGGTATGTCTGTTCAGATAAACTAACCAACAATATCGAAAAAAGAGACCCCATAAGTTAGCCAAAAATTGGGCGGAAGGAACGCTTTATAATTGAAGCAGATTACGCCCGTATCACAATCAATAAGTTTTAGTTTATATAGCATTGACGCCCGCACTTTTCACTTTCTATGACGCTGCCAATATACGGCGTGTCACAATTAGCGAAAAAGGCGTTATATATCAAGGACGAGATTTTCACTAACTCTGTCATCCGACACGTGCTTGCGGGCTGCTGCTATATGGCGACACCCACCATCGATAAGTACGTGGTCCTCCTCGATGGTCTTGCCTGAGAGGACCTGATACCCCTCATGCGCAAGCCCTTGCGGCTAAAGCGCTCAATTGGCTGGGCAACTACGGGGGGCTCTGGGTGAATTTCAAGAGGCATGTGAGGGGGGCTGCAGGTAGTGACGTACTGCCCGTCTTCGGTCATCCGTAGCTTGCCGGACTTCATAAAATATCGGACCTTACAGGTCACGCCGTTTATCCGTACTACTGAATCCTCCGCCAAAGCTGCTCAGATGATTCAGGGAGGATGCTATCCACCACGCATCCTTCAGATGGATATGGGAAGTCTGCTGGGAGCTTGTCCTTATCTTCCGATACGATAAGTTTAAGTCGGGCGTGGATCTCATAATCGATCAGTGCCGAAACAAGATTCTCCAGATGGTAGGGACTTGTGGGGAAATCCAAGAAATGTTTTACGGCGACATGGACTCGTGCCTTCGGGCTACCGGCACGGGGAGACCTGGGCTTACGTGCCTTAGGTGGACTGGAACGATCTTCTCATAGGCCCTCATAACATTTGATAAGTTGATTTGTTCGGCGGATACGCCAAGCTAGCTGACGCATGAAAATTGGTCGGTAGGTGCGCGGGAGACTGCTGCGGTCTTCTGCCATTCGGTTTAGCGGCTCTAGTTGGCGCTGCAAAGAGTCTGTCATTGGGAGTAAGTGAGTGGGAAATGTAGAAGTGAGGTGAGAGAAATTGGGGGATAAGTGTTCACCGTGAACAGGGACGTTCAAAAGACGTGTCCTGTATGTGAACAAGAACAGCCTCAAAAGTCTTCCTGATTGCCCTTGCTGAAGACCATATGGGCCTCCTTTCCGGATACCTCTCGGGTCACCTCCTCGAAGACCTCAGCGACCAACTCCGGGTTAGCCTTCAGGTCATCACCAAGCGCCCCGAGGAGAGCGTCTGCGATTCTCTTCCGTTCCAATTCCAGTAACTCCTCACTTTTGGGTTTCTCAAAGTCTTTCCAGAAGGATTTAAGCTCCCGCCAAAGCGGAGCATGTTGGCGAACATATTCGAGGTCAAAGACCACCCCTTGCAGGGCTGCCCTTCGGGCTAACTCGGCAATCACCTCTGGAGCTTTGCGAGCTATATTGGAAGCAGTGCCGACACTCACTTGATACTTCCTTGCCCTCTCTCTCGTGCTCCCCTCTGCCTCACCCAACAAGGTAGCCCTCCAGAGGTTCTCCAAGAGTTCCTTGGGGTGCAGACTCAAGTGAAGCCGCTTGTTGATGTCGAGGGCCAGCGCCCTTGCTTGGGCCTCGGAGGAGACGTTCGCCACCTGAATCCAAATCATCTCGCCGGAGCCGATACCTGACGCAATCAGGGCATCATGCCGGTGGTGGCCGTCAATAATCCAGAGTCTCCCCTCGGCATCCCTCCAGACAATGATGGGATCAAGCTCAATATCTGCCTTAACGAGGGCTTGCAGGCCATCTCGCAATTTCCTCTGCTCGGCCTCTTGGGCACTGGTTTGTGAGAAACTACAGGCCTTCGGATTGCGGATCTGAAATCGCTCCTCATCCACCTGAAGAGAACCGAAGAGCACCTGCTCGGGGGGACTGAGGAGAGCATGAGTGATACCGAGGATATCCAGAGGTGATTTATGGCCGGACATTTTTGTAAGCCTTTCGCCTCGGAGTCATCAAGGCCGCGATGGCTGGATACTCTTGACGCAGATGGTTACTGACGCCCTTCTGATCCATCCGGAGAATTCGGGCCAATTCCACTTGGGTTCGGATATTGGCGGTTTCCAGCTCACCAGCCCTGTCCAGTAGATGGCCCCCTTCTGCTATCAGCAGATCAAGTGCAGCTGCCTTGATAGCAGCACGGGGCTTACGGGGGACTCGTAGGGACATCACAGCGGCCACCTCAGGAAATTCTCGCTTAAGGAAATGACTCACCATAGAGGTGCTGGCGATTCCGTTATCCTCAGCGATCTCTCGCAAGAACTTCAGATTTGACTCGTTCAACTCCTTAGAGGAGTCTCGAAGATGCCGGAGGGCCTTGATGTAGTCTCGGAGCTGCCGGGTCTTCTGTCCTCTACGGGCGTCCCTTAGCTGATGGGGAAAAGTGCGTGGAATCAGTAGAGAACGGGCCACCACCGCCGGAATCTTGAGGGAAGCATCCTCTGTCATTGGAATTTTCAGCATGGTTAAGCCAGTCGGTGAAGTTCAAGACTTTCCTGGGTGAGCTGCGCCCCATTCATTCGCTCCACCTGGGAGAGGTAGAAGCTCAGTGCACGACGCACGATGAGGGCACGGGACGGACGGCGGATATCCTTGATAAGGAACTCGGGACGCTCCTGTGCAGCCTTCAAGCGGATCGCTAGGGGGTTCTCAAGGCGAACGTGGAGGGCATCTGAAGATGAACCTCCGGGAACGCGGGAATATTGGGTCTTCGTGGTATCAGTCATTGATAGAAGCGAGTGATGAAAATTGAATAAAAAAAGCCACATCGACCCATAGATGGGTAAATGCGGCTGATGAAGATTGATTGGGGGCAGACGGCCAGACAGGCCGCCCGAGGGATTTGAAACGAGAAGGAAGGGACGTTTGCGGGTTGACCAATGCCAGATCAACAGAAATGCGGTGCAGCCCGCCCGTTATCTATTGTGGGGGAACTTGTACGTCGGCAAGGCTCGCCAATTTTGAGCATTCAGCAGATCAACGCTTCTCTGCCAATTGTGCAACTTCTTATCTAAGAAGCGATTCACGTGCTATGTGACAATGTTGGGCACGTCCAGCTCAGGGGGAGTTAATCTAGGCGGCTTTGCTCTTGCAGCCACGATTTTCGATGCCCCCCCACACGGAACAGCCAAAAGTCAGCGATGGGGATTAATCCGAGCACCTCAGAACCCGGCTGCACGACGCCTTCTCATACGGAACGAACCCCGCGTCCACATCCTATTGTGTCACTTATTAAAAAGACAATATTATTGAACTGCCTCTGAGGCCCTCTCTCGGACCCGCATTATCGTCTGCCGGGTAGTCTTAAAGTCCCTGGCGAGCTGCGCTACAGGGACACCTTCGGCCAACTTCAGGCGCACTTGCTGTTGCACCTCTGGGCTCAATGCAGGAGGCCTTCCGAATGTCTTACCATCCGCTTTAGCTCGCTGTATGCCCGCATTGGTCCGCTCAATCAGGAGATCGCGTTCGAACTCAGCGACATTCGTGAGGACGCCCATAGTCATCTTCCCGGCTGCACTTGTGAGGTCCATTCCGCCCAACTGAAGGCAATGCACACGTACGCCGTCCGAAGCTAAGGCTTCGATTGTTGCCCGCACATCCATGGCATTGCGCCCTAGGCGGTCCAGCTTTGTCACAACCAAGACATCACCCTCCTCTAGCTTCTCAGTAAGTGCCCGGAATTTCGGACGTTCCATTGCTGATACCGAACCTGAAATGTGCTCGGTCACCGTTCTCCGGGAAGTGAGCGCAAAGCCTGCGGCCTCGATCTCCCTCACTTGGTTATCGGTAACTTGGTCGGTAGTAGAAACACGGCAGTATGCAAAGACGCGGGACATGGCAGAACACCTGTACGAAAGAGATGTACGAATTATAGGCGATGTACGAAAATGTGCAAGGCTTAGTTTCGTACAGAATGCAGAAAGGATGTCCGAAAGTGATCGTTATCGGACAGGAACCTAGGACGCAAAAGCATGAGATTTCAGCTTTGCGCGTGTCTATGTTTCAACGGGAGGACGGAGAACGAAGAAGGAGACTCGAAATTCAATTCAACTCAGGCCAAAAGAAAACACGCAGCGAAGCCCCCCCAAGGGGGGAAACTGCACAATGGCGAATTCGAATGAGGGCCTCGGATTTTTTCGAAAAAACTTTTTATAACAATGCGCCTATCTCGGCAGCTCGGCGGCAATCATGCTAATTGCAGCGATTGTCTGATTCAGAAGGTCCTGGGATTCATCCATATTATAAAAAGCGTCTGGATGTTGGGTTGGATTACGAAAATGGAGACGCATCCCATCCAGGTGATTAAGCAATTTCTCTGATGGTCTGGGATTCTTCTTTTCTCGAAGCTGTTTAATAATGGCACCCCACATTGGGTTTTGTAGGCGTTTCGTTTTCTTAAATGCGTAGTAAAGCACCTTGACCTGAGCTTCCAGAGCGCGCATGAGGTGAAATGCGGCCGCCGTTGGTTGCTCATAAGCAATCTGAACGCAGGCAAAGGAAAAATCTCTATAAGCGTGATCAGCGAGAGTTTCTCGAACGCCGTTGCCGAGAAGAGTATCCGGCGTCTCCATGAGAGACTCCAACGGATATCGCTTCTTGGTCATGAGGTAGGCATATTTTAATTCGAGCTCCGCATCTAAAGCGTGATCCAATCTGTTCAGATAGCCTTCTATCTCATCGGATAAGTCTTGCCCCAAGTTTTCGGCTATAGAGTTTCTCAGCTTATCTAAAGTGGCAACTAGTGGCTGCGCAATACGGTTAGACACTTGAACGTCCAAGTCCGATAGATAATTTAAAAAACCCTCAAGAAGTTCAACTATCTTTTCACGCTTGGTAGAAGGTCCCACCCATAATTTACTTCTTAGAAGCGCATAATTGAATCCAAAGGCGTAGTAGCCGTATATTTGCGTTTTTCTCATATTCTTCTTGCCCCCATTATTTTGTCGCCTGCCGGGAGGCCGACGTCTGTAGCGCAGGGCTACTCTATTATTTTACTCAACCACTCAGCTTTCACGCTAAGTCCGTATCCAGTCCCGTATTTTGCTCCCACTTCCTGCAAGGCCCATCCGCCAATTGCATAGCGTATATCTTCAGGACATTGAACGTCACGCAGACGATCCGCCACGGTATGCCTTAACTCATGGGCCGTATGATCCATCTTGCGGCCTTCGACCGAGATGCTACGAATCCAATCGGCAATGGTGTTCGAGGCATGTGTTGCCTTAGTTCCTTCCAGAGAAGCATACCGAGGGAACGCAAATTTTTGACCTTCTGAAGCGGTCTCTACAACTCTCCTCGCGGCCCAAAGCGCAGCCCCCACCAGTGGCACCTTACGCTCACTATCTTTGTTCTTCAGGGAGCGCCAAGGGTGCGGCTGAATGACAACGTGGGGGATATCCCCATCCAACACGATGTCCTCCAGCACTAGGCCCGTTATCTCTGCAAGGCGCGCTCCGGTATCAGCAAGCATGGCGATTAGCCACCGGATATCGTCATCGATTTGCCTGCAACGTGCAACCAACTCGCGCAACTCTATATTTGAAAAGGGGCGGCGCTTTTTGCTATCCGAACCCTCGCCGGGAATTGGCAGCGCAGAGAATGGATTCTGCCGATGGATTTCCTTCTCTCGGAAATACAGTTCAACAATGGCTTTGATGCTATTGAGATTGCGTCTGATCGTCGCTGTCTTGTGCCCCTTCTCTTGCTGCTTGGAGACATAGCCGTGCGCGTCCTCCCGAGTCAGCTCACTTAGCGGCTTATCCCCGACCGCATCGATAAGACCTTGAAATGATCTGCGGGCGTCTGCCGCAAACTTCGCTTGATCTCGCTTGGGATGGACCTTCAGATATAACTCAAGAGCATCGCTCAGTGTCGCCTGCGCGCTTCCGGCAAGCATCTGCGCGGCCTTGATTTCCACGGGCGTGAGGTATTTCCGGCCATCGGCATTCCAATAGACAGTCTCATCCCCATTAGCGTATCTGCCCCGCTTGTCGTCCAGGTGGTCATGGAAAAGGCTTTGCGCGATGGGATCGTTCTGTGCTGGCGCGGCATCTAGCCCCCAGGTTCTCAGGAGCTGCTCGGCCTGCTCACGTACCCCCTTCGGGGCAGCCTGCGGGGCCTCCCGAAGCAACGCCCACTCTGCCTCAAACTGCTTATCCAGCGCCTCAATTTTCCTAGCAGCAATCCTGACGTCTGCGGTCTCGAGGCTTATCTTGAGTCTCTTAGCCCCGTACCTCTCGTGAAGATCGGCAGGGACTGCTCGCTGGTAGTAGATTACGCCCCCTCGGGCGAAAGAGTGTTTAAGGGTCACCTTAAGAACGCCTAGAGTAATTTTCACGGGGAGATTACCTCAGTAATTACCCCACTGCAAACCCACTCTAGACCAGACAATCGGCTTAAAACCCAAGAGGATAAAGGGTTTTAGGAAATTAGGCGTACCGATTCGATTCCCGGCTCCCGGCACCAACCAGTATTCAATGAAGTTCAAAGATGTTCTAAAGCCCGCGTGTCTGCTGACACAGCGGGCTTTTTGTTGGGCTGGCGTCCATCCCTGCTTATCGCAACCAACCGCTGCACCTTGATGAGGCGCTCTGTGCGAAACAGATCTGTGGGCAGAGAATGGAGCTCGCTTTGGTTATTTGCTCAGCACATAATCAAATTTCCCGGGCTGCACAAGGAAGAACAGGCAATCGGTATCCGAGATGCACTCCGTGACGTGCGACTCTTCACCACGTTGAAACCAGTAGGAACCCACCGGAAGCGGAACAACTTTCCCACCGGCCTGATAATTGGCACCGACACCCTTCAAGACCACGGCATAGTAGTCCTCGCTGTGCGTATGTGGAGCGCTCTTGAAGCCAGCCGGCGCGCGAACGAAAGTACCGTGGCGTCCATTTGCCAGGTTGCCGTAGGCAGGCCCGGCCTGGAGCTCCTTGCCGTCCGACTTCACGCCGGTATCAATGAACTGGATGTCGCTGGCAGGGATGCTCACCGACGGGCCTTCATGCACAGGCTTCTTGTCCGCGGCATGTGCAATTGCAGACAGGCCCAACGACAGGCCTGCTGCAATGAATACTTCTTTGATGTTCATGATGTCTTGATATAAATGATATTGAGGGACTGTGTCAGTCGTGTCACTGGTGTCAGTCATGGGTCATGTCGCCAGATAACGTGGCGATCAATGACAGGAGGTATTAGCCACGCTACGGTGTCACTTTATTTCTTCAGAAGCTCCGCCACCTTTGCCACACCGGCCTGGGCACACACTTCATCCTTGTCACCACCCGGCGAGCCGCCCACACCGAGCCCGGCGATCGTCTCGTCGCCCACCTTGAACGCCACCCCGCCAGGCAAGGCCGTGACATTCGGAGTGCTGGCCAGCGACTGAGCGAGCAGCGGCGGATACTTCGACAGGACACCGATATAGCCACTGGTCGTATCGACATGGAAGATCGGCCCCATGGTCACTACCGTATAGGCTTTACGGAAACTGCTGTCCTTGGTGTGGATCACCGCATGGTCACCACGCAGAACAACCTGCGGCGTCCCCGATACGTCAACGACCGTCGCGGTGACGTCATAGCCATTGGCTTTGCAGGTCTCCACGGCCGTCTGCGCGGCAATAACGGCCGCGTTCAGGGGCAGCCTCGCGCCGCTGATCGATACCTGCGCCTGAGCCTGTTCCTGAGACATCAGTCCGATGACGGCCACCATGACAGCGAGCGCCGACTTCCCCAGGCAAACTTTCGCATAAGGCGCACCAGCATCAGGTTGGATACCAGGGTTACGTGCAACTTTGTTCACGAGCTTCATTTCATTTATCTCACATGGATTAGTTTGAGCGGCCGAGAAAATCGACAAGCAAAAATGCGAATCGGGTTTTTCTCCATCAGCAAACCGATTCGGCCATTTGGCTAGGCGGATCGTTTCACCTGCGACCAATCATGCTCCTGACAGATTTGAAGCGGAATTACGTAAACTCGACAAACATCTGATCAAGAAATGACTAGGCAAGGCGAACAATAAGGCGCGTTGACGCTGCGCCAATCAAGGCCAGTCCTGGCCGAGCGCTAGCTGGCAGAAGAGAGGAACACCAAGCGTGATGACAGAACGCCGCAATAGACCATCACAGCCAGCGCGGTCTGCGCAGCTGCCGTATCGGGTGATGGTATGGGAGCCGAAGGGACTTACTCAGCAGGAATGCGTCCGAATTCCGCAAGCAATCTGCGCAGCTGTGGCACGGCGTAATCAATGAATCGCCGTAGCTTGGCGGGGATCCCCTCTCTGGAGAGATAAACCACGTGGATCGGGATCGGTTCAATCTCGAACGCTTGCAAGATATAGTGCAGCTTTCCCGCGATGATTGCGTCGTGCACATCGTGCTCGAGAACAAATGTCACACCAATGCCATCAATCGCAGCATCGACTGCGGCATCCGGGGACGAAACGAGCAGCCGCGGCGTATCGGCAACCGTAAAGGCCTGTCCCGTATGACGACATAGATAACGCCAGGGCGAAAGACTGGGGCTGTCGAACACGACACAAGGCAAGTTGCGCAAGTCGTCGGGCGTCTGGGGACGACCATACTTTTCCAGGAAAGCGGGACTCGCCACCGTCACCACCCGCAATGTGCCGACCCTGGTTGCGATCAAACTGCTGTCACGCAGCCGGCCAACACGGATTGCGACGTCGGCTCGCTCATCGACCAGGTCAATGACCCTGTCAGACTGTATCAAGCGAATGCGAATCTCGGGGTGCAGCGCCAGAAACTGATTGATGACCGGCAGCACCCTCAGACGCGCGACCTGTACCGGGGAAGCAACCACCAACTCCCCTCGCGGTGTCGTGAATTCGCCGGCGGCGCGTCTCTCCAGTTCATCCACTTCCTCGAGGATACGTTTGGCCACCACCACATATTCATCCCCCGCATCCGTCAACGCGAGCTTACGCGTCGTCCTGACGAGCAAGCGCGTACCCAGCGCGCTTTCCAGGTCATTGACGTTCCGGGTGAGCGTGGCAACTGGAATATTCAGCTTTCTGGCAGCGGCCGACAGGCTGCCCTCCTCCACCGCCGCCACCAGCATTGCCATGGCTTCTAGTCTGTCCAAGTGGCACTCTGAGAAAAATATGAAAAAGCAATTCTACTCTTGACAGCCCCCAATGATCCCAGCCCCGATCCGCCAGGACCGGGGCTGCTCCGCAGGGCGGCGAATCGTTTCCGCGCCTCAGAACTGGGTCAGTCCGCCATCGACAACCAGTTCGGTACCAGTGGTGTACGACGAATCATTGCTGGCCAGGAACAATGCGGTCTTGGCGAGTTCCTCCGCTTGGCCGAACCGTTTGAGAGGGACCTTGTCGGTGATGCTCGCAGCGACCTGGGCCAGCACGTCGTCAGGCAGGCCAATCTTGCTGTAGAAGGGCGTGGCGATCGCGCCCGGGCTGACGGCATTCACGCGAATGCCACGCGATGCCAGTTCAGCACCCAGGGTGCGCACCAGGGAGCGCGTCGCCGCCTTGGTAGCTGCCAGGATGGACAGACCGGGATAGCCGATGGTGTTGAGGAAAGAGGTCGTGACGATCACGCTACCGCCCGCACTCATCAAGGCGGTGGTTTTCTGGATCGTGAAGAAGGTACCGGTGAAGTTCAACGCGATGTTGTCGTTGATGTAGTCCTCGGTGACCGCGTCGAGAGGGGCGACCGTGCTGGCACCGGCGTTGGCAAACACCACGTCGATCTTGCCGAACTTGCGACGGGTCTCTTCTACCGCACGTTCGATGTCGGACACCTTGCGGATATCGGCCTGGATCAACACAGCCTTGCCATGGAGCGCCTTGCCCGCTTCGGCCAGACGTTCGGCGTTCGAACCGACCAACACGATGCTGGCCCCTTCCGCCTGGAACAGCTTTGCGGTTTCCAGGCCGATGCCTGAGGTGCCACCGGTGATAAATGCCACTTTGTTGCTGAGTTTCATGATGCGTTCCTTTGGACGAATATCGATGCGCTGGATCGCAATGCATCGGCTGGCAATGACGTCTCTTCGTCAGGTCTCCAGGCTGAATGCCTTGCTTGGAACGCATATTAGATCTCACCAATTTTTGGCGGAATCCCACAAACATGAACAATATCTAATCGAAAAATGAATAGATGTTCAGGCCGGCGCCGGCAACGATGGCGGGCCGACTCCCGAGGCTCAGTCGACCGCGTGGCCTGCCCGCGACCATCTGCTATCGGCCAGCGGGAGACATCCGCAAACCGGACTTCTTGCGCCTGGTGTTATATTGGCGGACCTTTGAAAGGCGGCCCGTCATCCCCATGATGCAGGCCGCCCACAACACGCATGCATCCATCCAGCTACAGCACCGATGATTACTGGAAGCGGTATCAGGCCTTCTTCCCTGAATATGCGCGTATCGGTGATGACAATGCCCCGGTCGAGTCCTACTTTTCGTGGCGCGATGCCGACATCCATCTTGATCGTTTTGCTTGCGATACGTCGCCACTGACGGTGTTACTGATACATGGCGGCGGTGGCTACGGCCGCATGCTTGCGCCCGTCGGCGCCGTCTTGCATCGCGCCGGGTACGACGTCATCGCTCCCGATCTTCCTGGATATGGATTAAGCCACGCGCCGACGACGATGATCCGCTATGAAGCATGGATCGAATTGCTCTGTGCGCTGGTAGCAAAGCTGCATGCCGATACCAGGCGACCGGTGGTGCTGTGCGGAGCGAGCCTCGGCGGCTACCTGGCGTACCTGGTCGCGGCGCGGCTGGACAAAGGCATGGTGGCGGGCGTTATCGCGACCACACTGGCAGACCCCCAGACAGCCTTGGTCAAGCGCCAGTTCGCACGCAATCGCGTGATGTTGGCCCTGATGCCGATGATGCCCTTGCTGAGCGCGCTGGCAGGCAACGTGAAACTTCCGATCAAGTGGTTCACCCGGATGCATGCGATGTCAAACAACCCGGCGCTGAGTCGCGTCGTGGCGGCTGATCCCTTCGGAGGCGGGCGCCGGGTGCCGATCCGTTTCATGCAATCGATCTTCACCGTGCAGCCGGACAAGGACCCTGAGCGCTTCGATCATTGCCCGATCCTGCTGCTGCACCCGGCACAGGATAGATGGACGGATGCGGCCTCCAGCCTGCAGTTCCTGGAACGTGTAGGGGGCCAGAAGCGATTCGTCATGCTGGAGAACTGCGGTCATTTTCCCATCGAGGAACCTGGGTTCCAGCAATTGGAAGCTGAAGCCCTCGAATTTCTCGGCAGCCTGTGTGAGCCGTCGCCGGACAACTGCAGGAAAAAAACCGACCAGCACTGATCAATGGGAAAACCACCAGCCCCCCCTGGAACTCAGGTCAACCTCAGACCAGACGCAGCTCTGCTGATTGAACAAACTGTTTCTCCGCCCACCTCATACGTTGAACCCCAAAAAATGCATCAAGAACGAAGTCCCCAGCCCGCATTGCGGATTCGCTCCTCAGCCCGCCTGATCGTCATCGATAAGGCACACCGCGTTCTTCTGTTCAGATTCCAGCACAAGACAGGCGCATTAGCCAGCCAAGACCACTGGGCGACCCCTGGCGGAGGCCTGGAGCCCGGAGAAAGCCATGAACAAGCCGCGGTCCGGGAATTACGTGAAGAGACGGGGATGACGATGCCCGTCCCCGGCGAGCACGTTGCCGAGCGCCGCTTCGTTTTGCAACTGCCCGACGGCGAACATGTGATCTCGGATGAACGATATTTCCTGGTACGAGCCGGGAGCACGCGTGTTCGTGACTCCCAGTGGACCTCGCATGAAAAACAAGTGATGGTGGAACACAGGTGGTGGTCTCTGGAGGAACTGCAAACGACCGATGAAACCGTCTGGCCGAAGGAATTGGCCAGTTGGCTTCTTTCAGCAATAAAAGAAGATTGACTTAAAGTCCGCCAACGGCCCGACACCGACCATCCACGCATCGCACCTGCTGCAAAATACCCTCTCCCTCCCGCCACCCGGAAAGTCTGTTTAACCGGCAAACGCCGGCTGACTCGCCACGCTATTGCGCTCTTTCATTCTCTCGTACCAGGAAAGAAGCGCTCTGCATTCCGCTGGAATCTCCAGCTTCACGATGGCGGCAAATACCAGGCCGCCAATGAGGGTGATGTCGGCCATCGAAAAACTCTCTCCCGCAACGTACGCGTGTCGCTGCAGCACCTTGTCAAAGTAATGCATACCCCGGATCGCCTTGTCACGTTGACGGAACCCCCACTCCGGATTTTGATACAGCTCCACCAACGGCCCCAGGCCAGGTGTGCCGTGGTGGAAATAGACGCTGATGGCGTCCAGCACTTCAATCTCCACCCGCTTGCTCATCATGTGGATCAATCCCTGCTCCAATGGCGTATTGCCTGTCAGGCTGGGCGAACCGTCCAGCGTATCGAGATACTGCGTGATGGCCGTGCATTCCGCGATGAGCGTGCCATCTGCCAGCTCCAGGACGGGCAGCGTGCCCGAGTAATTCTTTTGCGCGATGAATTCCGGCGTCTTGTGCTCGCCCTTGTACAGATCGACCATCTTGAACCGGACCTTATCTTGCAGCCCCTTTTCTGCGATGGCGATGCGAACGCGTGTCGGGTAAGGACCTACGGGGAAGTCGTAGACCGTCATGGAGGGAGAGCTATTGGGCTCAACGTGTGTCGGGGTGGATGTCATTGCCTGCTCCTGGAATCAATGAAAAGAAAAAAGATCTGATCGAAACCTACCTAACGTTCGATAGGTTAACGATATTGCGTTATACTCCGGCGTGTCAACGCTTTTTTTGCAAGGAGCCACAGTGAAAATCGAAGCAGGAGCCAACTCAAGGGAAAAGATCCTTGTGGAGGCCACAAGGATTGCACAGGCGCATGGCTACAATGGGCTGAACGTTCGCGATCTGGCCAGTGCCGTCGGCATCAAGGCGGCCAGCGTCTATCATCATTTCGCCAGCAAGGCGGCGCTTGGCGCTGCAGTAGCCAGGCGCTACTGGGAAGATTCCGAGGCGACGCTACGGACGATAGAAGAAACCGCAGGCTCCCCGCTGGAATGCCTGCGCAGATATCCCGACACCTTCCGCACTGCCCTCGACCGGGACAATCGCATCTGCCTGTGTAGTTTCCTGGCAGCCGAAATGGACGATCTTCCCGAAGAGATCAAGAGTGAGGTGCGAAAATTCGCCGAGGTCAATGTCGCGTGGTTGAAACGTATGCTTGTCAGTCAGGCCGCGATACCTGCCAAGGAATGCGGCAGCCGCGCAGAAGCCATTTTTTCGGCAGTCGCAGGCGCCCAATTGATCGCTCGGAGCCGAAGCGATGTTTCGGTGTATGACCAGCTCATTCGCAGTTATCTCTCTGCCGGGTTATTACCGGGGAAGAAATGAAGTCAGTCTCTCGACAGCCGCCAAAGGTGTTATCGATCCTGACTCAAGACAACCCCTACCCCAAGCAATGAAACTCATCCTCCCCATCCTCTGCATGCTGAGCCTCCTTGGCTGCAGCAAGCCCGAAGGCCGGTGGCGGGCGACTCAGGACGTCAGCGTATTCAAAGCCGCCAACGAGGCCGACGAGGTGGCCTTCATCCTGCGCAAAGGCGAACCATGCGCCCTCGGGCGGGAACAGGTGGTCAAGGCATTCATGTACCGGGAGGTCAACTGCGCGCAAGGTCAGGGATGGCTTCTCTACGAGGCCGGCTACCCTTTCGCTCAGGAATCCCGCTGATCCGTTCGCCACCGAACACCCGTTCAGACAAACCCGTTTCCTTGCACCCATCCCCGGAAACCGGTGAAAAATCCCCCGGATCAACGCTCCCACACCGCCCGCCAGCAAACCGATCTTTTTTCTGCAAAGAGCAGTTTCATTTTTTTGTCAGAGCCTATATAATCGCCCCCTCTTCGGAATTCGGCAGCCCTGCCAGGCAGGAAAACCTGCCTCCGGACCAGACAAGAACACCCCAAAAAGGCCCTCCCCAGCGAGGGCCTTTTTTATGGGCCGCGATTTTGCAAACAATTTACGCAATCCCGCGAGAAGCCCCGTCATTACAGGAAACTTATCCACGATTTATGTGCATAAATTTGTGGATAACCCATTTCCCCGATGCGCAAGCGGCGTCCCCGCCTGCCCTCCCAATAAACCGCACAAAAAATAGGCAGTCCGGCCAGGGTCAGCCTTCCCGCGCTGACGATCTCTTGCCCCTGGTCATGATCGCATCGCGCAACGCCTGGGCCAGCGTCGCTGCGGCCGGGTTGAGTACCCGTCCCTTCAGGCTGATCAGGCCCATGGCGCGGCTCAGGACCGGGCTGGTCACCGGGCGCGCCACGATGCCCTTGTAGGGGGCGTTGCGCAGCGCCAGCTCCGGCAGCAGGGCTACGCCCAGGCCGGCGGCGACCAGGCTGATGGCGCCGGCCACGTGATTGGTCTCGTACTGGATCACCGGGCGCTGCGGTACGCGGGCGAAGGCATTGTCGATCAGGCTGCGGTTACCGCTGCTGGACGAGACCGAGACCAGCTTTTCCCCGGCCAGCGATTTCCAGTTCAGGGTGGCATGTGCGGCCAGCGGGTGATGGGCCGGCATGACTGCCAGGTAGCGCTCGCGGGTCAGCTCCTCGAAATCGATCTCGGCTTCCTGTGCGCCGATGAAGTTCACGCCGAAGTCCGCCTCGCCCTTGCGCACGCTTTCCAGCACGTCGGCCGCGCTCTCGTCGATGATGCGCACCCGCACATTGGGATGGCTGCGCGCATAGGGCTTCAATACCAGCGGCAGCAGGTTGTTGGCCACCGAAGGCACGCAGGCCACCGTCACATGCTGGCGGCGCTGCGCCATGCCCTGCTCCACGCTCTTGACGGCCAGTTCCAGTTCTTCCATCACCGCCTGGGCGTGCACCAGGAACAGCTCGCCGGCCGGGGTCAGGGAAACGCGCCGGGTGGTGCGGTCGAACAGGCGCTCCTGCAGCGCCTGTTCCAGGTTCTCGATGCGCCGGCTCAGCGCCGGCTGGGTGATGAACAGACCCTCGGCCGCCGCCCGGAAGCTGGATTGGCGCGCCACGGCGATGAAAGCCTGCAATTCGGAGGTCTCGATATTGATGCGCATTTTTTATCAATCCCAAGATTAAATGCAATTAACTTTTCAAAGGATACTCCGCAAACTGCCGGGTCTCATTCCCTACCTCAAATTAAAAACGCCAATCCGGAGATCCCATGAAAAACATCCTCACCCATTCCGTCCTCCAGCGCAGCGCGCTGGCCCTGATCATCGGTGCCGCCAGCAGCCTGGCCGCCGCAGCCGATCTCCACGTGGTCAGCTCGGGCGGTTTTGCCGCCGCCTACAAGGCACTGGCCCCGGACTTCGAAAAGAAGACCGGCCACAAGCTCATCTCAGGCTGGGGGCCGTCCATGGGCGAAACCCCGCAGGCCATTCCCAACCGACTCAAGCGCGGTGAACCTGTCGACGTGGTGATCATGGTCGGTGACTCTCTGGACAAGCTGGTGGCCGAGGGCAAGGTGTCGCGCTCCGAGCACAAGCTGCTGGCGCTCTCGCGCATCGGCCTGGCGGTCAAGGCCGGCACGCCCCGGCCTGATATCTCCACGCTGGACGCCTTCAAGCGCACGCTGCTGACGGCGCACTCGGTGGTCTATTCGGATAGCGCCAGCGGCGTGTTCCTCTCCACCAAGCTGTTCAAGCGCCTGGGCATCGACCAGCAGATGGCCTACAAGGGCCGCATGATCCCGGCCGAGCCGGTGGGTGAAGTGGTGGCGCGCGGCGAGGCCGAAGTCGGCCTGCAGCAGATCTCCGAGCTCAAGCCGATCAAGGGCATCGACATCATCGGGCCCATCCCCGAAAGCGCGCAGCAGCTCACGCCCTTCTCCGTAGGCGTGGTGGTCGGCACCAGGGAGCCGCAGGCCGCCAGGGAACTGCTGCAATACCTGGCCTCGCCGGCAGCCGAGGCCGCCATCAAGGCCTCCGGCCTGGATCCGGCGCCGCGCTGATCGACGGCTGATCCAGCGCCTGAATCAAGAGAGAAGAGAGAGACCGACATGACCACAAGCACAACAAGTACAACAAGCGTCCAACACTCCAAGCTGTCCACCGTCCTGCGGGTGACCAGCGGCAATTTCCTGGAGATGTTCGACTTCTTCCTGTATGGCTTCTATGCCAGCTACATTTCGAAGACCTTCTTCCCGTCGGACAATGAGTTCGTCTCGCTGATCCTGACCTTCGGCACCTTCGGTGCGGGCTTCCTGATGCGTCCCCTGGGTGCCATCATCCTGGGCAGCTACATCGACCGCGTCGGCCGCCGCCAGGGCCTGATCGTGACGCTGGCCATCATGGCCATCGGCACACTGCTGATCGCCTTCGTGCCGGGCTACGCCACCATCGGCGTGGCCGCGCCCATCCTGGTGCTGACCGGACGGCTGCTGCAAGGGTTCTCGGCGGGGGTGGAACTGGGTGGCGTGTCGGTCTATCTGGCAGAAATGGCCACGCCCGGCAACAAGGGCTTTTACGTCAGCTGGCAGTCCGCCAGCCAGCAGGCGGCCATCATGGCCTCGGCCCTGATCGGCTATCTGGTCAGCCAGTCGCTGGCACCGGCGCAGATCAGCGACTGGGGCTGGCGCATTCCCTTCTTCATCGGCTGCCTGATCGTACCGGCCATCTTCATCATCCGCCGTTCGCTGCAGGAGACCGAGGAATTCCTGGCCCGCAAGCACCATCCGCGCTTCGGCGAAATCATGGCCTCCATCGCACAGAACTGGAAGATCGTGGTGGCCGGCATGATGATGGTGGTGATGACGACCGTGTCCTTCTATCTCATCACGGTCTACACCCCCACCTTCGGCAAGAACGTGCTCAAGCTGTCGGCCTCGGATAGCCTCATCGTCACCTTCTGCGTGGGCCTGTCCAACTTCTGCTGGCTGCCCGTCATGGGCGCGCTGTCGGACCGCGTGGGGCGCCGCCCGGTGCTGGTGGCCTTCACGGTGCTGACCCTGCTGACCGCCTACCCGATCATGTCGTGGCTGGTCTCGGACATCAGCTTCAAGAACCTGCTCATCACCGAACTGTGGCTGTCCTTCCTCTATGCCAGCTATAACGGCGCAGCCGTGGTGGCGCTCACCGAGGTGATGCCGGCGCATGTGCGCACGGTCGGTTTCTCGCTGGCCTACAGCCTGGCCACTGCCATCTTCGGCGGCTTCACGCCACTGGTCTCGACCTGGCTGATCGAGACCTCCGGTGACAAGGCGGCGCCCGGTTACTGGATGAGCTTTGCCGCCCTCTGCGGGCTGATCGCCACACTGGTGCTGTATCGCGGCAAGGCGGCGACAGCCTCCTCATCGTCCACCTCGGCGGCCTGAAGCATCGTCCGCTCCGGTCGCACGTCCTGCAGCCGGAACACACCCACAAGCTCACGCAACCGCTGCGACTGGTCCTGCAAGGACTGGGCCGCGGCGGCGGCCTGTTCTACCAGCGCCGCGTTCTGCTGGGTGGTTTCATCCATGTGGGTGATGGCGTGATTGACCTGTTCGATACCGGCGCGCTGTTCCTGCGTGGCCATGCTGATCTCACCGACGATGTGCGACACCCGTCGCACGCTGTCCACCACCTCACCCATCGTGGTGCCGGCCTGTACCACCAGGCGTCCACCGGCATCCACCTGCGCTACCGAATCGTCGATCAGCGCCTTGATCTCCTTGGCCGCCGTGGCCGAACGCTGGGCCAGTGAGCGCACTTCCGATGCCACCACGGCAAAGCCCCTGCCCTGCTCGCCGGCACGGGCCGCTTCCACCGCCGCATTGAGCGCCAGGATATTGGTCTGGAATGCGATGCCGTCAATCACGCCGATGATGTCGACGATGCGGCGCGAGGCCTCGCTGATGCCCTGCATGGTGCTCACCACCTGCTGTACCACTTCCCCGCTGCGCGCCGCCACGCCGGAGGCATCCGAGGCCAGCTGGTTGGCCTGCTGCGCGTTCTCGGCATTCTGGCGCACGGTGGAGGTCAGCTCTTCCATCGCCGCCGCCGTTTCTTCCAGTGAGCCGGCCTGCTGCTCGGTACGCGCCGAGAGGTCCAGGTTGCCACCGGCGATCTCGGCCGAGGCGGTGGCGATGGTCTCGGCCCCTCCACGCACATCGGCCACGATGCGGGTGAGACTGCCGTTCATCTGGCGCAAGGCCTCCAGCAACTGGCCGATCTCGTCACGCGCACCGGCCCGGATCTCGCTGCACAGGTTGCCGTCGGCCACCTGCTGCGCCACCTCCACTGCATGGCGTACCGGGCGCGTGATGGACCGCGTGGTCCACCAGGCAAAGCCGCCACCCAGCAACACCGCCAGCGCAGCGATGGCCAGCATGATCAGGGTCTTGCCATGGTACTGGTCGGCGGCTTCCTGGCCGCTGCGCTCCATCATCATGGTGCCCACCGAAATATAGCTTTTGAGGCGGGCGATGTACTTGTCCTGGTCCTGGCGCAGGCTGGTCATCAACAGCTCGGTGGCATCCATGGTGGCGCCGGTGGAGGCCAGTTGCAGGAAACGCTGCTGGCCCTGCCGGTAGCTGGCGCGCAGCGACAATATCTCGGCGAAGGACTTGCGGCCCTGCTCGCTGGACAGGCGCGCCTGCAGTTTGCCGAGGTCTTCGCCGATGGCAGCTTCCCCCTTGTCGATGCGGGCGATTTCCTCGATCAGTTTCTGGTGGTCGTCCAGCAGCAGCAGGTTGCGCATGGCGCTGGCATTCTCGCTGATGCGCAAGAGCACGTCATTGGCCAGCAAGACCTGCGGGTAGCGGTCTTCGACGATCTGGCGCGTGCCCTGGTGCAGCGTGGACAGGCTGGCGATGGCCAGTCCCGTGATCCCGGCCAGCAGCGCCAGTACCAGTCCGAAGCCCAGTCCAAGACGGGCGCCCAGTTTGAGATTTGCAATCATGAGGCTTTCTCCGCAACGCAAGTATGCCGGGGGGACGATGCCATGATGCCCACCAGCAATGAATTCGGTTTGGATAAAAAAATGGCGGAGAAAGCGACTTCCTCCGCCCAAGGCACTACGAAATCCCAACCCGCTCCAGGGTCGGAATACGCAAGACAAGACTATTCACAGAAGGTAATGCCAGCCATCCAAAGATGGCCTTAGAACGAGTGGTGCATGCCGATGGTGGTGACCAGTTGGCCCTGGCCGCCGGAGACACCGGTGGAACCGCTGGCACCGGTACCGTTCATGACGGCAAAGCGCGCATCGCCGCCGGCACGCTGGTAGGCGGCCTGCACGTACCACTGGGTGCGCTTGGAGAACTCATGCACGTGCGACAGGCTGAAGGTGTTCCAGCGCGCGCCTTCCAGCTTGGACAGGCCATAACCGAAGTTGATGGTGTCCAGCGTGGCATAGCGCCAGGCCGCGCCCAGGTCCAGGTTCTTCTGCTTGGGCGTGGCGCCGCTGGGCATGGCCAGCTTGACCTGGGTGTAGGCGGTGTTCAGGCGCACGCTGCCGATGGTGTAACCCAGGCCGCCGGCGGTGGTGGTCAGGCTGTTGAAGACCGTCGCCGCATTGCCCAGGCCGACGCTGCTGAGGAAGGTGCCGGCGTAACCAGCGGCACGGTTGTTCAGCTTGGAATACGCCAGGGCCGCGCGGAACGGGCCATTGGTGTAGGTCGCACCGGCGCTGACGTTGCGACCGTTGCCGCTGTCGCCGGCCACTTCGCCGAAGCCATACATCAGGCTACCCTGGAAGCCGCCTGCGGTGGGCGAGGTATAGCGCACCGAATTGTCGAACTGGTAGGTGTTGGCCAGGCTGTCCAGGTTACCCGGGTGGAACAGGTACCAGTTGGTCAGCTGGAAGCCGTTGGACAGCTTGCCTACGTAGTCGAACACCACATCCGGCATGTGGCCCAGGGTCACCGCGCCGAAGTCGCCGGACAGGCCGATGGTGCTGTAGCGGTTGAACAGCTTGGAGGAATTGGGCGTGCCGCCACTGTCGGTGTAGAAGCCGGCTTCCAGCTGGAAGATCGCCTTCAGATTGCCGCCCAGGTCCTCGGTGCCACGAAAGCCGATACGATCCGGCTGCATCGTGCCCTGATCCAGGCGCGACACCGATCCGCCATTGAGGTTGTTGATATAGGCCACGCCAGCATCGAGGCTGCCGTAGATGGTGACGCTGCTCTGCGCAAAGGCTGCTGTCGATAGACAGGATGCCGCTGCGGCAATCATTAACTTCTTCATCAAACTCCCCTTCAACGAATAAAGTCCAAACACGCGGCCAGGCCGCATTCACTCACTGCTCCCCGGCGCCCCGTGCGCAGGAGAGGTGACTTCTGCCGGCAAGCGAGGCGCCCTGTCCCGCATGGTCGGCGGGCGCCGCTTGCCAGGTGGTGCGTGATCCGGTGTTATTTGTTTCACCTATGGATCGACGTTCCACAAAATTCATCAGGCTCAAAAAAATGCCCTGTGCCTGAGCACGGGCATGGGGCCGGGCAAATGCTGCCCGCGCCGCGCTGCATTACAGATCCAGATCCAGCTACAGGTCCAGCACCAGGCGTTGTCCCTTGCAGCCGGACACGCACACCATCATGGTCTTGCCGGAAGCGCGCTCGGCCTTGCTGAGCACGCCATCGCGATGTTCCAGTTCACCCTCCAACACCTTGGTCTCGCAGGCGCCGCAAACCCCTTCGCGGCAGCTGTGATCGACTGCGATGCCGGCATCCAGCAAGGCGTCCAACAGCGACTTGCCGGCCGGGACGGTGACGCTGGACTTGCTGCGCGCCAGTTCGGCCACGTAGCTGCCGGTCTGGACCGCCTCTACCTTTTCGGCGGCAAAGCGTTCGATGTGGACGTTGGGCAGGCCCAGTTCTTCGCACAGGTTTTCGAAGGCATTGAGCATAGGCGTCGGCCCGCAGCAATAGAAATGCGCCTCCTTCGGATGCGCTGCGAGGAAAGCCCGCAGGTCAGGCGGCGCACCGGCCTCGTCATCGAAGTGGCTGGACACACCCGGCTCGCCCAGCAGCTCGGCGGTGAAGGCCGCTTCCTTGCGCGAGCGGGCGCAGTAGTGCAACACCGCTTCCCGACCCTGGGCGCGCAGGTGGTGATACATGCAGGAAATCGGCGTGATACCGATGCCACCGGCGATCAGCACCGACAGTGGCGCCGCTTCTTCCAGCGGGAAATTGTTGCGCGGTGCCGAGATGGTGAGGCTGGCACCGACCCGCAGTTGTTCATGCACATAGCGCGAACCACCGCGACTGCCCCGGTCGTTGAGCACACCGACCACATAGCGATGCCGCTCGGTCGGCGAGTTCGACAGCGAATAGCTGCGCACCAGGCCATTGCCCAGGTGCAGGTCGATATGCGCACCGGCCTCGAAGGCCGGCAGCTCGCCGCCCTCGGGCAGGCGCAGTTCGACGCTGACTACGCCTTGCGCTTCAAAGCGCATGGCCTGCACGCGCACGGAAATAAGAGGACTGCTCATGAATGCACCACCATCACATCAGATTGTTCAAACCGCCTCGTGTCACTTGCTGTCACTTGCTGTCACTTGCTGCCACTTGCATCAACCGCCCACTGCCTGCCGCAGGTCGACACCCAGGCGCGCAAAGGCATCGATCTCGACCGTCAGTTCCGGAAACACCAGTGCGCTCACCGCCACCAGCGTCGAGCACGGATAAGGCGTGCCGAAGAAGTCGCGCCGGGCGCGTCCTACCTCGTCCTTGTGCGCGATGTCGGTGACATAGATCACCAGCTTGGTGATGCTGCCGACGCTGCCGCCGGCGGCCTCCACCAGATCGCGGATCTTGCCCAGCACCACCAGCGTCTGCTGGTAGGTGTCCAGCGTCTGCTGGCGCGAGGCCGGATGCGCAGTCATGCCGGACATCACGATCTCGTCGCCCACCACCAGGCAGTTGGACCAGGTGGCCGTGGTCAGCTCGGGGACCTTGTCGGTCTTCACATGGCGCACGGCGACCGGGCTTGCTGCGTGGTTCATGCTGCCTTCACCGGCGCCTTGGCCGCGGCCAGTTCTTCTTCCCGCGCCAGCTGGGCCTTGGCCAGACCGCGCAGGTGACGGCGCAGGCGCACGATGCCCATGTCGTGCTGGTACAGCATCTCGCGCTGGTTGGCGTCGGGCTCCATCAGTTCCAGCACCACGCGGTCCTGTTCCAGCACGTTCCAGTGGCGCGCTTCCAGGCGGTTGCGGTAGAGGAAGCGCCAGGTGTCGCGCTGCCAGCCGGACAGCTTGCGGCAGCGCCAGTGGAACACCGCCGCGATGTTGTCCACGATGGGCGTGTAGCTGCCGATGATGACGAAGCTGCCACCCGGGCCGCCGGTCTTGGGATAGGGAATGGCCAGGCGCATCCAGTGCAGGTCGGTATCGCCCCACTCGGTCCAGTCGAAGTTGACGTCGCGCTGGCCTTCCTTCTCGAAGACGAAGCCGATGTCGGTCTCGCGGATGCCGAAGCTGGCGGTGTTGTCGCCTTCGGCCATGGAGTGCGACTGCTTGTGCAGGAAGGTGCCGTGCATGGGGTCCATCACGTTGTCCAGCACGTAGCGGTAATCACCCTTCCATTCGGTGTAGCACAGGAAGTTGGAATACTCGGGACTGGTCAGCTCTTCCGGCAGGCGCAGCGGCGGCGGGGTGTCGATATCTTCCATGCTGTTGTAGAGGAAGATGGCGCCGGCCGCTTCGGTGACGTGGAAGCGACGCGTGGCCTTGGCGCCCTCCAGCTTGCAGCCGGGGCTGCCCGGCACGCTGGTGACCACGCCGTCGAAGCGTACCTGCACGCCGTGGTAGCCACAGGCGATGCGGTCCCCCATGGGGATGCCCATGGACAGCGGTGCGCCACGGTGCGGGCAGTGGTCTTCCAGGGCATGCAGCTTGCCCGAGGGCTCGCGCCAGAACACGAACTTCTTGCCCAGGCGACGCAGCGAGACCGGCTTCTCGGCCACGAACTCGGATGGGCAGATCGGATACCACAGGTCTTTCAGGCCGACGGCGAGGACGGCGTCGACGGGATCATTGGCGGTGGTTCTCATTTGGATACTCTCCTGTAGGCTGGCTTGGCGGCTGGACGGATCAGGCGGCCAGGCGGGCAATCTCTTCCTGGAAGTTGGCGGCGGTCCACACGCCCTGGTTGTAGGGGCAGCTCGGGCCGGTACGGTTCAGGTGTGCCACCAGCGCATCCAGCTCGTGGATGCCGGCGGCATAGGCGCGCTCGATGGAGTCGCCCAGCAGGTCTTCGAACTGGGTCGGCGCACGGCGACGTGCCTGGTGCGGATTGAGATAGACATCGGTAACAGTTGCAACCATCATTGGCCTCCATTTCTGACGCGCTCGCGGATACGCTCGCGCACGGGAACAAAATCGTAAGTGGGGTAGCACTCGGTACGGAACACGCCCCAGGCCGAGCGCTCCAGCTCGACATTGACTTGCGGCAGCAGCGCCGGCGGCAGCTCCAGGGTGACGATCTGGCCCAGGCCCATGGCCACGGTCCAGGACACCACGCGACAGCCCTCCACCGGGAAGCGCTCCCACCAGTCCATCTGCTTCATGTGCGCCTGGATCTGCTCCAGGTTCTTCGACTGGTCATGCCTGAGCACAATGGTCAGGAGCATGCGGTCGGAATTGGTCTCTGCACTCATCGCTGGCTCACGCAGGGACGGCAACGGATTCGGGCTGGGCATCCAGCGGCGTGGTCCAGGCGTCATAGCCATAGACCCAGTCGGCATTGCCGCCCTCGCGCAGCCAGTTGTTGCCGCGTGAACCGATCTGGATCTTGGAGGCGCGTTCCATGCGCAACTGCGCATAGGCATGCAAGGATCCTGCCACCTGCTCCAGCGTGGTGACCTTGGCCAGGCAGCGCGCCAGCACCACCGCATCCTCGATGGCCATGCCGGCGCCCTGCGCCATGAACGGCATCATCGGGTGGCAGGCATCGCCCAGCAGCGCCATGTTGCCGCGCGCCCAGGCCGGCAACGGATCGCGTTCATACAGCGCGGTCTTGAGCACTTCGTCGCAGGCGTCCAGCAAGGCCGTGGCGTCGGGGTGGAAACCGGCGTAGCTGTCGCGCAGTTCCTGCACGTTGCCCGGGGTGGTCCAGGATTCCAGGTGCCAGCTTTCTTGCGCGGTGGTAGCGAAGATGAAGATGTCTTCACCGCGATTGAGCGGGAAGGTCACGATCTGGCTTTCCGGGTTCGGACCCCACCACTTGGTGAAGGCCTGCAGGTTCGGCACGCCGGCCACGCGGGAGGCCGGCACCACGGCGCGGAAGGCCACCACGCCGGTGAAGCGCGGGCTCTCGGCACCGAACATGGCAGTGCGCACGGCGGAGTGGATGCCATCGCCACCGATGAGCACGTCCACGCGGTCCGTACTGCCATCGGTGAAGTGCAGATGGATGCCATCGTCCTCTTCGCTGATCTTCTCGGCGCGCTTGGCAAAGCGCACCTGCTCCAGCGGGAATACCTCGGCCAGCGCCGCCAGCAGGTCGGCACGGTGGATGGTCAGTTGCGGTGCGCCGTATTTCTGCTCGGCGGTGTCGCCCATGGCCAGGCGCGAGGTTTCCTCGCCGCTGTCCCAGGTACGGCTGATGCGGTGGGTGGGACGGGCCGCGGTACGGCGCACGGCCTCGCCGATGCCCAGGCCGTCCAGGGCGCGCACCGCGTTGGGGGTGAGGTTGATATCCGCGCCCACGCGCAGGAACTGCTTGGACTGTTCATACACCACCACCTCATGGCCCGCGCGCTGCAGGGCGATGGCGGCGGTCAGGCCGCCGATGCCGGCGCCCAGGATTCCGATCTTGAAGGACATCTGGATTTCCTTTCTACAAATGACGGATTGCCGTCTTACTTGCCGGCCGGCGCGCGGTCGGTCAGGAACTTGCCGCTGGGGCCTTGTGCATTCTTCTGACGGCGGGTGTTGCCGTCGATGCCGCCATCGATGGCCCATTCGGCGAACACGGTCGGGCCGGGTTCGAAGTCACGCGGCTCCCAGTGGGCATCGAGCTGGTCTTCGTCGGCGTAGTATTCGATCAGGCCGCCGGCCGGATTCTTGAAGTACCAGAAGTAGGCCGAGGAAATCGGATGACGGCCCGGACCCAGCTGGGTATCCCAGCCCTTGCGCGACATGTGCATGCCACCGCCGAAGACTTCATGGATGTCGCGCACGGTGAAGGCGACGTGGTTCAAGCCCGACCTTGCCTCCGGCGGTTGCAGCAGGAAGATGTCGTGATGCCCGCCGACATCGGCGCAGCGCAGGAAGGCGCCGCGTTCCGGATAGCGGTCCGAGGGCACGAAGCCGAAGTTCTCGCAATAGAAGCGTTCGCAGGCCTTGACGTCCTTGACGAAGAACACCACGTGGCCCACCTCGATGGGCGTGGCACGTTCATAGATGGGGCTGCGCTGGTTGATGCGGTTCTTTTCGTTCCAGGTGTTCATGCGTGCGCATTCGATCTCGACATCGCGCTTGACCGAGACCTGGAAGCGCACCGCCAGGCCATTCGGATCGGTGCAACCGACGCGCTTGCCGTCATTGACGTAGCCCGGCAGACCGCTAATGCGGCCGGCGAACTTGTCCAGCACGGCGGCCGAGGACACGCCCCACACCACCTCGCGCAGGGTCGATCCGGCTTCGATGGCCGGCGGCAGGCCGGGGTCGGCGCTGTCGCGCACGATGACGCGGCAGCCGTTCTGCGATTCGAAGACCAGTTCGGCTGCGCTTTCCTGCGCCAGCAGCATGCCCCAGTCGAGGAAGAACTGGCGGCAGGTCGGCAGGTCGTCCGCGCCGTAGATGATTTCGTCGATACCCAATACGTCCATGTGTGTCTCCAATACGTGTTCAGGGGGGCGGCGCTCTTAGCCGGCCCAGGGCAAGGGCTGTTCGTTCATGCCCCAGTACATGGCCTTCTGCTCCATGTACTGCAGGATGCCCAGCCTGCCCTTCTCGCGACCCAGGCCACTGTCGCGCCAGCCGCCGAAGGGGGTCGAGATCGAGAATTGCTTGTAGGTGTTGATCCAGACGTTGCCGGCCTGCACTGCGCGGCCGATGCGCCAGGCGCGCTTGTAGTCGCGCGTCCAGATACCTGCGGCGAGCGCATAGACGCTGTCGTTGGCTTGCCGGATCAGGTCGTCTTCGTGGTCGAAAGGCATGGCCACCAGCACCGGCCCGAAGATTTCTTCCTGGCAGATGCGTTGCTCATTGCTGACGCCTTCGATGATGGTCGGGGTGTAGTAGTAACCGCGTTCGAACTGCGCGCCCTGCGGACGCACGCCACCGGTGCGGATGCGGCCGCCATCGGTGACGCCGATATCGACATAGCGCTCGATGCCTTCGCGATGGCGGGCGGTGATCAGCGGTCCCATCTGGGTGCGCTCGTCGGCCGGATCGCCTACCCGCAGCGCGGCGGCACCGGCAGCCAGGCGTTCCATGAAACCGTCGTACAGCGCGCGCGCCACGAACAGGCGCGAGCCGGCGATGCAGGATTCGCCGGAACTGCTGAAGATGCCATACAGCACACCGGCCACGGCATGGTCGAGATCGGCATCCTCGAACACCATGGTGGGCGACTTGCCGCCCAGTTCCAGCGAGACCGGCATCATCTTGTCGGCGGCGATGTGGGCGATGTGCTTGCCGGTGGTGGTGCCACCGGTGAAGGAGACGCGCTTGACCAGCGGATGCAGGGTGATGGCGTCGCCGATCACCGAGCCCTTGCCCGGCAGCACGCTGATCATGCCGGCCGGCACGCCGGCTTCGATGCAGATGCGCGCCAGTTCCAGCGCGGCCAGCGGGGTCACCTCGGCCGGCTTGACCACCACTGCATTGCCGGCAGCCAGGGCCGGCGCCATCTTCTGCGCCTCGCTGGCGATCGGCGAATTCCACGGCGTGATGGCGGCCACCACGCCCATGGGTTCATACACGCTCATGGTGAGGTTGTCGCCACGCATGGGCGTGAGGGTTTCTTCCAGGGTTTCACAGGCGGCCGCGAAGAACTGGAAGGTGGCGGCCGCACTGGCCACCAGATTGCGCGTCTCGCTGATGGGCTTGCCATTGTCCAGGCGCTGCATCTGCGCCAGGGCTTCGCCGCGTTCGCGGATCAGCTGCGCCACGCGGTACAGCACGGCGGCACGTTCATGCGGCTTCTTCTGCGCCCAGCCGCTGGTGCGGAAGGCGTGGTCGGCACCGGCGATGGCCTCTTCCACATCGGCCACACTGGCCGCATTGAGGTAGGCCACCGGCTCACCCGTGGCCGGGTAGAGCGTGGCATAACGGTCGCCGCCACCCAATCGCCATTGACCGGCGATGCAGATCGGCAGCGTTTCGTTCAGATTCATCATGGTCGACATGTCCTTGCGAAGCTCAGATATTCAGATACTCAACTGCTCAGATCGACAGCGCATGGGCACGATTGCCCAGGGCGCGCACGACGCTGTAGACGGTCAGCGCCGAGGTCTTGGGATTGGCCGCCAGCGGCTTGCCGCGCATGGTCAGCTCGAAGCCGCCGAAGGCGCCCCGCGCTTCCACGTAGTGCACGTTCTCGCTCACGCCCGGATCGGCATACAGGCGCACCCGGGTCTGGTCCAGGCCCAGGCCGGCCAGCGACAGCGTGGCGGCGACGTTGGCATTCTTGGGATACAGGCGCGCCGCTTCGCGGGCGCTGCCTTCGAAGATGACGGTCGGCTCCTTGAGCGCATCCAGATCGAAGGCAGCCTCGGCCGGCGTATCCTTCCAGGCCTGCGGCGGCTTGCGGCCGGTATAGACCACCGATTCCAGCCCACCGACCTTGGCCGCGGCCAGGGCGTCGATGGCGCCGATGGCGCCGGAAAGCAACTGCACCTGGGTCTTGCCGGCGCGGGCGGCGGCTTCCAGCTTGTCGACCAGGCCGGGTTCGGACAAGGCGCCGATGGACACCACCATGCAGGGGATGCCACGCTCCAGCGCCGGGATGATGTGTTCGGCGATGGCCTGATGACCGGCGCATTCGATCAGCAGGTCAGGACGCTCGTCCCCCAGCCGCGACACCACCCGGGCCGTCGGCGCCAGTGTGGAGACGGTGCTGCGGGCGCGCTCCATGTGCGCCTCCGGCACCACCACCATGTCGAAGGCGACCTCGGGATCACTCTTCAAGATCTCCATGACGCCCACGCCGATGGCGCCGCATCCGATCATCGATACGTGCAGCATGCTCGGCTCCTCAGGCGGTGGCCGCAGTGGCGGCAGCGGCGACCACGGCAGCGGCTGCGGCGGCGGCCTTTTCCGCGCTTTCCGCGCTTTCCACGTTTTCCGTCTGATTGACCGGCGGGCCAGCGAAGGCAGTCTTGAAGCTGCCGATGGTCAGCATGTCGATCTCCAGCAGGAAGGGGCCCTTCTGCGACAGCGCCTCGTCCAGCGCCCCGGCCACCTCGGCCAGGTTGCCCACGCGCTGGTGACGCAGCTTCAGCGCCGAGGACAGTTCGGCATAATCGGGCGTGTGCAGGTCCACGTAGTGGCGACGACCGCCGTATTGCGCATCCTGGATGTTCTTGATGACGCCGTAGCCCTTGTCGTTCATCAGCACGATCACCATGTCAGCCTGTTCCTGAACGGCCGTGGCCAGCTCACCCAGGTTGAGGATGAAGCCGCCATCACCGGCCAGGGTGAAGGTCTTCTTGCCGGACTGCGTGACCGCCGCACCGATGGCCGCGCCGATACCCATGGCCAGGCCCTGGCCGATGCCGCCGCCCAGCGCATGCACGCCGGCACGCGGATCGAAGATGCGCAGGTAGCGGTTGCCCCAGGTGCTGTTGGAGACGGTGACGTCGCGTACCCAGTTGAACTCGCGGCCGGCCGCCTGCTGCAACTGTTCCACCAGGGCGCTATAGGGGCCGAGGCCATCGACCAGGCCATGCACGGCGGTATCGCGTGCCTTCTGCAGGTCGGCCATGAAGCCCGGATCGACCTTCAGCGCGGCCAGGCGGTCGGCCAGGCCGGACAGTACCAGCGCCGAATCACCGCAGACGAAATAGTCGCTGGTGTAGCAGCGGCCTTCGGCAGCCGGATCGGCATCCACGCGATACAGCGGGCGCGGCAGTTTCAGTTCGTACTTCAGGGTTTCGTTGCCGCGCAGGCGCGAGCCGACCACCAGCATGGCGTCGCAGCTCTGATAGAAATTCTCGACCGGCTTGTGCAGGTTGAAGGCGCCCAGCGAGCGCGGATCATCCTCGGCCACGATGCCGCGACCCTGGGTGCTGGTGACCACGCCGAAGCCCAGGTCCATCAGGCGCTTTACCTGCGCGCCGGCATGCCGCGCCCCGCCGCCCAGCCACAGCAGCGGACGCTTGGCCTTCATCAGGCGCTCGGCCAGTTCATCCAGCGCGCGCGCCGACGGCACGCTTTGCGGGATGGCCAGCGGTTGCAGGTTGCTGGGCATGGGGATCAGGGCAGCCTGGATGTCGATGGGGATTTCCACCGAGACCGGGCCCATCGGCGGGGTCAGTGCAGTCTGCACGGCCAGCTTGATGGTGCTGATGGCGGTCTCCACGCTACGGATGCGGAAGGCCGCCTTGGAGATGGCCTTGAGCATGCTCAACTGGTCCGGCGCTTCGTGGATGTAGGCCAGGCTCTGGTCCAGGTAAGGCGTCTCGATCTGACCGGTCAGGTGCAGCAGCGGCGTACCGGCGGTCAAGGCTTCCACCATGGCGCCGGCGGCATTGCCGGCTGCAGTGCCGGTGGAGGTCAGGCATACACCCAGGCCACCGGTGGTACGGGCATAGGCGTCGGCCATGTTGGCGCCGCCGGCTTCGCCACGGGCCGGGATGAAGCGGATCTTGCCGCGCTCGCCGAAGGCGTCGAGGATGGGCATGTTGTGGATCGAGATCACGCCGAAGGCAGCCTTCACGCCGCACTGTTCGAGGAAAGCCGCGATGGCGCAGCCGACGGTCACTTGCTGGTTGGTATTAGACATGGCGGGAAAGTCCTCCTGAAACATCGATATGGCTGCCTGTGGTGTACGAGGAAAGCGGCGTGGCGAGGAATACGATCGCCTGCGCGGCTTCCCGGGGAAGGCCGAGACGGCCGAGTTGAATCTGTTTCTTTGCGGCCAGCGCGGCGGTCCATTGGGCCCAGCTCTGGTCCTGCAGTTCGGGGCCGCGCGCGGCATAGCGGCGGCGCCATTGGCCCGACTCCACCAGGCCGATCAGGATGCCGTTCACACGCACGCGGGCGGCGTCGCCATTGGCCAGTTCGGTGGCCAGCGAGCGCACCAGGTTGTGCACGCCGGCGCGGGCGGCGGAAGTCGCTACCATGTGCGGCTCGGGTTGCGTGGCCAGCAGCGAGTTGACGCAGACGATGGCGGCATCCCCGTGCTGCGCGCTCATGGCCTGCAGTTGCGGCAGGAAGGCGCGGGTCGGGTAGATCACGGAAAAGAATTTCAGGCGCAGCTCTTCGCTCCAGGCCTCGTCGGCGGTATCGGCGAAGGTCGAGACGCGGCCCTGGCCGGCGTTGTTGACCAGCATGGACACCGCGCCCAGGGTGTTTTCCACCGAGGCGGCGAAGGCCTGCACCTGCTCCTGCGACAGCACGTCGCAAGGGGCGCTGTACAGGCGGGCCTGCGGGTAGCGCTCGCGCAGCGCGGCTTCGGCGTCCTTCAGCCGGGCGCCATCACGGCCGCAGAAGGCCACGGCTGCGCCCGCTTCCAGCAGCAGTTCCACGGTCGCCAGACCGATGCCGGAAGAGCCGCCGGTGACCACGGCCACCTTGCCCTGGAGAGAAGTCATCGCCATTTCAGCCCCGCCACATGTTGACTACCTTGGCACCGCCCTGCGGGGCGTGGTCCAGCAGGCGGGACAGTTCGGCCGCCGTATCGCGCACGCGGGCCACGATGATGTCGAGCTGGCTGGCGTCGATGTGCGGCGAAGGGATCGTGGCGCCCATGGCGGCCACCACATTGCCGGAGTGATCGCGCACCGGTGCGGCGACGGTGGAGATGCTGGTTTCGAAGAAACCTTCCTGCAGCACGAAGCCACGTTCCTTGTCGGCCTGCACCATGTCGAACAGTTCGACCACGGTCTTGGGGGTGTTGCTGGAAAAGACTTCCAGGTGTTCTTCCGGATACAGGGCGCGCAGTTGCGGCAGGCTCAGGTCTTCCAGCAGCACCCGACCCAGCACGGTGGCATGCGCCGGCAAGCGGGTGCCGACGTTGACATGGCTGGTGAAGGCGGTCTGGGTGACCGACTTGGCGACATAGACAATGGAGCGGCCATCGCGCACCACCAGGTTGCAGGAGTAGCCGATCTCGTCGCGCAGGCGGTCCAGCAGCGGGCGGCCGATCTCGGTCAGTTCCAGCGAGGCCAGGTATTCGAAGCCCAGGCGCAACACCGACATGCCCAGGCGATAGTCACGCCCGCCGTCGGCACGCTCGACGAAGCCCATGCGTTCCAGCGTGGCCAGCAGGCGGAACACGGTAGAGCGCGGGATGTCCAGGCGACGCGCCAGTTCGGGCGCGGACAGGGTCTTGTCCTGGCGGCTGAATTCGCACAGCAGGCGCAGGCCGCGTTCCAGGCCGGGGACGGAATACTTGTCTTGCGACTCTTCTTCTGGCATCACTGGTTTGTTCATGATGATTTTCTGTTCTAGTTGGTTGAGGTGAGTTGCGCGCTGATCAGCGCAGCAAATTGCGACGGCTGCTCGATATAGCAGGCATGACCGGCCGCGTCCACCAGCTTGAAGGGAAGTTCGAACTGCCTGGCCAGCCCTTCACTGGCCTCCGGTGTGGTGACGATGTCCTCGGCCCCGCATGCCACCGACAACCCCCGTCGTGGTGCAGCCTGCAGGTAAGGCGCGATATCGTCACCGCACAACAATTGCACGGCCTGGGTGTAGCCCGAGGCGTCCAGCCACTGCATGTTCCAGCGCACCCAGGCGTGGTCCTGCACGCTGGCGCGGGCCGACAGCAGGCGCGTCGGCTTCTGCGCCATGCCGGCGATGCCCAGGGTGCGCAAGGCGCCCAGGCGCTCTTCCCGCACCTGGTGCGCGCGCTCTTGCTTGCCGGCGGCGCCGTAGCCCAGCGCCGGATCGGCCAGCAGCGTGCGGCGTGCGCGGCCATCGCCATGGGCCAGGTAGGCTGCGGCCATCAACGCCCCCAGCGAATGGCCGACCAGCACGCACTGCTCGACTTCCAGCGCCTGCAGCATGTCCTGCAGACGCCTTGCATAATCGACCGCCTTGGGCTGGCTCATCGTCAGCGGTGTGGAACGGCCGTAACCGGGCGCGTTCCAGGCGATCACGCGGGCCTGCGACTCCAGCTTGAGCGCGCACTGCAACCACGAGGCCGCGCCCGAGCTGATGCCATGCAACAGCACCACCACCGGACCGCTGCCGCAGCTGCGGTAGCTGACACGGCCGCCCGGCACCTCGACGCTACCCTCGGCGAAGCGGCCTTCCAGCAGGGCCAGCGGTTCGCGCAGGGCGTCGTCGCAGCTGACTGCGGTGGCGGAGGCGATGGAGGTGTCGGGATGCATGGTGTCGTTCTCTGCAATCAGCGCTTGATGGCGGTCAGCGGATGATCCGGCGGATAGGTCGGGGTGATGGGCTTCTTGGCGCCCAGCATCACGCACATCAGCGCGTCTTCGTCACCGATGTTGATCTCTTCGCGATACACGCCCGGCGGCACCGAGACCACGTCACGGTCGGTGAGGATGGTCTCGAAGCGCTCGCCATCCTTTTCCAGCACCAGCTTGAGCTTGCCGCGCAGGACGAAGAACACTTCTTCCACGTCCACGTGCAGGTGCGACGGGCCTTCGTGGCCGGCCGGGATGATCATGGTCGAGAAGGTGAAATGCTCGGAGGGAATGACGTTGGCGTCATGCGCCACACCCGTGCCGCCGGTGCCGATGTAGCGCATCTGGGCGCGACGGTACTTGGGGTCGTAGTCGGCCTGGAACTTCAGTGCGTTCCAGTCGTACTTGCGGGTGGACAGGCGCGCCACGCGCGACTCCATCCAGTCGGCGAAGCTGGCGCCGGCAGGGCGATCCCAGCTGCGGCCCATGTTTTCCTGTTCGGACATATCGGTCATGCTTTTCTCCTTGAAGGGGTCCGGAGTGATCCGGGTTGATCTGGCAAGAAATACGTTTTCAATGCATCACGAAGCCACCGTTGACCGCCATCACCTGACCGGTGAAGAAGCGCGCCATCTCCGATAGCGCGAACACCACCGCGCCGCAGACATCCTCGGGCAACTGGTCACGCCGGATGGCACGGCCGTCCAGGTAGTGCTGGTGCCGCGCCTGCGGTACATACTGCGTGGCTTCCACCAGCGTCAGGCCCGGTGCCACCGCATTGACGGTGATGTTGTCGGCGCCCAGCTCGCGTGCCAGCGAACGGGTCATGCCGATCACCGCGCTCTTGCTGGCCACGTAGGCCAGCAGGTTGGGAGCACCCCACAGCGGGGTATCGGACGACAGGTTCACCACCGCGCCGCGCCCCGAGGCACGCAGCGCCGGCAGGCAGGCATTGGTCATCAGCCAGGTGCCGCGCACGTTGACATCCATGACGCGGTCCCACATGTCCACTTCCAGCTGCTCGCTGCTCTTGCCGCCGGAGTTGGTGATGGCGGCGTTGTTGACCAGGCCGTCGAGTCCGCCCAGCCATTGCGTGGCGGCCGCCGCGCAGGCCTTCACCGAGGCCGGATCGGCCAGGTCCAGTGCAAAGCCCTCGACCTGCAGGCCACGTTGTTTCAGGGCGGCCACCGAGGCCGCCAGTTCTTCCTGCAGGATGTCGGCCATGGCCACCGTGGCCCCGGCGGCGGCGATGGTGTCCACGAACGCCAGGCCGAGGCCGCGTGCGGCGCCAGTGACCAGAATGCGTCGTCCCGCCAAAAGTGTCGCCGTGCTTGCTGCTGACATGTGCTTGCTCCTGTTGCGCTGGTTGAGTCTCTGGATTCAGACGGTGCTGGTATTGGCCTTGGGCAGGTAGTGCAGGACCTTGCGTTCGGCCCAGACCACCACGCCGTAGGTGACCACGCCGATCAGGGTCAGTGCGACGATGGAGACGAAGACGGCGGCGGTATTGCCCTGCCCTTCGCCATCGACCAGCAGATAACCCAGGCCCTGGTTGCCACCCACCAGTTCACCCACGGTCACGCCGATCACCGACAGCGTGGAGGCGATGCGCAGGCCCGAGAACAGCGCCGGCAGCGCCGAACGGAACTCGACCAGGTGGAAGATCTGCCAGCGGCCGGCATTGAGCGTGCGCACCAGGTTGACCATGTCGGGATCGACGGTACGGATGGCCGAGAGCACGTTGATCATGATCGGGAAGAACACGATCAGCACCGCCACGATGATCTTGGGATAGATGGTGTAGCCCAGCCACATCACGAACAGCGGCGCAAAGGCCACCTTGGGCGCGATCTGCAGTGCCAGGATGTAAGGCGAGAGCATGGCCTCGGCCCGTGGCGAGAGACCCAGCGCGACACCGACGGCCAGGCCCAGCAAGGCGCCGAAGAGGAAGCCGAACACCACTTCCATGGCGGTGATGCCGAAGTGCTGCAGCAATTGCGCGTTGTTCCACATCACCACCGCTTCACGTACCACCTGCATGAAGTTGGGCAGGATGTATTCGGGCATGCCCAGCATGCCCGGGCCCCACTGCCACGCGGCGATGAACACCACCAGCAGCGCCAGGCTGCCGCACACCGTGCGGGCCTTGTCGTTCAACAGCGGACGGCGCGCCGTCGGCTTGACCGGATTGGGCGAGGACGTTGGCTCGGGACTGGACATGGTCAGGTCTTTGGCTGTGGTGGTATTCATGATTACTTGGCGACTCCGACGAACTGGTTGGTGAAGAGCTCGTTGACCGGCGTGGCCTTGGTGACGATGCCTTCGCTGACGTAGAACTTCTGCACCGCTTCCATGCGCGCCTGGTCGATCTGGCCCAGGGTCTTCTGGTTGGCATAGACGTACTTGTTGTACATCTCGAAGGTGGCCTGGATGCTGGCTTCCTTGCCCTTGTAGGTGGGCAGTGCAGCGACGTAGTCATCGGCGGCGGCCTTGGGGTCCTTCATGATGTCCTGCATGCCGCGCAGGGTGGCGCGCACCAGGCGCTTCAACAGATCCGGGTTCTTCTTGATGGTGTCGTCGGAGGCCAGGATGGCCTGGGCCATGCTCTTGAAGCCGCCGTTGTCCAGCAGTTCGACCTTGGCACCGGCATCGGTGGCATTGACCACCCAGTCCGGCACGCCGGCGAAGGCCTGCGACTTGCCCGAGGTGTACAGCTGCCAGACGCCCGAGGGGCCGGCGGCCTGGATCTGCACGTCGGTCTTGGACAGGCCGGCCGTCTTCAGGCTGCCCAGGAAGGCGTAATAGGTGGTGTCGGTATAGGACATCACGGTGACGGTCTTGCCTTTGAGGTCTTTGAGGCCCTTGATGCCGTCGGCCGGATTGGCCGCCACCATGGTCACCGAACCGGCGCCCAGCACGGCGATGGCCTTGACCGGGATGCCGTTGGCGCGCACCACGATGGGGGTGTCGCCGATGGCGCCACCGATGACGGCATTGCCGGCACCGATCTGCTTGGCCACGTCCACGCCGCCCTTGGCGACGATGAAGCTGACCTTCAGGTTTTCATCGGCGTAATAGCCTTTGTGCTGGGCCAGCACCCAGGGGGCGAAGGCCGGCGAATTGGGTGGTGCAGGCAGCAGGTAGGTCACTTCTTCCGGCGCGGCGTGCGCGGCCAGGGGCAGGACGGCGGCGCCCGTGGCGGCGACCAGGGCAAGTGCACTACAGGCGGATGCGAACAGGTTCTTCATGTTTCTGGCTCTCCCTTGGGGTCTCTCTGTTGACGGGTGAAGATGCAGCGTGAAATCAGTGCAGCTCGGCGGTCTCTTTGCCCACCTTGAGCAGTTCCATCAGGCGCCCTTGCAAGGGGCCGATCTCGGGCAGCTTACGACGCTCCAGCGGGTTGTCGCGGAACGGCAGGTCCACCACGATTTCCTCGACGATGGTGCCGGGACGCTCGCTCATGACCAGCAGGCGGTCCGACAGGGCGATGGCTTCCACCAGATCGTGGGTGATGAAGAGCGCGGTCTTCTTCTTTTCGTAGAGCATCTTGGCCAGGTCCTGCTGCAGCACCATCTTGGTCTGCGCATCCAGGGCCGAGAAGGGTTCGTCCAGCAGCAGCACCTGCGGGTCCACCGCCAGCGTGCGGGCCAGCGCGGCGCGCTGGCGCATGCCGCCGGAGAGCTGGTACGGGTAATGCTCTTCAAAGCCCTTGAGGTGGCACTTGGCCAGCAGCTCGTCGGCGATGCGCCGGCGCTCGGCCTCGCGCATGCCGTCGATTTCCAGGCCCAGGGTGACGTTGGCGCGGATATTGCGCCAGGGCATGAGCAGATCCTTCTGCAGCATGAAGGCTACCTTGCGGACCGGCTTGGTCACGCGCTCGCCGCCGACGAAGACTTCGCCTTCGGTGGGCAGGTAGAGACCGGCACCCATGTTGAGCAGAGTGCTCTTGCCACAGCCGGAGGGGCCGATGATGGAGACCACCTCGCCGCTCTTGATGGACAGGTTGACGTTGGTGACAGCGGCGCGCGCTTGCGCCGTCTGGCGATCGACAAAGCTTTTGCCGACCTTGCGGAATTCGATTTCGATCATGTTGCCTCTGCTGATTGCCATAGCGCGCTGTTGCGCCCCAGCTATTCTTCCCGGCTGCCGTCTCTGCGGACGGGTGCCTCCTGCCGGGCACCGAAACGTTCCATATATGAAACAGCAATTTATATATGGGAGATATTCGCAGTCAATATAGCAGATATCTCAAAACAAAATGACTTATTTTGTTCCATATATGAACTGATGGTTTATATAAAAACCGTTTTGCTCGTTTTATGCAAACAGCGTGCCTGGCTGGAAAGCCTGATTTCTGCGCTTTCGCGGCTGGGAACTCACCAAAGACAGGCACGCGGCGCCGCACCGGTGCGCCTTTTGCACCGTGGCGGCCCCTGTCGCGACGGCGACACAATGTGGTGCGCCGGAAATGAAAACGCCGGCCTGTGGGGCCGGCGTGATGTTGTGGAAAGGAAAGACGGAGTGGGTCAGTGCAGGCTGCGGCCCCGGTGTTCCAGTCGCGACAGCCAGCGCACCAGCGGCAGCAGCAGGATCAGGTAGAGCAGCGCCGCCAGCACGATGGGCGACGGGTTGTAGACCAGCGCCTGGGCGTCGCGCGCTACCCGCAGCAGTTCAGGCAGGGCCACCACGCTGGCGATGGTGGTCAGCTTGATGACCTCGATGCAGTTGCCCACCAGGTCGGGCAGCGCATTGCGCGCCGCCTGCGGCACCACTACATAGGCCAGTGCCTGCCAGCGCGACAGGCCGGTGGAGCGTGCCGCTTCCATCTGACCACTGGGCACGCTTTCGATGCCGGCGCGCAGCACCTCGGCGAAATAGCTGGAATTGTTGAACATGAAGCCCAGCGCCACGGCCACCAGCTTGGGCAGCTCCAGCCCCAGGAAGGGGGCGCCGAAATAGATCAGGATCAGCAGCACCAGCGGCGGGAAGGAACGGAAGAAGTCCACATACACCGCCACCGCAATGCGCACCGCGCGCGAGCGGCTCTGGGTGGCCAGCAAGGCCAGCAGCAGGCCCGAGAGCACACCGATGGGAATCACCAGCAGCGACAGCCAGACCGTGGTCCACAGGCCACCCAGCAGGAAGGGCAGCACCTGGCGATAGACCTCCAGGTTGAAGAAATTCTGCAGCAAGGCTTCCATGGACGCCCTCTCCTATCGTTTCCAGCGCCAGCGGGTTTCCAGCCAGCGCGCGAACAAGACCACCGGAATGAAGATCAGCAGGTAGGCCGCCGCCCCCAGCATCAGCGGCGTGGGATTGCCGGCATTGCTGCTGGCGGCCTGGGCGGTATTGAGGATTTCCGACAGGGCCACCACCGAGCCCAGCGCGGTGTTCTTGGTGATGGAGATGACACGGTTGGTCAGCGCCGGCACGGCCATGCGCAGGGCCTGCGGCAGGATCACTGCGCCCATGGTCTGGCCCCAGGACAGGCCGGTTGAGCGCGCCGCTTCGCTCTGGCCACGCGGCAAGGCGGCGATGCCGGCCCAGATGCTTTCCTCGGCGTAGGCCGCCAGCACCAGGCTCAGCGCCAGCCAGGTGGCAGTGAAGGACGACATGGCCAGATCGATGTAGGGAAAGGCGAAGAACAGCACGATGATCAGGATCAGCGGCGGCAAGGCCCGCATGACATCGGCGAAGGCCACCACCATGAACACCAGGCCGCGCTTGCCGGTGGCGCGCAGCACCGCCAGCAACAGGCCCAGCAGCAGCCCGGTGCCGATCACGGCCAGGCTCAGCAGGACGGTCACGCCCATGCCGCGCAGGATGTCCGGCCAGTAGCGGGCGGCGATCTCGGCATTGAAGAAGGTAAAGAGGAATTGCTCCATGGCTCAGTGCTGTGCGGCGTAGCGGGCCACGAAGGCCTTGGTGCGGGCTTGCTGGGGATCGCCGAAGATCTGTTCGGGCGGGCCTTCCTCGACAATCACGCCACCATCCATGAACACCACGCGGTCGGCCGCCGCCCGGGCGAAGGCCATCTCGTGCGTGACCACCAGCATGGTCATGCCGGCCTCGCGCAGCTGACGCATGACCTGCAGGACGCTACCCACCAGCTCGGGGTCGAGCGCGCTGGTGGGTTCGTCGAACAGCATCACCTTGGGCTGCAGGGCGATGCCGCGGGCAATGCCCACGCGCTGCTGCTGGCCGCCGGACAGCTGGCCGGGATAGGCGGCCGCCTTTTCCAGCATGCCCACCTGCTCCAGCGCCCGTCGGGCACGGGCTTCGGCCTCGGCATGCGAGTGCTTCTGCACCTTTTTCAGAGCCAGCATCACATTGCCCAGCACGCTCAGGTGCGGGTACAGGTTGAACTGCTGGAACACCATGCCGATCTGCTGGCGCACGGCGTTGAGGTCGGTGCGGGCATGCATGATGTCCACCCCATCCACCACGATCTGGCCGGCACTGGGTTCTTCCAGCCGGTTGCAGCAACGCAGCATGGTGCTCTTGCCCGAGCCGGACGGGCCGATCACGCAGATCAGCTGGCCGGTGCGCACGCGCAGGTCGATGCCGCGCAAGACCGTATTGCCTTCATAGGACTTGTGCAGGCCGACGATTTCGAGGATGGGGGCAGCAAGGTTCATGGGTGGGTCATCCGGTGAAAAGGGCCGGGATCAGTGGCACTTGAGCGTGACCGGCGTCGGGTCGTAGCCATCCAGGCCCGGCACGCCCTGCCCCACGCCGACCTTGACCACGGTGGCGTCTGGTGCGGGGGTATAGCCGAACCACTTCTGGGCGATCTTGCCCATCGTGCCGTCCTGCTTCATGCACTTGAGCGCCATGCCGGCGGCGTCGCGACCGGCCTTGTCGTCCAGGCGGAAGGCCAGCGCCCAGACCAGGCCGGTCTTGACGGTATAGGTGGTCTGCACGGCCGGGTTCTGCTTGGCGGCCCAGGCCGCTACCGTGCTGCCGGCCAGGTTGGCGTCGGCGCGTCCCGATTGCACCGCCTGCACGGCATCGGCGTTGTTGCCGTAGACGTCGTACTTGAAGCCGTACTTGGGCGCATTGTCACGCGCCCACAGTTCATAGGCCGAGCCCTTGTTGACCGAGATGGTCTTGCCCTTGAGGTCTTCCAGGGCGGTGATGGCGGGCGCGCCCTTCTTGATGACGAAGGTGTAGTCGGTATCGAGGTAGCCCTCGGTGAAGAGCATGGCCTTGGCGCGCTCGGGGGTGGCGGTCACCGGCGCCAGCACGAAGTCGTATTTCTTGGCGTTCAGGCCTGGTACCAGACCGGAGAATTCGGTGCCTTCGATCTCGATCTTGCGGCCCAGGCGGCGCGCCAGTTCTTCACCCAGGTCGATGTTGAAGCCTTGCAGGCCGCCGCCCAGCTTGACCATGGCATGCGGGGCGAAGGTGGCATCCACGCCGGTGCGCAGCGGCGCGCCCTGGGCGAATGCCCCGGCCGACAGCAGCGCGCTGGCCGACAGGGCGACCAGCAGGGAACACTTCAGGGATAACTTGGATGGCAGGGCCAGGAAGGGCAACATCGCAACACTCCTCGATTGGGTGGAAGGTGGACAGGATTCAGGTGGACAGTTCGGACGGCGCCAGCGGTTCGCCGGCACCGGTGCGTTCGACGATGAGTCGGTAGTGTTCGGGACGACGGTGCTTGGCGAAATTGAAGACGTGCTGCAGGAAGGTCTCGCCCAGGCCCAGGTCGCAGTTGGCGAAGATGACTTCGTCTTCCTCGCCCTGTGCCTGCGCCACGATCTCGCCGGAAGGCGCGACGATGGCCGAGCCGCCGATCATGTGGAAGCCGTCTTCAAACCCGCACTTGGCGGCCGCCGCCACCCACAGGCCGTTCTGGTAGGCATTGGCCTGCAGCGACAGCAGGTGGTGGAACATGCGCAGGTGCGGCGGCTCGTTCCAGTGGATGTTCCAGGACGGCGTGTTGTAGCCCAGCGTGACGATGCGCGCGCTCTGCAGGCTCATGACGCGGTAGGTCTCGGGCCAGCGGCGGTCGTTGCACAGGCATTGGCCGATGCGGGTGCCCAGCATGTCGGTGACGCCGAAGCCATCGTTGCCGACCTCGAAGTATTTCTTTTCCAGGTGCTGGAACGGCGCCTCGGGCTTGTGATCGCTATGGCCGGGCAGGTGGATCTTGCGATAGCGCGCCACGATCTGCGCCTTGTCATCGACCAGGATGGCGGTGTTGTAGTGATGGCCGTCGGCGGTCAGTTCGGCATAGCCGAGATAGAAGCCGATGCCCAGTTGCGCCGCCAGTTCGAACAGCGGGCGGGTCCGCGGCCCCGGCATCTCGGATTCGAAGAAACGGGCATCGACCTCGGCCTGGTCTTCCATCCAGTAACGCGGGAAGAAGGTGGTCAGCGCCAGTTCCGGGAAGACCACCATCTTCGCGCCGCGCGAGGCGGCTTCACGCGTCATCTCCAGCAGGCGGCACACCACGGTGGCACGATCCTCGGCCAGTTGCACCGGCCCCATCTGCGCCACGGCCAGGCCGAAGCGTTTGTGATTGCTTGCGTTCATTGCTGCTCCCATGCTTTTCCCTTGAGGCCGAGCAAGCCCGGCAGATGGCTGCGCGATGGCCGTTGCGCGATGCTGGCCGGTTCCGGACACTGGCGCGCGATATAGCGGCCCGATCCGCGCTGCACTTTCAGTTCGCCCTCGCTGACCACCACCCGGCCACGGCTGGTGACCACTTCCGGCCAGCCCTTGATCTGCCGGCCTTCATAGGGGGTGTAGCCGACGTTGTCGTGCAGCAGCTCGGCCGTGATGGTGGTTTCGCGTTCGGGGTTCCAGATCACCAGGTCGGCATCCAGGCCTTCGGCGATGTTGCCCTTGCAGTGCGACAGGCCATACATGTGGGCGTGGTTGGTGGCGCTCAGGCGCACGAATTCGTGGATGTCGATACGCCCGCCCAGCACGCCTTCGGAAAACAGCAGCGGCAGGCGCAGTTCGATGCCGGGCACGCCATTGGCCATTTCCTTGAAGGTGGTGTCTTCGCCACGCGGCAGCTTGCCGCTTTCGTCGAAGCGGTAAGGCGCGTGGTCGGAGGAATACATGCCCAGCGTGCCATCCTTGAGTCCGGCCCAGACCGCCTCCTGGGCATTGGCGTCACGCGGCGGCGGGCTGCAGCAATACTTGGCGCCTTCCACACCGGGCAGGTCGATATCCTCGGCGGTAAGGAACAGGTATTGCGGGCAGCTCTCGGCATGGATCTGCGCGCCCAGCAGCTTGGCATTGCGGATGGTCTGCACGGTTTCGGCGCCGGCCACGTGCACGATCAGCACCGGCACGCCGATCAGGCGCGACAGTGCAATGGCGCGGTTGCTGGACTCGGCTTCGGCCAACGGGTCGTGCGCCACGGCGTGGAACTTGGGTGCGGTATGGCCCTGGTCCAGCAGGCGCGAGGCGAGCCAGCGGATCATGTCGTGGTTCTCGGCGTGGATCATCACCAGCGCCCCTTCCCTGCCGGCCAGCGCCATCACGTCCAGCAGCTGGTAGTCGTCCAGCTTCAAGGCGTTGTAGGTCATGTAGACCTTCAGCGAGGTGATGCCGTCGCGGATGGCCTGCGGCAGGTCGTGTTGCAGCGCCTGCTCGTCAGGGTCGGCCAGGATCAGGTGGAAGCCGTAGTCGATCACCGCCTTTTCACGGGCGCGTTGCGCGTAGTCGGCGATGACGTCGGGAATGCGCTTGCCGCGATGCTGGGCGGCGAAGGGAATGATGGTGGTGGTGCCGCCGAAGGCCGCCGACACGGTGCCGGAATAGAAATCGTCGGCGCACATCATGCCCATTCCGGAAAGCTGTTCGATGTGGCAGTGACTGTCGATGCCACCCGGCAGCACCCAGCGACCGGCCGCGTCGATATCTTCGCGCCCGGGCGACAGGCCCGGTGCGATGCGCACGATCACGCCATCCTTGACGCCGATGTCGGCCACGAAGGTGTCACGGTCGGTGGAGATGCGGCCGTTGCGGATGGTGAGGTCGAAGTCCATGCTCATTGCCTTCCTTGTCGGAGTCTGCGTTCAGAAAGTGCCGGGATAGGCGCCGCCATCCATCAGCAGGTTCTGCCCGGTGACGAAGCCGGCCTGGGCGCTGCACAGCCAGGCACAGGCATCGCCGAATTCGCCGGGCTGGCCGAAACGTCCGGCCGGATTGGCGGCGCGGCGGGCCGCCAGGACCTGCTCCACGCTCTTGTCGGTCCCACGGGCAGCGGCGGCGGCCGTGGCCAGCAGGCGATCGGTCTCGAACGGGCCGGGCAGCAGGTTGTTGATGGTCACGTTGTGGGCCACGGTCTTGCGCGCCAGGCCGGCGACGAAACCGGTCAGCCCGGAGCGTGCGCCGTTGGACAGGCCGAGGATGTCGATGGGCGCCTTCACCGCGCCGGAGGTGATGTTGACGATGCGACCGAAGCCGCGCTTCATCATGCCGTCCACGGTGGCCTTGATGAGCTCGATGGGGGTGAGCATGTTGGCATCCACGGCGGCGATCCAGTCGTCCCGCGACCACTCGCGGAAGTCGCCGGGCTTGGGGCCACCGGCGTTGGTGATGAGGATGTCCGGATCGGGACAGGCCGCCAGCGCCAGGGCGCGGCCCTCGGGCGTGGTGATGTCGCCGGCCACAGCGATGACGGTGGCACCGGTGGCACCGGCAGCCTCGCGCACCTGCTGTGCGGCCGCCTCCAGCGCCTCGGCGCCGCGTGCGGTCATGGTCACGGCCACGCCTTCGCGCGCCAGAGAAATGGCACAGGCCAGGCCCAGCCCCTTGCTGGAGGCGCAGACCAGTGCGCGACGTCCGGCGATTCCCAGGTCCATGCGCGGCCCCTTACTGGATGACCAGCGCGCCGCGCTGGTTGAGGTCCAGGCCCACGCGGGCGATCACGGCTTCCAGTTCGCGCTCGGTCTCGGGATCGATGCGCATGCCCGGCGAGCGGATGGCGTCGCTGGAAATCACGCCGCGCTTGCGGTAGACATACTTGCGCAGCGACAGGCCGATCTTGGGCTGGAATTCATAGCGGATGAGCGGGCAATATTTGTCGAAGGTGGCTGCGGCACCGGCCAGGTCGCCGGCGGCGAACTGGTCATAGATGCGCACCAGGATTTCGGGGAAGGCAAAGCCGGTCATGGTACCGACCGCGCCGCGCTGCAACTCTTCCAGGAAATACACGCCGCCCAGTCCACCGAAGATGCGCATGGATTCGCCCGCCAGGTCGCGGATGCGGCTGATCTTCTGGCCCACCGGCGGCTCTTCCATCTTGATGAAGTTGACCCCGCCTTCGCGGCCCAGGCGGGCGATCACTTCGGCCTTGATCTCGGTGCCGAAGGAGTCGGGGAAATCGTGGATCACCACCGGGATGTTCAGGGCCGCCGCCAGCGACTTGTAGTAATCGAACTGCACGGCGTCCGAGGCCATGTCCAGCGGTGCGGCGAAGACCGCGGCAGCGCCGGCCTCGGCGGCTTCGGTGGCTTGCTCGATGGCACCGGCCAGGCCCAGTGCGCGCACCCCGACCCAGACCGGCACGCGACCGGCGGCGCACTTGACGAAGGTGGCGGTCACGGCGCGCCGTTCGGCATTGGAGAGCTTGTGTGCCTCGCCCAGGAAACCGAGGATGGCCAGACCCGAGACGCCGGCCTGGATCTGGAACTCGACCAGGGTGGCGATGCTGCCCAGGTCCAGACCGCCATCGGCGTGGAAGGGTGTGGGGCAGATGGTGTAGACACCGCGTGCGGTGGCCAGCGAAGAAGCAGATGTGGACGAAGAAGACATGCGCGACATTCCATGAAGAGATGGTGGCAGCGGCGACCGGGCGCTGGGCCAGGCCGGACAGGATGGAAACGATTGTCGTGGAGTCATCCGTGCTTGTCGCATGCCTTTTTGTGCGCACGCCTTAACGTGGTGTTAATGCTCGCCATCGATACCATTCACTTCCTCTTCATGCGGCAGGCCGTAGCCCTGGGCCCGCACCAGCTGCTGCAACTCGGCGACGAAAGCCTGGGTCAGCTGCGACAGCGGCTCGGTGCGCACATGCACCAGGTTGGCCCGCAGGATGGGCGCGCGTGCCACCGGACGCACCACCATCTGGCTGGTGCCGGCCCAGCTGCGCACCGAGAATTCATCCACCAGCGCCACCCCGGCCCCCATCTGTACCAGGGAACAGGCGTTCTGCGGCGAGCCCACTTCCATGATGGGTCGTAGCGGTTCTTCCTCGGACTGGTAGAAGCGGCCGACGATGCCGCCGAAGGGGGAATCGCGGTTGTAGGAGATCAGCGGGAAGGGCCGCAGATCGGCCAGGCTCAGGGTGCCGCGCCGGGTCAGCTCATGGTTGTAGGGCAGCACGCACACCAGCCGGTTGCTGCACAGGGGTGTGACCTGCAGGCTGGGGTGTTCCATGGGCAGGATGATGATGCCCAGGTCGGCCTGGCGCGCCAGCAGGCGATCCTTCAGGTAGCCGTAATTGAGGCAGTGGAAGGTCAGCTTGACATCCGGATGCCGGTTGCGGAACAGGGCGATGGCCTGCGGGATCAGCATCTGCCCGATGCTGGGGCTGGAGACGATGTTGAGGATGCCGCTGCGGTTTTCCGAGAGATCGGTGGCCAGTTCGTTGACGCGCTGCACGGCCTGGTAGACGTGCTCCACCTCGTGGAACAGTTTCTTGGCCTCCGGCGTGGCATAGAGCCGGCCCTTGATGCGTTCGAACAGGGCGAAGCCCACCCGTTGCTCGGTATGGGACAGCAGGCGGCTCACCGCCGGCTGGGAGACGAACAGCAATTGTGAGGCGCCGCTGATGGAGCCGGTCGTCATGACCGCCCGGAATACCTCGATCTGGCGCAGGTTCAGTGCCATGGATCCTCGTCGCGCATAACAGCATGTTAAGGGGAACCGACAAATGAGCAAGGAGCATGCCCGTCGGCCTGGGGTACAGTCCTTGCCTGTGCTGACTCCTGTTTTGCGAGAACCCGCGAGAAACCATCATGTCCATTGCCCCCGCCGACGGCCCTGCCCTGTTCATCATCAATCCCAATAGTACGGCCGCCGTCACGCGCGGCATCGACGCCGCCATGGCGCCGCTGCGCATGGCAGGCGGACCGGCCATCGAATGCCTGTCGCTGCAGTCGGGGCCACCCGGCATCCAGACCCAGCAGGACGTGGACAGCGTGGCACCGCAACTGGTGGCGCTGGCGCGCTCCTTGCGTCCCCGGGCAGCAGCCTTCGTGATCGCCTGCTACTCCGATCCCGGCCTGCATGCGGTGCGCGAGGCGGTGGACGTCCCAGTGCTGGGCATCATGGAAAGCGGCGTGCTGACCGCCCTGACGCTGGGCCAGCGCTTTGGCGTGATCGCCATCCTGCCGGGCTCGATCCCGCGCCATCTGCGCGCCTATGGCGCCATGGGGGTGCAGGCACGACTGGCCGGCGAGCTGGCCATCGGCCTGAACGTGACCGAACTGGCCCAATACGAACGCACCCTGGCGCGCATGACCGAGGTCGGCCGCCGCCTGCGCGACGAACATGGTGCCGATGTCATCGTCATGGGCTGCGCCGGCATGGCGGCCTATCGCGATCCGCTGCAGCAGGCGCTGGGCCTGCCCGTGGTCGAACCCAGCCAGGCCGCTGCGGCCATGGCCATTGGCCGCATCAAGATGAACTGGCATGGAGCATGAGGACTGACATGAGCGAGAACACCCAGGAACTGATCCGCCAGCTGCACGCCATCGTCGGCGATGCCGGACTGGTCACCGAGGCCGAGGCCCAGGCACCCTATCTCAAGGACTGGCTCGGCAAGTGGCAGGGCCGCGTGGCGGTGGTGGTGCGTCCGGCCGACACGGCGCAGACCGCCGAGGTGGTGCGGCTGTGCCATCTCACCCACACCCCCATCGTGACCCAGGGTGGCAACACCGGCATGAGCGGTGGTGCCACGCCGGACGACAGCGGCGCGCAAGTGATCCTCTCCACCACCCGCATGAACCGTGTGCGCGAGGTCGATCCCATCAACAACACCATGACCGTGGATGCCGGTGTGATCCTGGCGCATGCGCAGGAGGCGGCACGCGACGCGGGACGCTATTTCCCGCTGAGCCTGGGTGCCGAGGGCAGCTGCACGGTCGGCGGCAATCTCGCCACCAATGCCGGCGGCATTGCCGTGCTGCGCTTTGGCAACATGCGCGAACTGGCCCTGGGGCTGGAAGTGGTCTTGCCTGACGGGCGCATCTGGAACGGCCTGCGCGGCCTGCGCAAGGACAATACCGGCTACGACCTGCGCGATCTCTTCATCGGCTCGGAAGGCACGCTGGGCGTGATCACCGGCGCGGTGCTGAAGCTCTTCTCGCAGCCACACGCCCGCGCCACTGCCTGGGTCGGTGCCGACTCGCCGGCACAACTGGCCGAGCTGCTGGCGCGCACCCGTGCCCGTTGCGGCGACCGTCTGGTGGCCTTTGAAATGATGTCGGCCGCCTCGCTGGCGCTGGTGCTGCAGCACGTCACCGACACCCGCGCCCCGCTAGCCCAGGCGACGCCCTACAACGCCCTGATCGAACTGGCCGATACCGAAGACCTGGGCCTGCAGGCGATGCTGGAAGAAGTACTGGGCCAGGCCCTGGAGGACGAAACGATCAGCGATGCGATGTTCTGCACCAGCGGCACGCAGGCCGCAGCCTTGTGGAAAATCCGCGAAGGCATCTCGCAGGCACAGGTACGCGCCGGCAAGGTCATCAAGCACGACATCGCCCTGCCGATCTCGGCCATCGCCGGCTTCGTGGCGCAGGCCGAGGCGCTCATCGACGATTGCGGCCTGGCCGCGCAGATCATCAACTTCGGCCACCTGGGCGATGGCAACCTGCATTTCAACGTGATGATCCCGCTGTCCTCCACCTATGAAGACGTCAAGCAGGCCACGCTGCAGCTGAACCGCCTGGTGCACGACCTGGTCACCGGCATGCAGGGCAGCATCAGCGCCGAGCATGGCGTGGGACAGTTGCGGCGCGACGAGCTGCAGCACTACAAGTCGCCGCTGGAGATGGAGCTGATGCTGCGCATCAAGCAGGCCTTCGATCCCAACCTGATCATGAATCCGGGGAAGTTGCTCTAGGCTGATTCAGGTGGTGTTCGCTGCGAAGTGCCATCCAGACCCAGCGCCCCATGAAAAAGGCGGACCGGATGGTCCGCCTTCAACTGGCAGCCGAGACTGGATGCCTCAGGCGACCTGACCCGCAAACGCGATGATGCGTGCGACCTCGCGATGGTCGACGACCTCCACCTGCTGCGCCTGCAACTCTGCGGAAATCTCCTCGAAGACCTGATCGCATTCTGGACTTCCCGCCTGAGGTCCCTGCACTGCGAACAAGACCTGTGCCGGAAGGAAAGCCTGCTGCCGCAGCTTGCGTACCTTGCCGACCCATTCCCAGCCATGATCGTAGATCTGGGTCGGTTCATCCTGGCCCAGATGCAGGGGCTTGATGACGGCCATCGGCATGCCATCGGTACTGCACACGAAGGGGAATCTGGCGTGATAGCTCCGATCGCCCAATACCTGTTCACGATAGTGACCGATCAGATTGGCCTGCCGAAGCGCGCTACGGACCTCCTTTTCGATCAGCTTTTCCTGATACTCGCGGGTCACGAAATTACGACCGATATAGAAGTTGTAGAGTTCTTCGAATTTCTGGCCGACGTCCTGTGCCATTAGCACCCGTGGCTTATCGAAGCGCAGCATGGCTTCGCGCGGACGGGTCAGTTCAAGGAACAGCTGACGACCGAATTCCGATTCCTTGCGCTGGGGATGGGTCTGAAAAAGTTGCTCCACACGCGTGAGTTCATCGCTCAGTTCCTTGCGCGCACGGCGATAGACCGTCACATCCAATTCTTCAAAGAATGCAGTGATGCGCCTGACCCTGCTCATCAGCCTGAACTGGAATTCGCCGTTCTGCGCGCAATGCAGAACGATGCCTACATTGGCGAATTCTCCCGTCTCCGCGTAGGGCAGGAACCTGACGATAGCGTATTGGCAGACGTAGTTCATGGTGCCGTGTTCCAAAAATCCGGTTGATCAAAACCCTGCAGTATCCGCCGTGCCGCATCGACATCGAATTGCGCCGGCCCTACTCATCCTTGTAGAGGAAGGGGCGTGTCATTCCTTGTGAGGAACGATCAAGAATTTCAACGATATTGACCAAGATGGGCCACCTGCCAGGTTGCGCTGCGGTAAGCGAAAGATTCTAGTGCAGGCGCTTGGGCTCTTGCTGGTTTAACCAGTCAGGCACAAAAAGGAAATCGTGTCTCTTGATGTTCTTCGATCACCCAAAAACAAAACCCCACATCCTTCCGGATGTGGGGTTCTGGGTTGGCAGCGATGCCGTCGCCCGAGGGCAACGGCAAAAGCCTGCTGTCACCGGTTTTACTTCTTGCGCTGCGGCGGCAAGTCCGTGCAATGGCCTTCGGCCACTTCCGCGGCCATGCCCAGGGACTCGCCCAGGGTCGGGTGCGGGTGGATGGTCTTGCCGATATCCACGGCGTCCGCGCCCATCTCGATGGCCAGGGCTACTTCGCCGATCATGTCGCCGGCATGGGTGCCGACGATGCCGCCGCCGATGATGCGGTGCGTCTCGGCATCGAAGAGCAGCTTGGTGAAACCTTCCGAACGGCCATTGGCCACGGCACGACCGGAGGCGGCCCACGGGAAGTGGCCCTTCTCGATCTTGATGCCCTTTGCCTTGGCTTCATCTTCGGTCACGCCGACCCATGCCACTTCCGGATCGGTGTAGGCCACCGAGGGGATGACGCTGGCGTCGAAGAAGCTCTTCTCGCCGGCAATCGCTTCAGCAGCCACGTGGCCTTCATGCACGGCCTTGTGCGCCAGCATGGGCTGGCCCACCAAGTCGCCGATGGCGAAGATGTGCGGGACGTTGGTGCGCATCTGCTTGTCCACCGGGATGAAGCCGCGATCACCCACGATCACGCCGGCCTTGTCGGCCGAGACCTTCTTGCCGTTGGGGCTGCGGCCCACGGCCACCAGCACCAGATCGTACAGTTGCGGCTCGGGGGCGGTGGCGCCGGCTTCGGCGGCTTCGAACGTCACCTTGATGCCTTCGGCCAGGGCTTCCACGGCCACCGTCTTGGTCTTGACCATGACGTTGTCGAAGCGCTTTTCGTTGAACTTCTGCCAGACCTTGACCATGTCGCGATCAGCGCCCTGCATCAGGCCGTCCATCATCTCGACCACGTCGATGCGCGCGCCCAGGGTGGAATAGACGGTGGCCATTTCCAGGCCGATGATGCCGCCACCGATGACCAGCATGCGCTTGGGCACCTGGCGCAGTTCCAGCGCGCCGGTGGAGTCGACGATGCGCGGATCCTGCGGTACGAACGGCAGGTTCACCACCGAGGAACCGGCGGCGATGATGGCGTGCTTGAACTGCACCACCTTCTTGCTGCCGTCAGCGGCGGTCACTTCGATGTGGTTGGGGCCGGCGAACTGGCCGTCACCATTGACCACCGCCACCTTGCGTGCCTTGGCCATGCCGGCCAGGCCACCGGTCATGGTGCCGATGACCTTGTCCTTGTAGCCGCGCAGCTTGTCGATGTCGATCTCGGGCTTGCCGAAGGTGACACCGTGCGAGGCCATGGCGGCGGTCTCGTCGATCACGGCGGCCACGTGCAGCAGGGCCTTGGAGGGAATGCAACCGACGTTCAGGCAGACGCCACCCAGGGTAGCTTCGCGCTCGACGATGACCGTGTTCAGGCCCAGGTCGGCGGCACGGAAGGCGGCCGAGTAGCCACCGGGGCCACCACCGAGCACCATGACGTCGCACTGCACGTCGGCGCTGCCGCCGAAGCTGGCAGCGGCCGGAGCGGCTGCGGGGGCAGCAGGAGCGGCTGGAGCTGCAGCAGCCGGTGCAGGCGCGGCTGCAGGCGCCGGCGCTGCGGCAGCTTCGCCGCTGGCTTCCACCAGCAACAGCAGCGAGCCTTCGGCGACCTTGTCACCGACCTTGACCTTGACTTCCTTGACCACGCCGGCCGAGGAAGACGGGATTTCCATGCTGGCCTTGTCGGACTCGACGGTGATCAGGGACTGATCGACCTTGATGGTGTCGCCGACCTTGACCATCACCTCGATGACTTCGACTTCCTTGAAATCCCCGATATCGGGGACCTTGACTTCAGAGAGACTCATTGTCCTGGCTCCGTAATGTTCTGTGGTTCGCTAGTGGCGGCTTACAGCAGCGACTTGCGCAGGTCACCCAGCACCTCGGCCAGGTAGGCCGAGAAGCGCGCGCCCATGGCGCCGTCGATGACGCGGTGGTCATAGGACAGCGAGGTCGGCAGCATCAGGCGCGGGGCGAACTGCTTGCCGTCCCATACCGGCTTGATGATGGACTTGGACAGGCCCAGGATCGCCACTTCCGGCGCATTGATGATGGGCGTGAAGGCGGTGCCGCCAATGCCACCCAGCGAGGAGATGGTGAAGGTCGCGCCTTGCATGTCGGCCGGCTTCAACTTGCCGTCACGGGCTTGCGCGGACAGTTCGCCCATTTCGATGGCGATCTGGCCGATGCTCTTCTGGTCGGCATTCTTGATGACCGGAACCACCAGACCGTTCGGGGTATCGGCGGCGAAGCCGATGTTGTAGAACTTCTTGAGGATCAGGTTCTCGCCCTTGGCATCCAGCGAGGAATTGAAGGCCGGGAATTTCTTCAGCGCCGAGACGCTGGCCTTGATCACAAAGGCCAGCATGGTCAGCTTGACCGGCGACTTGGACTTGGCGAAGGCGTCGTTGGAGGTCTTGCGGAATTCTTCCAGCTCGGTGACGTCGGCTTCGTCGAACTGCGTCACGTGCGGGATCATCACCCAGTTGCGATGCAGGTTGGGGCCGCTGATCTTCTTGATGCGCGACAGCGCCAGCAGTTCGGTCTCGCCGAACTTGCTGAAGTCCAGCGACGGCCACGGCAGCAGGTTCATGCCGGTACCGCTGCCATTGGTGGCGGGTGCGGCGGCCACCGAGGTGGAACCGGCCATGACGCCCTTGACGAAGTTCTGCACGTCGATCTGCAGGATGCGGCCCTTGGGGCCGGTAGCCGGCACGCGCGACAGGTCCACGCCCAGTTCGCGGGCGAACTTGCGCACGGACGGCGAGGCGTGGGCCTTGCCGCCGGTGCTGGTGGCCGAAGCGGTGGCGATGGCGGGTGCGGCGGCAGCCGGCGCAGCAGCAGCCGGGGCCGACGCTGCGGGCGCGGCAGGGGCAGGTGCAGCAGCGGCGGCAGGTGCAGCAGCAGCAGCAGGTGCAGCAGGTGCGCCACCGACGGCTTCGATGGTGGCGATGATGCTGCCCTTGGCGACCTTGTCACCCAGCTTGACCTTCAGTTCCTTGATCACGCCGGCGTGGCTGGAGGGAATCTCCATGCTGGCCTTGTCGGATTCCACGGTCAGCAAGGACTGCTCGGCCTTGACGGTATCGCCGACCTTGACCATGACTTCGATGACTTCCACTTCCTTGAAGTCGCCGATGTCGGGGACTTCGATCTCGACGGTACCACCGGCGGCAGCCGCCGCAGGAGCCGCAGCGGCTGGCGCGGGTGCGGGGGCGGAGGCCTGGGCGGCAGCCGGCGCAGCGGCAGCCGCTTGCGGGGCGGCGGCTTGCGGGGCTGCAGCAGCGCCCTCGCCTTCGACGATCAGCAGCAACGAACCTTCGGCGACCTTGTCGCCGACCTTGACCTTGATTTCCTTGACCACGCCCGCCTGGGTGGAGGGGATTTCCATGCTGGCCTTGTCGGATTCGACGGTGATCAGGGACTGATCGACCTTGATGGTATCGCCGACCTTGACCATCACCTCAATGACTTCGACTTCCTTGAAATCGCCGATGTCCGGGACTTTTACTTCGACTTGACTCATCTGATGCGCTCCGTTGTTCTGTTCCCAGGCCCAGGGCCGGGAGGGATATTCGCAGTAGGGAAGGTGCTGCCGCAAAGCCATTGCATCTTAAGCGATCTGGCTGCGGCCCTTCCCGTTTTTGTGGCAGTGCCGGACACGACACATCCCCGCGATCAGCAGGCTGAGGCGGGGATGGTCGGTCGGGCGGTCCTTACACGGTCACCGGGTTGGGCTTGTTGGGATCGATGCCGTACTTGGCGATGGCCTGGGCCACCACTTCGGGCTTGATCTTGCCTTCATCGGCCAGCGACTTCAGGGCAGCCACGGTGACGAAGTGGCGGTTCACCTCGAAGAACTCGCGCAGCTTGGCGCGGGTGTCCGAACGACCGTAGCCGTCGGTGCCCAGCACCTTGTAGGAGCGGCCCTTGGGCACGAAGGCGCGGACCTGCTCGGCGTAGGTGCGCATGTAGTCGGTGGAGACCACGATCGGGCCTTCGGTACCTTCCAGCGATTGCTCGAAGTAGCTCTTCTTGGCGGTGTCGGCCGGGTGCAGCATGTTCCAGCGTTCCACGTCCTGGCCTTCGCGGGCCAGGAGGGTGAAGGAAGGTGCGGACCAGACGTCGGCGTCGACCTTCCAGTCGTCGCGCAGCAGTTCGGCGGCGGCGATGACTTCGCGCAGGATGGTGCCGGAGCCCAGCAGTTGCACGCGCAGCTTGTTTTCCTTGCCGCCTTCGTTCAACAGGTACAGGCCCTTCAAGATGCCCTCTTCCTGGCCTGCCTTGATACCCGGGTGGGCGTAGTTCTCGTTCATCACGGTGATGTAGTAGAACACGTCTTCCTGGTTGGCCACCATGCGGCGCAGGCCGTCATGGATGATCACGGCGACTTCGTGGGCGAAGGTCGGGTCGTAGGGGATGCAGTTCGGGATGGCCGAGGCGAACACGTGGCTGTGGCCGTCTTCGTGCTGCAGACCTTCACCGTTCAGGGTGGTACGACCGGCGGTGCCGCCGATCAGGAAGCCACGGGCGCGCATGTCACCGGCTGCCCATGCCAGGTCGCCGATACGCTGCAGACCAAACATGGAGTAGTAGGTGTAGAACGGGATCATCACGCGGTTGTTGGTCGAGTACGAGGTCGCCGCAGCGATCCACGAGCTCATGCCACCGGCTTCGTTGATGCCTTCCTGCAGGATCTGGCCGGCCTTGTCTTCGCGGTAGTACATGACCTGGTCCTTGTCGACCGGTTCGTACAGCTGGCCGACCTGGCTGAAGATGCCGATCTGGCGGAACAGGCCTTCCATACCGAAGGTACGGGACTCGTCGACCATGATGGGCACCACGCGCGGGCCCAGGTTGGGGTCGCGCAGCAGCGCGGTCAGCACGCGGGAGTAGGCAGCGGTGGTGGAGATTTCACGACCTTCGGCGGTCGGCTCCAGCATGGCCTGGAAGGCCGACAGTTCCGGCACCGGCAGCTTTTCGTCAGCGTGCGGGCGACGTTGCGGCAGGTAGCCGCCCAGGGCCTTGCGGCGCTCGTGCAGGTACTGCATTTCCGGGGTGTCGTCGGCCGGCTTGAAGAACGGGATGCTGGGCAGCTCGGCGTCCGAGATCGGCAGCTGGAAGCGGTCGCGCATGGCGCGGATGGCTTCGTCGTCCAGCTTCTTGGTGTTGTGCGCGGTGTTGCGCGCTTCGCCGGCCTTGCCGAAGCCATAGCCCTTGATGGACTTGGCCAGGATCACGGTGGGCTGGTCCTTGGAGTCCTGCGCGACCTTGAAGGCGGCGTAGATCTTGTGCGGGTCGTGACCGCCACGGGTGAGGCGCCAGATATCGTCGTCCGACATCTTGGAGACCATTTCCAGCAGCTTGGGATGCTTGCCGAAGAAGTGCTTGCGCACGAAGGCGCCGTCCTTGGCCTTGTAGTTCTGGTACTCGCCGTCGACGGTTTCCATCATCACCTTCTGCAGGATGCCGTCCTTGTCCTTAGCCAGCAGCTCGTCCCAGCCGCTGCCCCAGATGACCTTGACCACGTTCCAGCCGGCGCCACGGAAGTCGGACTCCAGTTCCTGGATGATCTTGCCGTTGCCGCGCACCGGGCCGTCCAGGCGCTGCAGGTTGCAGTTCACCACGATGACCAGGTTGTTCAGTTTTTCACGACCGGCCATGCCGATGGCGCCCATCGATTCCGGTTCGTCCATCTCACCGTCGCCGCAGAAGGCCCAGACCTTGCGGTTGTCGGTCTTGGCGATGCCACGGGCATGCAGGTACTTCAGGAAGCGCGCCTGGTAGATCGCCATCAAGGGGCCCAGGCCCATGGAGACGGTCGGGAACTGCCAGAATTCCGGCATCAGCTTGGGGTGCGGGTAGGACGACAGACCGTGACCATCGGCTTCGCGGCGGAAGTGGATCAGCTGGTCTTCGGACAGGCGGCCTTCCAGGAAGGCGCGTGCATAGATGCCGGGCGAGGAGTGACCCTGGATGTAGAGCAGGTCGCCGCCGTGATCTTCAGTCGGAGCGTGCCAGAAGTGATTGAAACCGATGCCCAGCATGTTGGCCAGCGAGGCGAAGGAAGACAGGTGACCACCCAGGTCGCCGTCCACGCGGTTGGCCTTGACCACCATGGCCATGGCGTTCCAGCGCATCCAGGAGCGCAGGCGCTCTTCGTATTCCAGGTTGCCCGGGCAGTGCTCGCCCTGGTCGGCCGGAATGGTGTTGACGTAGGCGGTATTGCTGGAGAAGGGAATATGGGCACCACGACGGCGGGCCAGATCGACCATGCGTTCCATCAGGTAGTGGGCGCGATCCGGGCCTTCCTTTTCGATCACTGCTTCGAGGGCGTCGAGCCACTCCTGGGTTTCCATCACATCGGGATCGTTGGCGGCCTGCGCCAGAACTTGATCGATTTGGGCTGACATGTCATGTCTCCTGGTTGTTGAGAGATCCGTCCGGTCGGATAGACCTGGCGGGTCGGTCGGTTCATTCGGTACGCTGCCGCCGGCAAGTGATGCAGGAAGACCATTCCGTTGCCTGTGCTACAACCCTTCCCGGCCCGTGGGGCAAGGCTTTGGAGGCGGAACAGGCTTAAATGTACGGTCTTCCAGCCGTGTGGACGACGAATTTTATCAGGGAATTTTCGATTTTCAAATTACGATAATCGATTTCATAATGCGAAAATATGCTGCAAAGCGGCATGAATAGGCGCTTTGCGGACCGCGTATTTTTACTGTATCGCTCTGTGAGCGCGGTTTTCTTGCCCTGTTTGCAATGCCGCAAACGCCCCTGGACCGCCCGTAAAGTCAGGTCTGGCGGTGTTGTCGCGAAGGAAATTTCATGCCTGGAAGACAATGCAAGGCCCGTGATACTGTCCACAGGCACAGGCGATCTTTCTGCAGCCGCTGACGCTGGCTGCAGAACTTTCACTATATAAATGAAGGGATGTTCAGGGCCGGCTGCAGATGGCGCCAACGGATGCGGCTGGCAGATGGCGCTCCCTGGTGACGCGATCAGATCGCAATATTGCCCAGCGTACTGGCGCGATAGGCGGCGACGAAGGTATCGAAGTCGCCGATCTGGGTGCGCTCGATGTCGCGCTGCGCATCCAGCGAGGCCTGGGCGATGGCCACGAAGTCAGCCGTCTTGGCGGCCGACAGCGGCCGGGCGCGCAGCTGCTCGGCCTGGCGGCGGCTGTTGGCCAGGGTGAAACCGGGGAAGGAGTTGCCGGCGGCGCGGATTTCACGCAGCACCTGGGCCGACGGGGTGGCATCGGGATCGGCCAGCTTGCCGCGCTGCACGGCCAGGCTGTCGCGATGCTGGCTGCCGCCCAGTTGGCGATCCAGCAGTTCGGCTACCGGTGCCATGCGGTCCAGCAGTTGCTCGCCCCAGTCCTTGAGCAGGATGGATTCGCCCTTGAACTGCAGGTGCAGGCCGGGACGACGGCCTTCCTTGACGGTGGCGAGGAAGTTGGCGCGGTTTTCCACGCCCTCCTCGTCCGAAGTCAGGCAGCTCGATTCCAGCGCCAGGAAATGCAGGAACACATCCAGGAAACGCGCTGCCTCCAGGCCGATGCCCAGCGGGTTGAAGGGATCGATGTCCATGCAGCGCACTTCCACATACTGCACACCACGCGCCGACAAGGCCTGCACCGGGCGTTCGCCGCTGTTGATGACGCGCTTGGGGCGGATCGAAGAGTAGAACTCGTTTTCGATCTGCAGGATGTTGGTATTGATCTGCACCCACTCGCCATCGCGCTTGGTGCCGATGGCTTCATAGGGCGGATACGGTTCGCTGACCGCATGCGAGAGGCTACGGATGTAGGCCGGCAGGTTGTTGTAGTGCGGCGTGATGTTGGCCTGGGCGTGGTTCTGGTAACCCAGGTCGCTCATGCGCAGGCTGGTGCCGTAGGGCAGGAAGAGCGTGTCCTCGGACAGCGTCTCCAGCTGGTGCGCACGACCGCGCAGGAAGTTGGTGGCCACCGCCGGCGAGGCACCGAACAGATACATCAGCAGCCAGCTGTAGCGACGGAAGTTGCGGATCAGGGCGATATAGCGCTCGGACTGGTAATCCCGGCGCGACAGCGTGGGGTCGACGGTGTCGTCCTCGTCGCGCAGCACTTCCCACAGGTCTTCACTCACCGAGAAATTGTAGTGAATACCGGCGATGCATTGCATGGTGCGGCCATAGCGCAGCGCCAGGCCGCGCCGGTAGACATGCTTCAACATGCCGATGTGGGAACTGCCATACCAGCCGATGGGAATCTCGTCTTCCGGCGGCAGCACGCAGGGCATGGAGGCATTCCACAGCAGTTCACCGTCCAGCTTGGTATAGGCGAAGCGATGGATTTCATCCAGGCGCTGCAGCGCATCGGCGATGTCGGGCATGGCCGGGGTGATGAACTCCAGCAGCGATTCCGAATAGTCGGTGGTGATCAGATCATTGGTGAGGGCCGAACCCAGCGCCGGCGGATGCGGCGTGCGGGCCAGATTGCCCTGCTCGTCCACCCGCAGCGTCTCCCGCTCCACACCGCGCAAGCCCTGACTCAGCAACGCAAGATGTTGCGGCTGGGAAAGCTGTTGCAGGCGGCGGGTGAGGAGATCGGTCATGCGCAAATCCTTGTAACTAAAGGGGGAACTGTGAGGCTGCTGCGGTGAGGCTGCTGCGTTTGGTTGCGGGAGCATAACCGAAATTGAACATTCCCGTCGTACGCTGCCCCAAAAGCGATTGTCGCCCAAAACCATCGGCTTTTATTTCAAAACAAACAACATGCGACCAGCAGCGCGCATGTCACTCCGTCCCCGGCCTGGCTTTATAATCACGGGTTCCGGCGCACCGCGCCCCAGTCGCCCCGGCTCGCCCGGGAGCTTTCTTCCTAGCCCTGCCTTTTTTGCCTTCATTGCCATGTCTGCCCAACTGATCGACGGAAACCTGCTCTCCCAACAACTGCGCGCCGATGTCGCCAAGCGCGCCGCCGCCCTCACCGCCCAAGGCAAGCAACCCGGCCTGGCCGTGATCCTGGTGGGCGACAGCCCGGCTTCCCAGGTCTACGTGCGCAACAAGGTCAAGGCCTGCCAGGACAATGGTCTTCACTCCGTGCTGGAAAAATATGAAGCCACGATGACGGAAGCCGAACTCCTGGCCCGCATCGACGCCCTCAACCAGGACCCCAAGATCAACGGCATCCTGGTGCAACTGCCGCTGCCGGCCCACATCGATTCGCACAAGGTGATCGAAGCCATCGCGCCGGAAAAGGACGTGGACGGTTTCCACGTCAGCAATGCCGGCCTCCTGATGACGGGCCAGCCGCTGTTCCGCCCCTGCACCCCTTATGGCGTGATGAAGATGCTGGAATCCATCGACTATCCGGTCCGCGGCGCCAATGCCGTGGTGGTGGGCGCCTCCAACATCGTCGGCAAGCCGCAGGCCATGTTGCTCTTGCAAGCCGGCGCCACCGTCACTATCTGTAATTCCAAGACCCGTGACCTGGGCCACCACACCCGCCAGGCCGACATCCTGGTGGTCGCCACCGGCAAGCGCAACATCGTCACCGCCGACATGGTCAAGCCCGGCGCCGTCGTCATCGACGTCGGCATGAACCGCGATGACAACGGCAAGCTGTGCGGCGACGTCGATTTCGCCAATGCCCGCGAAGTCGCCGGCTGGATCACCCCGGTGCCGGGTGGCGTGGGTCCGATGACCATCACCATGTTGCTGGTCAACACCATCGAAGCCGCAGAACGTACCTAAAACCGCATCACCTCCCGAGGGCGCCACGCCGGCGGGAGGCTTCAGAGAAACGAGAATCCATGACCACCACCGACATCGCCGTCAATCCCCTGCTCGACTTCTCGGGCTACGCCCAGTTCGACGCCATCGCCGCCGAGCACGTCACCCCGGCCCTGGACAAGCTGCTGGCCGATGCCAGCCGCCTGGTCACCGAACTGGAAGCGCCGATGGCCGAGGTCACCTGGGACAATTTCGTCGAACCGCTGGAGTCCGCCACCGAAAAACTGGGCCGCGCCTGGAGCGTGGTGGGCCACCTGAACTCGGTCATGGATACTCCGGCCCTGCGCGCCACCTACAACGAGAACCAGCCGCGCCTGGTGGAATTCTGGACCTCGCTGGGCCAGAACCTGGCGCTGTTCGAGAAGTACAAGGCGCTGCAGGCCAGCCCGGCCTTCGCCTCCCTGTCGGCCGCACGGCGCAAGGTGGTGGACAATGCGGTGCGCGATTTCCGCCTTTCCGGCGCCGAACTGCCGGAAGAGAAGAAGGAACGCTTCGCCGAGATCCAGGAAAAGCAGGCCATGCTGACCACCCGCTTCTCGGAAAACGTGCTGGACGCCACCAATGACTTCGGCCTCTTCGTCGAGGACGAAGCCGAACTCTCCGGCCTGCCGGCCGACGTCAAGCAGGCCGCCCGCGCCGCGGCCGAGAAGGATGGCAAGCCCGGCTACAAGTTCACGCTGCACTTCCCGTCCTATTTCCCGGTGCTGCAATACGCCGACAACCGCGCCCTGCGCGAGAAGATCTACCGCGCCAACGCCACCAAGGCCTCCGAGCTGGGCGCCAAGCCGGAATGGGACAACAGCGGCAACATCGACCAGATCCTGCAGCTGCGCAAGGAAGAAGCGCAATTGCTGGGTTACGCCAATTTCGCCGAGGTCTCGCTGGTGGCCAAGATGGCCAAGTCGCCCTCGGAAGTGATCGCCTTCCTGGAAGACCTGGGCCAGCGCGCCCGCCCTTTCGGCCAGAAGGATTACGAAGAACTGAAGACCTTCGCCCGCGAAAAACTGGGCCTGGAAGAGCTGAAGGCCTGGGACAGCACCTATGCCTCGGAAAAGCTGCGCGAACAGCGCTACGCTTTCTCCGAGCAGGAAGTGAAGCAATATTTCCCCGAGCCCAAGGTGGTGGGCGGCCTGTTCCAGGTCGCACAGCAACTGTTCGGCGTGCAGATCAAGCCCGATACGGCCCCGGTCTGGCACAAGGACGTGAAGTTCTTCCGCATCGAACGCGACGGCCAGCTGGTCGGCCAGTTCTATCTCGACCTGTATGCCCGCTCCGGCAAGCGTGGCGGCGCCTGGATGGATGACGCCCGCGCCCGCCGCCTCACCGCGCAAGGCGTGCAGACCCCGATCGCCTATCTGGTCTGCAACTTCACCGAACCGGCGGTGGTCGATGGCGTGGCCAAGCCGGCCCTGTTCACCCATGACGAAGTGATCACCCTGTTCCACGAGTTCGGCCACGGCCTGCATCACATGCTCACGCAAGTCGATGAAGTGGGTGTCTCCGGCATCTCCGGCGTGGAATGGGACGCGGTGGAACTGCCCTCGCAGTTCATGGAAAACTTCTGCTGGGAATGGGACGTGCTGCAGCAGCTGACATCCCACGCCGAGACCGGCGAACCGCTGCCCCGTGCGCTGTACGACAAGATGATCGCCGCCAAGAACTTCCAGTCCGGCCTGCAGATGCTGCGCCAGGTGGAGTTCTCGTTGTTCGACATGCTGATCCACCATGAATATGAAGTCGGTGGCAGCCAGAGCGTGCAGCAACTGCTCGACAGCGTGCGCGACCGCATCGCCGTGATCCGCCCGCCCGAGTTCAACCGCTTCCAGCATTCGTTCTCGCACATCTTTGCGGGCGGCTATGCAGCCGGTTACTACAGCTACAAGTGGGCCGAGGTGCTGTCTGCCGACGCCTACAGCGCCTTTGAAGAAGCTGCGGTGACCGGTGGCAACGTGATTTCGCTGGAAACCGGACGTCGCTTCCAGCAGGAAATCCTGGCCGTCGGCGGCTCCCGCCCGGCCATCGAGTCCTTCAAGGCCTTCCGTGGCCGCGAGCCCAGCATCGATGCCTTGCTGCGGCATAGTGGCATGGCGGCCTGAGTCGCTGACGAACGGCTTCGCAAGACGGCCAGCACGGCCCGCCCCGGTGGCGGGCCGTTTTTCTTTGGCCTGGCCGCCGCCCCGGATGGCATGCTGCAGCGCGAGCCACTATACTGGCGGGATGACCCGAATCGATTTCCACAGCAACGTCCCGCAAAAGATCGCCTACGTCTGCCGACTGGTGCGCAAAGCGCGTGCGTCCGGCGCCATGCTGGTGCTGCGCAGTCCCGACCGCGCCGAACTGCAGCAACTGGACCAGGCGCTCTGGAGCTTTTCCGAGCAGGATTTCCTGCCACATGTGATGGCCGGTGATCCGCTGGCGGCGCAGACGCCCATCATCCTCACCGGCGACGATGCCGCCGAATTGCCGCATCACCAGATACTGATCAATCTCGGCACCGATACGCCGGCCCATTTCGCCCGTTTCGAACGCCTGCTGGAAATCATTTCCGCCGACGACGCCGACAAGGCCGCCGGCCGCGACCGCTACCGTTTCTACAAGGAACGCGGCTATCCGCTGTCGCACCATGTGGCGGCCTGAGCCCCACGCTCCAGACATGAACCACGACGACAACAGCATTCCCCTCCTGACCGAGGTCATCCCGCTGGCACCGGCTGCCCCGGCTGCGCTGGATTACGCCGCACCGATGCAACCGGGCGCCTTTCACACCCAACCTGCGGCCACCCACTATCAGGCGCCCGCGGCTGCAACGCCCGTGATGTCGCCCATGGCCCCGCCCACCCCGCCGCCTCCGGTCACGCCGGCGGCCGAGCAGTACCGCCAGTGGGAACAGGAAATTCGCGAAAACGTCCTGCAAAGCCTGCTGGAGCGCGTCGACACCGTGCTGCACCAGCATCTGCAGGACCAGATGGCGCTGGCGCTCGACCATCTTTCCGATATCGTGATGCAGCGCGTCAGGGAAGGCCTGCGCGACGCCCTGGCCGAAACGGTGGAGCGCGCCGTGGCCGAAGAGATGGCGCGCTTCTCGTCTTCAAAAAAGTAAATCTGAATGGATTTTTCTTTTCATTTTGAATAAACCATCTGCATTCGGCTTTTGATTCACAAAAATTCTGCCCAGTATTGATTACATCGGCAATCACGCTTTTCTTACAATGCTTGCATTGTTCGCATCGTCCAATGGCGGTGTGAAGTCCGAAAAACACCAGCAAGTTCATGCAAAACCGGGAGAGTGGGATGAAAGTGATCGTATTGGGCGCAGGCATTATCGGAACCGCTTCCGCCTGGTTCCTGAAGAAGCAGGGCTACGACGTCACCGTCATCGAACGCCAGCCCGGCGCGGCGCAGGAAACCAGCTTTGCCAACGGTTGCCAGATTTCGGTGTCGCACGCCGAACCCTGGGCCAACCCGGCCGCACCGATGAAGGTGCTCAAGTGGCTGGGCAAGGAAGACGCCCCCCTGCTCTATCGCTTCCGCCCCGAATGGCTGCAATGGAAGTGGGCCGTGGCGTTCCTGCGCGAATGCACCGCCGCCCGCACCGACGAGAACATCCGCAACATCGTCGCCCTGTGCGAGTACAGCCGCCAGACCCTGCAGGCGGTGCGCGCCGAAACCGGTATCCAGTACGATCACCTGACCCGCGGCATCCTTCACTTCTACACTGAAGAAAAGGAATTCCAGGACTCCCTGCCGGCCGCCAAGCTGATGCGCGACCTGGGCTGCCCGCGCGAGTCCATCGGGGCCGACGAAGTGATCCGCATCGAGCCGGCACTGGCCTCGATCCGCAACAAGATCGTCGGCGGCGACTTCACCGCCACCGATGAATCGGGCGACGTCTTCAAGCTCACCACGGGCCTGGCCAAGAAGAGCGAGGAAGCCGGCGTCGAATTCCGTTATTCCACCACCATCACCCGCCTGATCACCGAAGGGGCCGGCGCCGCCGCCCGCGTGACCGGCGTGGAGATCATCAACCCGGATGGCCGCCATGAAGTCCTGACGGCCGATACCTTCGTGGTCGCCATGGGCAGCTTCTCGCAGCAACTGGTCAAGCCGCTGGGCATCGACCTGCTGCTCTACCCGGGCAAGGGCTATTCGGCCACCTACAAGGTCATCAACCCGGATGCCGCGCCCAGCGTCTCGCTCACCGACGACGGCTACAAGCTGGTGGTTTCGCGTCTGGGCGACCGCCTGCGCGTGGCCGGGACCTGCGAACTCAACGGCTATGGCCGCGAGCTCAACACCACCCGCTGCGAGGCCATTACCCGCCGCACCCGTGAGCTGTTCCCCGATGGCTGCGACTACGAGAACCCGACCTACTGGACCGGCCTGCGTCCGCTGACCCCGTCCAACGTGCCTTACGTGGGCAAGACCAGGTTCGCCAACCTGTATCTGAACACCGGTCACGGCACCCTGGGCTGGACCATGGGTTGCGGCTCTGGCCGCGCCATCGCCGAGATCGTCGCCGGCCGCGTGCCGGAGATCGATTTCGCCTTCACCGGCCTGCCGCGCTGGAACCGTGCACGCCAGGTGGTAACCCAGGCCGCCTGATCACCAAGCTTCACCTGCCCGCAAAAGGACCGGAATTTCCGGTCCTTTTTTCATGCGCATTTGATCTGGCGCATCGCCACCCCGGCATGAAGGAACATTCATATATAGCCGCCCGGGGCGCTTACAAATATGAACTTCCCCTTGGTGTAGAATCCCCGCTTGCTCTGCGTCGCTGCGGCTTGGCCGCAGTTTGTGCAGCCTCGGGGATTTCAGCTCATCAGCACGCATCTAGCGCCTTTCGGCTGCCTTTGCCGTTGATCCTTCCCGAATCGACCCCATCTGGACGAACATCCGTCACTGCATTTTCCTTCACTTGGAAAGGCAGGCAACATCAAAGGACCCTGCAATGAAGTGGGCAATAGTCTTCATCTATATTTTTTCCATCCTGTTCATTCACTTCCGTGGACGCGTGCGCCTGCCCTTCCTGCGCCAGTTCTTCGACCACTCGTCGATCATGTCGCCGATCAACCTCTTCATGTACGCCTTTTCGCGCGTGCCGGCGGTGCCGTATCCCGCGGTGAAGGAGTTCCAGGACCTGGCCCTCATCGACCAGAACTGGGAAGTGATCCGCGACGAGGCCGTGGCCCTGCGTGAAATGGCCAAGATCAAGGCCGCCGAAAAGAATGACGATGCCGGCTTCAACTCCTTCTTCAAGGCCGGCTGGAAGCGTTTCTACCTGAAGTGGTACAACGCCAGCCATCCGTCGGCCGAAAAGTTCTGCCCCAAGACGGTGGAAATCCTCAAGCGCATTCCCAGCGTGAAGGCGGCGATGTTTGCCGAACTGGCACCGGGCGGCACGCTCAATCCGCACCGCGATCCCTTCGCCGGTTCGCTGCGCTATCACCTGGGCCTGGTCACGCCCAACGACGACCGCTGCTTCATCGAGGTCGACGGCCAGCGCTACAGCTGGCGCGACGGCCAGAGCGTGGTGTTCGACGAGACCTTCATCCACTGGGCACAGAACGGCTCCGAGACGAACCGTATCATCCTCTTCTGCGACGTCGAGCGTCCGCTGCGCTATCGCTGGGCAGAAGCCATCAACGGCTTCCTCGGTCGCACCATGATGACCGCTGCGGCCTCTCCCAACGAAACCGGCGACCAGACCGGACGCGTGAACAAGCTGTTCCGTTTCGTCTGGCTGGCCGGGCAATATCGCCGCCGCTTCAAGAACTGGAACAAGACCGTCTACAAGATCACCAAGTTCGGTCTCATCATCGCAGTGGCGCTGCTGATCATCTATGCCTGAGGCACAGAACGACGGCAGGACAGGCCTGCCAATGTGCAAATGATATAAACGAAATCGCCGGCCATTTGACCGGCGATTTTTTTATCGTGGATTCGCAAAATGTCGACTGCGATTGTCACGTAATGAGAGCTGGGTTTCCTACTGCCGAGCTTCGCCCCCATCCGCCGTGAGCCCGCGCCCCGCGGGGCTCTGCGGTGCGCCATGAAAGAACCCGGGGAGCGGAAAGTCAAAAGGCGCGCAAACTCATACGTAAGCAAAAATCAAATGCAGCACAAAATTTCCATACGGAAATGAAACAGGTTTTTTCGATGATGAATTGTAGAAACTGCTTCATCCGAGCGCACACCAGCGTGTAAAATCTTTCTGCTTCCGTGCTAGCTTCATGGCGTGATTCTTGCATCCTGGCTGGGCCGCATTCCTCGGGGAGAGGTACTGCGACCGGCTGCTGCCAACACTCGCCTCGTACTCATTGATCGCATGTAAGCGTCCGCTGCCGACCTCGCGGACCAAGCGCAAGCCGAGTACCGACCATACATAGAACAATGGGCTCATGCAGGACATCGACGACGAGATGAAAAAACCGCTGCTCAAGCATCTGGTAGAGATCACGGCCCATCGGGAGCATTCCCGCCTGGCCATCTCGGTCATCTCCGCGCTGTACCAGCTCACCGGCGTGCAAAGCATCCGCATGCTGGAAATCTTCACCATGCGCGACGAGCACTACGTGCAAGAGAAGATGGTCATCCGCGACGGCATCGTCCATACCATCGCCGAGCACACCAACGACGATCCCAAGGAAGCCCTGTCCTCCTGTCCGGCCATGATGGCCTGCATCCGCAATCATCTGAACGAATACCAGGAAACCACGTCCGACGGCACGCATGTGCTGTGGCTGCCGGTGTGGCTGCACGGGAAGATGAACTCCTGCCTGGAACTGCGCAGCGAGCACGTGCTGGCACCGGCGACGATGGAAGTGATCCACGGCGTCTTCCACATCTACTGCAATTACCAGAGCCTGCTGGACTACAGCGAGCGCGATGCGCTCACAGGACTGTTCAACCGCAAGACCTTCGACGAACAATTCACCCGCTACGCCTTCGCCATCGCCCCGCACGAGGCACACTCGATGGAGAAGGACGAGCGTCGCCACGACAGCAACGACGAGCCCAAGGGCCATTGGCTGGCAGTGGTGGACATCGATCACTTCAAGCAGGTCAATGACCGCTACGGCCACCTCTACGGCGACGAAGTGCTGATCCTGGTGGCCAACATCCTGCGCGCCTCGTTCCGCGCGCACGACCGCATCTTCCGCTTCGGCGGCGAGGAATTCGTGATCCTGCTACGCGCCACCACGCTTTCGGACGCCCGCAAGATCTTCGATCGCTTCCGCCAGAACGTGCAGGAATACGATTTCCCGCAGGTGGGCAAGGTCACCGTCAGCCTGGGCTTCGTCAACATCGCCCGCGAGACGCCGGTGGTGATCCTGGGTCATGCCGACCAGGCCCTGTATCACGCCAAGAAGAGTGGCCGCAACCGCATCTGCTATTACCAGGAACTGGTCAATTCGGGCGTGCTGCGTTCCGGCATCACCACCAACGATACGGTGGAGTTCTTTTAGCTCCTCATCCGACAACACCCTTGTCAGCCGGCCGCGCAAGCGGCCTTTTTTTCGCCTGGCACCGGCGGCATTGGCAGTCGGCAAGTTCATGCGTAGTGCGCATCCGCTCATGTTTTAAAAGCATGAGACAGCACGGCAGCGCTTTCGTATGATCGCCAACGTTCGATGCTCACCGTACGAACTCATCCCGCGATCCGCTTTGCAGACAAGCATCAGAAACGAAACAGAAGCGTGATCGCCCGTCGCTACCCCACGCGTACCAGGAGACCTATAAAAATGCAGCAGACACACTTCAAGAAAACCGGCGCCGTCCTGATCCTCTCGCTGGCCTGCGCCTTCGCGGCACAGGCCCAGGACAAGAAGCCCAACGTGGTCGTCATCGGCACCGGCGGCACCATCGCCGGCGCAGGCGCCTCCAGCGTCAACACTGCAGCCTATCAATCGGCCGTGGTGCCGGTGGACAAGATCATTGCAGCCGTCCCGGAGATTTCCAAGATCGCCAATGTGCGCGGCGAGCAGATCTTCCAGATCGGCAGCGAGAGCTTCAATAACGAGCGCCTGATCAAGCTGGGCAAGCGCGTCTCCGAACTGCTGAAGCAGGGCGACGTGGATGGCATCGTCATCACCCACGGCACCGATACCATCGAAGAGACCGCCTACTTCCTGAACCTGGTCCTCAAGAGCGAAAAGCCGGTGGTGGTGGTCGGCTCCATGCGTCCGGGCACCGCGCTGGGTGCAGACGGTGCGCTGAACCTGTATGACGCGGTACTGGTGGCCGGCAGCAAGGAAGCCGCCGGCAAGGGCACGCTGGTGGTGATGAACGATGAAATCCATTCCGGCCGCGACGTCACCAAGAGCAACACCTTCAAGGTCGAGACCTTCCGCTCGCCCTACGGCCCGCTGGGCTACGTGGTGGAAAACAAGCTGAGCTTCTACCGCCTGCCGGCCCGCCCGCACACCACGCAGACCGAGTTCGACATCGACCAGATCAGCAGCCTGCCGCGTGTGGACATCGTCTACAACTACGGCAACGTGAGCCGCACCGCCTATGACGCCTTCGTCGCCGCCGGCGCCAAGGCCATCATCCATGACGGCACCGGCAACGGCAGCGTGGCCGAACAGATCGTGCCCGTCTTGCAGGAAGTGCGCAGCAAGGGCGTGCAGGTGATCCGCGCCTCGCGCACCGGCAGCGGCGTGGTGATCCGCAACGGCGAGCAGCCCGACGACAAGTTCGACTGGGTAGTGACCGACGACCAGAACGCCCAGAAGGCGCGCATCCTGGCCGAACTGGCACTGACCAGGACCAACGACCCCAAGGAACTGCAGAAGATCATGTGGAAGTATTGATCTACTGATCTGATAACAGTTTGAAGCAGAGACGCATTGCACCAACCCGATATTCGGAAACGATATAAATCGTTTGTCGATTCAGTATATCAACTGCTTCTGTTGCTCCTGGCCCCGCTTAGGCGGGGCCATCTTTTTTTTCGCTACGAAACGAGCATCTAATAACCGGTTGCAAACATCATTGTGCGACCCTGTCAGCCCATAAGAATGGAAGCCTGAATCAAGATGCTCGGGCGCGCGTTACCTAATGATCTTTTTATCGCACTCATCATTCACTAGGGATAGGATGTAGCGGAGATAAAAACGGCCGCGAGATTTTTCTTGCACTTACATCCCCTAAATGACGTTAACCTGCAGGGAAGCACGTTGGCTTTCCGATATCCTCTAACGTTCGGAGCGGCTGTTGAACACGAACTGCTCGGCCGAATCTGGCGATGTCTTCACCCTCGCGGGAGGACTGCTGCTCATATTGAACTGGCGGAAAGAAAGTTATAGAGCAACTAGTTCAATATGCCCAGCCATAGCCAATGGACGAAACTGATTAAATTAACGGAATCGCCCATTATGAAACATCGTGTATGAGGAGCCCATATGCAGGACATAGACGATAAGGTGGAAAAGCTAAGAACGATTTTTCTGAACTCCATCGCATCAGTTCCGATGCGAGATGAAGGCGCAGCGCATGAGGCATTGAAAGACTATCAAAGCCTTCAACAGGCATCGGATCGTCTCTTTGATTTATTAATAGTCTTGGAAAATACCGACCAAACAGTTGGTACCGTGCGCACTTGCTAATCATTTTTTTTTGGCTAACGTACTGGATGGCGTAAGTGAGCCGATTGCCGAGGCGCTTAACAACATTGCGGCTTGCCTGCCCGGAGTTGCCAAACCTGATGGTAAGAGAATTCAATCTGGTTCTGTTCAGCCAAGCACCGCCCCTTCTCCGGACGTCACTGCCTTCGTACGGACACTCAACCATGAATCAGCTTGGTTGGAAGCAATGACCATAGGCCGTGCCTTTACCGTCCTAAAGCACTTTCCATTCTCGAACCCCCGCACAAGAGCGGTTGCAGATGCAGCGACTCGGATCAAACAGCTCGGTTACGCCATTTCAATTCGCTCGGGACGATACCAGCTGAGGCCTGCGAGTATCGAAAATATCGTCGGCGAAATTTGGAAATGCCTTCATCGCATGGGCTGTCTGAATGCGCTGAAAAGAATTATGCAGGTGGCACTTGAGACCCAAGAGTACGCCTATGAGCAAATCCTGTTCAGCAGAAAATATACCAACGGCATTGGCTATCGTCACCCTGCGATTCCGATCGGGCTGCTCTATAACATTGCCGTTAAGCTACCTGCACGAGGATCCAACGAACGCAATGCAAAGTCCTTTTGGGAGAAGGCTGTGTCCCTGGCACGTGATCTCGTCGCGATGCTCGACCTCGAACCCTATTCGCAATTTACGTTTCTAGGATTAGATGCACGATCCTTAGAGGATGGGCTACGAGAGGTCGCACACTATGATCACTGCTTCTCTCTTCGTCAGTGGCATCTCAGCTTCACTCCTCAGTTTCTCACCATCTTTTTCGGCGACGGCTTCAATGCCGATATGAAGCAGCGGATCGGTTGGGATATTGCAGATGCCGCCCAGTTGGCCCAGGTTCTTAGCGTTCATGCCAGGCCGGGCACTCAGGTAGTACCGATCCAGTTGCTTGAAAATAGCTTCGAGCAGCGCGTCTTTAGCTCCATGTTGCCGTTCTTTGCACACAGAGAGGGAGAGCCCAATAAAAACTATCGTTCCCCGTTCGGAACGGAGGGGCCAGATATAATTTTCAAGCCACTCATTCAGCTCAAAGGAAACAATATCGTTCTGCCCACTGCTTCGGTGCTTGGCCCAGCTCTGTTCGAAGCCGCATTCGCAGCCTGGAAAGCCGACAAGACTGCTAAGGAAATCTCTCACCTAAGAGGCGAAGCGGCGGAGCGGCTGACAAAATACCTATTCGCCAAGCACGGCTTTAGACCGTGTTGCGAGAATGCGCATTACGATCTGGGTGATAAAGGTGCTAGCGAGTGTGACTTCGTGTTCGAGGATGAGGAAAACATCATCCTTGTCGAGTGCAAAGCTAAGGCGCTGACCCGGGGTGCCATGACAGGCACGCAGGGCGATGCGCTACTCGACTTTGCAGGTGGCCTGTTTGCATCTCAAGCACAGGCACTCCGACACGAACGCATTTTGAGGAGTGTAGGCGCTATTCATTTCCGCGACGGGACGGTATTGGAGTTTCGAGACCGGCACATCACGCGCCTCTCGGTAACTCTGTTGGACCACGGCGCGCTCCAGGAGCGGCTGATGCTAAGAAATGTGTATAACGCCTTGTTGACGGCACAATTTACTTGCGATGCGAGCTATACAAAAAAGAAGCAAGTCGATGAACTCAACGCCAATCTGCGCTTGTTTCGGGAAGAGACAAGCCTGCTTGTGGCGGCAGGCCACGACATCAACGCTCATCCACTCAATGCCGCTTCCGCGAGTGTGGCCCAGCTAGATGTCTTAATGGAAGGCGTTCAATCGCTAGCCGAGCTGAGGTCGAGACTATCCACTCCCATGACTTTCTCGACCTACAATGTGCTACTGGAATATTTTTATCGACAGAAGATGATTAGCCAAGTTCAGACTACAATGAATTCGCCATAGCTCCCTTCATTGTAACTCTTTACTATTCTTCCCACCCGATGCCGGCCGAGTGCGGACAATGCGAAAAGCTCATTCGTAGCTTTCCCCGCAGTTTAGCTGTGCAGCTTAAGGACGAACCGGGCCTCAGAAATCCAGCTGCTCAAGGCTGACGCCCAATGCCACGGCAATCTTTTCCAAAGAACTCGGACGTAGCCTGATGCTGCTCTCCTGCTGCGCATAGGCCGACTGTGAAATACCAAGACGGTCAGCCACTTCGTGCTGCGTCAGCTTCAGATGTTCGCGCCAGCTGCGGATGGGCGTCCATTGATGCTCCACCATCATCGCCACCACTTCATGTGGAACATACTGCTCATCCTGGGACGGATGCTCCTTGAGGTAGTCGGCATAAGGAATGACGACGAAGGCCGGCTTTCCGTCCTGCCCGTGGATGATCTGGATGTTAGTAGGTGCGTTCATCGCGCTTGCTCACTTCCTCAATGGAAACAATACGGACATTTCCGTCAAAGTTGAAGAAAATCCGATAGTGGCCAACCCGGAGTCGATATTGCGAACGGTGGTGAGTCAGCGCCTTCACCTGCTGGCAATAAGGCATCAGTGCCAAACCTGCGGCGGCATCCTTGATCCTCACCTGATCGGGTCGGTTGATTTTCAGGAGCTGCTTGATCGCCCGTGGATGCCACTGAATCGAGTTCATGCGTTTTTATTATAAGTCGAATTATTAGTAAATGCAGAATTTATTAGACTTGGACTTATTTCCAGAGCCGAAGGCGCAGCTTGCCTGCTTCTCTCGCTCCCCGCCAGCACATCCCTCGATCAACCGGACTGGTCTCGAATAATGTCGCGGGGCAGCTAGGACAACACCGGCTCACTCACCTCCGCAATCAAGCGCACCGGAATCGACTTGGCCGCCGGCACCTTGCTGCCGCGCGCATGGTGGAACAGCGGAATGAGGCGGTTCAGTTCGGGGAAGTAACCCATCACGCAACCGACGGGGATATCGAAAGGCTCCACCCGCAGGTGATCCACGCGACGCTCTACGCCGTCGTCGGAGACCGTCTCGGCCGTGACGAAATCACCCGGCACCAGGCCCTGGGCCTGCATGTCGCGCAGGTTCAACAGCAGCACGCGGCGGGTCCCCCAGACACCACGGAAGCGATCATCCAGCGAATAGACGGTGGTGTTGAACTGGCTGTCGCCACGGGTGGTCATCAGGCGCAGCACGCCAGGGGCATCGGCGGGCATGTCGGGGTCGGGCTCGAAGCTGTCGAAGGTCTTGAAGTTGGCGCGGCCGTTGGGCGTCTTCCATTGTCGTTCACGCGCCGCCAGCGGGCGCGGGAAGCCGCCTGGGGTCCACATGCGGCCGTTGAAGTCGCGGAAGATGTCGGGATAGGTGGCTTCGATGGCGTCGCGGATGCGCGCATAGTCGCCCACCCAGCCATCCCAGTCCACCTGCGGGTTGAAGGGCAATAGCCGCTTGGCCAGCTCGGCGATGATGGCCGGTTCCGAAAGCAGATGCGGCGAGGCCGGTTCGACGCGCCCGCGTGAACCGTGCATGCAGCCGGTGCTGTCTTCCACCGCCACGGCCTGCTCACCGCCGCGCTGGCGGTCGATCTCGATGCGGCCCAGGCAGGGCAGCAGGTAGGCCGTCTTGCCGTGGATCACGCAAGAGCGGTTGAAGTGCGTCACCACCTGTACGGTCAGGGGGAGGTTGCGCCAGGCCGGCTCCATGACGCCATGGTCGGGGATGGCGCGCACGAAATTACCACCCAGCATGAAGAAGGCCGACAGCTCGCCATCGCGGATCTTCTCGCAGGCTTCGACCGTGTTGAGCCCCTTCTCCATCGGTGGCTCGAAGTGATACAGCGCGCGCAATTTGTCATTGGGAACCATCTCCGGTTTTTCCGTGATGCCGACGGTGCGCTGCCCCTGCACGTTGGAATGGCCACGGATGGGGCAGATGCCGGCGCCGGGCTTGCCGATGTTGCCGCGCATGAGCAAGAGATTGGTCAGCATGTGGATGGTGCGCACCGCTTCCCGGTGCTGGGTCACGCCCATGCCATACATGAGCATGGCCCGCCCGGCGCCGGCATAGGTGTCGGCGGCCAGTTCCAGTTCGGCGCGCGACACGCCGGCATGCCGCTCGATCTCGCTCCACGACGCAGCCCGGGCGGCGGCCGCGAATTCGTCGAAGCCACTGGTGTGCTCATCGATGAATGCCTGGTCCAAGAGGCGCGGCAAACCTTCGGCCTGGGCCCGGTCATCGCGCTCCAGGATGCGCTTGGCCATGCCCACCACGGCCGCCGTATCGCCACCTATGCGGATCTGCACGTATTGCGAACTGATGTCGGTATGCGCAGGCGTGATCATTTCCTTGGGCGATTGCGGATTGACGAAGCGCTCCAGACCGCGCTCGCGCAAGGGGTTGAAGGTGATCACGGGGACCCCGCGCTTGCGCACCTCTTCCAGCGGATGCAGCATGCGCGGGGCGTTGGTGCCGGTGTTGTGGCCGAAGAAGAGGATGCAGTCGGTGTGCTCGAAGTCTTCCAGCCTGACGGTGCCGACCGGCACGCCGATGGTCTGCGGCAAGGCCACGGAAGTGGATTCGTGGCACATGTTGGAGCTGTCGGGCAGGTTGTTGCAGCCATACATGCGGGCCATCAGCTGGTACAGGTAGGAGGTCTCCAGCGACGCCCGGCCGGAGGCATAGAACACCACCTTCTTCGGATCCATCGCGCGCAGCCGGGCGGCGATGTCGTCGAATGCCTCTGACCAGGTGACAGGCAGATAGCGGTCACTGGCCGGGTCGTATTTCATGGGCTCGGTGACGCGGCCGGTGGATTCGAGTTCGAGGTCGTTCCAGCTTTCCATCTCGCTCACCGTGTGGCTTGCGAAGAACGCCGGGGTGGCGCGCTTGCCGGTGATTTCCCAGGCGGTGGCCTTGGCGCCGTTCTCGCAGAACTCGAACAGGTGCGGGTCGGCCGGCTTGGCCCAGGAACAGCTGACGCAGGCGAAGCCGTCGGGCTTGTTCTGCTTCATCAGGATGCGGGTGCCGGTGGCGATCACATGTTCCTGCTGCAGGATGGCGCCCAGGGCCTTGACGGAGCCCCAGCCACCGGCGGCATTGTTGTATTCATCGAATCTGGCGTCTTCGGGAATGTCCTTGGTTTTCATATCGCCTCTCTGAGCGTTGCGTGCGAAAGTAGTGAAAGCAGTCTTGGCACGGGTCTTGGCACGGGTGTCTGTTGCGCTGGCTTGCATGGGTGCTGCGTGGATAACGGCAATGATGAAATTTGCCGGCCGGTTTGGCTGTAGGTGATGCACGGATTTACAGCGCGCACGATTCCTACAGAAACGGTCCGGTCCTGCCCGGGCCTAATGAAGTCCTACGACAAACACAGCCGCACGCCGACATCGGCCCGGCACCGCGACACGCATACTGGGTACCATTGCGGCCCGTCCCGGGCTGCCTGAATCCCCTGAACCCTTGCACCCGGCCCGGTCATCATGAATCGCCCTGCCCTCGCTGATCTACTCGATTGCCCTTCCCTGCCGGCGCAGCTGGAACAATTCATCGCACCCGCCCTGGCTGCTTGTGCGCACGAACAAGTGGCCGCGTTGGATGCGCGGCTGCTGCGCCAGCTGGTGACGGCGGGACTGGATCGCCTCCCCCTGCCCGGCCACGGTGAAACGCTGGCGCGCTGGCAGGCATTGGCAGCGGTGGCCGCGCATGATCTGTCGCTAGCCAAGCTCTACGAAGCCCATACCGATGCACTGGCCATCCTGGCAGAAGCCGGACACGCGCGCCCGGCACGTTCCATCTGGGGTGTCTGGTGCGCCCAGGGGCGTCCCGGCAGCCTCGGCATGCACACGCCGGCAGCGGAAGACCATGTCCTGCTGGAAGGAGAAAAGCCCTGGTGCTCCGGCGCCGCCTCGGTCACGCACGCGCTGCTGAGCCATCGCGACGACGCCGGTCAGACCTGGCTGCTGGCGCTGGAACTGGGACAGCGCGGGGTCGAGATCATCGAGGACAACTGGGCGGCCGTGGGCATGTCCGCCACGCGCACCGCGCGCCTGCGTCTGCACAATGCCAGCGCCCAACGGGTGGGCGGGCCCGGTTTCTATCTGGACCGCCCCGGCTTCTGGCAGGGTGGCATCGGCATTGCGGCCTGCTGGCATGGTGCGGCGGCGACGCTGGTGGCGCTGCTGCGCGAGCAACTGGCGCAACGTGCCGACCCGCATGCCCTGGCACGCCTGGGCAGTGCCGAATGCGCGCTGTCCACCTCGGCGGCCACGCTGCGCGAAAGCGCGACGCGCATCGATGCCTTCCCGGGCGAGAACGCCATGCGTCATGCCTTGCGGTCCCGCCTCATCGTCGAACGCGCCTGCACGCAGATCATCAGCGACCTGGGCGCTGCGCTGGGCCCCCATCCTTATTGTGGCCAGCGGCGCAGTGCGCGCCTGCTGGCCGACCTGCCTGTGTGGCTGCGCCAGAGCCATGCCGAACGCGACCTGGCCGCCCTGGCCACATCCTGCCTGCAAGAGGAGTCCGCCCCATGCTTATTGTGAATACCCCTGCACCCGTAAGGCGCAGCGCCGCCGCACACCACGCACGCCATATCGATGTCGTCCACGGCACTGCCGAAGAGGTCTGGCAATCCTGCCAGCGTCTGCATGCGCTGCCCGAGATCGAACTGTGCAAGCTGGTGCCACCCCGCTCGCGGGCGGTGATCCTGGCACCGCATCCGGATGATGAAACGCTGGGCTGCGGCGGTCTGATCGCGCAGCTGGCGGGCATGATGCGGGAAATCGCGGTGGTGGCCGTCAGCGATGGTGAGCGCAGCCATCCCGATTCGTCGCCCCTGGCGCAGCGGCTGCCGCTGCTGCGGCCGGCCGAGAGCATGGCCGCGCTGGAATGTCTGGGCGCGGGGCAGGCCCAGATCCTGCGCGCCCGCATACCGGATGGCCAGATCCGCCAGCACCGGCTGGAATTGAAAGCCTGGCTGATCGCGCAGCTGCGCCACACGGATATCGTCTTTGCCCCGTGGCGCCTGGATGGTCATCCCGACCATGAGACGGTGGGCGAGATCGCTGCCGAGCTGGAACATGAACTGGGCTGCAAGCTGGTCGAAGTCCCGATCTGGGGCTGGCACTGGGCGCAGCCGCTGTCGGGCGACTTCCCCTGGGGCCGGGCGCACAAGCTGGGCTTCGATGCCGACACCGCCCTGCGCAAGCGCCGCGCCCTGCGTTGCTACCACAGCCAGATCGGTCGCGACGGCGAGCGCGATCCGGTGCTGCCGGCCGGCGTACTGGCGCACTTCGTGCGGCCCTACGAGGTGTTCTTCCTATGAGGAGCGGCGACAGCGGACACTTCGACCAGTTGTATGCGGCCAGTGCCGATCCCTGGAACACCAAAACCAGCTGGTACGAGCAACGCAAGCGCGCCATCGTCGCGGCGATGCTGCCGCGCCAGCACTGCACGGCCATCTTCGAACCGGGTTGCGGCAGTGGCGAACTGACCTTGCAGCTGGCCGAACGTTGCGGGCATCTGGTGGCGTCCGATTTCTGCGAGGACGCGGTGCGCATCACCCGCGACAAGACCGCGCATCTACCGCATGTCCACGTGCGTCGGCAGGCCTTGCCCGAGCAGTGGCCGGCACCGGCGCAGGACATGCCGGAGTTCGAGCTGATCCTGTTTTCCGAGCTCTGCTATTACTTCGATGCGCCGCAGATGGCCGAGATTTCCGCGCTCGCCGCAGGCAGCCTGGCACGCGGCGGCCATCTGCTGGCCTGCCACTGGAAGAAGGATTTCGATGACCGGCTGCTCGCCACCCGTCCCATGCACCAGTTGATCGACGCCCATGCGCGGCTCAAACGCCAGGCCTGCTACGAAGACGAAGACATCCTGGTCGACCTGTGGCGCAAGACCTGAATCCGTCCGACGCATTGATCTCATTGATCGGACGGTAAGAACAACGAGGAGAGGAGCACGTCATGATAGGCATCGTCATTCCCGCCCACGATGAAGAAGCCCTGCTGGAGCGCTGCCTGCAAGCGGTGCGCGAGGCCGCCGCGCATGACGATCTGCGGGGCGAGGAAGTGCGCATCGTGGTGGTGCTGGATGCCTGCAGCGATGGCTCCGAGAGCATTGCCCGCCGCCATCCGGTGAGCGTGCTGCCGATACAGGCGCGCAAGGTTGGCGTGGCACGCGCGCTGGGCGCCGATCAACTGCTGGCCCAGGGAGCACGCTGGCTGGCCTTTACCGACGCGGACACGCTAGTTGCCCCGGACTGGCTGGTGGCGCAGCTGGGGCTACAGGCCGATGCCGTCTGCGGCACCGTGATGCCCGATGACTGGCGCGGCCATCCGCCGGAAGTGCGGCACCGCTTCGCCCGTGACTACCTGGATCGCGATGATCATCGCCACATCCACGGTGCCAACTTCGGCGTCTGTGCGCGGGCCTATCGGCAGGCGGGTGGCTTCCCACCCTTGTCCTGCCATGAAGATGTGGCGCTGGTCCAGGCACTCCAGGCCATGGGCGCCCATATCGCCTGGAGTGCCCGTCCCCGTGTGAGCACCAGCACCCGGCCGCAGAGCAAGGCCCGTGGCGGTTTCGGCGACACCCTGCGCCAGTGGGCCGTGGAGGAATGCCCGGCACTGGCGCTGTCCCCTCAGCGCGGCTTGTCGTTGCCGCGCACCACCTGCTGAGCCTGCTCCAGGCTCACATGATGATCTTCGATGGTACTGACCAGCTTTTGCCGGCGCGCACGTGAGCCGAAATTGTTGGCGTAGATCCAGGTGAACTCGGCGCCCAGCAGGAAGATCTGCGCCGAGTAGTAGATCCACAGCAGCAGCAGCGCAAACGAACCGGCCGCACCAAAGCCGGAGGTCATGCCGGTGCTGCCCAGGTACAGGCCGATCAGGTATTTGCCGATGATGAAGAGCACCGTGGTGGCGACCGCGCCGATCCAGACATCGCGCCAGGACAAGGTGACCCGCGGCATGAACTTGTAGATCATCGAAAAGAGCGTGGAGAACACCACGAAGGACAGCACGAAGTTGAGCAATTGCAGCATCAGTTGCCAGCCCTCGAACCAGCCACCCCACCAGCGCCCCAGCGCCGCCAGCGCAGCACTGACCACCAGCGAGATGATCAGCAGGAAGCCCAGCCCCAGGATCAGCCCGAACGACAGCAGACGGGTGCGGGCCAATTGCCATACCCCGCTCTTGCGCTTGACGGCGGGGATGCGCCAGATACGGTCCAGCGCGCTCTGCAGTTCGGAAAACACCGCCGTGGCACCGATGACCAGGGTCACCACTGAAATGCCGGCAGCGATCATGCCCTCGCGGGGCTGGCTGACCGACTTGAGCAGGCCCTGGATGGCAAAGGCCCCTTCGGTGCCGACGATATCGCGGATCTGGTTGACGATCTCGCCTTGCGCCGCATCGTGACCGAACAGCATGCCGGCCACGGCGATGGCGATGACCAGCATGGGGGCAATGGAAAAGATGGTGTAGTAGGCGATCGCCGCCCCCATGCTGGGGGCAAAGTCATCCAGCCACGCATTGATGGCGGCCACCGTCATCTGCCAGGCCTGCTGTGGCCGCGTGCCGCCCTTGATCATCTTGACCTCGGCGGCCGGGTCCAGATAGTCCGACGGCGCCGGTTCCAGACGTGCCTTGACGATGTCCATGCGGGCTGGCGCATCCGGCGGCAAGGCCTCGTCCGCCTTGGCCTTGGCTTGGGCCCTGGCCGCGCTGGCGCGCGCCGATCCCTTGCGCCAGGCGGCGATCAATGGCGTAGCCAGGGTCACCAGGCGCAAGGCCTGCTCCAGGCCTTGCGGAATGGCGTCATGAGCAGCGTGCGCGCCAGTGGCACGCCGCGTGGTCGCGGCCGGCGGCGCGGCGCGGGTGGCATGCGTTGGCGTTGGTGTCACCGACGTGCGGCGCTGGCGCCGCTTGCGACCCAGCCAGATTCCCAGGCCGGCACTCAGCAATGCACCGGCGATGACGCCACCGGTGGCGCCGGCCGCTGGGCTCTGCCTGCCAGAAACAATGGCGCGGGTTGCCCCATCGGCGTGCTGACTGGCATCGCTGGAGGGCATCGCCTCAGGGGAATCGTCAGCGGGAGCGGCGGCAGCATGGCGGGCCGGATGCAATGGGGCGGGAGAGCTGCTCATGGGGACCTCGGCTGGGCATATTGTTATGCCATTGTGACCGATGCGCGTGAAGTAATGTTCCTTCGCCTTGTCGGCCCGTCCGGCCTTGTAGGAAGCCGCTGTCGGCGAGCCGGCAGGCGACGCGAAAACAGGGCGCATGGTATAAAGACAGTCTTTCGTGCAGCGGCCATTGCCCTCGTCGGCAAGATCGCGCATGAACCAGATCGGCAGCATCCGGTCTGTCTGAATTCTCCCCTGGCCGCAGCGCGTGCCACCGGTTCCGGCCCGCTGGCCCGAACCGGGCAGCGCCGGCCCTTCCCCCAACCTGACGAACGAGGATTGCCCATGTATAAGGACGTACAGCTTTTCATCAACGGCGAATGGACCGCCAGCGCTTCCGGTCGCACCATCGATGTCGTCAACCCGGCCACCGAGGAAGTGATCGGCAAGATCGCCCACGCTGACCGCGCCGACCTGGACCGCGCCCTGGAGGCCGCCAAAAAGGGCTTCGAGATCTGGCGCAACATGTCCGCCTTCGATCGCTCCAAGATCATGCGCAAGGCAGCCGACCTGCTGCGTGAGCGCGTCGAGGAGATCGCGCGCCTGATGACCCAGGAACAAGGCAAGCCGCTGGCCGAAGCCAAGATGGAAACCCTGGGTGCGGCCGACACCATCGACTGGTTCGCCGAAGAAGCCCGCCGCACCTACGGTCGCCTGGTACCGGCCCGCACCCCGGGTGCCTACCAGATGGTGATCAAGGAGCCGGTCGGGCCGGTGGCCGCCTTCACGCCCTGGAACTTCCCGATCAACCAGGTGGTGCGCAAGCTGTCGGCCGCATTGGCGGCAGGCTGTTCCATCATCGTCAAGGCCCCGGAAGAGACCCCGGCTTCGCCGGCTGAACTGATCCGTGCCTACGCCGATGCAGGCGTGCCGGCCGGCGTCATCAACCTGGTCTATGGCGTGCCGGCGGAGATTTCGGAATACCTGATCCCGCATCCGGTGATCCGCAAGATTTCCTTCACCGGTTCCACTCCGGTGGGCAAGCAACTGGCGGCGCTGGCCGGCCAGCACATGAAGCGCGCCACGATGGAACTGGGCGGCCACGCGCCGGCCATGGTGTTCGATGACGTGGATGTGGACCTGGCCGCCAAGACCCTGGCGACGTCCAAGTTCCGCAATGCCGGTCAGGTATGCGTGTCGCCGACCCGCTTCCTGGTGCAGAAGGGCGTGTTCAACGCCTTCGTCGACAAGTTCGTCACCTATGCCGAACAACTGAAGGTCGGCAATGGCCTGGAAGCTGGCGTGAACATGGGTCCGGTGGCCAACAAGCGCCGCATCCCCGCACTGGAAGCGCTGATCGACGATGCCGTCTCCAACGGCGCGCAACTGCGCACCGGTGGCAAGCGCATCGGTGACAAGGGGTACTTCTTCCAGCCCACCGTGCTGACCAACGTGCCGCTGAGCGCACGCGTGATGAATGAAGAGCCCTTCGGTCCGCTGGCACTGATCAACTCCTTCGAGACCCTCGATGAAGTCATCGCCGAAGCCAATCGCCTGCCCTTCGGCCTGGCGGCCTATGCCTTCGCCAAGTCGGCACAGACCAAGCACGCTCTGGCCGCCCGCGTGGAAAGCGGCATGCTGACCATCAACCACCTGGGCCTGGCCTTCCCGGAACTGCCCTTCGGCGGCGTCAAGGACAGCGGCTATGGTTCCGAAGGCGGTACCGAAGCCATTGAGGCCTACATCAATACCAAGCTGGTGACCCAGCTGGATATCTGAGGGCTGGCGCTCTGATGCACTGATCGCCTGAGACGGCGTTCAAGCAAAACGGCGAACCTGCAAGGGTTCGCCGTTTTGTCTTGTGCAGCCGGATATTCGCGCTGGCGCTGGCACCGATGCCGTTGTCTCTATTCCTCGCCGCCCGAGGGCGGCACCAGGATGTCGCGGCTGCCGTTGCGCGACATGGCCGAGAGCACGCCGGCTGTCTCCATCTGTTCCACCAGCCGCGCCGCGCGGTTGTAGCCGATGCGCAATTGCCGCTGCACCGACGAGATCGAGGCGCGCCGTGTCTTGAGCACGAAGGCCACGGCCTCGTCGTAGAGCGGATCGGACTCCGGATCGCCACCCTCGCCACCGGCGAACATGTCGGCCTGGGCCGTGTCCTCGGACATCGGCGGGGCCAGGATTTCCTCGATATAACGCGGCTCGCCAAAGGACTTCAGGTATTCCACCACGCGGTGCACCTCTTCGTCGGACACGAAGGCGCCGTGCACGCGCTGCGGGTAGCCCGAGCCCGGCGGCAGGAACAGCATGTCGCCGTGGCCCAGCAGGGATTCCGCCCCCATCTGGTCCAGCACGGTGCGCGAGTCGATCTTGGAAGACACCTGGAAGGCCACGCGGGTCGGGATGTTGGCCTTGATCAGGCCGGTGATCACGTCCACCGAAGGACGCTGGGTGGCCAGGATCAGGTGGATGCCGGCCGCCCGCGCCTTCTGTGCCAGGCGGGCGATCAGCTCTTCGACCTTCTTGCCGACCACCATCATCAGGTCGGCCAGTTCGTCGATGACGATCACGATGGTGGGCAGCTTTTCCAGCGGTTCCGGAGCGTCCGGCGTGAGGCTGAAGGGATTGGGGATCTTCTCGCCACGGGCGGCGGCTTCGTCAAGCTTCTGGTTGTAGCCGGCCAGGTTGCGCACGCCCAGCTTGGACATCTTCTTGTAGCGGCGCTCCATCTCGTCCACCGCCCAGTTCAGGGCATGGGCGGCCTCGCGCATGTCGGTCACCACCGGCGCCAGGAGGTGCGGGATGCCTTCATAGATGGACAGCTCCAGCATCTTGGGGTCGATCATGATCATGCGCACTTCCTCGGGCGTGGCCTTGTAGAGCAGCGAGAGGATCATGGCATTGATGGCCACCGACTTGCCCGAGCCGGTGGTACCGGCCACCAGCATGTGCGGGGCCCGCGCCAGGTCGGTCACCACGGGCGTGCCGGTGATGTCCTTGCCCATGGCAATGGTGAGGTGGGACGACGACTTGCGGTAGGCCTGGGAATGGATGATCTCGGAGAGCTTGATCATCTGCCGGCGCGCATTGGGCAGTTCCAGGCCCATGCAGGTCTTGCCGGGGATGGTCTCGACCACCCGGATGGAAGTCAGCCCCAGGGCGCGCGACAGGTCCTTCATCAGGTTCACCACCTGGGCGCCGCGCACGCCTTGCGCCGGTTCCACTTCGAAGCGGGTGATCACCGGGCCGGCTTCGGCGCCCAGCACGGTCACGGGGACCTTGAATTCCTTGAGACGCTGTTCGATCAGGCGGCCGGTTTCCTGCAGTTGCTCGGGATCGATCTCGATGCGCGACTCGGGGACTTCGTCCAGCAGGTCCAGCGAGGGCAGCGGGATATCCACCCGGGGCTCGTCCTCGTGCTCGGGATAGACCCTGGCCACCGGCGTGGCCACGGCCGGCTGCGGTTCGGGTATGCGCACGGTGAAGGCCGGCTGCCGGGACGCCGGCGATGCTGGCGCTGCCGGATCGGGCAGCATGTCGAACCAGGGCGCGTTGAAGGTGCCGAGGTCGATCGGTTCGTCTTCTGCGGGCAGGAGTGCTTCCGGCTCCGAGACGGGCAGGACGGGCGCTTGCGCAGGTTCGGCCGGCGCCCAGCTTGCCCCCGCCAGCGGCAACTCGGGCGCGGTCGGCAGGTCGGGGATGAGTGGCTCCTGCAGCGCGGAAGGCAGTGGTGAAGGTGGCACCATCGACACTATCGGCGCCATCGGCACGATGGGTGCGGCCGGTGGAGTGGGCCCCTGCAGACCATCGGCCTCGTGCAGGGAGCGCATCAGGCGGGTCGGGATCACATCGGCACGCGGTGTCGGCCCGGTCGGCCCGGTCGGCGCTGCGGCCTGCGGCGCGGCACGGCCTACGCTGCTGATGCGGATGCTGCGGGTCGGATTGAGCGGGGACGGCGCTGCCTGCTGATCACTGGCGGAACGGGCAATCGAGGACGGAATCGGGCGGATCGGTAACGCCGGACTGGCCGCCCGCGAGAGGCTGGCGTCGGCGGCGGCACTGGCGGCCGAGATGGCGCGGCTGGCGGCGGCGCGGGCCAGCATGGCTTCGGTCGGGCGCAGGGTTTCGAAAGCGGCCCATTCGGATTCCGGGCGCGCCTTGGCGGCGGGGCCGGACGGACGGGGACTGAGCGAAGGCCATTTGCCCCCTTGCCCGCCTTGGCCGCCCTGCCCTGCCTGGGCATGGCGCGACGGGCCGCCGGTCAGGGCAGACAGCGGTACCTTCCAGTCGTCACGGGCAGCACCCTCATGCGGGCGCTCATTGGCGGGGGTCGGCGTGAGGCGCGCCGGACGCGGGCGCGGTTCGAAGGGCGAACCCACCGGCGAGCGGTTCGCGGCATGGCCAGATGCATGGGCCGCTGCGCGAGGCGGCACGGGCGGGCGCACCGCTGGCGTGCGACGCTCGGCGCCCGCCGGGAAACTGCTGCGCTGACTGCTCAGGCGTACGCGTTCGCTCTCGATGCTGCCGCGTCGCGGCGGTCCCAGGTCCAGCTCCGGGTGATCGTCGCGGCTCTGCGCATCGTTACGACCAAAGATGGCACCGAGCAACCACTTCAGGCCCAGCGCCAGCAACGCCAGCAAGACCACGGCAGCGATGCCCTTGCTGATCTTGCCGCCGAGGGCCTCCATCAGGGCCGCGCCGACCAGGTCGCCGCTGGGGTCATCATCACTGTTGCTCAGTTGTGCGCGCACCAGCGCTTCCAGCGCGCCGCTGGCGGCCAGCAGCAACAGGCTGCCACACCAAAGGCGGATGGCGCCGCGGCCGCCGAAGATGGACTTGCGGCCGAGCGCGCGCGCTACCGTGCGCAGCAGCAGCGGCAGCAGCCAGAGGACCGACCAGCCAAACCATTTGACGAAAATCATGCTACTCCCATACTTCACCGGCCTGGCATGGCGCCAGCCGGCCTCGTGAATCTATCCCGGCAGTCCTGATGCACCGCCGCAGGCTGCGAGTGTAAACCAAACCCGACCACGGCCGCCTGTCCTCATTCCGTCTTCATGCCACCCTTTGGTACAGGTCGGCTCAGCGGCCGTGGCAATGGCAGTCGCACACATGGTCGTTGATCACGCCCACGCCCTGCAGATAGGCATAGATGATGGTGGAGCCGACGAACTTGAAGCCGCGCTTGGCCAGGTCCTTGGAAATGGCATCCGACAGCGGGGTCTTGGCCGGGCAGTCGGCCAGCGAGGCCCAGCGGTTGACGATGGGCCGGCCTTCGACCTGGCTCCACAGGTAGGGATCGAGACCACCCACTTCCTCGCGCAGCTTGAGGTAGGCGCGGGCATTGCCGATGGTGGCGGCCACCTTCAGGCGATTGCGCACGATGCCGGGGTCGGCCAGCAATTGCGCCACCTTGCGCTCGTCATAGCGGGCGATCTTCTCGGCATCCCATTGGTCGAAGGCAGCGCGGTAGCTCTCGCGCTTGTTGAGCACGGTCTCCCAGGACAGCCCGGCCTGGGCGCCTTCCAGGTTGAGCATTTCAAATAGCCGGGTTTCGTCATGGCAGGGGACGCCCCACTCGTGATCGTGGTACTCGACGTAGCGGGGATTGGCGAGGTTGACCCAGCCGCAGCGGGTGAGGGATTGGCTCATGGATGATGGGGAAAACAGTTCAGGCGGTTCATCGGTGCCGGCTCACACCGGCCACAGGGGCGGCTCATCCATCAGCGCGATCTGCTCGCGCAATTCCAGGATGCGGTCTTGCCAGTAGCGCTGGGTGTTGAACCAGGGGAAGGCGGCCGGAAACGCCGGGTCGTCCCAGCGGCGCGCCAGCCAGGCGGAATAATGGATCAGCCGCAGCGTACGCAGCGCTTCGATCAGGTACAGTTCTCGCGGCTCGAATTCGCAGAAACTTTCATACCCGGCCAGCAGGTCGGCCAGTTGCCCGACCATCTCGCGTCGCTCGCCGGAAAGCAGCATCCACAGATCTTGCACGGCGGGGCCACTGCGGCTGTCGTCGAAATCGACGAAGTGCGGGCCGGCATCGGTCCACAGGACATTGCCGACATGGCAATCCCCGTGCAGGCGCAGGCTGCGGATCTCACCCGCGCGGTCGTAACAGCGTTGCACGCCCTGCAGGGCCTGTTCGACCGTGGTACGCCAGGCGGTGGCCACATCCATGGGGATGAAGTCATGCGCCAGCAGCCAGTCGCGCGGCTCATGGCCGAAGCTGGCCAGGTCCAGCGCAGGACGCTCGACGAAGGGACGGCGCATACCCACCGCATGGATGCGGCCGATGAAGCGGCCCAGGCGTTCCAGGGTGTCGGCATCGTCCAGCTCGGGGGCTCGGCCGCCATGGCGCTGGAACACGGCAAAGCGGAACCCGGCATGGCGATGCAGGGTGGCGCCGCTTTCCAGGCGCATGGCCGGCACTACCGGGACCTCTTCGTCGGCCAACTCCTGCGAAAAATCATGTTCTTCGAGGATTTGTGCATCCGACCAGCGCAGAGGTCGGTAGAACTTGGCCACCAGCGGCGGGCCGTCTTCCATGCCGACCTGGTAGACCCGGTTTTCATAGCTGTTCAATGCCAGCAGGCGACCGTCGCCGTACAGGCCCAGGGAGTCGAGGGCATCGAGCACCGTATCGGGCGAGAGCGTGGCGAAGGAGGTGGCGTCGGGGACGTCAGGGATGTCAGCGGTGGCGGCTTGATTCATCCGGCTATTGTACTGTCCATGGCGCCCGCGCCGCAGCAGATTGCGGCAGCCAACGCCGACAATGCTCGCGCCCCTGGCTGAATGCCTTTACACTCCTGCCTTTGGTAATAGCAATCTTCAGCAACCGGACCCATCATGCAACTCGACCAGCCCCTTTCCGACGCCGAATTCGACGAACTCGACGATTTTCTCCTCTCCGATCGCTGCGCCGACGATGTGATGACCATGGACACCCTGCACGGCTACCTGACGGCGCTGGCCATCGGTCCGCAGGAAGTGCTGATGGCCGAATGGCTGCCGCGGGTCTGGGGCAGCCGTCCGGAAGACACGCCCAAGTTCAAGAACGGCAAGGAAGCCGAGCGCATCACCAGCCTGATCGCGCGCAGCATGAACGAAATCGCCATCACCTTCGAAGTGGCGCCCAAGGAGTACGAGCCCCTGTTCTGCGAACGTGAACATGAAGGCAAGCCGCTGCTGGACGCCGAGGCCTGGGCCTGGGGCTTCTGGGAAGGGATCCAGTTGCGCGCCGAGCAATGGGACGAAATCTTCCATTCCAACCTGGCCCCGCTGATGCGCCCGATCTACCTGCTGGGCTCGGAAGAGCTGGAAGAGGAAGAGACCAAGCTCATCGATGACCCGGTCAAGACCCACAAGCTGGCCATCGAGATCGAGGCTGCCATTCCTCACATCCACCGCTACTGGGCGCCGAAACGCAAGTCGGCCGTGGAACAGGTGCAGCGCGAGGCGCCCAAGACCGGCCGCAACGATCCCTGCCCCTGCGGCAGTGGCAAGAAGTACAAGAAATGCTGTGGCGCGGACAGCAGCGCAGACGGCACCGAATAAGCCAGAAGGTCACCGGGGCAAGCATTTCCGGCCCATAACGAAAAAGGCGCACCGGGTAGCCGGCGCGCCTTTTTATTGCACTGTTGGCAACATGGCTGCCCTGCGCATCACTCCTTGATGAAGTGCTCGCGGTAATACTTGAGCTCTTCGATCGACTCCAGGATATCGGCCAGGGCCGTATGCATCTGGCGCTTCTTGAAACCGGTGGCGATTTCCGGCTTCCAGCGCTTGCACAGTTCCTTCAGGGTCGACACATCCAGGTTGCGATAGTGGAAGAATTCTTCCAGCTTGGGCATGCCGCGCACCATGAAGCGACGGTCCTGGCAGATCGAATTGCCGCACATGGGCGACTTGCCGGCCGGGACGTATTGCTTCAGGAAGGCGATGATCTGCTGCTCGGCATCGGCTTCGGTGACGGTGGAAGCCTTGACGCGGTCGATCAGGCCCGAGCGGCCGTGGGTCCCCTTGTTCCAGGCATCCATGCCGTCCAGCAGTTCATCGGACTGGTGGATGGCCAGTACCGGGCCTTCGCCCAGGATGTTCAGTTCTGCATCGGTAACCACCACGGCCACTTCGATGATGCGATCCTTGTCCGGGTCCAGTCCGGTCATTTCCATATCGACCCAGATCAGGTTCATTTCATTGGGCCGGACGGGCGCGGCGGGGGCTTGTGACATAATTCTTCCTTATTGACGGGATGGGGATCTGGCCCCATCTGCTGCATGGTTCCATTGCCTGGTTCGCTCGCCCGGCACGCGCCGGGCGTCATGACCCGATGTCTTGCCAACGACGCTGGTCGGTGGCGGGTGTTCGAGTCGGACCACGAACTTCGATACGAACTTCTTGACGAATTTCGATACGAATCTTCATATTTTCGCACAGGGTACGCATGTCTTCACTTTCGTTTTCCGTTTTGTTCATCGTGTTCCTGGGGATCAGCCTGGGGGTGCGGTTCTGGCTGGCGTCGCGCCACATCCGCCATGTGATCGCGCATCGCGCCGCCGTGCCGCCCGAGTTCGCCGAGAAGATTCCCCTGTCGGCCCACCAGAAGGCGGCCGACTACACGGTCGCGCGCACCAAGTTCGGGCTGGTGACCTTGCTGGTCAATGCGGCGGTACTGATCGGCTTCACCCTGCTGGGCGGACTGCAGTGGCTTTCCAGCCTGCTGCTGGGCTGGACCGGCGGCCCCGGGATGCTCTACCAGATCGCCCTGGTGGCCGGCTTCGGCATCATCTCCGGCCTGGTCGACCTGCCCTTCGACTACTACCGCCAGTTCCGTCTGGAAGCCGGTTTCGGCTTCAACAAGATGAGCCGCGCCCTGTTCTTCAGCGACATGATCAAGCAGAGCCTGGTGGGCGCGGTGATCGGCCTGCCGTTGCTGTGGGTGGTGTTGACGCTGATGGACAAGGCCGGCGCGCTGTGGTGGTTCTACACCTGGGTGGTGCTGTGCGCCTTCCAGCTGCTGATGCTGGTGATCTATCCCAGCTTCATCGCCCCGCTGTTCAACAAGTTCACCGCGCTGGAAGACGACAGCCTGCGCAGCCGCATCGAGGGCCTGATGCAGCGCGTGGGCTTCGCTTCCAAGGGCTTGTTCGTGATGGACGGTTCCAAGCGCAGCGCGCATGGCAATGCGTATTTCTCGGGCTTCGGCTCGGGCAAGCGCATCGTCTTCTTCGATACCCTGCTGGCGCGCCTGGCCCCGCACGAGATCGAGGCCGTGCTGGCCCACGAACTGGGTCACTTCAAGCTCAAGCACATCGTCAAGCGGGTAGTGGTGATGTTTGCCATGTCGCTGGCGCTGCTGGCCCTGCTGGGCTACCTGAAGGGCCAGGCCTGGTTCTATACCGGGCTGGGCGTGGACCCGCTGCTGCTGGGCAGCAACGACGCAATGGCGCTGATCCTGTTCATGCTGGTGCTGCCGATCTTCACCTTCCTGCTCTCGCCACTGTCGTCGCTGTCCTCGCGCAAGCATGAGTTCGAGGCCGATGCCTTTGCCGCCCAGCATACCCATGCCCAGGACCTGGTCTCGGCGCTGGTCAAGCTGTATGAGGACAACGCCTCCACGCTCACCCCCGACCCGCTGCACTCGGCCTTCTACGATTCGCATCCGCCGGCTTCGCTGCGCATCCGGCACCTGCATGGCGCCATGGCAGCACCTGCGCCAGCTGGCAATCACTGATTTCTTTCATTGCATAGAGGTCAGGGGCATGCAGCTTCCTGACCGTTGGAGAACCCCATGAGCATTACCGCAAGCACCCTCGCCGCTTCCCGTTGCGTCCAGCCCATCGAGGCCCTGGATGACGCCGCCCTCGCCAGCCACCTGGCCGCCCTGCCCGAATGGAAGATCGAAGGCGGCAAGCTGGCGCGCAGCTTCGCCTTCGCCAACTATTACGAGACCCTGGCCTTCGTCAATGCGATTGCCTGGGTGATCCATGCCGAAGACCATCACCCCGACCTGGGCGTGAGCTACAACCGCTGCAGCGTGCGTTTCGATACCCATAGCGTCAACGACGGCCGTGGCGGTCTCTCGACCAACGACTTCGTCTGCGCGGCCAAGGTCGACGCCATCTTCGCCCAGCGCGCCAACGCCTGATGGCTGGCCGCAAGCAAGCCGCAGCACGCGGCGCCGGGCCGGCCGCCAAGGCCGACCTGGAATCCGGTCTGGTGATCGCCGCCCACGGGCGGCATTATCTTGTGCAGGCAGGGGAACAGAAACTGCATTGCGTCACCCGTGGCAAGAAGAGCGACGTCTCCGTGGGTGACCACATCCGCCTGGCGCGCACCTCGCCGGACCAGGGCGTGATCGAGGCCATCGACGAGCGCAAGACCCTGCTGTACCGCTCCGACCAGTACAAGTCCAAGCTGCTGGCGGCCAATGTGGATCAGCTGTTCATCGTGGTGGCGACCGAGCCCAGCTTTACCGACGACCTGGTCTCGCGCGCGCTGGTGGCAGCCGAATCGGCGGGCGTATCAGCCCACCTGATCCTGAACAAGACCGACATCACCGAGGCCCTGCCGAAGACCCGCGAACGCCTGCAGGTCTATGCGCGCCTGGGTTATCCGGTACACGAGGTCTCGGCCAAGGCCCACCCGGACGAGACCCGCGCGGCCTTCATGCCGCTGCTGGCCGGCAAGAGCACCATCCTGATCGGCCAGTCCGGCATGGGCAAGTCCTCCATCATCAACCTGATCGTGCCGGACGCCGACATCGCCACCCGCGAAATCTCGGCCGCGCTCGACACCGGCAAGCACACCACCACCTTCACCCGCCTGTACCAGATGGAGGGCGGGGCCAGCATCATCGACTCCCCGGGCTTCCAGGAATTCGGCCTGTACCAGCTCTCCGAAGGCATGCTGGAACGCGCCTTCCGTGACTTCACACCCTACCTGGGCAAGTGCCGCTTCTACAACTGCCATCACCTCAACGAACCCGGCTGCGCCGTGCTGGAAGCGGTTCAGGCCGGCGAGATCGCCGGCCTGCGCCATCAGCTGTATGCACAGCTGGTGCATGAGTCTTCACAGACGCTGTATTGAAAGCGAGGTTTCGGAGGGGATCAGGTTCAGGCCAGGAAACCGCCGTCAATAGTGAGACTGGCGCCGGTGATGAGGCGCCCCTCCTCCGATACCAGGAAGGCTACAAAATCGGCGATTTCCTCCGGCTGTCCAAGGCGACCAATGGGCATCATCGGTGTCAGCAAGGCGGCCATCTCCGGTTCGCCGCCCCGACTCATATCTGTCACGGTCGGCCCCGGCTGCACATTGCTCACCGTAATACCACGAGGCCCCAGGTCGCGCGCCAGTCCGCGAGTCAGTGATGCCAGCGCTCCCTTGGTCATCGCATACACCGCACTGCCAGGGAAGCCGGCGCGTTCGGCCACCACGCTGCCTATCAACACGATGGCCGAACCAGCGGCCATGTGCGGCAAGGTGGCCTGAACCGCGACAAATGCTGCGCGCACATTGACTTCGAACATGCGGTTGAAATCTTCCAGCGCGAAGTCTTCCACTTCCCCACGCAGCAACAGCCCGGCGCTATTGACCAGAATGTCGATGCGTCCGAACTCGGAGGCGACCTGCGCAATGGCGGCCTGCAGCGCCGCCGGGTCACCACTGTCGGCCTGGATCGCCAGCGCCCGGCCGCCTGCGGCATGAATCTCGGCAACCAATGCACTGGCCTTGTCATGACTACCCGCAAAGGTCAATGCGACCACCGCGCCCTGGCGCGCCAACTTGCGAACAACGGCCGCGCCGATGCCGCGCGAACCTCCGGTAACGAAGGCTATTTTTTTGTTGAGACTACGTTGCATGATGTTTCCTTTTATCTGGATGTTGGGATGAGGCCAGCGATCAGGCCGACAAGCGATCGGCCTCGACGACGGCCAGCGCAAACTCGCGCGGAGCTTCCTGCGGCAGGTTGTGGCCGATGCCGCCGGTCAAGGTGTGGTGCGCATACGGCCCGGCGAAGCGCTTGCGATAGAGCGCCGGGTCGAGGTGCGGGGCGCCGTTGGCGTCCCCTTCCAGGGTGATGGTGGGCACCGTGATCACGGGGAAGCTGCCCAGGCGCTGCTCCAACGCGTCGTACTGCGTCTGGCCCGGTGCCAGGCCCAGACGCCAGCGGTAGTTGTGCACCACGATGGCGACATGGTCCGGATTGTCGAACGCGGCGGCGCTGCGGGCATAGGTAGCGTCGTCGAAATGCCAGCGCGGCGAGGCCGTCTGCCAGATCAGTCGGTTGAAATCCTTGCGGTACTTTTCATAACCGGCCACGCCGCGATCGGTGGCCAGGTAGAACTGGTACCACCAGTCCAGCTCGGCTTGCGGCGGCAGCGGTTGGCGGCCGGCATCGACATTGGTCATCAGGTAGCCGCTTACCGAGACCAGCGCCTTGACGCGCTGCGGCCACTGGGCGGCGATGATGCAGGCGGTGCGTGCACCCCAGTCGAAGGCGCCGAAGATGGCGCGATCAATGTTGAGTGCATCCATGAACGCAATGATGTCCAGTGCCACGACCGCCTGCTGGCCATTGCGCACGGTCGACGCCGACAGGAAGCGGGTACTGCCGTAGCCACGCAGGTAAGGGACCAGTACGCGATAACCGGCCGCTGCCAGGGCCGGGGCCACGTCGACGAAACTATGGATGTCGTAGGGCCAGCCATGCAGCAGGATCACGACAGGGCCATCGGCTGGACCGACATCGGCGTAGCCGACATCAAGCAGGCCGGCCTGCACCTGCCTGATCTGGCCGAAGGAAGTGTGCACGCCCGGCATCACCTTGCCGAGGACGCCGTCGTCGAGGCCGGGCGACTGCGCCCACGCCGTGGCCGACAGGCCCAGTTGCGCGACCATGGCAGTGCTGGCGGTGGCCGCGGCGGCACCGAACAGGCGGCGGCGTTGAAGATTGATTTCCTGTGTCATCGGGTTCTCCGTTCATGTGGATGGGACATGAAGGAGAATGCCGCGCCGATGTATCGCCCTTGTGTACGGCCAAGCCTGGTTTTGCAAGCCGGTGTAGCGGCGGCCACGCCGGATACATTGGGATACGCAATCCTGCGCCAGCAACCAGCAACCAGCAACCAACAGCCACCGGCCAGGTCCCCTGCCGATTCAGAACAGGGAACTGATCACCAGTTCCGCCTCCAGCCCCTGCGGCACATCCGACCGGTTGCGTAGCACCAGACTGCCCTGCAGGGCCAGCGCCAGCTGGCGGGCGATGGCCAGACCCAGGCCGGTGCCGCCGGTGCTGCGGTTGCGCGAGCCTTCCAGACGGACGAAGGGCTGGAATACCGCCTCCAGCTGGTCCTCAGGGATACCCGGGCCATGGTCGCGCACTGCGATGCGCAACTGCCCGGCGGGCAGGATACTGGCTTGCACCTCGGCGGCCCCACCGAACTTGACCGCATTGTCGATCAGGTTGGTGAGGATGCGACGCAGCGCATGGCTGCGGGTGATCAGGGCCAGCGTGGGCAGGGTGCCGGCCAGCGTCACCGATTGGCCGCTGTCCTGATAATCGAAGACCATGCTCTCCAGGAACGAGGCCAGGTCGATGCGCACGGCGGCCTCGTCGTTGCCGTGCGCACTGCGCGCATAGGCGATGCCCTCCTGCACCAGACGCTGGATTTCGGCCAGGTCGTTGAGCAGCTTGTCGCGCTCGCTGCCGGGATCGGCCATCTCGGCACGCAGCCGCATGCGCGTCAGCGGCGTCTGCAGGTCGTGCGAGACCGCCGCCAGGATCTGCATGCGTTCCTGCAGGTGATCGGCGATGCGCTCGCGCATGGCGTTGAAGGCAGTCGCAGCGTGGGCGACTTCGGCCGGACCGTCCTCCTGCAGGGGCGGGCTCGGACGGCCCAGGTCGAGGCGGTCGGCAGCGGCGGCGAGGTCGGCCAGCGGACGCAAGGCCAGTCGCACCGCGAACCAGCTGCACAACACCAGCAGCAGCAATTGCGCCACCAGCACGTAGGGCAGCCACTGGGTGAGCGGCTTCATGGCCGGATGCAGATCCACCGTCAGTGCGCTGCCATCGGACAGGCGCAGATGCGCCTGCAGATGTTCACGCGGACCGGGAACGGTCTGCATCGTGAAGGGATAGCGGCCACCCAGTGCGGCCCGGATGCGCGCAGCGATCTGCTGCGCCCGGGGCGACAGTTCGGGGATGCCGGCGCGACCTTCGCCGATGACATAGCCATAGGTATCACGCTGCAGCGGCGCCAGCCACTGAGGCCGTTCGGCGGCGGGCAGGCGATCGAGAATGGCGACCGAGGTGGCCACGTCGTTTTCCAGCGTATCGAGCATGACCGCACGCGCTGCGGTATAGCGCTCCAGGAACAGCACGGCGAAGGACAGGATATGGGCCAGCGCCAACGCCGCCAGGAAGATCAGGAACAGGCGTGCCCCCAGGGTGCGGGGCATGCGCAGCACGCGCCTGGGTACGCCGGCATCAGCTGAACGCGTGGTCACGGGCGGGCTTCCTCGATCTCGACCGGCATCGAGAACACATAGCCCTCGCTGCGGATGGTCTTGATGTAGCGCGGTTCGCGCGCGTCATCGTCCAGCCGCTGGCGCAGCCGGCTGACCAGGAGGTCGATGGAACGGTCGAAGATCTCGGCTTCGCGCCCCTGGGTCAGGCTCAGCAGCTGGTCGCGATTGAGCACCCGCTGCGGGTGATCGACGAACACCCGCAGCAGACGGTACTCGGCGCCGCTGAGGGTGACCACCATGCCATCGGGCGCCAGCAGGTGGCGCTCCGAGGTATCCAGCCGCCAGGGACCGAAGCGCAGCAGCCGGCCGGCTTCACTGACCTGCAGATTGGGCGGCAGCATGCGGGTCCGGCGCAGCACCGACTTGATGCGCGCCAGCAGTTCGCGCGCGGCGAACGGCTTGGCCAGGTAATCGTCGGCGCCCATTTCCAGGCCGACCACGCGATCGGTCTCCTCCGAACGGGCGGTGAGCATGATGATGGGGGTGGCCTTGTGCTTGCCGGCGCGCAGCTCGCGACACAGGACCAGGCCATCGTCGCCGGGCATCATGATGTCCAGCACGATCAGGTCCACGGCGTTACTGGCGACGAAGGCGCGCATCTGGCGACCATCGGCAGCCACGTCCACGCGCAAACCGTTCTTTTTCAGGTAGTCGGCCACCAGTTCGCGGATGTCGCGGTCGTCGTCGACGATGAGGATGTGATCGATGTGTTCCACCTGCCTGCCCTTCCCTTGTTGTGTTCAGTGTTGTCGCTTTCAGCTTTCAGCTTTGAGCTTTGAGCTTGCAGCCGGCCGGAGGCGGAACTGGCTCGAGTGAAAGTGCGCGACCCTGTCTTTTACGTCTTGCAAGCCTCCCCTGCAAGGGCTGCCGGCGGGAGATTTGTACCTCAATGTATCCGGCCGTATGCCGGACACAGACGACGACAAAACCACCCGCCAACCGGATTGAGAGGCCGCGAGCCTACCAGCCCGCCGCTGTTGGCGAGAATTGTAAGCCCGTGTAGCCGCGCCGTCGGCGGACACGCAGCGATACACAAGCCGGCCCTGGCCTACACATGACAGATACACCGGCGCGGTCTCATGCACGGGTCGCCAATCACACCGCCCTTGCCGGCCTTACATCATGACCCTCTATCTTGCCGCCTTCCTCGGCGGAGCGCTCACTTTGCTGAGCCCCTGCATCCTGCCGGTCCTGCCCTTCCTGCTGGCCCGCGCCGACCAGCCATGGCGGCTGCGCCTGGCGCTGCTGGCGGGCATGGCGCTGGTGTTTTCTGCCGTGGCCACGCTGGCTGCGGTGGCTGCCAACTGGGCCGTCCATGTCAATGAAGCGGGTCGCGTCGCAGCCATGCTGGTGCTGGCCCTGTTCGGTCTGACGCTGATGTCGCCCACGCTGGCCACACTACTGGCGCGCCCGGGCGTACTGCTGGGCAATGCGCTGGCCGAGCGCGGTGGGACGCCACGGGGCGGGCGCGAGAGCGTAGCCGCAGCCGTGCTGCTGGGCGCGGCCACCGGCCTGCTATGGACTCCCTGCGCCGGCCCCATCCTGGGTCTGGTGCTGTCGGCCGCCGCCTGGGCCGGCCCGACGCCGCACACTGCCACCCTGCTGCTGGCCTACGCCAGCGGGGCGGCCTGCATGCTGGCCGTGGTCCTGTCCGCTGGGGCCGGTGTGATGGCTGTTCTGCGCCGTCGGCTGGGGATGGGTGAGTGGCTGCGCCGGCTGCTGGGTGCAGCCGTGCTGGCCGGGGTCGCCAGCATTGCCGTGGGCGCGAGCCTGCCGCTGGCGGCGAAGGCCAGCGCTACCGAAGGTCTTGAGACCCGCCTGCTCGAGCTGCTGGCACCGCCACGCGGGCCAGTTGCCGCAGCCATGGCTGGCGGCGCAATCGATCATCCGGCGGAGACGGCCAGGCGCCCCTACCGCAGCACCCTGCCGGTCGAAGGCGCATTGCCGGCCCTGGACGGTGCCGTGCAGTGGCTGAACTCGGCCCCGCTATCGGCGCAACAGTTGCGCGGCAAGGTGGTGCTGGTGGATTTCTGGACCTACTCCTGCATCAATTGCATCCGCACCCTGCCCTACATCCGGGCCTGGGCCGAGAAATACCGTGATCAGGGCCTGGTGGTGATCGGGGTGCATACCCCCGAGTTCGCCTTCGAGCGCAAGGTGGACAACGTGCGCCAGGCTGTGAACGAATTCAAGCTCGACTTCCCGGTCGCGGTCGACAGCGAATTCCGCCTGTGGCGCGCCTTCGACAACAACTACTGGCCGGCGATCTACCTGGCCGATGCCCAGGGCAAGCTGCGCTACCACCAGTTCGGCGAAGGGCGCTACGAGAGCACCGAAGAGGCCATCCGGGCCCTGCTCAAGGAGGCTGGCCAGAGCGCGAAAGGCAGTGACGGAGATGCTGCCGTGAAGCCCAACGCCACCGACATCCAGGCCGCGCCTGACCTGGCCCGGCTGGCTTCACAGGAAAGCTATCTGGGCTATCGCCAGGCCACCGGCATGGTCTCGCCGGAACGGCTGCGGCCCGATGTGGCGATGCACTACAGCGCCGCGCCACTGCAACTGAATCAATGGAGCCTGAGCGGCACCTGGAAGGTCGGTGCCGAAGCGGTGAGCCTGCAGCAGGCCGACGGCAGCATCGCCTACCGTTTTTCGGCACGCGACCTGCACCTGGTGCTCGGCCCCGGGGAAGACGGCCGGCCGGTGCGCTTCGTGGTCAGCGTGGATGGCCAGGCGCCGGGGGAACTGCATGGTGCCGACATCGATGCCGCCGGCAATGGCACGGTCAGCCGCACCCGGCTGTTCCAGCTGGTGCGCCAGCGTGGCGGGGTCAAGCCGCGTCGTTTCGAGGTGCGCTTCCTCGACCCCGGCGCCACTGCCTACGCCTTCACCTTCGGCTGAGTTGCCCGAGCCGGCCTGAACCCTCACATCGTTTTCAAGAGAAAGGAAGACACCATGCGCACCATGATCGGCTGGATCACCGCATTGGCCATCTCGGCCAGTCCTTGTGCCTGGGATACCCACGCACCGGAGCAGGCGCAGGCCGCAGCCGCCCTGGCGGCTTTGTCCGCCGCTGCCGGGAAGCCCGCGCCATCGGCGGGGTTACCTGCCCCCTGATTTTTCATCGCTTCATCGCTTCATCACTTCAAAAGGACCAGACATGAAACTGTATCTCAACGACATCTCCTCGGCCGCCTCGCGCGTGCGTATTGCCCTGGCCATCAAGCAGATCGAGGTCGACGTGCTGCCGGTCTCCATCCTCGGCGACGATCCGGAAAACCGCCGCGAGGACTACCTGCGCATCAATCCGCAAGGTCTGGTGCCGGCCCTGGTGACGGATCAGGGCGGGCTGATCACGCAATCCATCGCCATCATCGAATACCTGGACGAGCTGCATCCTGAGCCACCGCTGCTGCCCAAGGGACTGGAACAGCGCGCGCTGTCGCGCTCGGTCGCCATCGCCATCGCCGCCGAGATCCATGCGCTGGTCCCGCCCCGGGTGGCGCGCCGGCTGTCGACCCTGCCCGGAGTGACGGGAGCGGAGATCGCCGACTGGAACCGGCACTGGGTGATGGAAGGTCTGCAGGCCATCGACCGCCTGCTGCAGAGCCACCAGGCCGGGCCATTCGTCGCTGGTCAGCAAGCTTCGCTGGGCGACATCCTGCTGTTCCCGCAGACGGTCAATGCCGAACGCATGGGCATCGACCTGTCGCAATGGCCGATGCTGGCAGGCATCCATGCGCGGCTGGCGGATATGCCTGCCTTTGCGGAAAATGCCCCGGCCCCGCGCACATGACAGCGGGTACGCGCCGGTGCATGGGCGACCTCGGGTTCAGAACCTGTAGGTCGCCGTGAACGACAGCGTCCTTGGCGCCCCCGGAATGATCTGGGAGGCGCCGGTGGCGCTGGCGTAGTAGCGGCGGCCGGCCAGATTGGTCGCGGCCAGGGTGAAATCGGCGCGCTGCAGGCGATAACCCACCATGGCATCCCAGCGGGTATAGGCGGGCAACTCGACCAGGTTGTCGCGGTCGGCGAAACGCGCGCCCTCGACGATCAGGCCGGTCTCGCCGAACCAGCCCAGCGGCGGCGCGTAGGAGACGAACAGGCTGCCATTGCGGGCCGATACGCCGCTGGCGCGCTTGCCGGTGAATTGCGGTTCGGCCTGCAGCACCTTGGCGTTCTGCTGCGTCCAGCCGGCACGCAGGAACCAGTGGCGCAGCACTTCTCCGGCCACACTGAACTCGACGCCGCGATTGCGCTCCAGACCGGTCTGGTAGAAGGTGCCCGGCTTGAGGGGATCGGCCACGGTGCGGTTGTAGAGCTCCAGCTGGAACCAGGCCAGGGTGGTGCTGATCCTGCGATCGAACCAGTCGCTCTTGAGGCCGGTTTCGACCTGGCGGCTGTACTGCGGGCCGAGGTCGTTGGCGTTGCCCTCGGTGCCGGGCGTGATGCCGATCACGTCGCCTCCGACCGGGGCGTAGTTCTTGCTCCAGGACAGGTAGAGGTGCTGGTCGGGGATGGCCTCCCATACCGCCCCCACGCGCGGGCTCAGGGCATGGCTGGAGCGCTCGCTGCGCAGATTCCTCAACTGGTTGCGCGAATCGATGTCGAAGTCGTCCCAGCGCAGGCCGAACAGGCCTTTCAGGCGGCCGCCCAGATCGATCTGGTCCTGCACATAGATGCCCAGGTTGCTGGCCTTGTGATAGTTCATCTGCCACGGCTGGGGAACGATGCCTTTGTTGTCGCGATTGTCGCGATTGTCGGGATTGCGGAGGGAGACCGGATTGGCCGAACCCATCCACAGCCGGGGGTCGCGCTTCTGCCAGGCATATTCGACGCCGGCCAGCAACTCGTGCTGCAACGGCCCACTGGCGAGCTTGCCGAGCACCTCCAGATTGGTCTGCAGGTTGCGCTGGTGCAGGTCCTGCTGGAAGCGGCTACGCTGGACCTGCTGCAGGTTGCGGGTGCTGCTGACGAAGGATTGCGAGACGAAGCTATTGTCGAAGTCGCTATCGAGTTCGAACAGGCTGATGCCGTGACGGATGCTCCAGTCCGGCGCCACGGCGCGCGTGAGGGTGGAGCGCAGGGCCAGCGTGGTATCGCGCAGCACGTCGCGTCCGGCAGCACCGAAGAACTTGCCATCGTCGGCCACCGGCAAGGCATAGGCGGTGGCCGTATTGCGCGGGGAGAGCGCGGTCACGCGTGCCGGCACGCCGCGGTCGGGGGTGCGCAGGAACTCCTGGTATTCGGCCTGCAGCAGCCAGCTGTCACGGCCGGATTCCCATTTCAGCGACGGGGCGAAATACTGGCGGGTGCCGCGCACCTCATCGCGGAAATTGCCCTCGTGCTCGCGGCCGAGGTTTAGACGCATGGCCCATTGCGCATCGAGCGGACGGTTCCAGTCCAGCGCCACGCCCTGCTGGCCGTAGCTGCCGAAGGTGGCCGAGGCCTGACCGAAAGCTTCCTGACCCGGCTGCTTGCTGATGCGATTGATCACGCCGCCGCCACTGCCCCGCCCATACAGGACGGCGGCCGGTCCCTTGAGGATCTCGATGCGCTCGATGGTGCCAAGGCTGCGCACGTATTGGGCGTCGTCACGCATGCCGTCCAGCAGCATGTCGCCGGCATTGGAAAAGCCACGGATGCGGAAGGCGTCGAAACGGGTATCGGAGACATTGGAAATGCCCGGCACCCCCGTCAATGCGGCCGCCATATCGCGCCCGCCGTAGGCCATCACCCGTTCGACGGCGACGCTTTGCACGGTCTGCGGTATGTCGGTGAGCTCGGTGGCGGTGCGGGTGGCGCTACTGAGCTTGCCGGGACGCGGATCACCCTGGCTGCGCCGGTCGCGGACCTCGACGGCGGGCAGGCGGGAGGTGACGGTTTCTTCCTGGTCATCAGCAGTGGGGGCAGCCAGCAAAGGCAGGGCCGGCATGGAAAGCACGGCAGCAGCCAGCGCCGAAGGCAAGGCTCGCAGACGGAAACCGGATGGGATAACAGGCAATCGGACATGGCAGCTTTTCCTCCAAGGGAATAGAAAGGCGCCGATTCTAATGGGGTAGATGCTAATGATTCTTATTTGTATCGTGACATTTGCTGACCGATTCGTAGTAGAAGGATTTTCTCGTCAGATATCGATAGCTGATTCAAATAAGTTCTGCTTGCGGCTCGAATAGTGTCGAGAAATCTATTTCTGATGCCCGAGCCAGCTCCATTGCCCGCCCCCACAAGGGGATTCGCCGACTGTTTCCGTAAGGCAAGTACAGCAGGTATCTTTTTAAGCCGAATCCCTTATAATCTAAGGAGTTAACGACTATCGGCGGCAGGCGCCACACTGGCCGCCGTTTTTATTTATGGCAATCAAACACTACCTTCAGTTTTCCGACTTTACGCTTGATGAATACGAGTACGTGATCGAACGTTCCCGTGTGATCAAACGTAAGTTCAAGAATTACGAGCCCCACCACACGCTGGCCGACCGCACGCTGGTGATGGTGTTCGAGAAGAACTCCACCCGCACCCGCCTCTCATTCGAGGCCGGCATGCACCAGATGGGCGGTGCCGCGATCTACCTGAACACCCGCGACAGCCAGCTCGGCCGCGGTGAACCGGTGGAAGATGCGGCCCAGGTGATGTCGCGCATGTGCGACGTCATCATGATCCGCACCTACGGCCAGGAGATCATCGAGCGCTTTGCAGCCCATTCGCGCGTGCCGGTGATCAACGGCCTGACCAACGAGCAGCATCCCTGCCAGGTGCTGGCCGATGTGTTCACCTTCATCGAGCAGCGCGGCAGTATCCAGGGCAAGATCGTGGCCTGGGTGGGCGATGCCAACAACATGCTGTATTCGTGGCTGCAGGCGGCCGAGGTGTTCGGCTTCCACGTCAATGTCTCCACCCCCAAGGGCTATGACATCGACCCGGCCCAGGTCTCGCCCGGGAACACGCACTACACCTTCTTCGCCAATCCGGCCGATGCCTGCCAGGATGCCGACCTGGTCACCACCGACGTGTGGACCAGCATGGGTTACGAAGCCGAGAACAACGCCCGCCTGAAGGCCTTCGACGGCTGGATCGTGGACCAGGCCAAGATGTCGCGTGCCAAGAAGGATGCGCTCTTCATGCACTGCCTGCCGGCCCACCGTGGCGAGGAAGTGGCCGCCGAGGTGATCGACGGCCCACAGTCGGTGGTCTGGGAAGAGGCGGAAAATCGCCTGCACGTCCAGAAGGCCCTGCTCGAGTATCTGGTGCACGGCAAGTTCGACCAATGAAATTCCGGGCTGCGCATGACGCCCAGCCCGCCAGTCCTAGTCAATTCATCCTCATCGCAACGTCAAGATCATGTCCAACATCCTGCAATCCGTCCCGGTCAATCAAAAAGTCGGCATCGCCTTCTCCGGCGGCCTCGATACCAGCGCCGCGCTGACCTGGATGCGCCAGAAAGGCGCCGTCCCCTACGCCTATACCGCCAATCTGGGCCAGCCGGATGAGCCGGACTACGACGCCATCCCCAAGAAGGCCCTGCAATACGGTGCCGAGCTGGCGCGCCTGATCGACTGCCGCGAACAGCTGGCCAACGAAGGTATTGCCGCCCTGCAGAGCGGTGCCTTCCACATCTCCACCGCCGGCATCACCTACTTCAACACCACCCCGCTGGGCCGCGCCGTGACCGGCACCATGCTGGTGGCCGCCATGCGCGACGACAACGTCGATATCTGGGGCGACGGCAGCACCTTCAAGGGCAACGATATCGAGCGTTTCTATCGCTATGGCCTGCTGGTGAACCCCAACCTGAGGATCTACAAGCCCTGGCTGGACAGCACCTTCATCAACGAACTGGGCGGCCGCAAGGAAATGTCCGAGTTCATGATCAAGTCCGGCTTCGACTACAAGATGTCGGTGGAAAAGGCCTACTCGACCGACTCCAACATGCTGGGCGCGACCCACGAAGCCAAGGACCTGGAGTTCCTGAACAGCGGCATCAAGATCGTGCAACCCATCATGGGCGTGGCGTTCTGGCGCGATGACGTCGAAGTCAAGGCCGAGACCGTCACCGTGCGCTTCGAAGAAGGCCGTCCGGTCGCCCTGAACGGCAAGACCTTCGACAACATGACCGACCTGATCCTGGAAGCCAACCGCATCGGTGGCCGTCATGGCCTGGGCATGAGCGACCAGATCGAGAACCGCATCATCGAAGCCAAGAGCCGCGGCATCTACGAAGCCCCGGGCCTGGCCCTGCTGTTCATCGCCTACGAACGCCTGGTCACCGGCATCCACAACGAAGACACCATCGAACAGTACCGCGACAACGGCCGCAAGCTGGGCCGCCTGCTGTACCAGGGCCGCTGGTTCGATTCGCAGGCCATCATGCTGCGCGAAACCGCGCAGCGCTGGGTGGCGCGCGCCATCACCGGTGAAGTGACGGTGGAACTGCGTCGCGGCAACGACTACTCGATCCTCAACACCGAATCGCCCAACCTGACCTACCACCCGGAACGCCTGACCATGGAAAAGGGCGAAGGCAGCTTCTCCGCCATCGACCGTATCGGTCAACTGACCATGCGCAACCTGGACATCGCCGACACCCGCCAGAAGCTGGCTATCTACCAGGGCACCGGCCTGCTGGATTCCAGCACCGCGGTATCGCTGCCGCTCCTGGGCAAGGATGAGAAGTAATTCCTGCAGGATTCCCCCTTACACCGTTTAATGGAAGCGATTCGATGAGCACCCAATTCGACAACGTCACCGTCCTCAAGAAGGGCAATGTCTACTTCGACGGCAAGTGCGTCTCGCACACCGTGCTGCTGGCCGATGGCAGCAAGAAGACCCTGGGCGTGATCCTGCCGTCCTCGCTGAATTTCAGCACCGGCGCGCCGGAAATCATGGAAATCAACGGCGGCAGCTGCCGCGTGCGTTTGAAGGGCGAAGAAGCCTGGAATACCTACGCTGCGGGTACCACCTTCAGCGTGCCGGGCAACTCCAGCTTCGACATCGAAGTCACCGAGACCCTGGACTACGTCTGCCACTTCGGCTGATCGCCAGCAAAGCAGAATGAAAAAGCCGTCGGTAGCGATACCGACGGCTTTTTTACGTGCAGGAAAACGCGTACTCAGATGAAGACCGGCTCCGGCTCCAGCTGCACCCCGAACTTCTCCAGCACGTCATCCTGAATCGCCTTGGCCAGCCTGGCGATTTCGGCACCGCTGGCGCCGCCCCGATTGACCAGCACCAGTGCCTGATGTTCGTAGACACCCGCCCGTCCCATGGACTTGCCCTTCCAGCCGCAGCGGTCGATCAGCCAGCCGGCGGCCAGCTTGTAGTGATCATCATCGACCCGATAGCTGACCAGATTAGCGTATTGCGCCAGCAGGCGATCGCGCAGGCGGGCCGGCACGATGGGGTTCTTGAAGAAGCTGCCGGCATTACCGATGCGCGCCGGATCGGGCAGCTTGCGGGTGCGGATGGCGATGACGGCCTCGGCGATGTCACGCGGTCCGGGCGCGGTGATGCCCTGCTCTTCCAGCGCCTGCGACACATCGGCATAGTTGGCGTTGGCGATCCAGCGCCTGGGCAGGGCGAAGCTGACGTCGAGCACGATGGCGCGGTCACGCAGTGCATGCTTGAAGACGCTGTCGCGATAGCCGAAGCGGCAGGCCTCGCGGTCCAGCGTCAGGATCTCGCCGCGCTCGAGATCGAAGGCGCGCAGGCTGTGGAAACGATCCTTCAGTTCGATGCCATAGGCGCCGATGTTCTGGATGGGCGCGGCGCCCACGCTACCGGGAATGAGCGAGAGGTTCTCCAGCCCGCCCAGCCCCTGCGCCAGCGTCCACTGGACAAAGCCGTGCCAGCTTTCGCCGGCGGCGGCGCGCACGTAGGTAAAGTCCTGATCCTGGCCGGTGATCGCCATGCCGCGGCCTTGCATATGCAGCACCAGTCCACCGAAATCCTGCGTCAGCAGCAGGTTGCTGCCCCCTCCGAGCACCAGCCGGGGCAAGCTCATCAGGGAGGCATCGGCGCGCAGCGCCTGCAGGGTTTCCACAGCATCGACGGGCAGGTAGGCGTGGGCCTGGGCCTCGATGCCGAAGGTATTGAGGGCGCGCAGGGAAACGGCGTGCTGGACGGGAAGCGAAGACATGGTCATAGGGCAGCGATTATAGCGCTCCGGAGGCCGGAGATCGGCTGTCGGCGGGACGACGATGGCGGCGGCGGCCCCACTCCGCTAGAATCACGGGTCAGACGCCGGCCTCCGCCGGCTGCAAGAACATAAGGATAAAGCCATGCCCTCATTCGATACCGTCTGCGAAGCCAATCTGGTCGAAGTCAAGAATGCCGTAGAACAAGCCAACAAGGAAATCTCCACCCGCTTCGACTTCAAGGGTACCGACGCCCGCGTCGAACAGAAGGAACGGGAACTGACCGCCTTCGCCGACTCCGACTTCCAGCTGAGCCAGGTGCGCGACGTGCTCACCAACAAGATGACCAAGCGCAACGTCGACGTGCGCTTCCTGGACGAAGGCAAGATCGAGAAGATCGGCGGTGACAAGGTCAAGCAGGTGATCAAGGTCAAGAACGGCATCGAAAGCGACGATGCCAAGAAGATCGTGCGCGTCATCAAGGACAGCAAGATGAAGGTGCAAGCCAGCATCCAGGGCGATGCCGTGCGCATCACCGGCGCCAAGCGCGATGACCTGCAGGCCGCCATGGCGCTGCTGCGCAAGGAGATCAAGGATATTCCGCTGGAGTTCAACAACTTCCGTGATTGATCCCCCGGCCTGACCAGGCCTTGCAATGAAAAACGCCGGCGATTGCCGGCGTTTTGCTTGTGCGCTGCTTGAAGCGGATCAGGTCAGGCCCGATCAGGCCCGATCAGGCCCGATCAGGCCGCATCGCGCTCGTCGCCCACCAAACGGCGCTGCTTGACGGAGTCGGCCAGGCCTTGCAGCACTTGCAGGCTTTCTTCCCAGTTGATGCAGCCATCGGTCACAGACTGACCATAGGTCAGTTCCTTGCCCGGCACCAGGTCCTGGCGACCTGCGACCAGGTGCGACTCCACCATCACGCCGACGATGCGGGTGTCGCCACCGGCGATCTGGCGGCCGATGTCGGCGCAGACGGGGATCTGGTTTTCCGGCTTCTTGGAACTGTTGGCGTGCGAGGCGTCGATCATCAGGCGCGCGGCCAGACCGCTCTTGGCGATGTCCTGGCAGGCCGCTTCCACGCTGGGCGCATCATAGTTGGGCTGCTTGCCGCCGCGCAGGATGATGTGGCAATCCTCGTTGCCGGCGGTAGAGACGATGGCCGAGTGACCGCCCTTGGTCACCGACAGGAAGTGGTGCGGCTGGGACGCGGCCTTGATGGCATCCACGGCGATCTTGACGTTGCCGTCGGTGCCGTTCTTGAACCCCACCGGGCAGGACAGGCCAGAGGCCAGTTCGCGGTGCACCTGGGATTCGGTGGTGCGGGCGCCGATGGCACCCCAGCTGATCAGGTCGGCGATGTATTGCGGGCTGATCACGTCCAGGAATTCGGTACCGGCCGGCAGGCCCAGGTCGTTGATGTTGAGCAGCAGTTCACGGGCAGCGCGCAGGCCATCGTTGATGCGGAAGCTGTTGTCCATGTACGGGTCGTTGATCAGGCCCTTCCAGCCGACGGTGGTGCGCGGCTTCTCGAAGTAGACGCGCATGACGATTTCCAGCTCGTTCTTGTGACGCTCGCGCTCCACCACCAGGCGGCGCGCATATTCCATGGCGGCCTTGGTGTCGTGGATGGAGCAGGGGCCGATGACGACCATCAGGCGGTCGTCCTGACCGTGCAGGATGCGATGCAGCGCGGTGCGGGCTTCGGCGGTGGTGCGCTCAACCTTTTCGGTGCAGCCGAATTCGCGGATGAGATGCGAGGGGGGGACCAGTTCTTTCATTTCTCGGATGCGAAGATCGTCAGTGCGCGGCATTTTTTTCTCCTGGAGTGCTGCAAATATTCAGCTGGAAATTTGACCAAAAAAAAACCGCCATCACTGGCGGTTTTTAGGAAATTCGGTTTTGTCTTTTTACGAACGCTTACCGCTTTTCACCGCCGTGGGGCTGGAATAGCTAAAGTAAAAATAAAAGTAAGCGCGGGCGAAAGACATGTCTGGCGTCATGGATTAATTGAAGCAGATATTCATATTGCTACAAATCCGGGGCTTTGGCAAGGGAGATGCGAAAAATGGAATGATGCAGTGCTCATGCACATATTTCTCAAAAATTATGGAATATTTGGATATTCATTGCCTGATGTGCGCCACGTCAGCCTCCAAAAGCAATAAAAAATCACGCCCCATGCAAGCCCTGCCCGTCTCCTGTGCCACTTTTCGCTGTGGTTATCCTGCAAAAAAAGCGGTAATTTGATCTGGCGACGTCTCCTTCAGCGCCTTCACCGCAACTTTTCCCATCCCCTGCCGACGAAAAAAAAACCGCCGGCAGGCTCTCCGGCGGTCTTCATTGCAGTGTTGAACCTGCTTCTGCTGAACCTGGTCAGCTGGCTCAGGCAGTGCCACCCACGGTCACCCCATCCAGCCGCAGGGTCGGCTGGCCCACGCCGACCGGCACGCTCTGGCCTTCCTTGCCGCACACGCCCACGCCCGAATCCAGGCGCATGTCGTTGCCGATCATGGAGACCCGGTTCAGCACATCGGGGCCATTGCCGATCAGCGTGGCACCCTTGACCGGATAGGTGATCTTGCCATCCTCGATCATGTAGGCCTCGCTGGCGGAGAAGACGAACTTGCCGTTGGTGATATCCACCTGGCCGCCGCCGAAGTTGACCGCATACAGGCCGTTCTTGACCGAGGCCAGGATTTCGCCCGGGTCCTTGTCGCCGCCCAGCATGTAGGTATTGGTCATGCGCGGCATGGGCAGGTGCGCGAAGGATTCGCGGCGGGCGTTTCCGGTGACGTCCATCTTCATCAGGCGCGCGTTCATGGTGTCCTGGATATAACCCTTCAGGATGCCGTCCTCGATGAGCGTGGTGCACTGGGTCGGGTTGCCTTCGTCGTCGATGTTGAGCGAACCGCGACGGTCGGCGATCGTGCCGTCATCGACCACGGTCACACCCTTGGCCGCCACGCGCTCGCCGATGCGGCCGGAGAAGGTGGACGAGCCCTTGCGGTTGAAGTCACCTTCCAGGCCGTGGCCGATGGCTTCGTGCAGCAGGATGCCGGGCCAGCCGGGGCCGAGCACCACGGTCATCGGGCCGGCCGGGGCCGGGCGCGCGTCCAGGTTGACCAGGGCGGTGGCAACTGCCTCGGAGGCGTACTTTTCCAGCAGTACGTCGGAGAAGTAGCCATAGTCATAACGACCACCGCCGCCACTGCTGCCCATCTCGCGACGGCCATTCTGTTCGGCAATCACCGTCACCGAAACCCGCACCAGCGGGCGGATATCGGCCGCCAGCACGCCATCGGCACGCGCCACCAGCACCACATCATATTCGCCGGAAAGGCTGGCCATGACCTGCTTGACGCGCGGGTCCTTGGCGCGGGCGATGCGCTCCACGCGCTCCAGCAATTGCACCTTGGCGGTGGCGTCCAGCGAGGTCAGCGGATCGTGCGGCAGGTAGAGCGCGCGACCGCCGGCGGGGATCATGGACCCGGCCACCTTGACCTTGCCGCTGCCCTGGCGGGCAATGGTGCGGGTGGCGGCGGCAGCGTCCATCAGGGCCGCTTCGGAAATCTCGTCGGAATAGGAAAACGCGGTCTTGTCACCCGACACGGCGCGCACGCCCACGCCCTGGTCGATGGAAAAGCTGCCGGTCTTGACGATGCCCTCTTCCAGGCTCCAGCCCTCGCTCTTGGTGAACTGGAAGTAGAGATCGGCGTAGTCGACCTTGTGCGTGAACATGTTGCCCAGGGCCTTGAGCAGCTTGGATTCGTCCAGGCCGAAGGGAGTCAGCAGCACGTCGCGCGCCACTTGCAGGGCGCCCATGTTGGGTTCAAATAATTTCATAGCGTCTTGTCGGAAGGCAAAAAAGGTCAAAGCTTGCGATGGCGAAGTGCCGGCAAGCTTTCTCGAACGTATTGTAGACGATGGGGGTCGATGTCGCCGATCACAAGGCCTTCGCCTTCCGGCAGGACCGACACGATCTCGCCCCACGGGTCCACCAGCATGCTGTGGCCCCAGGTGCGGCGGCCATTGACGTGCTCGCCGCCCTGGGCCGAGGCCAGCACATAGCACTGGTTCTCGATGGCGCGGGCGCGCAGCAGCAGCTCCCAGTGGGCGCGGCCGGTGGTATAGGTGAAGGCGGCCGGCATCACGATCAGCGCGCACTCGCCCATGGCCCGGTAGAGCTCGGGGAAGCGCAGGTCATAGCAGACCGACAGCCCGACCCGGCCGAACGGCGCCTCGAAGCTGCGTACCTCGCCGCCATGTTCGATGGTGCGGGCCTCGTCGTAGCTTTCCTGTCCGCGCACGAAGTTGAACAGGTGGATCTTGTCATAGCGGGCGACACGCTGGCCTTGCGGGTCATAGACCAGCGAGGTATTGAGGACCTTGTCCGGGTCGGCCGACTGCAGTGGCAAGGTGCCGCCGACCAGCCATATCTGGTGCTGTCGGGCCAGCGTCTGCATGAAGGCCTGGATCGGGCCGGTGCCATCGTCCTCGGCATGGGCCAGCTTGTCGCGTTCGTGACGGCCCAGCAGAGGCCAGTATTCGGGCAGCAGCACCAGCTGCGCGCCCTGCTCCGCCGCCTGTGCCACCAGGCGCGCCGCACTGGCGAAGTTCTCTTGTACCTCGGGGGTGGAGACCATCTGGATGGCCGCCACCTTGAATGTCTGGCTCATGTCTGCCTCTAGTCTGCCACTTGCCTGGCGCATCCGGCTACGGCAGGACGCGTAAATGATATGAAGGATGCTTCAGTATGGCCCATCCCGCGACTATCTGCAGGCGTCACCGATCGGGTTCAGGCACCTGAATTGATGGCCGGGCCGGGCGCAGGCTGACGACGCGGGGAGGCAGGGGCCACCGCCGGTGCCGGGGGCAGGTTATTGGCCGGTGGGGACTGCTCTTTGTCGTCCCGGCCCTTCTGCAGCACTTCCTTGGCGCGCTCGGCGTCCACCGGCGACACCTGCCCCTGCTTGACCACGATGGGGTCGCTCCACGGCCCGGTCACCTTGTATTCGAAACTGAGCGACTTCATCACCGGATTGCGCAGGAACAGCTGTGCCAGCAAGGTACTCACGCCCACCACCGGGTTGACCGCCATGGCCACCACCGAGGCCGTGCCCAGGTTGATCTCGGGGATCACCACCACATGCAGGTCCTGGGTTTCGCGGGCGATGTCGGCCGAGCCGCTCATCAGCACCGAGGCCGTCACGCCGGCCATCTTGAGATTGTCAGTGGTGGCGATGCCGCGAGCGATGCTGGCGGTGCCGGCCACCGTATCGAAGGCAAAGCCTTCCGAGAAGACGTCGCGGAAGTCCAGCGTCAGCCGGCGCGGCAGCGCCTGCAGGTTGAGCACGCCCAGCAGCTTGGCCGCGCCCGGATCGACCTTCAGGAACTGGCCCGAATGCACATCCATGTGGACCTGGCCGCCCAGGCTGGCCATGTCCATGGCATAGGGCGGCGCCTTCCAGCTCAGGTCGCCATCCAGCTTGCCGCGACCGCCGCGGATGGTACCGGGATACCCGAAGCGTTCCAGCAGCTTGCCGGCGTCCTCGACGTCCAGTGCATAGGTGAAGTTGGAGGTATGGTTGCTGCCGAAGCTGAGCCAGTTGCCGGCGGCGCGGAACTGCGCATCGGGATTGGCCAGCAGCAGCCGGCTGATGCGCCATTCGCGCCCCACCGAGGTGACGATGTTGCTGGCATCGAGCTCCAGTCGGCCCAGCTTCTTGTCTCCCAGCTCGAACTGGTCAGCGCGGATGTCCAGGGCCGGCATCTGCACATTGTCGTCGCTGCTGTCGGGCTGGGGCTGGGCCGCCTGTGCTGCCTGTGCCGCTTGTGCTGCTTGCGCCGCCTGCGCCGCCTCGGCGGACGGGCTGGACTTGGGAATGACCAGCGACGACAGACGCGCCGTCACCTTGCCCGCGCCCTTGCCGCCGCTGGGTTCGTCCCAGGTGACGGTGCCGGCCGCCTGTTGCGACTCCAGGTTCATCTGCCAGGCATTGCGGCGATGCGTCGCCTCCAGGATCAGCTTGTTGAGTTTCTTGCCCATCAGCTTGAGCTCGCCCACCCGGGCCGAGACATTGTCCGGCTGCAGGTACTGCGTCACATCATCGCTGGCCAGGCGCCCCGCCGGGCTGGCTGCCGGGCTGCTGCTGCCCTTGCCGACCAGGTCGTTCTTCAGGGCCAGCCAGGCATCCAGGTCCAGGCTGTCGGTCGCCAGCGCCAGCTTGAGTCCAGAGGGTGGCATCGGTGCCGGCTGATTCCAGCCGATGCCGCCACTGGCAACGCGCCAATTGCCACCGCTGGCCACCACCCGTTCGCGCACGTGGCGCGTGCTGATGTTCTGCCCCAGCGAGACGCGCAATTCCTCGCGCTCGATCAGCGGATCGGACGAGGCCAGCGGCAGCAGGTCCACCCGCAACGGCAGAACGTCCTGTGCGCCCTTGCGCAAAGGTGCCGGCAGGTCCAACCCCAGCCCGGCCAGGTTGGATTCGATGCTGACCTCGGGCTGGCGCTGCCGCACCTGCACCGTGGCGGTATAGCGGGCGCTCCCCGACAGGCGTGCCAGCAGACGCTGCAGCGAGGGCTCGGTATATTGCCTGCGCAGCGCCTCGACATTGACCGCGCCCTCCAGCCGCACCTGGCTGCTGCCATCCTTCTGGGTGCCGCCGCTGATGGCCAGGCTGTCGCCCAGGAACTGGCCGCGCACGCCGTTGAGGGTGAAACCGCGTTCGTTGAATTCCACCTTGCCGGTGGTCCGATACAGCACCGGCAGGTCTGGCAGCAGGTCGACGTCGTTGTTGGCGAAGTGGAAGGCACCCTGGGCGCGGGTGTCGATGGCGTGGTTCAGCGGCATCTGGAATTTCAGGTCCAGCCTGGCCTCACCGGTGGCACTGCTGTGCTCCATGACATTGCCGGTCCAGCGCGCCACCGGGCTCTGGTTCACGTACTGCAGGAAGGCCGGCATCGGACCATTGGCCACGCCATCGATTTCCAGCGTGGCTTCGTGCGAATCGACATCGGCCACCCGCGCCGTCACCGGCCCCAACCGCGCGCCCAGGCTGCGGGCGCTCTCGGCCTTGATCTCCAGGCGCGTGCGGTCGATGCTCAGGCGCCCACGCCCCTCTTCCAGCAAGGGCCACTCGGGTTCCTTGCCGTCACGCCCGAGATGGCCCGGGGTGTAATTCAGCTTGAGCCCCTCGAAGTCGCCGCTCAGCTGGAACTGGCCCTTGGGCTGCTCGCCAGGCTTGGCGGTATGGAACGGGAAATCAGCCAGCGCGCCCTTGAGCTTGAACTGCACATCATGCAGGTTGCCCGCCATCAGCCCCTCGGTCAGCCAGCGTCGCAGGGGTTCGCTCATGTGCTGCGGCAGATAGCGCCGGATCGCCTTGACGTCGAAGCTGCTGATCTCGCCGGCCACGTCCAGGGTACCCGCCGACTTGCCCTGCAAGGGCAGCAGATGGCGACCGGACAGGCTGCCGGCCACGCCGGGCTGGCTGAACTGCATCTGGTCCAGGTCCACCTGCAGTGTCTGATCCTTCAGATATTGCCAGTGCGCCTGAAGCTTCAGGGTATCGAAGGGCATGCTGGGCTCGGCAAACATGTCGGCGGGCAGATCGACCACCAGTTGCTGCGTATCCACCTTGACCGAGCCGCCCTTTTCGGTGGCATCGATCTCGCCGCTCAGGTTGCTGAAACCCGGGAAGCCCGCCCACTGGGCGCGCGCCTGCTGGGCCGGATTCTTGCGCGGCTCCACATGGGCCGCCAGGCCCTTCATGCCCAGGCCCTTGAAACGTCCCTGTACCCGGTAGGAACTCAGCTCCGGATAACTGCCCTGCCACTGCACGGTGAAATCGTTCAGTTCTCCGCGTGGCGCCAGGTCGTCCAGCAACTTGCGCTGCGAAGGTGCCAGCGGCAGCCGGGTCGCCAGTTGCGACAGCGTCTGCAGGTTCAGGTAGGTGGCCTTGACACTGGTGCGCTCGGCCTTGAGCGGGGTGGCCGGCTCGTAGCTCTCGGTGATCGAGGTCGGCGGCAGGACGAAGCCGTCCGGGGTTTCTATCGAGAAATCGGTGAGGGTCACCTGGTGGCCGTTGGCACCGAAGGTGGGCACGCCGTCCTGCTGGCCGGCGCCCAGGGTTTCGCTGGCCGAGATGCGGCCATTGACGCGCTTGAGCGAGAGGGGCTCCAGCTGGCGCGACAACTGGGCGTTGAAATCGGCCAGGCTCAGGTCGGCGGTGAAATTGGCGACCTTGGCATGGTCCAGCGCGAGCCAGGCCCGCACCGAACCGCGACCGCTGTTGATGGCGATCGGGTAGTCCACCCAGGCGCGCCAGACCGCCAGGTCGGTATTGCGCAGGTCGGCATAGAGCACGCCCTTCCAGCGCGTGATCTCGGAACTGCGGGCAAAGGCCGGATGACTGAAATCGGCCCTGACATCGAGCGGCGCCGAGGTCTCCTGCGGCGGATTGGCGCGCAAGGACAGGCGGTGGCGCAGCCAGCGGTTGTGCAGGATCAGGTTGACGTCTTCCAGCACCAGCTCGGGCGCCTTGCGCATTTCGTCATCCCAGCGCAGCTTGCTGTGACGGATCACGATCTCGCGCTGCGACAGCAGCCAATCCAGCGTACTGCCGTCCCCCCCCGTGGGCACCGGGATGCCGGCTACGAAGAGCTTGCCGGCGGCATCGCGGCGGATCGCCAGGTCGGCGCCCTCGATGCTCAGGTTTTCCACCCGCAGCGCCGCCACCAGCACGCTGCTCCAGGACAAGGTGGTCGATACCCGCGGCAAGGTCAGCGCGGGCTCGCCCTGCTGGTCATGCACGGTGATATTGGACAGGGAAAGCTGCGGGCGCAGGCCGCTCCAGGAAGCGTCGATGGCCTCGATGCTGACCGCGCGCCCGATCTGGGCCGACACCAGATGTTCGATGCGCGGCTTGTAGTGGCCGATCTCGGGCAGCACCGCATAGCGCAGCACCAGGAACAGCGCGCAAAAGACGAAGTAGGCCGCCAGCAGCAGCTTGAGGGTGAAGCCCAGCACATGGTGGCTGGCCCGGTTCAGGTGAATGTAGCTGCCCCGCGCAACTCGCCAGCACAGCGCCCAACGGCCAGGCCTGGGTGCGGCGTTATGTTTTTCGTGGGACATCAGGATGCAAAGGCAGCTCGGTATGGGAGAAAATCGGGCAGGCGACATGATCGCATGGAAAACCAGGCCATGCCATCCGTGCCAAGGACGTATGAGGGGCAAAATGTCCGATAAGTTTAAAAAGGAAGGCTAGAATCCCCGTTATCGTGCAAAACCGTCAGCCCGCTGTCAGTCCTGCCTACACTATCGGTCAACAGGGCGGCCTGCTGAAGTGCCAATGAAATGCCATTGACGTACCTTAACGGCGGTTTGCCCTCCTTTACACCATCGTGTTTTCACATCCTGTCGTGGAGCTTTGCGGTCCCCTATGCCTGTTCATCAACGATCCCTGGTCGACGCCACCACCTCCCGCTACTACACCCGCTGGACCCAGGCCGACGCCGCCCGCCCGGCCCTGGTCCTGGCCGCCGCCGCCCAGCCCATGGACCGTGCCGGCATGCAGCAGCGCCTGCAGGCCGACCTCGACGCCGGCCTGGCGCTGCCGGCCGCCATGCGGCGCCTGCGCAACCTGATCATCTGCGCCCTGATCACGCGCGACCTCGACGGCCGCGCCGACCTGGCCGAAGTGGTGGCAACCATGACCGGCTTTGCCGATTTTGCGGTGCAGACCCATCTGGCCGCGCTGATGCAGGAACAGACCGCCCTCTACGGCCAGCCCATCGGCGAGGAGTCCGGCCGCCCGCAGGAAATGATCGTGCTGGGCATGGGCAAGCTGGGCGGGGGCGAACTCAACGTGTCCTCCGACATCGACCTCATCTTCGTCTATCCGGAAGATGGCGACACCCGGGCCGAAGCCGGCCAGAAGTCGCTGTCCAACCATGAATTCTTCGTGCGCCTGGGCAAGAAACTCATCGGCGCCCTGGCCGAGATCACCGAAGACGGCTTCACCTTCCGGGTCGACATGGCGCTGCGCCCCAACGGCAACTCCGGCCCGCTGGTGGCCAGCTTCAACATGGTCGAGGAATACCTGGTGCGCCAGGGCCGCGAATGGGAGCGCTATGCCTGGACCAAGGCCCGCGCCCTGACCGGCACACCGGAGGATATCGCCACCCTGGAGGCGATCAGCCGCCCCTTCATCTTCCGCCGCTACCTGGACTTCGGCTCCATCGACGCCCTGCGCTCCATGCACGGCCAGATCCGCGCCGAGGTCAAGCGCCAGGAAGCCCTGCACCCGGACCGCAGCAACAACGTCAAGCTGGGTCGGGGCGGCATCCGCGAGATCGAGTTCACCAGCCAGGTGTTCCAGCTGATCCGGGGCGGGCGCGACGTGGAGCTGCGCGACCGCTCCACCCGCATCACCCTGCGCACCCTGGCCGCCAAGGAACTGCTGGCGCCCGAGGTGGTGCAGCAGTTGCTGGACGCCTACAGCTTCCTGCGTGACCTCGAACACCGCCTGCAATACCTGGAAGACGCCCAGACCCACACCCTGCCCGTCAATCCCGACGACCTGCTGCTGGTGGCGCAGATGATGGGCTACCCGGACAGCGCGGCCCTGCTGCATGAGCTGGAAGGCCAGCGCGCCATCGTCGCCGCCCAGTTCGACGCCATCTTCGCCGACAAGCAATCCGGCGAAAGCGAAGCCGATGGCCCGGCCGTGAGCGTGAGCGAGAACGACAACCTGGAAGGCCTGGCCGACGCCCTGCGCCTGGTCGGCTTCCCGGAAGACGACGTCGAGGACGGCGCCCGGCGCCTGCACCTGACCTGGCAATCGCCGCGCATGCAGAGCCTGCCCGAGGCCAGCCGCAACCGGCTCAATACGGTCATCAACAACTGCCTGCCGCTGCTGGCGGCACTGCACTACGACGAACTGCCGGCCCTGGGGCGGCTGCTGGATTTCCTCGAAGCCATTGCCCGCCGCGCCGCCTACCTGGCACTCCTGACCGAATATCCCTACGCCCTGCAGCGCCTGGTGCGCATGATCGGTGCCAGCGGCTGGGCCGCCACCTACCTGACGCGCCACCCCCTGCTGCTGGATGAACTGCTGGACGACCGCAACCTCAAGGCCGGCTCCGACTGGGCTGCCTTCGCCGACAACTGCCGGCGCCAGCTGGCCACGGCCGAAGGCGACACCGAACGCCAGCTCGACATCCTGCGCGAACTGCACCACGCCGAACAGTTCCGCCTGCTGGCGCAGGATCTGGAAGGCGACCTGTCGGTGGAAAAACTGGCCGATGAACTCTCCGCCCTGGCCGACGTACTGGTGCAGGTGACCATCGAAGCGGTCTGGGGCACTATCACCCAGCGCCACCGCGAGGTCCCGCAGTTCGCCGTGATCGCCTACGGCAAGCTGGGCGGCAAGGAACTGGGCTATGCCTCGGATCTGGACGTGGTCTTCCTCTACGACGATGACGACCAGGAAGCCCCGGCCCTCTACGCCAAGCTGGCGCAGCGCTTCATCACCTGGATGACCAGCCACACCCCGGCCGGCACCCTGTTCGACATCGACATCGCCCTGCGCCCGGACGGCGCCAGCGGCCTGCTGGTGTCGCCGCTGTCGGCGTTCGAAAAATACCAGCTCAACGCCGCCTGGATCTGGGAACACCAGGCCCTCACCCGCGCCCGTTTCTGTGCCGGCGACAGCGCCATCGGCGAACGTTTCGAGGCGCTGCGTGAGCGCGTGCTGCGCCAGCTGCGCGACGCCGACAAGCTGGAAGAGGAAGTGCTTTCCATGCGGCGCCGCATGCGCGACGCCCATCCCAACCGCAGCATGATGTTCGATCTCAAGCACGACGAGGGCGGCATGATCGACATCGAATTCATGGTGCAGTACCTGGTCCTGCGCCATGCCTGCGACCATCCGCAACTGACCGGCGACATCGGCAACATCGCGCTGTTGAAGCTGGCGGCGCAGCTCGGGCTGATCGATGCCCTCATGGCCGACGAGGCGGCCAACGCCTATCGTCTCTTCCGCAAGCTGCAGCACCAGATCCGGCTACAGGGTTCGGACCGGGCGCATATCGACGCCATCCGCGTGGAGCATGAACGGGCCTGCGTAATCCGGCTGTGGCAGCAGGTGTTCGGTTGAAATGGCCATGTCGGCGCAAAAGTGAAAAAAAGGGATGCACCGGCCGGTGCATCCCTCTTTCCTGAAAGCGAACTGATCGCCAGGTGAAGATCAGTACTTGGGTGGCTGTTTGTCTTCGCGGCTGGCGCGACGATCAGTGGTCGTGCTGTCGCGGGTGGTGGACGAGGAGCTTTCGCGGTCACGCGAGCGGGCGTTGTCGCGATTGGCATCACGTTCGCGGGCACGGCTGCTGCGATCGCTGTCCTTGGCATCCTTGTCCTTCCCATCTTTTCCCTTGGCGTCATCCTTGGCCGGTTCGGCCGCGGGTGCCGGCGTGGGCGGCGTCACGGTCTGGATGCCCTTGGCGGCCATGTATTCGTGCATGTCCTTCCAGCCGGCGAAGATACCGGCCTTCAGGGCATCGGGATTGCGCTGGTAGCAGTCTTCCAGGCTCTGGCCGGCCTGGCGGCAGCCGGCGCCCAGCGCGATACCCTCGGCCTTGGCCTCTTCCGGAGTCTGCTTGGGCTTGGTGAAGCTGCTGACATAGTCGCACGCGGACAGCGACAGGCTGACGGCGGATATCAAGGCCAGGTTGGCCAACAGGCGACGGGCCTGGGATGAGCTTGCTGACATGCGTTCCCTCGTTGGGTCGGTTGCTCTTGTTGTTGACGGGCCTGCGGCCCTTGGCGGCAAACGGACAAAAGGCCATTGCAAGCGACGCTCGCAACAGCCTTCTGATCCTTTTGCAGGCTGATCCGTCTATTTTCACCTCGGCAAGCAGGCTTGCATACGAGGAAAAGAAGCCGAAACAGCCCTGAAATTGACGCTCCCGGCCAGGGAACCCCGGCCGGTACGTCTTAACACGTCTTACTTGGCGGTCGCCAGGGCGACGGTCGTGTCCAGCATGCGGTTGGAGAAGCCCCACTCGTTGTCGTACCAGGACGACACCTTCACCAGACGGCCGGAGACCTTGGTCAGGGTGGCGTCGAAGTTGGACGATGCCGGGTTGTGGTTGAAGTCCACCGACACCAGCGGCTCGGTGTTGTAGGTCAGGATGCCCTTGAGCGGGCCGGCTTCGGCAGCGGCCTTCAGGACGGCATTGACTTCATCCACGGTGGTGTCGCGCGAGGCCACGAAGGACAGGTCCACCAGCGAGACGTTGATGGTCGGCACGCGGATGGCGAAACCGTCCAGCTTGCCATTCAGTTCCGGCAGCACCAGGCCGACCGCGGCAGCAGCGCCGGTCTTGGTCGGGATCATGGACTGGGTGGCCGAACGGGCGCGACGCAGGTCTTCGTGATACACGTCGGTCAGCACCTGGTCGTTGGTGTAGGCGTGGATGGTGGTCATCAGGCCGGTTTCCAGGCCGATCTTTTCGTGCAGCGGCTGCACCAGCGGTGCCAGGCAGTTGGTGGTGCAAGAGGCGTTGGAGATGACGGTGTCGGATGCCTTCAGCACCTGGTGGTTCACGCCGAAGACGACGGTGGCGTCCACGTCCTTGCCGCCCGGAGCGGAGATGATCACCTTCTTGGCGCCGCCCTTGATGTGGGCGCTGGCCTTTTCCTTGGTGGTGAAGAAGCCCGTGCATTCCAGCACCACGTCCACACCCAGCTCGCCCCAGGGCAGCTCGGCCGGATTGCGCTGGGCCAGCACCTTGATGCGGTCGCCGTTGACGACGATGGAATCGCCATCGACGGTCACGGTGCCGGGGAACTTGCCGTGGGCGGTGTCGTACTGGGTCAGGTGGGCATTGGTCTTCGGATCGCCCAGGTCGTTGATGGCGACGATTTCGATATCGTGCTTCTTGCCGCCTTCGTAGTGGGCGCGCAGGATATTGCGGCCGATACGGCCATAACCGTTGATTGCTACGCGAATGGTCATGCTGTTCTCCTCAAGTAGTAAAAATCGATGCAAACCGATAGCCGGTAAAGCGACCTGTCCGTCAGCCTACGCCCTTGCGGCGCAATGGCCCGGCCATGGTTCCGTCTTTTCCGGCCTTCCTGCCGTTCTTGTTCTTACCGCATCCACGCTCAGGACTTCAGTTGGCGCCAGACGAAACCGATTTCGTCCAGTTCACTGCCATCATCCCAGGTGAACGTTTGTTCATAAAGCCTTTCGGCCCCCAGCGACTCGAAAAATTCCCCGGCGCCTTCGTTCTTGCTCAATACCCACGCCATCAGGCCGGTCGCGCCGGCGCTGATGAGGGTGGCCGCGACATTGGCCAGCAGGCGCTTGCCCAGGCCACGGCGCTGTTCATCGGGCAGCACGCAGATCGCGGTCAGCTCGGCATCGCAGCCGAAGCGGGCTTCGGCCAGCGTCATGCCAGAGGCAAAACCGATGATCTCGCCACCACTCTCGGCCACGAAGGTACAGGCCGCATCCGAGGAGGCTTCCAGTACCTGTTCCCACAGCTTGACGCTTTCCTCGGGCTTCAAATGGTCGAGGTAGCTGTCCGGCACCAGGCCGCGATAGCTGGCACGCCAGGCGTCGATGCGCACACCGGCGATCGACGCCGCATCACCCTTGCGGGCAAGGCGGATCAGGACCTGCTCGCTCATGGCTGGCGTAGCGCTCAAGCCAGCACTGCCTTGGCCTTGGCCACCACGTTTTCGACGGTGAAGCCGAAGTGCTTGAACAGCACGCCAGCCGGCGCCGATTCGCCGAAGGTGTCGATACCGACCACGGCGCCTTCCAGGCCCACGTACTTGTACCAGAAGGCGGTCACGCCGGCCTCGATGGCCACGCGCGGGATGCCACGCGGCAGCACCGACGCCTTGTAGGCCGAATCCTGGCGGTCGAACACGTCGGTCGAGGGCATCGAGACGATACGCACGGCGATGCCTTCGGCGCTCAGCGCATCGGCGGCCTTGGTGGCCAGCTCGATTTCGGAACCGGTGGCGATCAGCACCACCTTGGCATTGGGCGCATCACGCAGCACATAGCCACCACGGGCGATGTCCTTGACCTGGGCGTCGGTACGCTCCTGGAAGGGCAGGTTCTGGCGCGAGAAGATCAGGGTGCTGGGACCATCGTTGCGCTTGATCGACTCGGCCCAGGCCACCGCGGTCTCGGTGGTGTCGCACGGACGCCAGTTGTCCAGGTTGGGGATCAGGCGCAGGCTGGAGACGTGTTCCACCGACTGGTGGGTGGGGCCGTCTTCGCCCAGGCCGATGGAGTCGTGGGTGAACACGAACAGCGAACGGATCTTCATCAGCGCGGCCATGCGCAGGGCATTGCGGCTGTAGTCGGAGAAGGTCAGGAAGGTCGCGCCGAAGGGCAGGTAGCCGCCATGCAGGGCGATACCGTTCATCATGGCGCTCATGCCGAACTCGCGCACACCGTAGTTGATGTGGTTGCCGCGCTGGTCGGCGCGCACGGCCACCGATTCCTTCCAGTTGGTCAGGTTCGAGCCGGTCAGGTCGGCCGAGCCACCCAGGAATTCCGGCAGTGCCTGCGCATAGGCCTGGATGGCGTTCTGGCTGGCCTTGCGGGTGGCGATGGTTTCCTTCTTTTCCAGCGTGGAATTGATATAGGCGGTCACCGTCGATTCGAACGCGGCCGGCAGTTCGCCCTTCAGGCGGCGCAGCAGTTCGGCGGCTTCGGCCGGGAACTGGGCGGCGTAGGTATCGAAGGTCTGCTTCCAGCTGGATTCGAAATCGGCACCGGTGGCCTTGGCATCCCAGGCGGCATAGACGTCGGCGGGAATCTCGAAGGGGGCGGCGGACCAGCCCAGCGCTTCGCGCACGGCAGCGATTTCCTTGTCGCCCAGGGCGGCGCCGTGGACCTTGTCGGTGCCGGCCAGGTTGGGCGAACCCTTGCCGATGACGGTGCGGCAGCAGATCAGGGTCGGCTTGTCGGCCAGCTTGGCCTGGTGGATGGCGGCGCTGACCGCCTCGACGTTGTGGCCGTCCACGGCCGGGATGACGTTCCAGCCGTAGGCTTCGAAGCGCTTCGGGGTGTCGTCCTTGAACCAGCCTTCGACGTGGCCGTCGATGGAGATGCCGTTGTCGTCATACAGCACGATCAGCTTGGACAGGTTCAGCACGCCCGCCAGCGAGCAGGCCTCGTGCGAGATGCCTTCCATCAGGCAGCCATCGCCGACGAAGGCGTAGGTGTAATGATCGACCACGGACAGGCCGGGCTTGTTGAATTCGGCCGCCAGCAGCTTTTCGGCCAGCGCCATGCCCACGGCATTGGTGATGCCCTGGCCCAGCGGGCCGGTGGTGGTTTCCACGCCCGGGGTGATATGCACTTCGGGGTGGCCGGCGGTCTTGGAATGCAGCTGGCGGAAGCTCTTGATGTCTTCCATCGACAGGTCGTAACCGGTCAGGTGCAGCAGCGCGTACTGCAGCATGGAGCCGTGGCCGTTGGAGAGCACGAAGCGGTCGCGGTTGGCCCACTGCGGATTGGCCGGATTGTGGCGATAGTGCTTGGCCCACAGGGCGACTGCGATTTCGGCCATCCCCATCGGCATGCCCGGGTGACCGGAATTGGCTTTCTGAACTGCGTCCATCGCCAGCGCGCGGATCGCGTTGGCCATCTTGTCGGTGGGGAGAGTGGAAATCATGTCGATGTCTGTGTGTGCTGTGCTGTGCTGGAGGCGCCGACTGGCGCATGAATCGGGTTCTGAAGCCAAAGCGCCCGCCCGGAATACCCGGGACAAGCGCGGGGCCGTATTTTACCAGAGTGCGTCGGGGGGATTAAAATTCGGGGTCGGCCTATGAATCGTCTGACAAGATTTTTCGATGTTTCTTGCATTTTCTTGATCTCCCTCGCCCCCAGGACCCTGCCCCATGCCTCGTTTCTATTTCCCGCACCCCCTGGCGATCGGTTCGGCCGTGGTCCTGCCCGAGCAGATCGCCCACCACGTGCAGGTGCTGCGCCTGCAGCCGGGCGACACCATCACCCTCTTCAATGGCGAAGGGGGTGAATACACCGCCAGCCTGACCGCCATCGAAAAAAAGCGCGCCCACGCCGAACCCAAGACCTTCTCCCCGCGCGAAGCCGAGCTGCCCTATGGCCTGACCCTGGCCCAGGCCCTGCCCGAAGGGTCGAAGATGGACTGGATCATCGAAAAAGCCGTGGAACTGGGTGCCACCGCCCTCCAGCCGCTGGCCGCGCAACGTTGCGTGGTACGGCTTTCGGGCGAACGCGCCGAGAAGAAGCAGGCCCACTGGCAAGGCATCGTCCACGCCGCCGCCGAACAATGTGGCCGCAACCGCCTGCCGCATCTGGCCGAAGTGACCGACTTCAAGCGCTGGATCGCCCAGAGCGACCTGCACCGGCGCATCCTGCTCTCGCCCCGCGGCGAGCAGCCGCTCTCCGGCTGGGCCCGCCATCACCCACCGCAGGCAGTGACGCTGGTGGTCGGCCCGGAAGGTGGCTTCAGCGAGGAAGAAGAAAACCTGGCCTGCGCCCAGGGCGCGCTGATGTTGTCCATGGGCAGCCGCGTGCTGCGCACCGAGACCGCCGGGCTGGCCGCTCTGGCCGCCCTGAATGCGGTATGGGGCGAACTGTAATCTCCGGCTGACCCGACCTGCCGACCTGCCGCCTAAACGTGCGGACCCGCCGCACTTGAGGTGCAAAAACGGCGCAGGCCTCACCAATTTGTCTCATCGACAAGCTGCGCCGTTGCTCCCGTGACATCCTGCCGTGCGGCAATTTCCTCCGCAAAGCCGCTTCCTGCCTGACTTTCCCCTCCAACCGCAGCCCCCGACGAAGGCCTGGCACGCCTTCTGCTTAAAGATATTCAATCTTGTATTCAAGTTTGAATATCCAAAATGAACGCCACCCAGACCCCGCAACAAGCTGCCTTCCAAGCCGCCGATATCCACGCCAGCGCCGGTGCGGACAGCCCCACCATCGCCGCCACCCTGGCCGCCTACCGCGAGGGGCGCAGCACGCCCGGCAAGACCGTGGCCGATCTGCTGGCGCGCATCGACAGCGCCGGTCGCAATGAAGTCTGGATCAGCCGGGTGCCGCCCAAGCAGCTCAAGCAACAGGCCGCCGCCCTGGACCTGATGCTGCAGATCAAGGGCGAGGCGGTGTTCGAGACCATGCCGCTGTTCGGCATCCCCTTCGCGGTCAAGGACAACATCGACGTGGCCGACATGTCCACCACCGGCGCCTGTCCCGAATTCGGCCGTCTGGCCAGCGAGAGCGCCACCGTGGTGCAACGCCTGCAGGCCGCCGGCGCCCTGCTGGTGGGCAAGACCAACCTCGACCAGTTCGCCACCGGGCTGGTGGGCGTGCGCTCACCCTACGGTGCGGTGCGCAATGCGCTCAAGCCGCAGTATGTCTCGGGCGGGTCCAGTTCCGGTTCGGCCGTGGCCGTGGCGCTGGGACAGGTGATGTTTTCGCTGGGGACCGATACCGCCGGCTCGGGCCGCGTGCCGGCCGCCTTCAACCATCTGGTGGGCCTCAAGCCGACCAAGGGACTCATCAGCGCACGTGGCCTGGTGCCGGCCTGCCGCACCCTGGACTGCATCTCCATCTTCGCCCACGACGTGGCCGACGCCTGGCGCGTGCTGCACAGCGCCGCCGGCTACGACGCCGAGGACGGTTATTCGCGCCGCCCGGCGATGCTGGGCGTGAAGCGCCGTGGCTACCGCATCGCCATTCCTGATGTCTGCGAGTTCTACGGCGACACGGTCGCCCAGGAAGCCTGGGAGCGCAGCCTGGCGCAGATCGCGGCACTGCCCGGCGTGACGCTGGCGCGCATTCCCTTCGCTCCCTTCAGCGATGCCGCGCAACTGCTGTACCAGGGGCCCTGGGTGGCCGAACGCCGCGCCGCATTGGGCGACTTCTTCCTGGAAAACCCGCAGGCCATCGACCCGGTGGTGCATCAGATCACCGCCCAGTCGGACAATTACGACGCGGTGGATGCCTTCAATGCCCAGTACCGTCTGGCCGACCTGCGACGCGAGGCCGAAGACCTGCTCGAAGGCAGCGACCTGATGCTGGTGCCGACCACCACCACCTTCCCCACCATCGCCGAGGTCCAGGCCGATCCGGTGGTGCGCAATTCGCAACTGGGCTACTACACCAACTTCGTCAACCTGATGGACATGGCGGCCCTGGCCATCCCTGGCGTGTGGCGGCGCGACGGCCTGCCGGCCGGCGTGACCCTGATCGGCCCGGCCGGGTCCGACCATCTGCTGGCCGAGGCTGGTGCGCGCCTGCAGCAGCAACTGGGCGGTGCCGCCCAGGCCGATGCGATTGCCGCCACGCCGCTGCCCTTCAATGAAAGCACCATCAAGGTCTGCGTGGTCGGCGCCCATCTCTCTGGCCAGCCGCTGAACTGGCAATTGCTGGAAGCCGGCGCACGCCGCGTGGCCGTCACCCGCACCGCCGCCCACTACCGCCTGTATGCCCTGGCCGGCACCACGCCGCCCAAACCCGGCCTGGCCCGCACCGAAGGCGATGGCGCCGCCATTGCGGTGGAAGTGTGGGAAATGCCGCTGCGCCAGTTCGGCGGCTTCGTGGCCGCCATTCCGGCGCCGCTGGGCATCGGCACGGTGGAGCTGGCCGACGGCAGCAGCGTCAAGGGCTTCATCTGCGAGCCGGCCGGCATTGCCGGCGCCACCGACATCACCTACCACGGCGGCTGGGTCCACTACCTCGATTCGCTGAACTGACACGACCGATACGACCGATACGACCGACACCTCACCACGGAGCTGCTCATGAAAAAGAACACCCTCTCCCCCCTGCAGGACACCACCCGCCGCCGCTTCATCGCCACGGCCGGCGTGGTGGCGGCGGGCGCCGCCATCGCTGGCGCCCCGGCCATCCTGCGCGCGCAGACGCCGCCGATCCGCATCGGCTACTGGCCGGTGGCCGCCGGCCTGCCCTTCTACGCCGCCGTGGAAGCGGGCTATTTCAAGGAAGCCGGGCTGGAAGTGCAGGCCATCAAGTTCGCCGGTGCCCAGCAGGTGATGGAAGCCATGCTGGCCGGCCGTGCCGATGGCTCGGCCAATGGCACCGGGGCTGGCAACCTGGCCATCGGCGAGATCGCGCAGCCGGGCCTGTTCAAGATCTTCGCCACCAATCCCAGCAATGCCAAGTACGTGCTCGATGAATTCCTGGTGCCCAAGGACAGCCCGGTCAAATCGATTGCCGAATTGAAGGGCAAGAAGGTCGCCTCCGGCCCCGGCATCCAGAACGTCACGCTGGCCAAGACCGTGCTGGAACGGGCCGGCGCCACCGGCGCTACCGTGGTGGAACTGCCCATCGGCCAGCACGTTGCCTCGCTGGCGGCCGGCCAGGTCGATGCCGCCTATACGCTGGAACCCACCGGCACCGTGGGCCGCATGAACAACACCACCCGCGTGCTGGAAGCGGGCGTAATCGCGAAGTACATCCTGGGCGACCCGATGGCGCCCTGGCATGGCGGTGCGGCAGCGCTGACCACGGAATTCATCAAGAAGCATCCCGAAGTGGCCCGCAAATACATCGCCGCCTATGCGCGTGGCATCGAACTGGTGCGCAGCAAGCCCGACCAGGCGCGCGCCTACCTCAAGGGCTATACCGCCATCGAGGGTTCGCTCACCAATGAAGTGCCGCTGGCGGCCTACATGCTCTACAACGAGTTCAAGCCCAGCGATATCGCCTACTTCCAGAAGTTCTACGACCTGTTCGTCGAGAAGGGTGTGTTCTCGCAGCGCATCGTGGTCGACAACCTGATCTACAAGGGCTGAGGCCATCATGAACGAGACCGTCGCTCCTTCCGTGACCGTGGCCGCCAGCAAGCCCACGGCGACCTCGCCCCCTTCTCCACCAACCGTCGTGCGCAAGCGCCCGGCACTGGGCCGGCTCTTGCCCATCGTCGGCCCCATCGCGCTGTTCGTGGTGTGGGACCTGGTGGTGCGCGCCGGCTGGATCAAGGCGATCCTGCTGCCGCCGCCCGAAGCCACGCTCATGGCCATGCTCAAGGGCCTGGCCGGGGGGCCGTTGCTGATGGACTTCAGCGTCACGGTGGTGCGCACGCTGGAGGCCTTCGTCATCGCCATGGTGCTGGGTGTCCCCATCGGGGTGCTGTTGGGCAGCAATGAACGCGCCTACCGCAGCGTGGAATTCCTGATCGATTTCTTCCGTTCCACACCGTCGTCGGCGCTGATCCCGCTGTTCCTGCTGATCTTCGGCGTCTCCGACATCAACAAGGTCGCCATCGCTGCCTTCGGCGCTTTCCTGATCGTGCTCTTCAACAGCGCCTATGGCGTGCTCAACGCGCGCAAGCAGCGCGTCATGGCAGCCAAGGTGATGGGGGCGTCACGCTGGCGCATCTTCTGCGACGTGCTGCTGTGGGAAAGCCTGCAGGCCACCTTCGTGGGTCTGCGCAGCGCGGTCTCGATGGCGCTGGTGATCGTGATCGTGGCGGAGATGTTCATCGGCTCCGAGAACGGCCTGGGTCACCGCATCATCGACACCCAGCAGGTCCTCAACGTACGCGAGATGTATGCCGCCATCCTCGCGGCCGGCGCCCTCGGTTACGTGCTGAACGTGGTCTTCATCATCATCGAAAAACGTATCGTCCACTGGAGCGGAAGATGAGCGTCGTCATCAGTCCCAAGATAGCCCTGCCCCCGGAAACCCCTTTCCTTCCCGGGCCGCCAGGCACCCATATCACCATTCGCGGCCTGACCAAGCATTTTGCCGGCTGGCCCCTGTACGAGAATTTCGACCTGGACATCCCCAAGCACCAGATCGTCTCCGTCTTCGGCCCCAATGGCTGCGGCAAGTCCACGCTGATCAACATGATCGCCGGGCTCATCCCCATCGACGCCGGGCAGATCCTGTTCGACGGCAAGTCGCTGGCCCAGACCAAGATCGGCTACGTGTTCCAGAACTACCGCGATGCCATGTTCCCCTGGCTGCGCACCATCGACAACATCGCCTATCCCCTGAAGCTGGAAGGCAAGTCCAAGGCCGAGATCAAGCACCGGGTCGATGAACTGGTGGCGTCCTTCGACGTCAAGTTCGACCTCATGCGCTATCCCTACGAACTGTCCGGCGGCCAGCAGCAGACCGCCTCCATCATGCGCGCCCTGGCGCCGGGGCCGGAAGTGCTGTTCCTGGACGAACCCTTCTCGGCACTGGATTTCGAGATGACGCTGTTCATCCGCGAAAAGCTGCAGCAGGTCTTCATGCAGACCGGCACCACCATGGTCCTGGTCTCGCACGACCTGGAAGAAGCGGTCTATCTGGCCGACCAGATCCTGCTGCTGACCAAGCGCCCGACGGCGGTGGCAGACATCTTGCATTACCAGGATGCGCGACCGCGCACGGTGGAGACGCTGTCGCAGGCGGGCTTCATCGCGGCCAAGAAGCTGTCCATGGAAATCTTCCAGCGCGAAGTGCGCAAACCGGCGCGGATGCAGGCGCCGGGAACGCTGGCGCTGTCCTGAGCAATGTAAGAAGACGATTGTTTCGAGAAAGGGCGCCGTGACTCCCGTTCGTCCTGAGTAGCGGCCAGTAGTCAGGCCGCAGTCAGTGTTGACAGCAGGCACCGCAAATTACCCCGAGCGATATTGCCATTCCCAACCACCCACGTTCTGACTGGAGCGCAACAACATGAAAAACCGCCGCGATTTTCTGAAACTGTCCGGAGCCGCCGCCCTGGGCGCAGCCTTCCCGCTTGATCTGCTGGCCGCAGGCCCCTTGACCGTGGGCTTCATCTATGTCGGCGCGCGCGATGACTTCGGCTACAACCAGTCGCATGCGCAAGCTGCCGCCATCATCAAGAAGATGCCGGGCGTGAAGGTGATCGAAGAAGAAAAGGTCCCCGAGACCGTGGCCGTGCAAAAGACCATGGAAGCCATGATCCAGCAGGATGGCGCCACCCTGCTGTTCCCCACCTCCTTCGGCTACTTCGACCCGCATGTCCTGAAGATCGCCGAGAAATATCCCAAGGTGCGCATCGCCCACTGTGGCGGCCTGTGGACCGCCGGCAAGCACCCGATGAACGTGGGCAGCTTCTTCGGCTACATCGAGGAATGCGAATACCTCTCCGGCGTAGTGGCCGGCCACATGAGCAAGAGCAAGAAGCTGGCCTTCATCGCCGCCAAGCCCATTCCGCAGGTACTGCGCAACATCAACGCCTTCACCCTGGGCGCGCAGTCGGTCGATCCTTCCATCACCTGCCACGTCATCTTCACCGGTGACTGGTCGCTGCCGGTGAAGGAAGCCGAAGCCGCCAACAGCCTCATCGACCAGGGTTGCGACGTCATCACCTGCCACGTCGACGGCCCCAAGGTGATCGTCGAGACCGCCGAGAAGCGCGGCATCATGACCACCGGCTATCACGCCAGCCAGGCTTCGCTGGCGCCCAAGGGTTATCTCACCGGCGCCGAGTGGAACTGGGCCACGCCCTATACCGAGATCGTCAAGGCCACGCTGGAAGGCAAGCCCATGATCAACTTCCTGCGCGGCGGCCTGAAGGACAACTTCGTGAAGATGTCGCCCTATGGCGCAGCCGTGAGCGCTCCGGCCAAGAAGAAGGCGGACGACATCAAGGCCCAGATGCTGGCCGGCAAGTTCCAGATCTTCAAGGGACCGATCAAGGACAACAAGGGCAATACCGTGATCCCGGCCGGCACCACCCAGGTCCAGACCGATGTGGCGCTGGAGAAGATGAATTACCTGGTGGCCGGTGTGGTCGGCCAGGTCTGACGCGAGCACGCAGGACGGCACCATGACTACCCTCCCCGCTCCCGGCGTGGCTGCGCCGACCGGACCGACGGCCTCGCCCTGGCGCAGGCTGCGGTCGGCCCTGCTCAATGGCGTGGCGCCGGCCCTGCCGACCTTGTGCGCCCTGGCCGGCACGCTGCTGTTGTTCGTGCTGTTCCTGCTGGTGCAAGGCAAGCCGGCGGGCGATGCCTGCCTGCTGATCTACCAGGGTGCCTTCGGCACCCTGTTCGCCTGGCAGAACACCTTGCAACGTGCCGCGCCCCTGCTGCTGACTGCCCTGTGCGTGGCCTTGCCGGCGCGGGTGGGCCTAATCGTCATCGGTGGCGAGGGCGCGCTGGCGCTGGGCGGGCTGGCGGCGGCGGTGATGCCGCAACTGCTGCCCGGCCTGCCGGCGCTGGTGATGCTGGTGCTCATGGCGGTAGCCGCCATGCTGGCCGGTGGCCTGTGGATCGCCCTGTGCGGTGGGCTGCGCCAGTGGCGCGGTGTCAACGAGACGATCTCCAGCCTGTTGCTGTCCTATCTCGCGGTGGCGGTGTTCAAGCATCTGGTGGAAGGCCCGCTGCGCGACCCGGCCAGCCTGAACAAGCCCTCCACCCTGCCCTTGCCGGATCCCTACCTGGTGGGTTCGCTGCCGGGGCTGGAAGTGCATTGGGGCCTGGCCTGGGGCGCCATCGCCTGTATCGCGGCCTGGGTCTTCCTGCGCCATAGCGTGTCCGGCTTTGCCATGGGCGTAGTGGGCGGCAATGTGCGCACGGCGCGGCTAGTGGGGCTGTCGGTCAATCGGCTGGTGCTCACGGCCTGCGCGCTGGGGGGCGCGGCGGCCGGACTGGCGGGCATGTTCGAGGTCAGCGCCGTGCAAGGCAGCGCCACCAGTGCGCTGCTGGCCGGCTATGGCTTCTCGGGCATCCTGGTGGCCTTCGCGGCGCGCCAGAATCCGCTGGCCATCATTGTCTGCGCAATCGTCATCGGTGGCGTGGAAGCCAGCGGCAGCCTGCTGCAACGCCGACTGGACCTGCCCGACGCTACCACGCTGGTGCTGCAGGGCCTGCTGTTCTGCAACCTGCTGGCCTGGGAATCCATCACCGGCCGCCTGGCCGCCCTGAAGCTGCGCTGGCAGCAGGCGGCGCCAACCCTCCCGAGCAAGGAGTCCCGCCATGCATGACTTCGACTATGCGACCCTGCTGCTGGCGCTGTTCGCCGGGGCGATCCGGGTCGGCACACCCTTCCTCTTCGTCAGCCTGGGCGAATGCCTGACCGAAAAAGGCGGACGCGTGAACCTGGGGCTGGAAGGCATCCTGGTCTGCGGCGCCATGACCGGCTATGCGGCCTCTTTCTACACCGGCTCGGCCTGGCTGGGAGTGCTGGCGGCGGGCTGCTCGGGCTTGCTGCTGGGGGTGCTGCACGGGGTGGTGTGCTCGCTGCCACGGGTCAACGACATCGCCTTCGGCATTGCCTTGATGCTGCTGGGCACCGGCCTGGCCTTCTTCCTGGGCAAGCCCTTCATCCAGCCGCAGGCGCCGATGCTGCCTTCCATCGACCTGGGCGCCTGGAGCAGCAATGAGCGGCTGCACCACGCCCTGCAGATCAATGCGCTGTTCTTCGTCGGCGTGGCGCTGGCCCTGCTGCTGCAATGGGGTCTGTCGGCCACGCGCTGGGGGCTGGCGCTGCGGCTGGTGGGCGACCATGCCGAAACCGCCCGCGCCCTGGGTTATCGCCTGACCGGCACGCGTATCGCCGCCACCGCCGCAGGCGGCTTCCTGGCAGCGGTGGGCGGTGCCTATCTCTCGCTGTACTACCCCGGCAGCTGGAACGAAGGTCTCTCCAGCGGCCAGGGCCTGATGGCGGTGGCGCTGGTGATCTTCGCGCGCTGGCAGCCCTGGCGCTGCCTGCTGGCGGCACTGCTGTTCGGTGCGGCCGGCGCGCTGGGCCCGGCGCTGCAGGCGGTGGGCGTGACTTCCGGCTACTACCTCTTCAATGCCGCGCCCTATGCGCTGACGCTCTTGATCATGATCCTCACCTGCCGTCCCGACCGCACGCTCTCCAGCGCCCCGGGCGAACTGAGCCTGACCCGATAATTCCGACAATCCCGACAATCCCGATAATCAAGCTAGGAGCCACCATGCCCGAACTCTTCATCAAGGCCGAACCCTACGCCTGGCCCTACGATGGCGCCCTGACCCCGGCCAATACCGCACTCATCGTCATCGACATGCAGACCGATTTCTGCGGCATCGGCGGTTACGTCGACAAGATGGGTTACGACCTCTCGCTCACGCGCGCGCCGATCGAGCCGATCAAGCGCGTGCTGGCCGCCATGCGCGCCGGTGGCTACACCATCATCCACACCCGCGAAGGCCACCGCCCCGACCTCTCCGACCTGCCCGCCAACAAGCGCTGGCGCTCACGCCAGATCGGCACCAACGGCGTGGGCATCGGCGACGCCGGTCCCTGCGGCCGCATCCTGGTGCGCGGCGAGCCGGGCTGGGAAATCATCCCGGAACTGGCGCCCATCGCCGGCGAGATCATCATCGACAAACCCGGCAAAGGCTCCTTCTGCGCCACCGACCTGGAAATGATCCTGCACACCCGCGGCATCCGCAACATCGTGCTGACCGGCATCACCACCGATGTCTGCGTCCACACCACCATGCGCGAGGCCAATGACCGTGGCTTCGAATGCGTGATGCTCTCCGACTGCTGTGGCGCCACCGACCACAACAACCACCTGGCAGCGCTGTCGATGATCAAGATGCAGGGTGGCGTCTTCGGTGCGGTCTCGGATTCGGCTGCGCTGATCGATGTGATCGGGGCCTGATCATGCACGCGCTCGAGCTGGAAATCCTCGGCGCCGGCAAGTCCTTCGGCAGCTTCCGGGCGCTGGACGAGGTGTCGCTGAAGATTCGCGCCGGCACCATCCATGCCCTGCTGGGGGAGAACGGCGCCGGCAAGAGCACGCTGGTCAAGGGTCTGGTGGGGTATAGCCCGCTCGACCAGGGCAGCGTCATGGCGGACCGGCGCGAGGTGGACATCCGTGGCGCGCGCACGCCCAGCCAGTTGGGCATCGGCATGGTCTATCAGCACTTCACGCTGGCGCCCAGCCTGAACGTGGCTGAAAACCTGCTGCTGGCGCGGGGCGACCTGCCCTGGCGCATCCGCTGGGGCAGCGAGCGCGCAGCACTGGAAGAATTCATGGCGCGCATGCCCTTCCGGCTGGCGCTGGACCGGGCGGTGAGCAGCCTGTCGGCCGGCGAAAAACAGAAGCTGGAAATCCTCAAACAACTCTATCTGCGGCGTCGCTTCCTGATCCTGGATGAGCCGACCTCGGTGCTCACGCCCCAGGAGGCCGACGAAGTGCTGGGCCTGATGCACGCGCTGACCCGCCAGCAGGAACTGACGGTGCTGATGATCACCCACAAGTTCCACGAAGTGAGCGCCTATGCGGACGATGTCACCGTGCTGCGCAAGGGCCGGCTGGTGGGCAGCGCCCGCGTGGCCGATACCAGCCCGGACGAGCTGGCGCACTGGATGATGGGCCATGCCCGCCAGGAAAAGGCGCAGGTGGCACGCCCTGCGGTGCCGGCGCAGGCGCCGGTGGGACTGGAAGTGCGCGATCTCACGGTCAACAATGATCGTGGCGTGGCGGCGGTGCGCGCTTTGTCGTTGCAGGTCAGGCAGGGCGAGATCGTGGGGCTGGCCGGCATCTCCGGCAATGGCCAGAAGGAACTGGTGGAAGCCCTGCTGGGCCAGCGCCGTCACCTGCAGGGCGAGATCTACGTAGCCGGCGCGCCCTACGCCGCCACCCGTGCCGAGATGCGCCGCCTGCGCGTGTTCGCGTTGCCGGAAGAACCGCTGCGCAATGCCTGCATCCCCGGCATGAGCGTGGCCGAGAACATGGCGCTGCGCAACTTCGACGTCGCTCCCTTCATGCGCGGTGGCTGGCGCATCGACCGGGCCGCCATGAAGCGCCAGGCGCAATCGCTCATCAGCGCCTTCAACGTCAAGCCGCCATTGCCCGAACGCGCCATCGGCACGCTCTCCGGTGGCAACGTGCAGCGCGCCGTGCTGGCCCGCGAACTGGGCGAGCATGCGGCCGCTGGCGATGCCAATCACGGCGACGACGCCACGGCGCCCAATGTACTGATCGTGGCCAACCCGGTGTTCGGCCTGGACTTTGCCTCGGTGGCCGACATCCACGCCCGCCTGCTGCAGGCCCGCGCACGCGGAGCAGCGGTGTTGCTGGTGAGCGAAGACCTGGACGAATTGCTGGAGCTGTCCGACCGCATCCTGGTGATGACCGAGGGCCGCATCGTGCATGTGGCGCAGGACGTCGCCACCCGGGGCGCCGACCGCGCCGCGCTGGGCCGCTGGATGGCGGGCCACTCCGAACAACCCACTCACGCCGAGGCCGCATGATCCGTATCGACGCCACGCCCTACCCTTACCAGTTCCACCCGCGCAGCACGGCGCTGGTGGTGATCGACATGCAGCGCGACTTCATCGAGGAAGGCGGCTTCGGCAGCGCCCTCGGCAATGACGTGCGGCCGCTGGCGGCCATCGTGCCGACCGTGGCGGCGCTGCTGCAGCTGGCACGCGAGGCCGGCATGCTGGTGGTGCATACCCGCGAATCGCACCTGCCGGACTTGTCGGATTGCCCGCGCTCCAAGCGCCTGCGCGGCAATCCGACGCTGGGCATCGGCGATGTCGGGCCGATGGGCCGCATCCTGGTGCAAGGCGAGCCGGGCAACCAGATCCTGCCGCAACTGGCCCCGGTGGAGGGCGAACTGGTCATCGACAAACCCGGCAAGGGCGCCTTCTACGCCACCGACCTGCATGCACAACTGCAGGAGCGTCGCATCACCCACCTGCTGGTGGCCGGCGTGACCACCGAAGTCTGCGTGCAGACCTCGATGCGCGAGGCCAATGACCGTGGCTATGAATGCCTGGTGATCGAGGATGCCTGCGCCAGCTACTTCCCCGACTTCCATCGCATCACGCTGGAGATGCTGACGGCGCAGGGCGGCATCGTCGGCTGGCGTACCCCGCTGGCGCAACTGCAGGCCGGCGTGGCTGCCTACACAGGAGAAAATCCATGATGCAAGTGAACCTGCCCCATGTGGTGGCCGAGGTGGAACAGGCCTTCACCGATTACGAATACGCCTTGCTGGTCAATGACATCCCCACCCTGGACCGCTGGTTCTGGTATGCGCCGCAGACCGTGCGCTATGGCGTGGGCGAGGTGCTGCTGGGTGGCGAAGCGATCCGCCAGTACCGCAAGACCTGCACCCCGGTACCGGCCTCGCGCAAGCTGCAGCGTACCGTTGTCACTACCTTCGGCACCGACTATGCTACCGTCTCCACCGAATTCACGGACCACACGTCCGACCGGATCGGCCGTCAGATGCAGACCTGGGTCCGCATGGAAGAAGGCTGGCGCATCGTCGCCGCCCACGTCAGCCTGATGGCATGAGACCGTCTCCCGAGAACACCAGAATGCCCGCGCCATGACCGTCACCGTTGCCAATCCGCTCGCCGAACAGGTCTATCACCGGATCAAGGACGACATCTTCAGCTTCCGCCTGCTGCCCGGCGACAATTTCACCGAGACCGAGATGGCGCAGCGCCAGGGCGTCTCGCGCACGCCGCTACGGGATGCGCTGTTCCGGCTACAGCGCGAGGGCTATCTGGAGGTGGGTTTCCGGCGCGGCTGGAAGGTCTGCCCCATCGATTTCGACCGGCTCGACAATCTCTACGACCTGCGCATCGTGCTGGAGATGGCGGCGCTGGAAAAGCTGTGCAGCCAGGAAGAGCCCGGCGCCGGCCTGGAGCAGCTGAACGCGATCTGGCTGGTGCAGCCGGAAGACCGGCTCGCCGACGCGGTGCAGGTGGCCGAACTGGATGAAGCCTTCCATACCAACCTGGTGGCCGCCGCCGGCAACCACGAGATGACCCGGGTCCATACCGAGGTCACCGAAAAGATCCGCATCGTGCGCCGCCTGGACTTCCTCAAGAAGAAGCGCGTCGACGCCACCTACGAGGAACACGGCAAGATCCTGCAGCTGGTGGCCAAGCGCCGCGCCACCGAGGCGCAGATCCTGCTGCGCGCCCACATCACCCAGAGCAAGCTGGAGGTGCGCAAGATCACCATCTGGATGCTGGCCGAGGCGCGCCAGTTGCAGGAGCCGGAAGCGGTGCCGGCCCTGCGCTGAACTTGGCCAGGCCGAAATAAGACTTGCCAGGCATGCACGAAAAGCAATATTTCCATTGAGAAATGTGAAAAAACCTTCCTGAGATGCGCAGGCAGGTGCTTGATCGCCCCGATCCCGCCACCAAATCAGGGAAAGCCTCCGAAACCATTTATAATGGAAGGCTTTTGTAACAGCGCATCTCTCCAGCGGCTCAATGAAGGTATTTCGCGGACTTCCCACAGCCGAATCGCGCGCCCCGTGCGCGCTGACCATCGGCAATTTCGACGGCGTGCATCTGGGCCACCAGGCCCTGCTGGCACGCGTGCGCGAGGCCGCCGGCAAACTGGGCCTGGACGCGGCGGTGATGACCTTCGAACCGCATCCGCGTGAATTCTTCGCCCAACTGGCCGGCACCCCTGAACGCACCCCGGCGCGCATCGCCAACCTGCGCGACAAGCTGCAATCGCTGGCCGACTCCGGCATCGACCGCGTGGTCGTGGAGCATTTCGGCAGCCACTTCGCCGCGCTCTCCCCGCAGGACTTCATCGAGAAGATCCTGGTACAGGGCCTGCATGTGCGCTGGCTGATGGTGGGCGACGACTTCTGCTTCGGCGCGCGCCGCGCCGGTACCCTGGACACCCTGATCGAGGCCGGCCGCCGGCATGGCTTCGAGGTCCATGCCCTGCCGACGGTGACCAATGCCGGTGTGCGTATCTCTTCTTCCGTCGTGCGGGCGGCACTGGCCGAGGGCGACTTCGACCTGTCGCGCCAGTTGCTGGGCCACCCCTACGCCATCAGCGGGCGCGTGGTCCATGGCAAGAAACTGGGCCGCACCATCGGCTTCCCCACCCTGAACATGCGCGTGGGCCACAAGCGTCCGGCGCTGTCGGGCATCTTCGTGGTACAGGTACATGGCCTGGCCGAACAAGCGCTGCCGGCCGTGGCCAGCCTGGGCGTGCGTCCGACCGTGGATGACAGCGGGCGGGTCCTGCTGGAAACCCACCTGCTGGACTTCCAGGGCGATTGCTACGGCAAGCTGGTGCGGGTCGAGTTCCTGCAGAAGCTGCGCGACGAGGAAAAGTACGTGGACCTGCCCACACTGACCACCGCCATCGCCCGCGACGTCGACCATGCCCGCGCCTGGTTCCGCGAGAACGCCGGCTTCGCCGTCTCGGCCACCGACCGAATTTGAACGCTGGGCGATGGCCGGAGCAGCGCTTCCGCCGTCGTCCAGCCGCCCCATCCGCATTTCGCCAGCGCGCATGTCAGCACGCCCGGCGCCAGAATCAAACTGCATCCAAGGAAAGCTTTCTCATGTCCAGCAACGACAATTCCGCCAAGCCCGGCAAACCGGAAAAAGCCGGCAAGGCGCCCTCCAAATACCCGGTCAACATGACCGAGACCGCCTTCCCCATGCGCGGCGACCTGGCCAAGCGCGAGCCGCAATGGGTCAAGCAGTGGCAGGAGAAGAAGGTCTACGAACGTATCCGCAAGGCGTCGGCCGGCCGTCCCAAGTTCATCCTGCATGACGGTCCGCCGTATGCCAACGGCGACATCCACATCGGCCACGCCGTCAACAAGATCTTGAAGGACATGATCGTCAAGGCCCGCAACATGGCCGGCTTCGACGCGCAATACGTGCCGGGCTGGGATTGCCACGGCATGCCCATCGAAATCCAGATCGAGAAGCAGTTCGGCAAGAACCTGCCGGTGGCCGAAGTGCAGGCCAAGGCGCGTGCCTACGCCGGCGAGCAGATCGAGCGCCAGAAGGCCGACTTCATCCGCCTGGGCGTGCTGGGTGAATGGGACAACCCGTACAAGACCATGAACTTCTCCAACGAAGCCGATGAGCTGCGCGCGCTCGGCACGATCCTGGAGAAGGGCTATGTCTATCGTGGCTTGAAGCCCGTGAACTGGTGCTTCGATTGCGGCTCGGCCCTGGCCGAGGCGGAAGTGGAATACCAGGACAAGCGCGACCCGGCCATCGATGTCGGCTTCCCCTTCGCCGAACACGACAAGCTGGCCACCGCCTTCGGCCTGGCCGACCTGCCGACCCGCCACGGCTACATCGTCATCTGGACCACCACGCCCTGGACCATCCCGTCCAACCAGGCGCTCAACGTCCACCCGGAATTCGAATACGCGCTGGTCGAGACCAGCCGCAACGGCGAAGCCACGCTGCTGATCCTGGCCAAGGACCTGGTCGAATCCTGCCTGCAGCGCTTCGGCCTGGAAGGCAAGATCATCGCCACCACCACCGGCGAGAAGCTCTCGCTGATCCGCTTCCACCATCCGCTGGCCAAGGCCGATGCCGGCTACGACCGCCTCTCGCCGGTCTACCTGGGTGAATACGTGACCGCCGACAGCGGTACCGGCATCGTCCACTCGGCGCCGGCCTACGGTATCGAAGACTTCATCTCCTGCAAGGCGCACGGGATGAAGGATGACGACATCCTCAACCCGGTCATGGGCGATGGTCGCTATGCGTCCTGGCTGCCGCTGTTCGCCGGCCTGAGCATCTGGGAAGCCTCCAAGCCGATCTGCGCCAAGCTGGAAGAAGTGGGTTCGCTGTTCAAGCTGGTCATGTTCGACCACAGCTACATGCATTGCTGGCGCCACAAGACCCCCATCGTCTACCGCGCCACCTCGCAGTGGTTCGCCAGCATGGACAACACGCCCAAGGATGGCGGCCCCAGCCTGCGCCAGACCGCGCTGCAAGGCATCGAGGACACGGCCTTCTTCCCCGGCTGGGGCAAGGCACGCCTGCACGGCATGATCGCCAACCGTCCGGACTGGACCCTGTCGCGCCAGCGCCAGTGGGGCGTGCCGATGGCCTTCTTCGTGCACAAGGAAACGGGCGAGCTGCATCCGCGTACGCCGGAGCTGATCGAACAGGTCGCCCAGCGCATCGAGAAGAGCGGCATCGAAGCCTGGCAGGCGCTGGACCCCAAGGAACTGCTGGGCGAGGATGCCGAGCACTACGTCAAGAACCGCGACACGCTGGATGTCTGGTTCGACTCCGGCACCACCCACCAGACCGTGCTGCGTGGTTCGCACCGCCAGCAGTCGCAGTTCCCGGCCGACCTGTACCTGGAAGGCTCGGACCAGCATCGTGGCTGGTTCCACTCGTCGCTCCTGACCTCGTCCATGTTGAATGGCCGCGCGCCCTACAAGGCCCTGCTCACGCACGGCTTCGTGGTCGATGGCGAGGGCAAGAAGATGTCCAAGTCCAAGGGCAACGTGGTGGCCCCGCAGAAGGTCTCGGACTCGCTGGGCGCGGAAATCCTGCGCCTGTGGGTGGCCTCGACCGACTACTCGGGCGAACTGTCGATCTCGGACGAAATCCTGAAGCGCGTGGTGGAAGCCTATCGCCGCATCCGCAATACCCTGCGCTTCCTGCTGGCCAACACGGCCGACTTCGACCCGGCGCAGCACGCCGTGCCGGTGGCCGAGCTGCTGGAGATCGACCGTTACGCCATCGCCAACATGGCGCGCCTGCAAGCTGAGGTCCTGGCGCACTTCGAGACCTATGAATTCCACCCGGTGGTGGCCAAGCTGCAGATGTACTGCTCGGAAGACCTGGGCGGCTTCTATCTGGACATCCTCAAGGACCGCCTCTACACCAGCGGCGTGGATTCGGCGGCGCGACGTTCGGCCCAGACCGCTGTCTGGCACATCAGCCAGTCGCTGCTGCGCCTGATGGCACCGATCCTGTCCTTCACCGCCGAAGAAGCCTGGAGCTTCTTTGCCGGCAAGGAAGCCTTCGAGGCCAGCGGCGAGACCATTTTCTCGCAGACCTACTACGCCCTGCCGGAAGTGGGCGATGCCGAAGCCCTGCTGGCCAAGTTCGCAGTGCTGCACGAAGTGCGCGCCGCCGTCACCAAGCAGCTGGAAGAAGTGCGTATCGCCGGCAGCATCGGTTCTTCCCTGCAGGCCGAGGTGGAACTGAAGGTGTCGGGCGAGAAGGCCGACCTGCTGGAGAGCCTGGGTGAAGACCTCAAGTTCGTGCTCATCACCTCCGCAGCCAGCGTGACCCGCGTAGCCAGCGCCGAGGAAGAAGGCGTGGTGGTCACGCCCTCGACCCAACAGAAATGTGAACGTTGCTGGCACTATCGCGCCGATGTCGGGTCTCATCCCGAGCATCCCGGCCTGTGCGGCCGCTGCGTCAGCAACCTGTTCGGCCAGGGCGAGAAGCGTCGCTTCGCCTGATGACCTGATCGCCTGATCGCCTGATCCAAGCAGGACGGCCTTGCAAGCTGCCCGCTGCACTCTGCGCAGCGGGCAGCGCACTCAAACAAGAACATCCATGGCAACCAAAAAGCGCTCCTCCTCTTCCGCCTCGTCCTCTTCCAGCCAGGGCCTGCTGCCCTGGCTGGGCATCGCTACCATCGTGCTGCTGCTGGACCAGCTCTCCAAGATCACCATCCTGAAACTGTTCCACTACGGCGAATCGCTGCCGGTGACCGGTTTCTTCAACCTGGTGCTGGTCTATAACAAGGGCGCGGCCTTCAGCTTCCTGGCCGCCAGCGGTGGCTGGCAGCGTTACCTCTTCACCGCCATCGGCATCGGCGCGGCGGTGTTCATCATCCACCTGCTGCGCAAGCATCCGGGCCAGCGCATGTTCTGCTGGGCGCTGGCGCTGATCCTGGGCGGCGCCATCGGCAACGTGATCGATCGCGTGGTCTATGGACACGTGATCGACTTCCTCGACGTCTATGTCGGCAACTGGCACTGGCCGGCCTTCAACATCGCCGACAGTGCGATCTGCGTGGGTGCGGTATTGTTCGTGGTGGATGAACTGCGCCGGGTCTCCCGGAAGTAAGAACGACAAGAACGGCAACCCACCTGCGGCGCGCCACCTGGCGCAAGGGAGCAAGCAATGGAACTGGCTGGCAAGAAAATCGTACTGGGCCTGACCGGCGGCGTGGCCTGCTACAAGGCCGCGATGCTGGCGCGCGAACTTGGCCGCGCCGGAGCGTCGGTGCATGTGGTGATGACCGAGGCGGCCACCCATTTCATGACCGCCGTGACCATGCAGGCGCTGACCGGCAACCCGGTCTATACCGACCAGTGGGATGCGCGCATGGACAACAACATGCCGCACATCAACCTCACCCGTGATGCCGATGCGGTGGTGATCGTGCCCTGCTCCACCGACTTCATCTCCAAGCTGGCCCATGGCGCCTGTGACGACCTGCTCTCGACGCTGTGCGTGGCGCGTCCGGCACGGCTGCCCCTGATGGTGGCACCGGCCATGAACGTGGAGATGTGGCAGAACCCGGCGACCCAGCGCAATGTGCGCCAGATCAGAGAAGACGGCATCCTGCTGCTCGGCCCCGATGCCGGCGCACAGGCCTGTGGCGAAGTCGGTGAAGGGCGCATGCTGGAACCGATGCAACTGCTGGAGGAGATCATCGCCGCCTTCCAGCCCAAGCTGCTGGCGGGCCGCCGCGTGCTGCTGACGGCCGGCCCGACCTTCGAACCCATCGACCCGGTGCGTGGCATCACCAACCTGTCCTCGGGCAAGATGGGCTATGCGATCGCCCGGGCGGCACGCGAAGCGGGCGCGGAAGTGACGCTGGTATCCGGCCCGACGGCATTGGAGACACCCTATGGCGTGCGTCGCGTGGACGTGCAGACGGCACAGCAGATGCACGATGCGGTGATGGGCAATGTGACAGGGCAAGACCTGTTCGTGGCGGTGGCGGCGGTGGCCGACTGGCGCGTGGCCAATGCCAGCACGCAGAAGCTGAAGAAACAGAACGAGCAGGACACGCCAGAACTGCAATTCGTGCAGAACCCCGACATCCTCGCCACCGTCGCCGCCCTGCCCCAACGCCCCTATTGCGTGGGCTTTGCGGCCGAATCGGAGAACCTGGAACAATACGGCACGGCCAAGCGGATCAGGAAGAACATCCCGCTGCTGGTCGGCAATATCGGCCACCAGACCTTCGGCCGTGACGACAACTCCCTGATGCTGTTCGACGACCAGGGCCACAGCGCCCTGCCGCGCGCCGACAAGCAAACCCTGGCACGCCAGCTGATCCGCGAGATTGCGCGCCGCATGGCGCAATCGCCAGATTAGCGAAACGCGCTGCCCAAGGTCTCTTCGTTGACCGAGTCCTGGATCGCCTCCAGCGTCTGCTGCAGATGCTGGCGCACGATCTGTTCGACCAGGGCCGCATCGCGCTGCCGGTAGCCTTGCAGGATCTGCGCGTGTTCTTCATTGTCGGTCAGCTGGATCTGCGGCAGCAGGTAGATCGACAGCGAGACATAAGGGGCGGCCACCAGCAACAGGTTACGGACCATCTCGTACAGGCGTGATCCCTGTTCACTGCGCATGAGGTGATCATGGAAATCGCAGTTCAGCGCCGCCCAGGCATGGGGGTCGTCGGCCCGGCACATCTGCTCGTGCAGCGCGGTGGCCGCCTCCAGGGCATCGGGCCGGATCGAGGCGACCGACTTGCGTGCCAGCAGCGGCTCCAGCACGATGCGCAGTTCATAGATCTCGGCCACGTCCTGTACCGAGAGTCCCTTGACCACCACGCCCTTGTTGGCATCGATGGTCACCAGCCCCTCCGAACGCAAGCCCCTGAAGGCCTCGCGCACGGGCGTGGTGCTGACTTCGAAGCGGCGCGCGACATCGTCCTGGCGCAACTTGTCACCGGGGCGATAGTTGCCGCGCAGGATATCGTTGCGCAGCTGGCTTAGGACCTGCTGCTCTATGGTTTTGAAGGCTTTTGACATGAGCACGTTGAGCTGGACGGCACGCCCCCTGCGGCGGGCTGCAGGAGGGGGAAGCCTCATTGTGGCCTGCCCGGCAGGCCGGTGCAAGCGCGCCCTTGCGCCGGCTCCGCCCGCCGGCCGGCTCAGTTCTCCATCCGCTGCGCCGGCCGGATCGTGGGCAGGATCGTGCTGATCCATTGGGCGTGCTGCAGCAAGGCCAGGTCCTGGTCGCCAGGGCCGATCAGTTGCACGCCGAAGGGCAGGAAGTCGGACGAATACCCCGACGGCAAGGTCACCGCCGGCAAGCCCAGCAAGGTCGCCGGAGTGCAGAAGATCGCATCGCCGGTCTTGTCCAGCCCCGGCAAGGCGGTGGTCGGCGAAGGCAGGGTCAGGATCGCATCGAGCCCGTCAAAGACGCGATCACGCTCGGCCCTGAGGCTGGCCAGCTGCGCGCACAGCTCTTCGTAGCGCGCATCGCTGATGGCGGCACCGGCCTCGATGAGCGCGCGGATATTGGGACCGGCCAGGTCCTCCTTGCCGCGGATATCGTCCAGCAGGGCGGCCCGCGCTTCATAGGCCAGGATCTCGTTGATCAGGGCATGCATCTCGACCAGGTCGACGGGCAATTCCACCGGTACGCAGGCAACGCCTAGCCTTTCCAGGCGCCGGATGACGCCGTCGACATTCTGCTGGACGTCACCCTGTACCTGCGCCCAGCGCGAACTGCGATAGATCCCGACACGGGCCGGTTTGACGCCGGCATGGAAAGCGCTCGCCGAGACGGGCGGTGCAATGGCGCCGTCGCGCACGATCACGGCATGCATGACCGCCGACCAGTAGAGGCTGGAGGTGATGAAACCCAGGTGATCCAGTGAGGGGGCGAGCTTGTGCGTACCCTCGGTGGGAATGCGGCCAAAGGTCGGCTTGTAGCCATAGGCGCCGCAATAGGCGGCCGGGCGGATGACGGAGCCGACCGTCTGCGTGCCCAGGGCGATGTCGACGATGCCCGCGCCCACTGCCGCCGCCGAGCCACTGGAGGAACCTCCGGGGGTGTAGCCCGGATGCCAGGGGTTGACGGTGGCGCCGGGATCACGCCAGGCGAATTCGGTGGTCACGGTCTTGCCGAAGATGATGGCGCCGGCCTGGCGCAGCCGGGCCACGATCCAGGCATCGGCGGCGGGTTGGTGGCCGGCGAAGATCGCCGAACCATAGGCGGTGGGCATGTCGGCGGTATCGATGAGGTCCTTGACTGCCACCGGGATGCCGGCCAGCGGCCCGCTGGTGTTCTGGGTTGCGGGATAGCTCTCCGGGCGCCAGACGAAGGCCCGGAGCCGCTCGTCGAGATGGTCGGCGGCCGCCACGGCGGTGGCCAGAGGACTGGGGTCGGGCGCGAATGCGGGTACGGATGCGGGTGCGGTCTGCGTCGCTTCTGTGGTCATGATCGTCTTCCTCTGCTGCTGGGTGGCGGTGCCGTGCTGCCAATCCAGTGCGCAATCACCTGCCATTGCGCGACCGGCTGGCTGCCGTGCATCCGAAGCCCGGGGGCAGGATGCACGGCGCGGCACATGGAGATCTTAAGGCTTGGTGGTCTTTTCGGCGAAGCTGTTGTCGACCGCGCTCTCGTAGGTGACCTGCCCGGGCTTGACGTTGCCGATGGCAATCTGCAGATCCAGACCGGCCTGGAAGGCTTCACGCGAGATGACGGGGGTGGCCGGGTAGACCTTCTGCTCCAGCAGGCGTTTGACGGCAGCGCGTACCACCGTCGGGTCCAGTTGCGGGAACTCGGCGATGGCGACCTTGTAGGCCACCTCCGGATTGGACTGCATCAGCTTTTCCGCATCGGCGATACCGGCAACGAAGCTTTGCACCATTTGCGGCTTTTTCTCCACCGTGGACTTGAGGGTATCAATCGTGGAAAAGGCGTAGACACCGTTGTACTGCTTGGCGAAGTCATGCACGATCTTGTAGCCGTTGGCCAGCGCCTGCTCCACCTGCGGCTGGTAGAGCGTCGCCGCATCGGCTCGGCCGGCGGCTACCGGCGAAATCTCGGTACCGATGGCCACCGTATTGAGCTTGACCGAACTGAGGCCCTTTTCCTTGAGCAGGTTCTGCAGCAGGTAGGTCGAGGTCGACGGCGGGATGGCGGTGGAAATGGTCCGGTCCTTGAAGTCGGCCAGGGAGTTGATCGGTGAATTGGCCGGCGCGACCGTCCACACCGGCACGCCCGCCACTACCATGGCCACATTGGTCAACGACGCCCCCTTGAGATTGGCCAGCACGGCCGTCATCGGGTCTTGCAGCGAGAAATCGGCATGACCGCCAATGACCGCCGCCACACCCTGGGCGCCCCCGCCGGCGGTCACCTTCTGCACTTCCAGACCGCGCTTGGCGAACAGTCCTTCGCCCATGGCGACATACAGGGGGAGATACTGGATGGACTGGAAGGCCTGGTAGATCACCGCCTTCTCGGCGGCCATCGCGACGCTGCTCCCGAAACAGCCGATGCACAGCAGTGCGGCTGCGCTTGCCTTGCGGATGGACTTCATTGTTCGCCTTTCCATGAAATTACCCTTTCTTCAGTCAGTTTTACCAGCCAGGTGAGTAAGGCCGCCATGAGCGTGAGGATGATCACGCCCAGCCAGACGGTATTGAGGTCAAACAGCGAGCCGGCCACGAAGACCGCATGCCCGAGTCCGCTTTCGGAGGCGATGAATTCGCCCACGACCGCCCCGATCAGGGCGAAGCCGATGTTGATGCGCAGGATGGAAAAGATCCACGGCACCGACGCCGGCAGGATCAGCTTCTTGAACACCTTGGCGCGCTGGGCCTTGAAGGACTTGAACAGGTTCAGGAGATCCTTGTCGACCTCCTGGGCGGCGGCGCAGGAAGAGATGATGGCCACCGCAAAGGTGGAGATCCCCGCCAGCCAGATCTTGGAGACCATGCCCGAGCCGAACCAGATGATGATCAAGGGCCCCAGCGCGATCTTGGGAATGCTGTTGAGCAGGATGGAGAACTGCTCGACGATGGCCGAAGTACGCGGATAGAACCACAGCGCCAGCCCCAGTGCGATGCCCAGGCCGCTGCCCAGCAACAGGCCCAGCAGGGTCTCTACCAGCGTGACCCAGGTGTCGTAGAGCAGTTGTCCCTGGCTCAGGCCGATCACGGCGGACTTGTAGATGCCCGCCGGTGAGCCCAGCAGCTGACCGTTGATCAGATTGGACTGGGCCGCCATCTGCCACACGATGACGGCCACCACCAGCAAGGTGGCGACGATGGCGGTGGCGCTGCCGTCTTTGGATTTCATCACTCTCTCCTCAGGTGCTGGCGTGGGCGACGTCACTGGCACGCAGGGCGTTCCAGATCTCTTTGTGGTAGTGCGGGAATTCCGGCGCGCCCCGGGCGCTGACGGCGTCGCGCAGGCCATCGCTGCCCTCCACCGTGAGCACAATGTGCTGCTCGCGCATGATCTGCGCCGGACGTCCACCGAGCACCACCACCCGCTGGCTCATGGCGATGGCTTCGTCGATGTCGTGGGTCACCAGGATGACGCTGGTGCCTTCGCTGCGCGTGAGGCTGATGACATCGTTTTCCAGCATCAGGCGGGTCTCGTAGTCGAGCGCGGAGAAGGGTTCGTCCAGCAGCACCACGGTGGGATCGGCCAGCAGCGTGCGACACAAGGCCACGCGCTGCTTCATCCCGCCTGAGAGCGCATGTGGATAGGACTGCGCCACGGTGTCCAGGCCGTAGCGCTTGAGCATGGCGCGGGCGCGCTCACGGTCGGCCTCGGTGACATCGCGCTGCAACTCGATGCCCAACACGGCGTTGTCGAGGATGGTGCGCCAGGGCAGCAGCAAGTCTTTCTGCAACATGTAGGCAATGCTGCCGGCGCGGCCATCCTCGCGCGGCTGCAGCACGATGCGACCGGCGGTCGGCTTGAGCAGGCCGGAGATGAGGTTGAAGAGCGTACTCTTGCCGGCCCCGCTGCGACCGACGATGGCGACGATCTCACCTTTGCCGACATTGAATTGAAGGTTCTGGAATATCCGGATTTCTTCGCCGTTGGCCTTGATGAAGGCGTGGCTCAGATTGTCGACTTCTAGACGGTGGTCCGACATGGGCTCCTGCTCCTGAAGACTGCTTGAATGGCATGGATGGCACGGAAGATGACCCGCATGCCGCGTGTCAGCGGCATGGCGACATTGATTATGCATAATGCATAATCTTGCCTAAGGTCATGAGCAGAAACTGTGCCAGAGGTGGCAACAGGACGCCGCAAGCCGCATGGGCCATGCGCTTGCAGCCGATCAGGGATATTTTGCCCGCCCAGCCAAGACGCTGCCGTCCATGGCATCCGGCCCGACATTGGCGCGATTGCACCTCGATCGGACATTGCAGTGCACCAAGGATGTCCGAACCAACGGGCTCGCGCGGCAATCGCCGCTTCGCGCCAGGGCGGCAAGAAACATCCATTCCAAGATGGAAGTTGCTAGAATTGCGGCCTTAGGTGATGCACGCCGCCAGCCTGGCGCGCATTCTTGTCATTCCATCACCCGTGAAGAAATATGCATCGTCGAATCGAAGCCCGTATCGTCAACCCCCTTCTCGGCGAACAGATCCCTGTTCCCAGCTATGCCACCGATGGCTCCGCCGCACTGGACCTGCGAGCCTGCATCGAAGCCCCGATCACCCTGCGCGCCGGTAGCCGCGAACTGATCAAGACCGGCCTGGCCATCAACATGATGGATCCCTCGCTGGTGGCCATCGTGGCCTCGCGGTCGGGCCTTTCGCTCAAGCACGGGCTGCATGTGGCACAAGGCATCGGCGTCGTCGATGCCGATTACCACGGTGAAATCGCCGTGATCCTGGCCAATTCGGGCCAGGAAGACTACGTCGTGCAGCCGGGCGACCGGATTGCCCAGTTGATGTTCCAGCCGGTGGTACAGGTGGCCTTGAGCATGGTGGACAAGTTCTCCACCGAAACCGAGCGCGGCGAAGGCGGCTTCGGCAGCACCGGCAAGTCCTGAATCGTCCCTGCCGCTGGCTGCGGCGCCAGCGGCCGTCCTACGCCACAGTACAAAGCGACAAGGAACCGTGACAAGGATGAGCCTGTCCTATGCCCCATGGGTCATCTGGCCTGTCCGGGACACCCCGGACCCAGCAGGCCCCTATTGATGGAGAACCGCATGCTCGTACCCCCCCTGCCCGCGTGGCAGAAGATAAGAACCCTCGCCACCCTGGCGCCGCTGGCCATCCTGGCCGCCTGCGCCACCCAGGAACCCGGCACCGCGCCGGCCAGCGCCCCCGCCAAGCCGACGGTAGTGACCCAGGCACCCAAGCCGGTCGCCGACAATCCCCAACAAGCGCAACTGCGTGAACTGATCGCCCAGCAGGATCGCCTCTATCGCGTGGCCGCCCCGCTGCTGACCAGCAACGCACAACTATGCCGCGGCAACGCCCGCAACCTGCTGGGATTTACCGCCAAGAACAAGTATTCCTTCCCGATCGAATACGCTGAAACCGCCCGCAGCCTGGGCTATGACGACCGCCTGCAGGTTACCGGCGTGCTGCCCGGCAGTGGAGCGGAAAAGGCGGGCATCCAGCGTGGTGACTTCCTGATGTCGGTGGCAGGCAAGCCGATGCCGCAGGGCACCGATGCCGAACGCCAGGCCGCCGTGCTGCTGAGCCCGCTGGTGGTCAAGCAGGCGCCGATCGCGCTGGGCGTGCAACGCAACGGCCAGAACAGCACGCTCAACGTGCCGCTGACCTACGCCTGCGCCTTCAGCATCGAGCTGGGCAATGCCGACAACGTCAACACCTATGCCGATGGTCGCCGCGTGCTGATCACCCGGGGCATGCTCAAGTTCACCCGTTCAGATGATGAACTGGCCTATCTGATCGCCAAGGACATGGCGCACAACATCCTCGGCCATGCGATCCGCCAACGCATGGTGTCGACCATCGCGGAGGTGATCGACAACCTGCTGCTGCCGCATCCGGACCCGACCACCACCGCCGGTACGGCCGGCATCCGCGTCTATCCGCAGGATCTGGATGCAGCGGCCGATACCCTGTCGCTGTACCTGCTGGCACGCGCCGGCTACAGCATCGACAATGTGCCGGCCTTCTGGAAGCGCCTGGCCGAGCAGTATCCGGCCAGCGTGCCGAATGGCTATACGGCCTTGCACCCGGCGACCACCTATCGTCTGTCGATGATCGACAAGGTCACGCAGATCGTGAAGGCCAAGCAGGAAGCGGGCAAGCCACTGCTACCCTGAGCCTTCTGATCACGCCTCTTTGGCCTGAGGTTTGCTCTGAGATTTGCCCTGAAGCGGCGCGGTGAAGACCGCGCCGTTTTTTGTTGTGCGTATCTTGTTGTGTGGACGCGGGTATCGCAAGCGCCCTGCCCCAAAAACAAAAGGCCACTCCGGTTTCCCGGAGCGGCCTTGTTGGCTTGCTGATTGACTGGCTGAGGCTTATTCGACTTCGAGCTTTTCCTGCGGCTCTTCCGGCGGGGACGAATCGTCGCCCTCGGGGAATTCGAGCTTGATCTGCTCCTTGTCGTCCATCTCCACCGTCACGCGACCGCCACTGACCAGCTTGCCGAACAGCAGCTCGTCGGCCAGCGCCTTGCGGATCAGGTCCTGGATCAGGCGCGACATCGGGCGTGCGCCCATCAGCGGATCGAAGCCCTTCTTGCCCAGGAACTTGCGCAGGCTGTCGGAGAAGACGGCTTCCACCTTCTTCTCGTGCAGCTGCTCTTCCAGTTGCATGAGGAACTTGTCGACCACGCGCAGAATGATTTCCTCGTCCAGCGGGCGGAAGCTGATGATGGCATCCAGACGGTTGCGGAACTCGGGCGTGAACATGCGCTTGATGTCCGCCATCTCGTCGCCGGCTTCCTTCTTCTCGGTGAAGCCGATGGTGCGCTTCTGCAGGCTCTCGGCACCCGCGTTGGTGGTCATGATGATGATCACGTTGCGGAAGTCGGTCTTGCGGCCGTTGTTGTCGGTCAGCGTGCCATGATCCATCACCTGCAACAGGATGTTGAAGATGTCGGGGTGCGCCTTTTCGATTTCGTCCAGCAGCAGCACGGCATGCGGCTTCTTGTTGACAGCCTCGGTCAGCAGGCCGCCCTGGTCAAAGCCGACATAACCCGGGGGCGCGCCGATCAGACGGCTCACGGCATGACGCTCCATGTATTCGGACATGTCGAAACGCACCAGCTCGATACCGAGGATGAAGGCCAGTTGCTTGGCCACTTCGGTCTTGCCCACGCCGGTCGGACCGGAGAACAGGAAGGAGCCGATCGGCTTGTCGGTCTTGCCCAGGCCGGCACGGGCCATCTTGATGGCCGACGACAGCGCTTCGATGGCCGGGTCCTGACCGAAGACGACGTTCTTCAGGTCGCGATCAATGGTCTGCAGCTTGGCGCGATCATCCTGGTTCACGGACTGCGGCGGGATGCGGGCGATCTTGGAAATGATTTCCTCGATCTCCGGCTTGCCGATGGTCTTCTTCTGCTTGGACTTGGGCAGGATGCGCTGTGCCGCACCAGCTTCGTCGATGACGTCGATGGCCTTGTCGGGCAGGTGACGATCATTGATGAAGCGGGCTGCCAGCTCGGCTGCCGAAGTCAGCGCCGAAGCGGAATACTTCACGCCGTGGTGTTCCTCGAACTTGGACTTCAGGCCACGCAGGATCTGCACGGTCTGTTCCACGGTCGGTTCGTTCACATCGATCTTCTGGAAGCGACGCGACAGCGCGTGATCCTTCTCGAAGACGCCACGGAACTCGGTATAGGTGGTCGCACCGATGCACTTCAACTGACCGCTGGAGAGCGCCGGCTTCAACAGGTTGGACGCATCCAGCGTACCACCCGAGGCCGAACCGGCGCCGATGATGGTGTGGATTTCGTCGATGAAGAGGATGCCGTTGGGGCTGTCCTTCAACTGCTTCAACACTGCCTTCAGACGTTGTTCGAAGTCACCGCGATACTTGGTGCCGGCCAGCAGCGCGCCCATGTCCAGAGAGTAAACGACGGCGTTCTTCAAGATCTCCGGCACATCGCCTTGCGTGACACGCCAGGCCAGGCCTTCGGCGATGGCGGTCTTGCCCACGCCGGCTTCGCCCACCAGCAGCGGGTTGTTCTTGCGGCGACGGCACAGGGTCTGGATCACGCGCTCGACCTCGGAATCGCGGCCGATCAGCGGATCGATCTTGCCTTCGGCAGCGGCCTTGTTCAGGTTCTGGGTGAACTGGTCGAGCGGGCTTTCCTTCTGCTGGCCTTCGGCCTGCACGTCCTCGGCACCTTCCGGAGCCTTCTGCGGATCGGCCTGCTGGTCCTTGCGCACACCGTGCGAAATGAAATTGACCACATCCAGGCGAGTCACGCCCTGCTGGTGCAGGTAGTACACCGCGTGCGAATCCTTCTCGCCGAAGATGGCCACCAGCACGTTGGCGCCGGTGACTTCCTTCTTGCCATTGGACGCCGACTGCACGTGCATGATGGCGCGCTGGATCACGCGCTGGAAGCCCAGCGTGGGCTGGGTGTCCACTTCGTTGGTACCGGGTACCGTGGGGGTATTGTCGGTGATGAAATTGGTCAGCGTCTTGCGCAGATCGTCAATGTTCACCGAGCAGGCGCGCAACACTTCGGCGGCCGACGGGTTGTCCAGCAACGCCAGCAGCAAGTGCTCCACGGTAATGAATTCATGACGCGATTGTCTGGCTTCGACAAAGGCCATATGCAAACTGACTTCGAGTTCCTGCGCAATCATGCTTCCTCCATCACGCATTGCAGGGGGTGCCCTGCCTTTCGAGCGTGGGTTAAAACGAGTTCCACTTTAGTGGATGCGATATCTTTGGGATACACACCACACATTCCCTTCCCATCGCGGTGAACCTTGAGCATGATCTGCGTCGCGGTTTCACGGTCCTTGTTGAAATACTGCTGGATGACTGCGACGACGAATTCCATCGGCGTATAGTCATCGTTCAACAAAAAAACCTGGTACATCGCGGGCGGCTTGAGTTTGGCCTCCTGCCGTTCCAGGACTGTACCGCCATCATTTACGTGCTTGGTTGCCATGCGTTTATTGGACCATCAAAAGCTGTGCAACGCACAATGATCTCGTAACCTCTAGATGAGATAGATATTACTTGTTTTCCGGACCTTGCGCAGATGACGATGATTTATCCTAAATCAAGGGGATCCTGCGCTATCTCCCAAACAAGCCCATAAACTTTGAGATGAAAACTGCTTGACTTTTGGATTTCGACCGAGAACAATGCAAATTCATTGATTAGTAGTTACCAAATGTAACAACTGGTCGATGCGAAGGGGGCACGGTTTAAGGGGGGCTGCGTGACGCGCGATGCTTCTTGCTTTGACGGCTCGTGTGATAGTTAATATTTGAAAGATGCTTTTATGGCAACAGGTACTGTCAAGTGGTTCAATGATTCCAAAGGCTTTGGCTTTATCACTCCGGATGACGGCGGCGAAGATCTGTTCGCTCACTTCTCCGCAATCCAGATGAACGGCTTCAAGACCCTGAAAGAAGGTCAAAAAGTCCAGTTTGACGTTACGCAAGGCCCCAAAGGCAAGCAAGCATCGAACATCCAGAACGCCGCTTAAACCCCGGTATGCTCTTAAAAGCCCTGCATTGCGGGGCTTTTTTCATTGGGCGCGCAGCTGGTGCAATCCGCGTGGCGGCGTTATCACCCTTCCCCTTCTTCCAAAAAACAAACAGCCGGACATTGCCGGCTGTTGTTTTTTCGTCATCTTCGCAATCCGGACCTCTGCCGGAAGCAGTCTGACGGCCTTACATGTTTTCGATCATGGCTTCGCCGAAGCCGGAGCACGAAACCTGGGTCGCGCCTTCCAGCAGACGGGCGAAATCATAGGTCACGCGCTTGGCAGAGACCGATTTCTGCATCGCGGTCACGATCAGTTCGGCCGCTTCGATCCAGCCCATGTGGCGCAGCATCATTTCTGCCGAGAGAATGCTGGAGCCGGGGTTCACGTAGTCCTTGCCGGCGTACTTGGGCGCGGTCCCGTGGGTGGCTTCGAACACGGCCACGGAGTCGGACATGTTGGCACCCGGCGCGATGCCGATGCCGCCGACCTGGGCCGCCACGGCGTCGGAGATGTAGTCCCCGTTCAGGTTCATGGTGGCAATGACGCTGTATTCCGCCGGGCGCATCAGCACCTGCTGGAAGAAGGCATCGGTGATCGCATCCTTGATCACGATCTGGCGACCGGTCTTGGGATTCTTCAGGCGCATCCACGGGCCATCGTCGATCAGCTCGGCACCGAATTCGCGGCCCGCCAGGGCATAGCCCCAGTCACGGAAGGCCCCTTCGGTGTATTTCATGATATTGCCCTTGTGGACGAGGGTGACCGAGGGCTTGTCGTGATCGATGGCGTACTGGATCGCCTTGCGCACCAGGCGCTCGGTACCTTCGCGCGAGACCGGCTTGATGCCCAGCGCAGAGGTCTCCGGGAAGCGCAGCTTCTTGACGCCCATCTCGCGGGTCAGCAGGTCGATCAGTTTCTTCACTTCGGGCGTGCCGGCCTGCCATTCGATGCCGGCGTAGATATCCTCGGAGTTCTCGCGGAAGATCACCATGTCGGTCTTCTCCGGCTCGCGCAGCGGCGAAGGCACGCCCTTGAAGTAACGCACCGGGCGCAGGCAGACATACAGGTCCAGCTGCTGACGCATGGTCACGTTGAGCGAGCGGATACCGCCGCCGACCGGCGTAGACAGGGGTCCCTTGATCGAGACCAGGTATTCCTTGAGCACATCCAGGGTCTCATCCGGCAGCCAGACATCGGGACCATACAGCCGGGTCGACTTTTCGCCGGCGTAGATTTCCATCCAGTGGATCTTGCGCGCGCCACCGTAGGCCTTTTCCACGGCGGCATCGACCACCTTGAGCATCACCGGCGTCACATCCACGCCCACGCCATCGCCCATGATGAAGGGGATGATGGGGTTATTGGGGACATTGAGGGTGTCATCGGCGTTGGCGGTGATCTTGCGCCCTTCAGCAGGCACTTGGATATGTTGGTACGACATCGTGGTCTCCGACGGTTGAGGCGGTGGCGATAGAAGGGATAGAAGGCATCAGCGGCAATCCGGACCAGCGACCAGCAGGTCACCATTGCTTGGATTGTCATACAAGCGGGGAATTTTAAGAGATTTCCACGGTTTGAGTCGGGGAAATTCCGGAATGCACGCAAAGTCTTATATAAGATATAGGACATTCGTGGTCGATTAAGCATCAGGATTTTACGGAATGCCATGTTTTTGCGACACTAGCGCATGCCTCTGATCTTATTCAACAAACCTTTCCAGGTGATGAGCCAGTTCTCGGCCCACCCCGAACGCCAGACCCTGGCCGACTACATCGATATTCCCAATGTCTATCCCGCCGGCCGGCTGGACGCCGACAGCGAGGGCCTGCTCCTGCTCACCGACGACGGCAAGCTGCAACATGCCATTGCCCATCCCCGGCGCAAGCAGCCCAAGACCTATCTGGCCCAGGTGGAAGGCCAGGCCAGCCCGGAGGCGCTGCAACGCTTGAGCAACCCGCTGGACCTGGGCGATTTCGTGACCCAGCAAAGCCAGGCCCGGCTGATCCAGGAACCGCCCTGGCTGTGGCCGCGCACACCACCGATCCGCCAGCGCCAGAACCAGCCGACCAGCTGGATCGCACTGACCATCAGCGAAGGCAAGAACCGCCAGGTGCGCCGGATGACGGCTGCCGTCGGCTTGCCGACGCTGCGCCTGGTGCGCATCGCGATCGGGCCATTCTCGCTGGCGAGTCATCCCCTGATGCCCGGCGAATGGCGCGAGGTCGATCCGGCAGCGCTGGATAAGCCGTCCTGAACGGTCCAGGGCCCAAAACAATGATCACTCTGACAACATTTTATTGTGGCAGAGTGCATGATTCTTCATCAATCCTCGTAAAAAAGATCAAAATCAGTGTCAACCTTCATCCGCGCCCGCCGTTATTGGCATTGATTCGCACGAATCATCGTTTGCCTCACATCCCTAACATGTTGAATTGAAGGACGCAAAATGAAAAAATTGATCGCCGCTCTGATCGCTGGTCTGTTCGCCACTGCTGCTTTCGCACAAGCTCCGGCCGCTCCGGAAGCGCCGAAGGCTGAAGCCGCTGCTCCGAAGGCAAAGAAGGCCAAGAAGGCCAAAAAGGCCAAGAAGGCAAAGAAGGCAGCTGAAGCTAAGTAATTAGCGTCCGCATCAAGAAAAGGCAGGCTGGTCCTGCCTTTTTTCATGCCCGCACGCTTTTGCCGGCTGCCTGCTCATCCACTGTCGCATCCGGCCCGGCACCTGCTATGCTGCCTGCTCTTCGTCCGACCTGACCCACGATAGATATTGAACATGCGCCAATCTTCACTTTTCCGCCCCGCCCTCTTGCGCCTCGCCGCCGCTGCCGTACTGGCCATCGGCTGCCTCGCCAGTACCGCTGCCAGCGCCCAGACGCCAGTCCGCAAGTTCCCCACCACTCAGCTCAACATCGGCATCCACCTGATCAAGGCCGAAGTGGCGCAGTCCGAAGCCGAGCGCGAGCAAGGCCTGATGTTCCGCGACAAGATGGGCGACAACGAAGGCATGCTGTTCCTGTTCGGTCAGCCGGCGGGAGTCTGCATGTGGATGAAAAATACGCTGATTCCCCTGTCGGTGGCCTTCATGGATGAAAAAGGCGTCATCATCAACATCGAGGAAATGAAGGAACAGACCCTGGATTCGCATTGTGCGAAACGCGCAGCAGTCTATGCGCTGGAGATGAACAAGGGCTGGTTCAAGCAAAAGAACATCAAGCCCGGCGCCAAGATCGAAGGCCTGCCCCAGTAAGCCGGCTGGGCGGTTCCTGGAAGCAAGGCTGCTGGCCGGCCGCTTCCGGGTAGGCCGGCCAGTGGAAACCGGCTAGATCCAGCGCCGGGAAAACGCCGATCAATACCCCGAAGCGCAGCAAAATGTGCGCCGAAAACGCAAAAAACCGCTTGCAAGCAAGCGGTTTTCTTGTACTGCAGTCTGAAGCGGGTGAACCGCGCTTCAGCTCAAGCCATGCAGCAATTAAGCAGCCAGGGCCTTCAGTGCAGCAGCCAGACGGCTCTTGTGGCGAGCAGCCTTGTTCTTGTGGATGATCTTCTTGTCGGCGATGCTGTCGATGGTCGACACGGAAGATTGGAACACGGAGGTTGCTGCAGCCTTGTCGCCGGCGGCGATGGCCTTGCGAACTGCCTTGATTGCGGTGCGCAGGGTCGAGCGCTGGCTCGAGTTGTGAGCGTTTTGCTTGACTGCTTGACGAGCACGCTTACGTGCCTGTGCGGTATTTGCCATGAAAATTATCCTAAATCGAGAGTCGTTTGCGCCGCAAACCCCGAGGACTCGCGATGCCAAATTCTGTAAAGCATCGGATTATAACCAGATTCACCCGACAAGGCAATCAACTTGTCCTCTTCTGTCGCTGAACTGCCGTAAACAGCCCTGCATCGGCCGGCATGCAGGTTCAGCGATGGCCGAATTGCCGTAAAGAAATTGTCATCCAGCATCGAACCTGCCATCCACCCGGCGACTCTACCTGCACCCGCTGCGCATCGCCGGTCCAGACCCGCAGACGCAGCGGAACCAGGGCCGCGATTGCGGCCGCCGCCGCAAGGCCCCCGCTATAATGCCGCTCCATGAACTTGCATAAAACGCTAGCCGCCATTTCCGGCATGACGATGCTGTCACGCATCACCGGACTGGTCCGGGAAATCCTGTTTGCCCGTGCCTTCGGCGCCTCCGCCTACACCGACGCCTTCAACATCGCCTTCCGCATTCCCAACCTGCTGCGCCGGCTGTTCGCCGAAGGCGCGTTCTCGCAGGCCTTCGTACCGATCCTGGCCGAATACAAGAACCGCCGCGGCATCGAAGAAACCAGGCACCTGATCGACCACGTCGCCACCGCCCTGATGTGGGTGATGCTCATCACCTGCGTGGCCGGCATCGTGGCCACCCCCTTCGTGGTCTATTTCATCGCCACCGGTCTGCAATACAACCCGGACGCCTTCCACGCCTCGGTGCTGATGACCCGCATCATGTTTCCCTACATCGGCTTCATGGCCTTCGTGGCGCTGGCCGGGGGCATCCTCAACACCTGGAAGGAATTCAAGATCCCGGCCGTGACCTCGGTGCTGCTCAACGTGGCCTTCATCGTGGCCTCGCTGTTCGTGGCGCCCTTCATGGAGCAGCCCATCTACGCCATGGCCTTCGCCGTGCTGGTGGGCGGCGTGCTGCAGGTGGCCATCCAGGTGCCGGCACTGGTGAAGATCGGCATGCTGCCGCGCCTGTACTGGAATCCCATGCTCGGGTTGCGCGACGAGGGCGTCAAACGGGTGTTGAAGAAAATGGGGCCGGCCGTCTTTGCCGTCTCGGCCGCGCAGATCAGCCTGATGATCAATACCAACATCGCCTCCCGCCTGGAGCACGGCAGCGTCTCCTGGTTGACCTATGCCGACCGCCTGATGGAATTCCCCACCGCCCTGCTGGGCGTCGCCCTGGGGACCATCCTGCTGCCCAGCCTGTCCAACGCCCACGCCGCGCAGGACATGGAGGAATACTCGGCCCTGCTGGACTGGGGCCTGCGGCTGACCTTCATGCTGGCCATGCCGGCCGCGGTAGGACTGGCCACGCTCTCCGAACCGCTGACCGCCACCCTGTTCCACTACGGACGTTTCGATGCGCTTTCCGTCACCATGGTCGGCCACGCGCTGGTGGCCTATGGCGTGGGCCTGATCGGACTGATTTTGGTCAAGATCCTGGCGCCCGGCTTCTATGCCAAGCAGGATATCCGCACCCCGGTGATCATCGCCGTGGGCGTGCTCATCGCCACCCAGGCCATGAACAGCCTGTTTGTGCCGATCTTCGCCCATGCCGGCCTGGCGCTGTCGATCGGGCTGGGCGCCTGTCTCAACGCGCTGTGCCTGTTCATCGGCCTGCGCCGGCGTCAGATCTACGTGCCGCGACCGGGCTGGGGCCTGTTCCTGGTGCGACTGTGCGCGGCCTTGCTGGTGATGGCCGGAGTGGCCTTGTGGATCGCCGGCCACTTCGACTGGGTCGCCCTGCGCGCCCACCCGCTGCTGCGCATCGGGGCGCTGATGCTGGTACTGGTGGTCTGTGCGGCTGCCTACTTCGGACCGCTGTTTGCGATGGGTTTCCGGCTGCGCGAATTCAAGCGGATCGCGCGCCGCTGAGCCTCTGAACCAGCCTTCCTGTCGCTTCCGCAAAAGAAAGCGGTGGAGTGAAACAACAAATTTCACTCCCCTCCAGGCAGACCTGACGCAGCGCGCAATATTTTGATAGCATGGGTGTCATGACGCTCACCTCCCTCGACTATTTTGCTTCGCTGGTGCGCCAGGACGATTCGATTCCCTTGTTCGAATCCGCCCTGACGTTGGGACAGGATTTCTATCCCGAAATGGATTTCGCTGAAGAGGAAATGGCGCTCGACACCCTGGCGCTCAAGCTCAGGCAGCGACTTCCTCCTGATGCATCGCAAATCCAGAAGTTGCGCATGCTGAACCAGTTCTTCTTCCAGGAAATGGCCTTCGCCGGCAACGTCAACAATTACTACGACCCCGACAACAGCTACATCCACCGCGTCATCTCGACCCGGCGCGGCATCCCGATCTCGCTGGCGGTGGTCTATATCGAACTGGCCCAGCAGATCGGGCTGGACATGAAGGGGGTTTCATTCCCTGGCCACTTCCTGATGAAGTTATCGGTACAGTCGGGTGAAATCGTGCTGGACCCCATGAATGGTTCCAGCCTGTCGCGGGAAGAACTGGAAGAGCGTCTGGAGCCTTTCCTGGCCCATCAGCCGGAAGAAGAGTTCGGCGACGAGCTGCCCCTGGCGGCCTATCTGCGGGCGGCTCATCCACGCGAAATCCTGGCGCGCATGCTGCGCAACCTGAAAGCCATCTTTATGGAAAGCCAGCGCTGGCAACAGGTGCTGGACGTGCAGGAACGCCTGGTGATCCTGCTGCCCGAAGAAGTCACCGAAAAGCGCGACCGGGGACTGGCCTTCGCCAATCTGGGCATGGCCCAGGCCGCGCTGGAAGATCTGGAAGCCTACCTGGCCCTGCGCCCCTATGCCGAGGACGCGCCCAATCTGCGCGAGATGCTGCCCGACCTGCGCGAAGCCTTGCGCAAGCCGAACTGAGCGGCCTGCGCAGGCTGAGGGCGCTTACTTCTTGCCTTCGATCTCTTCCCAGCGCTCCAGGCTGACCAGCAGTTCTTCGTCGATCTCGGCGAAACGCTGGTTCAGCTTGACGGCGTCATCGGCACTTTTCTTGTAGAGGTCGGGGTCGGCCAGCTTCTCGGAAATCTGCTTCTGCTCCGCTTCCAGTGCGGCGATGCGCTTGGGCAGTTCTTCCAGCTCACGCTGTTCCTTGTAGCTCAGCTTCTTCTTGGCTGCGGGCGCAGCCACCGGTGCCGCCATGGTCGATTCGGCCTTGACCTCGCCACTGTCTGCTGACTTGTCCGCCGCCTTTGCGCCAGCCTTGGAGGCCGCCTGCGTGGTCGGACGCTGGCGCTCCCAGTCAGAATAGCCCCCCACGTATTCACGCCAGACGCCATTGCCCTCGGCGGCGATCACCTGGGTCACGACGTTGTCCAGGAACATGCGGTCGTGGCTGACCAGAAACACCGTCCCCGGATATTCTTCCAGCAGTTCTTCCAGCAGTTCCAGGGTATCGATGTCGAGGTCGTTGGTCGGTTCGTCCAGCACCAGCACATTGGCCGGCTTGGCGAACAGGCGCGCCAGCAGCAGGCGGTTGCGTTCACCACCGGAGAGCGTACGCACCGGCGAGCGGGCGCGTTCCGGCGCGAACAGGAAGTCCGACAGATAGGTCATCACGTGCTTGCGCTGGCCGTTGACCTCGACCCAGTCGCTGCCCGGGGCAATCGTGTCAGCCAGCGTGGTTTCTTCATTCAGTTGCGCGCGCATCTGATCGAAATAGGCGACCTGCATCTTGGTCCCCTGCTTGACGGTGCCGCTGTCAGGCGCTTCCTCGCCCAGGATCAGCTTGAGCAGCGTGGTCTTGCCGGCGCCGTTCTGGCCGATCAGGCCGACCTTGTCACCACGCATGAGGATGGTGCTGAAATCGCGCACGATGGTCTTGGGACCGTAGGCCTTGTTGACGTTTTCCAGTTCCGCCACGATCTTGCCGGAACGTTCGCCGGTGCCCACTTCCAGCTTGACCTGCCCCTGCCGGTCGCGCCGCTCGCTGCGCTGCACGCGCAGCGCTTCCAGACGTCGCACGCGCCCTTCATCGCGGGTACGGCGGGCCTGCACGCCCTTGCGGATCCAGACCTCTTCCTGGGCCAGGAACTTGTCGAACTTGGCATTTTCCACTTCCTCATTGGCCAGCAGCTCGGCCTTGCGCCCCTGGTAGGTGCTGAAGTTGCCGGGGAAGGACAGGATCTTGCCGCGATCCAGTTCGATGATGCGGGTCGAGACGTTGTCCAGGAAACTACGGTCGTGGGTGATGAAGAGGATGCTGCCCTTGAAGTCGCGCAACAGGCCTTCCAGCCACAGGATGGAGCCAAAGTCCAGGTGGTTGGTCGGCTCGTCCAGCAGCAGCACGTCGGGGTTGCCCACCAGGCCGCAGGCCAGGGCCACGCGTTTCTTCATGCCGCCGGAGAGTTCGCCGATGCGTGCCTCGCGGTTCAGGTTCAGCTTGTCCAGCGTGGTCTCGACCTTGTTGCCGATGGACCAGGCGTCAGCCGCATCCAGCACGGTCTGGATCTGGTGCATGCGCTCCAGCAGGGCATCGTCGTTGTCGCCGCCGAACTGGCCGGTGATGGCTTCATATTCGGCCAGCAGGGCCGGCAGCTCGCCCAGGCCCGAGGCCACGGCATCGAACACCGTCATCTCTTCCGGGAAATGCGGCTCCTGGTCGACATAGGCGATCTTCAGGTTCTGCTGCATCACTAGCAGGCCATCGTCCAGCTTCGAGCGGCCGGCGATGATCTTCAGGAGCGAAGACTTGCCGGTGCCGTTGCGGCCGATCAGGCCAATGCGTTCGCCGGTCTCCAGCGAGAATTCGGCGTGATCGAGGAGCGCGACGTGGCCGAAGGCCAGTTGTGCGTCGGAGAGGGAAATGACTGCCATAGCGTGAGTAGCGTGATCTGCGTGAATGCGACGGCCTGGGCCGCGCAGGATGGATGCGAAGTCGCCTGAAAAAGAGAACCAAGGAGAACCAACGGCGAAAGAGCGGCATTGTACCGACTGCGCCGACGAAATGCTGATTTAAGCGCGCTGACGCCGTCCTGCTGTCCCAAAGACGCCACCAAATGCCAGCGGCCCTCGGGTAGTCGGCCCCGATTGTCACTACGGCAACGGTATTTCTGGAAAATAACAAAATTCTCTCGAATTACAACGTCGAAAACGGTCGATGTTACAACTCGTAAAGCATTGCCGGCGGCCGGTCCGCCGGGCTGGTGGCCCGATGCTGTAAGATAGCGCATCCCGATTCACACTCATCCCATGCCTCTTCCAACTTTGCCGGACCCGCTGCGCCGCCAGCGCGGCTTCCTCAATCCCAATATCGCCAAGTTCATCGGTCTGTCCATCCTGGGTCTCGGCATCGCCGGCGCGCTGCTGGTGGTCTACGCCCTGATCTTCATCAACCCGCGCCTGCCCTCGCTGGACCTGATCACCGATTACCGGCCCAAGGTCCCGCTGCGCATCTGGTCCGAAGACAAGGTCTTGCTGGGCGAATTCGGTGAAGAAAAGCGCAGCCTGGTCAAGCTGGACGACATCCCGGCCGACATGAAGAACGCCGTGCTGGCCATTGAGGACTATCGCTTCTATGAGCACGGCGGCATCGACTGGATCGGCATCGCCCGCGCCCTGGTGACCGACGTGCTGCGCGGCAGCGCCTCGCAGGGGGCCAGCACCATCACCATGCAGGTGGCGCGCAATGTCTTCCTGACCAAAGAAAAGACCTTCTCCCGCAAGCTCTATGAAGTGCTGCTGGCCAACAAGATCGAACATGCCCTGACCAAGGACCAGATCCTGGAGGTCTACATGAACCAGATCTACCTGGGCCAGCGCGCCTTCGGCTTTGCCGCTGCCGCCCGCACCTATTTCGGCAAGGACCTCAAGGACGTCAGCCTGGCCGAAGCCGCCATGCTGGCCGGCCTGCCCAAGGCACCATCAGCCTACAACCCCATCGTCAACCCCAAGCGCGCCCACATCCGCCAGCAGTACATCCTGCAGCGCATGCTGGACGTGGGCTTCATCACCCAGGCGCAGTACGACAAGGCTTCCAAGGAAGAACTGAAGGTGCGTGCACCGGGCAGCCAGTACACGGTACATGCCGAATATGTGAATGAAATGGTGCGCCAGATGGTGTACGCCCAGTACAAGGAAGACACCTATACCCAGGGCTTCAACGTCTACACCACCGTCAATGCCGCCGACCAGCAGGCCGCCTACCTGGCCGTGCGCAAGGGCGTGATGGACTATGACCGTCGGCATGGCTACCGTGGTCCGGAAGAGACCATCGAGCTGCCCTCGAACGCGGAGGATCGGGCCTCCGCCATCGACGACGTGATGGACGACCACCCGGACAACGATGACATCCTGGCCGCCGTGGTGGTGGCTGCCAGCCCCAAGCAGATCGACGCGGTACTGCGCAACGGCGACAAGATCAGCGTCAAGGGTGAGGCACTGCGTTTCGTGGCATCGGCGCTGTCGGAAAAGGCCAAGAAGGACGTGCGCATCGGCCCCGGCGCATTGATCCGCGTGATGCAGGATGCCAAGCAGAACTGGCAGGTGGTGCAGTTGCCGCAAGTGGAAGCGGCACTGGTGTCGGTGGTGCCGCAGGACGGTGCCATCCGCGCGCTGGTGGGCGGTTTCGACTTCACCCAGAACAACTTCAACCACGTGACGCAAGCCTGGCGCCAGCCCGGCTCCACGTTCAAGCCCTTCATCTATTCGGCGGCGCTGGAGAAGGGTTTTGCGCCCGCCTCCATCGTCAATGATGCTCCGGTGTCCTACCCTGCCGGCCCCGGCCAGCCGAACTGGGAACCCAAGGATGACGAAACCCCGGCCGGCCCGATCACGGTGCGCACGGCCCTGCAGAAGTCGGTCAACCTGGTGGCCATCCGCACGCTGGACTACATCGGCGTGCCTTACGCCAAGGACTTCATCACCGGCACCTACGGCTTCGACGCCGACAAGGTCCCGCCCTATTTGCCCATGGCACTGGGTGCGGGCCAGACCAATCCGTTGCAGTTGTCGGCGGCCTATTCGGTGTTCGCCAATGGCGGCTACAAGATCCAGCCCTACCTGATCTCGCAGATCACCGATGCCCGCGGCAAGGTGCTGTCCAAGGCGGAACCGCTGATCGTCGGCAACGGCGCACCACGGGTGGTGGCCGAGCGCAACAGCTACATGATGACCAACCTGCTCAAGTCCGTGGCCCAGCGCGGCACCGGCGCACGCAGCAACAGCATCGGCCGTACCGACCTGGCCGGCAAGACCGGTACCACCAACGATGCGGTGGATGGCTGGTTCGCCGGTTACCAGCGCACGCTGGCCACCGTGGTGTGGATGGGGTATGACCAGCCCAAGAGCCTGGGTGGCATGGAATTCGGCGCCCAGCTGGCGCTGCCGATCTGGGTGGATTACATGGCCAAGGCCCTGAAGGGCGTGCCGCAATTCGACCAGCCGGCCCCCGATGGCATCCGCTTCATCGATGGCGAGCCCTACTACGACAACTTCACTCCCAACAACGGTCTGGTGACCAATGTGGGTGTGACGGTGGTGGATGCGATCTCGAACTTCTTCGGCTGGACCCCGAGCCAGACCCCGGCCGCCCCGGGCACGGCCCAGCCGGCGCCGAACGTGCCAGGCAGCGCCCCCGGCACCCCGGGGGCTGCGCCCTCGCCTTCGGGAACGCGCCCGCAGAGCGACAATGCGCGCCGCTTCCTGGACAGCACCAACCAGGGCCATTGACCGATGATGGATCGGAGTGAGGCTGCCCCACGGTGATGTAACACTGATGGGGCAGAAAATGAAAAAGCGCAGAAGATGACTTCTGCGCTTTTTTTATGCTGGTGCCCCCGACACGGATCGAACGTGTGACCTATCCCTTCATACCACTATGGCTTTCGCCACCAGAGTCTGTTTGTGGTCTGGACTATACCTTGATCGTGGGCAGTGCCATTGATGCACTGGCCTTTAGACCGGAGCCGTCTAGTCTCTACACCTTCCGGCGTCCTCACGGAAGCCGGCTTGGCTCGGTATTGCCAGCAGCCGCGCGGTCGTCACGACCAGGCGCTGTCAGGGTTCACCGAATTTGACTCCATTCACGCGGCGCCTTTCGGCAGCCGCTGCCCAATTGTCTTTAGGAGGGGATCGCTCTATCCACTGAGCTACGGGGGCAGCAAGGCCGCTATTGTATCCGCTGCGCCCGGGCTTGCAAAGCCGCAAGCACCGCGACGGCTTGCACTACAATAGGTCGATGCGCCCGCTCATAACAAATATGAAGAAAATTGCTGCCATCGCACTGGGGACCTGGATTGCATGTGGACCGGCCATGGCCCAATCACCCGCTACCGCGCCTGACGCCAGGGCGATTCCGGGCATGGCCGAACGCATGGCGGCCTGCACCGTCTGCCATGGCAAGGAGGGGCGCGCCACCGCCGACGGCTATTACCCCCGCATCGCCGGCAAGCCGGAAGGCTATCTGCTGCATCAATTGCAGAGTTTCCGGGATGGCCAGCGTCGTTACCCGATGATGAATTACCTGCTGGCCAATCTCTCGGACGACTATCTCCAGCAGATCGCGATCTTCTTCGCCGCCCAGCACCCGCCCTACCCGCCGCCAGTCACCACCGAGGCCAGCGCAACGGTGCTGGAACGCGGCCGCCAGCTGGTCACCACCGGCCAGCCCGCGCAGCGCATGCCCGCCTGCGCCGCCTGCCATGGTGATGGCCTGGGCGGGGTGGCACCGGGCATTCCCGGACTGCTGGGACTGCCCAAGGATTACATCAACGCGCAGCTGGGCGCCTGGCGCAACGGCGAGCGCAAGGCCAAGGCGCCCGACTGCATGGGCGAGATCGCCCGCGCCCTGAGCCCGGAAGACATCAATGCTGCCAGCAGCTGGCTGGCGGCGCAGCCGGTTCCACCGGATTACCGCCCGGCCGCCGCACCGCCCAAGCCATTGCCCGCACAGTGCGGCAGCATGGGGCCGGCGGTGTCGAAGCCCGTCACGATGGGAGCAACACCATGAGGCGGCCCTGGACGCGCGGCCTGAAGTGGCTGCTGCTGGGCGCCGCCGGCACGCTGGTGGGCCTGGCTGGCGTGGTGGCCTGGCAGAGCCTGGGCAGCGAGGACCCGGGCGTGGCCTCTGCGGTCAGTGATCCGCAGGCGCAGCGGCTCAAGGGCCAATACCTCGCGCAGGCCGGCAATTGCATGGCCTGCCACACCGTGCGCGGCGGCGCCGGATATGCCGGCGGACGTGCCATCGCCAGCCCCTTCGGCACGCTCTACACCAGCAACATCACGCCGGACAAGTCCACCGGCATCGGCAACTGGAGCCGCGACGATTTCTGGCGCGCGCTGCATCACGGGCGGGGCCGGGATGGCCGCTTCCTCTATCCGGCCTTCCCCTATACCAGCTACGCCCGGATGAGCCGCGACGACAGCGATGCCCTCTTCGCCTATCTGCAAAGCCTGCCGCCGGTCAATCAGCCCAATCGCGAACATGCACTGCGCTTTCCCTACAACCAGCGCATGCTGCTGGCGCTGTGGCGTGCCTTGTATTTCAAACCGGGCAGCTTCACGCCCGACCCGGCACGCGATGCGCAATGGAACCGTGGCGCCTATCTGGTCCAGGGCGCCGGCCATTGCAGCGCCTGCCATAGCGCACGCAACGCTCTCGGCGCGAGCCTGGCGCCGCTGGCCCTGGAGGGCGGCGTGATACCGGCGCTGGCGTGGTATGCGCCGCCACTGCATGGCGGTGAAAAGGGGCTGGGAAGCTGGAGCGAGGCCGATATTGCCGCCCTGCTCAAGACCGGGGTGTCGCCTCGTGGTACGGCGCTGGGACCCATGTCGGAAATCGTCGGCCGCAGCCTGCAATATCTGACCGATAGCGACATCTCGGCCATCAGCGTCTACCTCAAGACGCTGCCGGCACCCTCATCGGAAAAGTCGGCCGCCTCCGGCGCACCGCGCCCGGAGCCGGCGGAGGCCGAACGCATCCTCAAGCAGGGCCAGAAGCTCTACGGATCACTGTGCGTGGACTGTCATGGCGGCAAGGGCCAGGGTAGCGCGCCGGATTATCCGCCGCTGGCGGGCAACCATGCCATCGCCGGGCCACAACCGCTCAATGCGATTCGCACCGTGCTCAATGGCGGTTTTCCGCCATCCACGACCGGCAATCCCTATCCCTTCGGCATGCCGCCCTTCGGGCCGCAACTGAGCGATGCCGAGGTGGCGGCGGTGCTGTCCTATGTGCTCAACAGCTGGGGTAATCAGGGCGGATGGGTGTCGGCCTCGGAGGTCAACCGCTATCGCAGCGTGCCGCTGGACTGAGCCTGGCGAGAGGGAGCCGCCAAGAAAAAAGCGATCCGTGGATCGCTTTTTTCATGATGCGGCTTCAGCCGCGCAGGCCGACTACCTGAAGGGCGATCATTGCTCGCCGCTGAGCTTGTAGCCCATGCCACGCACCGTCTGCACGTAATGCGCGAGATCGCCCAGCGATTTGCGCAGACGCATGATATGCACGTCCACCGTGCGTTCTTCGATGAAGGTATGGTCACCCCACACCTTGTCCAGCAACTGGGCGCGCGAGAAGATGCGTTCCGGGTGGGCCACCAGATAACGCAGCAGCTTGAATTCGGCCTGGTCCAGCGTCACCGGCCGGCCACCGACCGAGACTTCGCGCCGCTCGACATCGATGCCGATGTCGCGATACCGCAGCACCTGGCTGCCGATCTCGGGGGTCTTGCGGCGTAACAGCGCCTGCACCCGCGCCACCAGTTCCTTGGGTGAAAAGGGCTTGGTCACGTAGTCATCGGCGCCCTCGTTCAAGCCCTTGACCTTGTCTTCTTCCATGCCCTTGGCGGTCAGCATGATGACCGGCAGCGCGGCGGTGCGCGGATCGCGGCGCAATTCGCTGAGCAACACCAGACCCGAACTGTCCGGCAACATCCAGTCCAGCAGGACCACGTGGGGCAGCGCCTCGGCAATGAACTTGCGGGCCTGGGCCACGTCGGTGGCAATGGTGGTGGCGAAACCAGCCCCCTGCATCGTGAAGCGCAATAGCTCCGCGATGCTGGGTTCGTCTTCCACCATGAGGATTTGGGCTAGCTCTTTTGACATCGTCCGCAGTCCGAAACAGGAAGAACTCAGAGCACCTTGGCGGCGATACGCTGCGCCATGCTGCGCGCCAGCTCGGCCTCCTGGGCTTCCACCATCACGCGGATCAGGGGCTCGGTCCCGGAGGGGCGCAGCAGTACGCGTCCACGCTCGCCGAGCTGCTCTTCCACGGCCGCCTTTTCCGCCTGCAGGGCGGTATTGGATTTCCAGTCGTAGCCGGCAGGGATCTTCACGTTGATCAGCGACTGTGGATACATGCTGATGTCCGCCGTCATCTGCGCCAGGGTCTGGCCTGCGCGCTTGAGGGCCGACAGCACCTGCAGCGCCGAGACGATGCCGTCGCCGGTGGTGTGCTTGTCCAGCGCCAGCAGGTGACCGGAACCCTCGCCGCCCAGCAGCCAGCCCTTTTCCTGCAACACTTCCAGCACATAGCGGTCACCCACCTTGGCACGCGCGAAGGGCACGCCCATTTTCTTGAAGGCGACCTCCAGGGCCATGTTGGTCATGAGCGTGCCGACCGCGCCATCGATCGCGCCGGTGGCCAGCCTGTCCTTGACCATCAGGTAGAGCAGTTCGTCGCCGTTGTAGATGCGGCCGCTGTCGTCGACCATGATCAGGCGGTCGGCATCGCCGTCGAGCGCGATGCCCAGGTCGGCGCGGTATTCGCGCACCGACGCCACCAGGGTCTTGGGCGCGGTGGCGCCACAATCCTCGTTGATGTTCAGGCCATCGGGCTGGTTACCGATGGTGATGACCTCGGCCCCCAGTTCATGGAACACGTGAGGGGCGATATTGTAGGCCGCGCCATGGGCGCAATCGACCACCAGGCGCATGCCGCGCAGGTCCATGGCACCGGGGAAGGTGCTCTTGCAGAATTCGATGTAGCGACCGGCGGCATCGTTGAGACGACGTGCCTTGCCCAGCTTTTCGGAGGGCACGCATTCCATGGGCTGCTCCAGGGCCGCCTCGATATCGGCTTCGACGGCGTCCGGCAGCTTGTTGCCGCTGGCGGAGAAGAACTTGATGCCATTGTCGTGATACGGATTATGCGAAGCGGATATCACCACACCGGCCGAGAGCCGCAAGGCGCGGGTCAAATAGGCCACGGCCGGGGTGGGGATCGGTCCGGCCAGCCAGACATCCACGCCCGCTGCGGCAAAACCGGCTTCCAGGGCGGCTTCCAGCATGTAGCCGGAAATCCGGGTGTCCTTGCCAATGAGGACCGTGCGGCGGGCCGCGCCTTCCTTGGCCTTGGTCAGTACCTTGCCTGCGGCATAGCCCAGGCGCATGACGAAGTCCGGGGTGATGGGGGCCACGCCGACGCGACCACGCACGCCGTCGGTGCCGAAATATTTTGCTGCCATGTTGTTTCCTCTAACTCTTTCCTGCAGGCGGCCGAACGGCCGACCTGTCTCCCTTGATGCCATGAATAGGGCAACGCCCGATTTCTGCCTGAAACTGCCGCAGCTGCCTGTCGCAGGCGGCCATGCGGCGCCGGGGCGTCAATGGTCCGGGCGCCCGGCCTGCCACATGGTGAGCGCGTCGACGGTTTCGGCCACGTCATGCACGCGGATGATCATCGCGCCCTGCTGGGCTGCTGCCAGCGCCGCACCGATACTGCCGGCCATGCGCCGTTCCAGCGGCTTGCCGACAACCGCGCCGACCATGGATTTACGCGACATGCCCGCCAAGAGCGGCAGGTCAATTTTATCGATCAGGCTGCGGGTATTTTTGAGCAAAGCAAGATTATGCTCCACTGTCTTGCCAAAGCCAAAACCGGGGTCGATGCAGATGCGTTCGCGCGCGATGCCGGCCGCCCGCATCAGGTCCACCTGTCCTTGCAAAAAGTGGGCAACTTCCGCCACCACGTCAGCGTAGACAGGGGCTTGCTGCATGGTCTGCGGCTGGCCCTGCATGTGCATCACGCACAAGCCGGCCTCGCTGTCCTTGACGGCATCGATGGCCCCTTCGGCGCGAAAACCGTTGATGTCGTTGATCATGTCCACCTCCGCCAGCAGGGCTTCGCGCATGACGGCGGGCTTGTAGGTATCCAGCGAGAGCGGCTTGCCACAATCGCGCAACGCGTAGATCACCGGCATGACGCGTTCGAGCTCCTGCTCCAGCGACAGCGGGGCGATACCGGGACGGGTGGATTCTCCACCGATATCGATGATGTCCACGCCATCGGCAATCATCTGTTCGGCATGGCTCAGGGCCATTTCCAGCGACTGGTGGCGTCCGCCGTCGGAGAACGAATCCGGCGTCACGTTGAGGATGCCCATCACCAGCGGCCGGCGACCTTGCTGTACCGGCAGGCGGAACCTGCCGCATTTGAGGAATGCTTGCGTCATCTTGCTTCTATCAGGGTGGAACAGGTGTTCAGTTTTCGCCGCAAACGGCGCAACACTGCGTGGCGCAGCATGATACACCGCCGCATGCCGGCTGCCTGCTTCTTTCGCCCGCACCTGCCAGGGCTTGGCGGCCACCAGGCGATGCGTCGAGGAGGCCAAAATGAAAAAAGGCGAGGATCGCTCCTCACCTTTTTCTCTTACCGCAGACTGCCTGGCTGCGTCGACTCCACCACGCTTCAGGCAGGTGCCGTGGCGTTGGGGGTGACGTCGCCGGGGCGGTTGTTGTCCGAGGACGACTTCTTGGCCGGCACACCGTTGCGCGGCGGACGCGGCTCGTCACCGTTCATGATGTCGTTGACCTGATCGGCGTCCAGGGTTTCCCATTCCAGCAGGGCCTTGGCCATGACGTCGACCTTGTCGCGATGCTCTTCCAGCAGGCGACGGGCCAGCGCATATTGCTCGTCCAGGATGCTGCGGATTTCCGCATCCACCTTTTGCTGGGTGGCTTCGGACACGGTCTTGGAAGACATGCGGCCGAAGTAGGCGTCCTGCTCCGAATCTTCATACACCATGGTACCCAGGGTGACGGACATGCCGTAACGGGTCACCATCGCACGGGCCAGCTTGGTGGCACGCTCGAAGTCGTTGGAAGCGCCGGTGGACATCTGGTGCATGAAGATTTCTTCAGCAATACGACCACCGAACAGGATCGAGATCTCTTCCAGCATCTTGTCCTTGTACATGTTCACGCGGTCATGTTCCGGCAGCTGCCAGGTCAGACCCAGTGCGTAACCACGCGGCATGATGGTGACCTTGTGCACCGGATCGGCCTTGGGCAGCAGCTTGGCGACCACGGCGTGGCCGGACTCGTGGTAGGCGGTGTTGCGACGTTCTTCTTCGCGCATCACGGCCGACTTGCGTTCCGGACCCATGACGATCTTGTCCTTGGCATCTTCGAAGTCCTGCATCTCGACCAGGCGCTTGTTGCGACGGGCCGCAAAAAGGGCCGCTTCGTTGACCAGGTTGGCCAGGTCGGCGCCGGAGAAGCCGGGGGTACCACGGGCCAGGATGTCGGCCTTGACGTCCGGAGCGATGGGCACCTTGCGCATGTGGACGTACAGAATCTGTTCGCGACCACGGATATCGGGCAGGCCGACCATCACCTGGCGGTCGAAGCGACCCGGACGCAGCAGCGCCTTGTCCAGCACGTCGGCACGGTTGGTGGCGGCGATCACGATGACGCCGGAATTGGCTTCAAAGCCGTCCATCTCCACCAGCATCTGGTTCAGGGTCTGTTCACGTTCGTCGTTGCCGCCGCCCATGCCGGCACCGCGATGGCGACCGACGGCGTCGATTTCGTCGATGAAGATGATGCAGGGAGCATGCTTCTTGGCGTTTTCGAACATGTCGCGTACGCGGGACGCACCCACGCCGACGAACATTTCCACGAAGTCGGAACCCGAAATGGTGAAGAACGGCACCTTGGCTTCACCCGCGATGGCACGCGCCAGCAGGGTCTTACCGGTACCCGGGGGACCGACCATCAGCACGCCGTGGGGAATGCGGCCACCCAGCTTCTGGAACTTGGTCGGATCGCGCAGGAACTCGACCAGCTCCTGCACTTCTTCCTTGGCCTCGTCGCAACCGGCGACGTCAGCGAAGGTGACGGAGTTGCTGTTCTCATCCAGCATGCGGGCTTTGGACTTGCCGAAGGAGAAGGCACCGCCCTTGCCACCGCCCTGCATCTGGCGCATGAAGAAGATCCAGACGCCGATCAGCAGCAGCATCGGGAACCACGAAATGAAGATCTGCGACAGGAAGGACTGCTCTTCCGGCTGGCGCACGTCGAACTTCACGCCATTGTTGAGCAGATCACCGACCAGGCCGCGATCCAGCACGGTGGTCGCGGTCTTGACCTTGGTGCCATCCTGGGTGGTGGCGATGATGTTGCGATCCTCGATGGTCGCATCCTTGATGTGACCCGCCTTGACCTCGGAGATGAAGTCCGAATACGCGATAGGCTTGGCGTTGGTTGCCATGCTGCGGCTGTCGAACTGTTTGAATACCATAAACAGCACGAGCGCGATGACCACCCATATGGCAGCCTTGGAAAACATATTGTTCACTGGAACTCCTCCGACGCCTGGGCGCCACGTTGCCTTTGTATTGTCCGATTTTACCCGGATTCAACCACCGTTACATAGAAAACCGCCGTCCGCCCCGCCCTGCCGTGCCGTCGCGCAACGCACAATTGCCATGCAGACGCGCCACCACAGTCGCTTCGTTACCATCCAGCCAACACATTTTCCGCCATCCTGAACCGGGGAAGCCTGCAGGCTGCTCGCCCGGGAAGGGACAAGCGGATGTTTTCCAAATGTCGATATAGGGTTGAAAGCAGGCAAAACAAGGCAGAAAACTTCAGTATTTGCGCCGAAATCCTGTCCATTGTGCACTCAACACCTGAACGAGCGAACGCATCGGCGTCAAGTTTGAGCGATGTGATCGGAATTCAAATGCGGGGATTCTTCAAGGTCTTGCCCAGCAGGAAGATTTCCGACGACTTGTCGCGGCTGGCCTTGGGCTTCTTGGACATCACCGTCTTGAACTCGGCCCGGAACTTGTGCACCAGTTCGTTATAGCCGGTCCCGTTGAAACACTTGACCAGCAAGGAGCCGCCAGGTTTCATGTGCAACTGGGCAAATTCGATGGCCAGGTCGATCAGGTACTCCACCCGCGCTGCGTCGGCAATGGCCACGCCCGACAGGTTGGGTGCCATGTCCGACAGCACGAGGTCGACCTTGCGGCCGTCCAGCAGCGCTTCCAGCTGGCGCACCGGTTCATCTTCGCGGAAGTCGCCCTGGATGTAGTGGACGTCGGCGATCGGATCCATCGGCAGGATGTCCAGGCCGATAATGGTGCCATGGATGCCGCCACCTTCGGCGCCGGCCAGCTTGTTGCGCACGTACTGGCACCAGCTGCCGGGGGTACATCCGAGGTCGACGATGACCTGACCGGGCTTGATCAGGCGCTCTTCCTCGTCGATTTCCTTGAGCTTGTAGGCGGCGCGCGCACGATAACCTTCCTTTTGCGCAAGCTTCACATAAGGATCGTTGATATGGTCGTGCAACCAGTTTTTGTTCAGTTTGTTCTTTGCCATTCGCGTAGAATACTGGTTTTATCTCATTGAGGGACAACTTGGCGCCGCCGAGACCTCGTCCCGAACCTGCATTCCCATGTTGACATTGACTCCCGCCGAGCGCAGCGAACTGCGCGCCCAGGCCCATGCCTTGAACCCCGTCGTGATGGTGGGCGAAAGCGGCCTGTCCGAATCCGTGATGAAGGAAATCGACAAGAGCCTGAACGCCCACGGCCTCATCAAGGTCCGCGTCTTCGGCGACGACCGCGAAGCCCGCATCGCGATCTACGAAACCATCTGCGCCGAGCTCAAGGCCGCGCCGGTACAACACATCGGCAAGCTGCTGGTGCTGTATCGCCCGCAGAAGGACGATGTCAAGAAGGCCGCTGCCGGCGCCAAGGGCGGCCTGCGCGAAGTGACCATCGTCAAGTCGCACGCCACCAAGCGTCCTTCGGTGAACAAGGTCATGCTCAAGGGCAATGAACGCGTCACCGCCGGTGGCCTGGTCAAGAAGGCCAAGCCGCGTCAGCGCAGCACCAAGAAGTCGCTGGGCTGATCCCGCCCGACCGGCCATCTCGGGATGGCCCGCAAAACAGAATGCCCGCTGATGCGGGCATTTTCATTTCCGGCTCGTCGGACTTGCAGGCAACTCAGGTAGGCAGCTCAGGTAGGCAGCTCACGCAGACGGATCAAGCCGGTTACTACGACACCCGCCCCGCACTATCACGGGGCCGGTGTCGTCACACCACGTCAGACGTAGCGCACTTCCAGGATTTCATATTCCTTCAGACCCGACGGGGCTTCCACGGCCACCACGTCACCGGCGCTCTTGCCGATCAGGGCACGGGCGATGGGCGAAGTCACGGAAACCTTGGATTCCTTGATGTCGGCTTCATCCAGCCCCACGATCTGGTAGGTCACCTTCTCGCCGCTATCCAGGTTTTCCAGGTCCACGGTGGAGGCGAAGACCACGCGGCCTTCTGCGTTCAGCTCAGCCGGATCGACGATCTGGGCCGCGCCCAGCTTGCCTTCCAGGTCGGCGATGCGGCCTTCGATGAAGGACTGGCGCTCCTTGGCCGATTCATACTCGGCGTTTTCGGATAAATCGCCCTGCGCGCGCGCTTCCGCGATCGCATTGATGACTTCAGGACGGTCTTTGGTTTTCAAACGGTGCAATTCTTCCTTCAGAAGTTCGGCGCCACGCTTGGTAAGGGGAACTGTGCTCATAAGTCTCTTGCTCAAGGTTAGGGTTACACGGAAGACGCATCCAAGGTCCGCCGGCCGATGAACACGCAAAAGCACACCATTGCCGCCAACTTGGCGGACAAGCATCGTCTTTACGGGAACAGTCTGGCTGGTGAACGGACCGTTGCTGCAGGATTCCGTCAGCTCTTCAACACGCGCTCTGACCCAGAGCCGCTAAGGACATGACGCCACGCGCAAGTCCACGATCACGTGGCACGGCGGCGTCATGTCCTTAGCGTCCCCTGGACGGATCTGCCCTGCAACATTGAACATGTTGTGGCCGCAGGGTGTCGTCCAAAAGTCAGAGAGGGCATCGATTGCTCAGATGCCCTCTTAGCTTGTCGGCGTCAACTGCTGCCGACAAAGTAACGTGTTGTGGGTTTAGTGTATAGCTTTATGCAGGCCTTGTAAATCGTAGACGTCCAGCGATTCCAGATGGCGCATGCCTTCCACTGCCGCTTCGGCACCAGCGATGGTGGTGAAGGTGGTCACGCGGGCCGCCAGGGCCGAGGTACGGATCGCTCCGGAGTCGGCGATGGCGTTGCGCTTTTCTTCAACGGTGTTCACCACCAGGGCGATCTCGTTGTTCTTGACCATGTCCACGATGTGCGGACGACCTTCGACCACCTTGTTGACGGTGGCAACAGGGATACCCGCAGCGCTGATGGCAGCCGCCGTGCCCTTGGTGGCGACGATGGAGAAGCCCAGCGCGACCAGGTCACGCGCCACCTGCACGGCACGCGGCTTGTCGCTGTTCTTCACCGACAGGAAGACCTTGCCCGAGGTCGGCAGCTTCACGCCGGCACCCATCTGCGACTTCACGAAGGCTTCGCCGAAGGTCTTGCCCACGCCCATGACTTCACCGGTGGACTTCATCTCGGGGCCGAGGATGGTGTCCACGCCGGGGAACTTCACGAACGGGAAGACGGCTTCCTTCACGCTGTAGTACGGCGGCACGACTTCGTTCTTGATGCCCTGACTGTCCAGCGATTGGCCGACCATGCAACGTGCCGCGATCTTGGCCAGTTGCAGGCCGGTGGCCTTGGAAACGAAGGGCACGGTACGCGATGCACGCGGGTTCACTTCCAGCACGAAGACGGTATCGACGGCCTTGCCATCGACTTCACTTTGCTGGATGGCGAACTGCACGTTCATCAGACCCACCACGTTCAGGCCCTTGGCCATCAGCGCGGTCTGGCGCTTCAGTTCTTCGATGGTGTCCTTGGACAGCGAATACGGCGGCAGCGAGCAGGCCGAGTCGCCCGAGTGCACGCCGGCCTGTTCGATGTGTTCCATCACGCCGCCGATGAAGGTGCGTTCACCGTCGGAGAGGCAGTCCACGTCGACTTCGATGGCGTCGTTCAGGAAGCGGTCCAGCAGCACCGGCGAATCGTGCGAAACCTTGACGGCTTCGCGCATGTAGCGCTCCAGGTCACGCTGCTCGTGGACGATTTCCATGGCGCGGCCACCCAGCACGTAGGACGGGCGGACCACCAGCGGATAGCCGATTTCCTGCGCCAGTTGCAGCGCGTCGGCTTCGGTGCGGGCGGTACGGTTGGGCGGCTGACGCAGGCCCAGGTCCTGCAGCAGCTTCTGGAAACGCTCGCGGTCTTCGGCGGCGTCGATCATGTCCGGCGAGGTGCCGACGATGGGCACGCCATTGGCTTCCAGGTCCAGCGCCAGCTTCAGCGGAGTCTGGCCGCCGTACTGGACGATCACGCCGACCGGCTTTTCCTTGTCGACGATTTCCAGCACGTCTTCCAGCGTCACCGGTTCGAAGTACAGGCGATCGGAGGTGTCGTAGTCGGTCGAGACGGTTTCCGGGTTGCAGTTGACCATGATGGTTTCGTAACCATCGTCACGCATGGCCAGCGCGGCATGCACGCAGCAGTAGTCGAACTCGATACCCTGACCGATACGGTTCGGGCCACCGCCCAGCACCATGATCTTCTTCTTGTCGGTCGGGTTGGATTCGCACTCTTCGTCGTAGGTCGAATACATGTAGGCGGTATCGGTGGCGAACTCGCCCGCGCAGGTATCGACGCGCTTGAAGACCGGACGCACATTCAGCTTCTTGCGCTGTTCGCGCACGGCGGTGTCGGTGGTCTTCAACAGCTTGGCCAGGCGGCGGTCCGAGAAGCCCTTCTGCTTCAGCTGGAACAGGGTGGCCTTGTCCAGCGACTCCAGGGAAGCTTCCTTTTCCAGCCACAGTTCGATGTCGACGATCTCCTTGATCTGCGACAGGAACCACGGGTCGATGTGGGTCAGACCATGCACTTCTTCCAGCGAGAAGCCTTGTGCGAAGGCATCACCCACGTACCAGATGCGGTCCGGACCAGGCTCGCCCAGTTCCTTCTCGATCAGTTCGCGGTCGGTGGTCTTCTCGTTCATGCCGTCCACGCCGACTTCCAGGCCGCGCAGGGCCTTCTGGAAGGACTCCTGGAAGGTGCGGCCGATGGCCATCACTTCACCCACCGACTTCATCTGGGTGGTCAGGTGCTTGTCGGCCTGCGGGAATTTCTCGAAGGTGAAGCGCGGGATCTTGGTCACGACATAGTCGATGGACGGCTCGAAGGACGCCGGGGTGGCACCGCCGGTGATCTCGTTGCGCAGTTCGTCCAGGGTGAAGCCCACGGCCAGCTTGGCGGCGATCTTGGCGATCGGGAAGCCGGTGGCCTTGGAGGCCAGCGCCGAGGAACGCGACACGCGCGGGTTCATCTCGATGACGATCATGCGGCCATCGGCCGGGTTGACCGAGAACTGCACGTTGGAGCCGCCGGTATCCACACCGATCTCACGCAGCACCGCCAGCGAGGCGTTACGCATGATCTGGTATTCCTTGTCGGTGAGCGTCTGGGCCGGTGCCACGGTGATGGAGTCACCGGTGTGCACGCCCATGGGGTCCAGGTTTTCAATCGAGCAGACGATGATGCAGTTGTCCGCCTTGTCGCGGACCACTTCCATTTCGTATTCCTTCCAGCCGATCAGGGATTCCTCGATCAGCAGTTCGGACGTCGGCGAAGCCTCCAGGCCGCGCTTGCAGATGGTCTCGAATTCTTCGGCGTTGTAGGCGATGCCGCCGCCGGTCCCACCCATGGTGAAGGACGGACGGATGATGACCGGGAAGCCGATGGTCTTCTGCACTGCCCACGATTCTTCCATCGTGTGCGACACGCCCGAACGGGCCGAACCCAGGCCGATCTTGGTCATGGCCTGCTTGAACTTGGAGCGGTCCTCGGCCTTGTCGATGGCTTCCGGGGTGGCGCCGATCAGTTCGACCTTGTACTTGTCCAGCACGCCATGGCGATGCAGGTCCAGCGCACAGTTCAGCGCGGTCTGGCCGCCCATGGTCGGCAGGATGGCGTCCGGCTTTTCCTTGGCGATGATGCGTTCCACCGCTTGCCAGGTGATCGGCTCGATGTAGGTGGCGTCGGCCATTTCCGGGTCGGTCATGATGGTGGCCGGGTTGCTGTTGACCAGGATGACCTTGAAACCTTCTTCGCGCAGGGCCTTGCAGGCCTGGGCGCCGGAATAGTCGAATTCGCAGGCCTGGCCGATGATGATCGGGCCAGCGCCAATGATCAGGATGCTTTTGATGTCAGTACGCTTAGGCATTTTGTTTCTTCTCCATCATCGCCACGAACTTGTCGAACAGGGGAGCGATGTCATGCGGTCCAGGGGATGCTTCGGGGTGGCCCTGGAAGCAGAAAGCAGGCTTGTCGGTGCGCTCGAAACCTTGCAGCGAACCGTCGAACAGCGAGATGTGGGTGACGCGGCAGTTGGCCGGCAGGGTCGCCTGGTCCACGGCGAAACCGTGGTTCTGCGAGGTGATCATCACCTGCTTGGAATCCAGGTCCTGCACCGGGTGGTTGGCGCCATGGTGGCCGAACTTCATCTTCAGGGTCTTGGCGCCCGAGGCCAGGGCCATGATCTGGTGACCCAGGCAGATGCCGAAGGTCGGGATGCCGCGCTCGATCAGCTCCTTGGAGGCAGCGATGGCGTAATCACAGGGTTCCGGATCGCCAGGACCGTTGGAGAGGAAGATGCCATCCGGGTTCAGGGCCAATGCCTCGGCGGCGGTGGCTTGCGCGGGCAGCACGGTGACCTTGCAGCCGCGCTCGGCCAGCATGCGCAGGATGTTGAACTTGACGCCGTAGTCGAAGGCGACCACGTGGAATTTCGGGGTGATCTGCTGACCATAGCCGCGGCCCAGGCGCCATTCGGTCTCGGTCCAGTTGTACGCCTTCTGGGTGGAGACCACCTTGGCCAGGTCCATGCCGGCCAGGCCGGGGAAGGCACGCGCCAGTTCCAGCGCCTTGGCGGTGGCCGCCTCGATGTCCGATTCACCGGCCACGATGGCGCCGTTCTGGGCACCCTTCTCGCGCAGGATGCGGGTCAGCTTGCGGGTATCGATGCCGGCAATGGAAACGATGTTGCTTTCCTTCAGGTAGTCCGACAGGGATTGCTGGCTGCGGAAGTTCGACAGCAGGCGCGGCAGGTCCTTGATGATCAGGCCGGCGGCGTGGATCTGCGATGCCTCCACGTCTTCACGGTTCACGCCCGTGTTGCCGATGTGCGGATAGGTAAGGGTGACGATCTGGCGGCTGTAGCTGGGGTCGGTCAGGATTTCCTGGTAGCCGGTCATCGCGGTATTGAACACCACCTCACCGGTGGTGTTGCCTGCGGCGCCGATGGAAAAACCTTGGAAGACAGACCCGTCTGCGAGCGCGAGGATGGCCGGAATCGCGGGACCGGAAAGAAGAGGCAGCAAGGGTAACTCCTGAGATTGTTACCGCCGCGGCTGGATGACCGGAAGACCTTTGCGCGCCAAAACCGACCGGCGCGAACACCCCGACTCATTCGGTACGGGAGCGTGGCTGGGCCTGTTAGGAACGAGGAAGAGGAATGGCTATGCGCTACGGCGGATAAAATTGGCTAAACCGCTCAATTATAGCGCAAGAGGCTCCCTCCGGCAAATCACGGATGGCCGAACTTGCTTCGGGAAGCACCGAAATGGGGTGCCAAAGGAGGGAACGCCGGCAGGCAGCGCTGCCGGCGCAACGCGGCGTATTACAGGCCCAGGGCGGCGATACCGGCCTTGGCGATCTGCACGTCTTCGGAAGACTTCACGCCGGAAACGCCCACGGCGCCGACATAGTGACCCTCGACCACGACCGGCACACCGCCTTCGAGCAGGCCGTCCAGGCCGGGGGCGCTCAGGAAGGAGACGCGACCGTTGTTGATCATGTCTTCATAGATCTTGCTTTCGCGGCGACCCAGGGCGGCGGTGCGCGCCTTGGCCGGGGCGATCTGCGAGGAAATCGGGGCGGCGCCGTCCATGCGCTGCAGCCACAGCAGGTGGCCGCCGTCATCGACCACGGAGATGGCCACGTTCCAGTTGTTGGCGCGGGCTTCGGCTTCAGCACCGGCGGCGATCTTCTTCACGTCGTCCAGCGACAGAAACGGTTTGGTTTGCATGTTTGCTCCGATAGGCATAAAAAATCGAACGCTGATTGTAAGGCCATAAAGTCGTTTTGACATCCCATGCCGGCAAACTCATCCATGCGACTTGCATGAATCATTTTCAGCACTTCGCCATCCCAATCACGCCTCCCACAAATTCCCGCACCCCGAGAACACAACAACTGCACCCCGACTCATCCGTAAATCATTTACAGAAAAATTTTCCTAGGGCCATGTAGGAAAAACACTTACTGGGAGATGACGGCAAATACCCCCTTTTTGCCCCGCAAATCATTCCATTTTGCCAAGCTGGCACGAATCCAGCTTTTGACAAGCCGTAAGATTTACCTTACAGTCCCGCAATCCTATTTTGAGAGGATCCCGATGACCCTACGCCGATCTGACCGAATCCGACGACAAACCGCTCGTGCGTGCGCGCTCGCAGCCGGCCTTTGGATCAGTGCATCGGCCTATTCCGCTGACCTTTCCCTGGCAGCGCAGGATCTTCCTCCTCCTCAAGCAACTTCCCCGCAAGCCCAGCAGTTGATCAGCAAGACCAATCTTGCGATCGCCCGCCTGCAAGACATCACCAACCGCGCATCCGAACTGGCCACCCAGGCCCTGGCCATGCTGGGCATCAATTACCGCTACGGCGGCAATTCGCCCGATACCGGCCTGGACTGCAGCGGTCTGGTGCGCTACGTCTTCAAGGAAGCATGGGGCACCGACCTGCCGCGCACCTCGCTGGAAATCAGCCGCGTGGGCGAAAAGATCGGCCGCGACAATCTGCAGCCCGGCGACCTGGTGTTCTACAACACCCTGCGCCGCGGCTTCTCCCACGTGGGCATTTACCTCGGCGACGGCAAGTTCATCCACTCCCCCTCGGCCGGTGGCCAGGTGCGCATCGAGAGCATGGACGAGTCCTACTGGAAGAAGCGCTTCAATGGTGCAAGACGCATCATGGCGGGCGAAGAAGAGCAGAAATAGGCACCGCAACGGTGCAAGCGCAAACGCTATAAACGATACAAACAAAATGGCCACTGGAAAATCCAGTGGCCATTTTTGTTTCCGTCAGGAAAACCTGAAAATCAGTTCCCCGTCGCCATCAACCTGAGCTTGCGCTTGATCTCCGGCATGGCCGCCGTAGCCGCCTGCTCGCCCGCCAGGATGGCCACGTTGCGGCTGGCGAAGTCGCTGCCCTTCATCGCCCCCAGACTCGGCTGCAGCACGATATCGGCATTCTTCAGCTCATACTGGTTGATGGTCTGCCCCATGATCGCAAAGGTCTGCAGCAGCACGTCGATGGAACTGCTGGAAGCCGCCTGCGCTTCCGGATTGGCCGAGATATTGACCGCGATCACGAAGTCCGCCCCCATCTGCCGCGCATAGCGCACCGGCACCGGCGACACCAGCCCGCCATCGACATAGGTATGGTCGCCGATCTTCACCGACTGGAACACCCCCGGCACCGCCGACGAAGCCCGCACCGCGACGCCCGCATTGCCGCGCTGGAACAGGATGGGCTGGCCGCTGCGCAGGTCGGTGGCGACCGCGCCGAAGGGAATCTTGAATTTTTCGATGGGAACGTTGTGCACCGCCTTGTTCACGTAGTTCTGCACGCCCTCCCCCTTGATCACCCCGCTGACCTTGGCGAACAAGGGCACCGACCAGTCCGAGATGGAGGCTTCATCCATGGACATCGCCAGCTTCTGCAACGCAAAGCCATCGTTGCCGGCGGCATAGAGCGCCCCCACCAGGCTGCCCGCGCTGGTACCGGCCACCACGTCTACCGTGATGCCCTGCGCCTCCAGCGCCTTGATCACGCCGATGTGCGCAAACCCGCGCGCAGCGCCGCCGCCCAGGGCCAGGCCGATCCTGATCTTGCGTGGCGCCACCGGCACCGGGGTGACGGTCGTGACAGCGGGGGTTGCAGGGCTACCGGCGGTAGATTCGACAGACGCTGGCGACGCGTTGCCCGGCACCCAGGAAGGGGTACCGCAGGCCGACAGCAGGAAAGTGGAAGCGACGGCAACAGCCGTCAGGCGGAAGGAGAAGCGCATGACACCACGGAGCAATATCGAAGCCCGACATTGTACTGCAAGCCCCCGCCCCGACCGCAGGCGGCCGGCCGCCAGGGGCGGTGGTGTAGAATGCGGCCCCGGCTCACGATCTGTTAGGCAAGGCTTCGCCCCATGAATATCGTCATCAACGAAGAACTCCAGAAGTACATCGATCCCCTCACCCCCAACGAATACGCCGCCCTGGAACGCAGCCTGCTGGCCGAAGGCTGCCGCGATGCGCTGGTGCTGTGGGGCGAGGTGCTCATCGATGGTCACAACCGCTACGAAATCTGCCGCAAGTACGACCTGCCCTTCAAGACGGTCCACAATGACAGCTTCAAGTCGCTGGAAGACGTGCTGCTGTGGATGATCGATAACCAGCTCGGCCGCCGCAGCGTCTCGGACTTCCAGCGCGGCATGCTGGCCCTGCGCAAGCGCGACATCATCGCCGCCCGCACCAAGGCCGAAGCCACGCCGGCCAAAACTGCCGCCAGCGACGACGGCAGCACCACCGACCCCGCCACGAACAACGAGGACGCCCCGGCCGGCGATGCCCCCTGGCACGCCGACGACGACGCCGGTCGCATCAAGACGCGCGAAGACATCGCCCGCGCCGCCGGCATCAGCAGCGCCACCATCGGCCAGATCGACCGCATCCGCAAGACCGCCGCCCCGGAACTGGTAGAGGCCGTGCGCACCGGCACCATCTCCATCAATGCCGCCGCTGCCGTGGCGACCCTGCCCAGCGAGGCGCAGGTCAGCGCCGTGGCCGGAGGCAAGAAGGAACTGCGCGAAGCCGCCAAGAAAGTGCGCGAACAGAAAGCCGCCACCCGCACCCCGCGCGCGCCCGCCAGCGACGACGGCGCCACCGGCAGCAGCAGCGCCATCCCCCTGGTGGAAGGCCAGGAAAACGAACTCACCGCCACCCTGCGCCGCGAGATCGCCGCACTGCAGAACCGGGTCTCGCGCCTGTCCGAAGAAAACCAGGGCCTGCGCGCCGAGCTGGCCCTGCTCAAGGCCGGCAGCGACCAGCAGGCCTGAGGCCCAGGCGCACAGGCAAGTCACCATGGCCACCTTCACCATCGCCCAGCGGGCCGAGATCGAACTGGAAATCCGCAAGAGCCGCTTCATCGGCATCGTCCAGCCGGTCGCGGGGCGCGAGGCCGCCATGCAGGAAATCGCCCGCATGCGCGAGGTCCATCGCAGTGCCACCCATGTCTGCTGGGCGCTGATGGCCGGCGGCCAGTCCGGCATGTCCGACGACGGCGAACCCTCCGGCACCGCCGGCCGCCCCATGCTGGAGGTCTTGCGTCACCACGAACTGGATGGCGTACTGGCCATGGTGGTGCGCTACTACGGTGGCGTCAAACTGGGCGCCGGTGGGCTGGTGCGTGCCTATACCGACGCCATCGCCACTGCCCTCAAGACCAGCGAACGCACCGAACGCGTGGCCCAGGCGGAGATCGAGATCGGGGTGGTCTATTCGGCCGAACCGCAACTGCGGCACTGGCTGGCGCAGCAAAAGTACCAACTGCTGGACAGCCGCCACGACACCCTGGCCCACCTCCACCTGCGCCTGCCCGAGGCCGCCCTGGCTCAGGCCGAAGAAGCGATCCGCCGACTCTCCTCGAACGCCGAGATCAAGCGCATCGCCTGATCCCGGCGCCATGCGCCATCTCACTGGTCGGCATCACGCGCTGCAATCATGCGCACCAGGAAAGCCCCCAGCACCATGAAGGCCGCCACCGCATACAGACCGATCCTGACGTTTCCGGTCACATCGTTCAACCAGCCCACCATGTAGGGCGAAACAAACCCGGCCAGGTTGCCCACGCAATTGATCGCTGCAATCCCGGCCGCCGCCGATGTTCCCGCCAGGAAGGCCGAGGGAATCCCCCAGAACAGTGACAGCGCCGCCAGCGTACCGGCCGTGCCCACCGACAGACCCAGCACCGCCAGCGTCGGATCACGACCGATGTAGCCGCTGAAGGCCAGGCCGATCGCGCCCACCACCAGCATCACCGAAAAGTGCATGCGGCGCGTGCGGCGACGGTCGGCCGACATACCCGTCAGCAGGATGGCCGGGATCGCCACCAGATAGGGAATCGCCGAGAGCCAGCCGATCATGGTGTTGTCGGCCACGCCGCTGTTCTTGATGATGGAGGGCAGCCAGAAGCTCACGCCATATAGCCCGATGATCTGGCAGAAATACACCAGGCACAGCTTCCACAGCCGGCTGTCCCTGAGGAAGGACATCGAATTCGCATGCTCGGTCTTGGCGCCATCTTCCTGGCGGATCTCCTCGACCACCTGACGCTTTTCATCGGCCGAGAGCCAGCGCGCCTGCTCGGGCTTGTCCACCATCATGAACAGCACCGCGATACCCGCCACCATCGATGGAATCGCCTCGATCAGGAACAGCCACTGCCAGCCGCGCATGACTTGCGACTGGCCAAAGGCATCCAGGATCCAGCCCGACAACGGCCCGCCCACCACACCCGCCAGCGGAATGGCGATGTAATAAAAGCCCAGCGCAAAACCACGCTTCCTGGCCGGGAACCAGTAGGTCAGGTAGAGCATGATGCCCGGCGAGAATCCGGCCTCGGCCACGCCCAGCAGGAAGCGGGCGATATAGAACTGGGTCGGCGTCTGCACCAGCAGCGTAGCCGCCGAGATCAGCGCCCAGGTGATCATGATGCGGGCGATCCACACGCGCGCGCCTACCTTGTGCATGATCAGGTTGCTGGGCACTTCGAAGAGGAAGTAGCCGATGAAGAAGATGCCCGCGCCCAGGCCGTAGACGGCGTCGCTCAGGTGCAGGTCGTTCATCATCTGCAGCTTGGCGAAACCGACGTTGACACGGTCCAGGTAGGCGCACAGATAGCACAGCACGATGAACGGCATGATGCGCCAGGTGATCTTGCGATAAACGTCGAAAGCACCCGCATGCGCAGTGGGATGCGCCATGGTGTGTTGAGTCATGTCTCCTCCGATGCCCTTTTTTGATGGGCTTGTTCGAGGTTGGGGAAGGCGGGGGCGACGTCTGCGTCGCCCCCGTGGACGAGGAAGCCGGCGCTCAGGCCGCCTGCTTGTGCCCGGTTGCGATGCCGAGTTCGCGTGCGAAGAGCGCTTCCATTTCGCGGCGCACCTGGACGGCCTGCTTGCTGGCATCGAATTGCACGTCGCTCCAGCGCACCGCCCGGCCAGCCGGGATATCGTGCTTGAGCACCATGTTGTGCGCCAGCCCGATGGGCAAAGCCCCCACGCGCAGCGAATCGGCCGCCGGCATGAGCTTGCCGTAGACAGTGAAGCCACCCTCGCCGTCCAGCGTCTCACCCGCCTTCAAGTCCCGCTTGGCGGTGGCGGCGACGTCACCGCTCCAGCTGGTAGTGGCCCCGGTGGCTTCGTTGCGCACGGCGATGGACGCCACCGAGATGCCCAGCTCCAGCCCAATCAGGTGATACGGCTTATAGGTGGCGGCAAAGCGGCCGCTGGCATCGGTCTTGAGACCGTACTGGGCAAAGCAGTCACGCACGTAATCGCTGGGCGCCTCGAAGACCGCATACACGCCCCAGCGCAGGTCGCGGAACACCGGCCGACCATCGCGCTCCAGAGACGACACCACCTCCACCGTCCCGCGTTGCTGCAGAATGCCGCCGTCGGCTTGTGCGCGCAGCAGGGTCGGCAAATCGTCCACGCCGCAGGCCGGGAACATCAGGCCATCCGTGGGCGGGACCAGATCGCAGCCATTGGAGACGGCTGCCATTTCCAGCGCCGACTTGGTGCCATCGAGGAAGGAGTTGAACATCTGGGCATTGAAGTCACCGCCGGCCACCTGCGCCTCCGAGAAACCATAATGGCCCCAGACCGTATCCGGCGTGGACTGGTGATATACCGGCAGATACTTGGTGCCCTTGCCGGCGCAGATCACTTCCATGCCGATGGTCCGCGCCCAGTCCACCAGCTCGGCGATCAGAGCCGGCTGGTCGCCCGAAGCCATTGAATAGAGGATGCCCGCCTCGGCCGCGCGGCGCGCCAGGTAGGGGCCGGCCAGCACATCGGCCTCGACGTTGACCATGATGATGTGCTTCTTGTGCTCGCAGCACAGCAGCGCGTGACGGATTCCGGCGGCCGGGCTGCCAGTGGCGTCAATGACGATATCGACGGCATCGCTGGCGATCATGGCCGCCGCATCGTCGGTGATGAAGGTGCCACCGGTGCGCACGGCTTCCTGCAGCGAACGCGCCTGGTAACGCGCTTCTTCCCAGCCCACCCTGGCCAGCGAGGCCTGGGCACGCGTGGGCGAGAGGTCGGCTACCGCGGCAAGGTGAATACCCGGCGTGCGCGGTGCCTGTGAAAGATACATCGAACCGAACTTGCCGGCGCCAATGACGCCGACGCGAACCGGTCTGCCATTGGCCGCGCGGGCCTTCAATTGCCTGATGAGCGACATGTATTGTCTCCGTTGCCTGGTTGATGGATACAGGTACGGCATGGCGATGAGCCTTGAATCAAGCGTCCATGCCCTACCCTGGCAGGCAAGATAGCACTATCATTTTCGCAATCCAATGCGGAAAAGCGAAAGCATTCTGTGCAAAAATTCGAAGTCTCTCGCCCCCAGCCAGAAAGGAATATCTCTTGAGCGACTTCAACTGGAACGACCTGCAAGCCTTCCTCACCATGGCCCGGGCCGGGCGCCTGATGGTGGCGGCGCAGCGCCTGGGCGTGGACCACTCCACCCTCAGCCGCCGCATCGCCGCGCTGGAAGCGGCATTGGGCGTGCCGCTCTTCGAACGGCGTGCGGTAGGTTTCGTACTCACGCCCGAGGGCGAACGACTGATCGGTGATGCCGAAGCCATCGAAACCCTGGCCCTGCGCATGCGCGCCAGCCTCGACGATGATGCCGCCAGCCTGACCGGCACGGTGCGGCTGGGGACGCCAGAGGGTTTCGGCACCTACTTCCTGGCGCCACGCATCGAGCGCCTGTGCGACGCCCAGCCAGGGCTGGAGATCGAACTGGTGGCCAATCCACGCTCATTCAGTCTGATCAAGCGCGAAGCCGACCTGGCGGTGAGCATGGCGCGTCCGGCCCAGGGGCGGGTCTATGCCAACAAGCTGGTCGACTATGCGCTAGGCCTGTACGCCGCGCCCGCCTACCTGGCCGGCCAGCGCCGCCTGCGCAAGCCCTCCGACCTGGCCGGGATGCGCTGGATAGGCTATGTGGAAGACCTGATGTGGACCCCGGAGCTGGATTACCTACCGCAGATCTCGCGCGAGATCCGGGCGCAATTGCGGGTCTCCAACGTGATCACGCAGATGACCGCGCTGGCCGGTGGCGCCGGCATCGGCGTGCTGCCGCACTTCATGGCACGCCAGGAGCCCGGACTGGTGCGGGTGCTGCCGGAGCAGATCTGCCTGACCCGCTCCTATTGGCTGGTGACCCACGCCGATACCCGGGACCTGGCCCGGGTGGAACGCGTGACCCGCTTCATCCGCGATGAACTGGAGGCAGCCGGGCCGGCCTTCTGGATGGCCTGAGACGGCCGGCGGCTTCAGGCCGATGCGCTGCGCACGAACAAGAACGCATGGGCAGCCTCGAAGGCCTCTATCCTGCACATCATCTGATCCATGCGCTCACGCAGGGCCGCCTCCGGCCGGCGTGACCACAACAGGTCGAACTCGGCCACCAGCAGGTAGTATTCGATCTCGCTCAATTCCGGCGGCAAGTCCATGCGCCCTCCTCAACCCTGCCGCACCAGACGGCGCGTCAACACGATGGCCGCCAGTGGCGCCAGCGCAAACACCCCCAGCAGTACTGTCGCCGCCTGGGCGGCGCCCGCCAGGCCACCCGGTTCGCCCAACCCGGCCTGGTTGGCCACCAGACCGGCCAATGCCGCCCCGATGGCCATGGCATAGAGTTGCACGGTGGTGATGGCAGCAGAGGTCAGGTTCTCCTCCCCTGCCCGAGCCGCCTGCATGGCCCGGCCGATCAGATGGGGCCAGCCCAGGCCGATGCCCAGCCCGGCCGCGCCCAGCGCCAGCACGATCAGGGCATCCGACAGCCAACCCGGGGGCAGCAACTGCGCCGGCAACAGCAGTGCCAGCGCGAGCAAGCCCAGCGCCATCAGCCAGGGGCCGGCACAGATCATGCGTCGAGCCGCCGAACCGCTGTGCCCTGAACCGCTGAGCGACCCCACGCTCCAGCCGGCCGCCATGGCCGCCGTGGCATAACCCGCCGCCAATGGCACATATCCATGCAGGGTCTGCAGGAAGTAAGGGATGAAGATCTCCACACAACTGGCAATCACCAGCAAGGACACACTGGCAAACACGCCACCCATCACCGTGCGCAGGCTGTAGCCATCGCGCGGCAGCAGGCTCACGCGATGATTCAGGTCGATACGCGCCACCAGTACGCCCAACGCAGCACCGCCGACCACGCAGGCCATCGCCATCCAGGCCCGGCCGGTTTGCGCCGCCAGCGCCACCAGCAGTACCGAGGCAGCCAGCAAGAGAATGCGTCCCAGCGGCATGGCCTGCTGCTCGCCCACTATCGTGCGTACCGCGTCCGGCCCCAGTTGACGCGTCACCAGTGCAGCCTGCAACAGCAGCAGCGGCAACAAGGCGAAGAAGGCCAGGCGCCAGTGGCCGTGGGCGGCGAACATGCCGCCCACGGCCGGCCCCAGCAGGGTCGATATGCCCCACATGCCCGACACCAGCGCAATGGCACGCGACCACAGGCGCTGCTCGAACACCAGCGGGATCAGCGCATAGCCCAGCGCCGCCAGCAAGCCGCCGCCGATGCCCTGCACAGCCCGCCCGACCAGCATCCAGCCCATGTCGCCGGCACTGGCGCACAGCATCGCCCCGGCACCGAACACTGCCAGCGCCAGCAGATAGGCAGGACGTGCTCCCAGGCGACCCAGCAGCTTGCCGGTCATAGCGGAGCCGATGATGGAGGTCACCACGAACAGGGTCACGTTCCAGGCGTAATAATCGATACCGCCAATATCACGCACCACCGAGGGCAGGATGGTCGTGACGATATGCACGTTGATGGCATGCATGGCCACGCCACCGGTCAGGGCCACCGCACGCCAGCCCTGGCGGCGGCCCAGCAGCTCGCCCCAGGAGGCCGAGGCCGAGGCCGCGCCCGCGGCGGGATGGACGTCGGTGGAGGAAGGAGGAGAACTCGTCATGGCGTATCCTTGGCGACCTTGGTAGGGAGGTGGAAAGCCGGCGCAGGACCGTATCGACATTTGGAGCGCCCCGGCATAATATGCAAGTAAATACTTGGCTAATTCACCGCCATGGTAAAACCAGACGAGTAATTAAACAAGTAAACACTTGGAAAATATACGATGAGCGAATCGATACAGGAAAGCCCCAGTACTGCGGAACGCATCCTGCTACGCCTGAAGACCCGCGGTCCCGCCGCCGCCAGCGAACTGGCCGGGGAGCTGGAGATGAGCGCCGAAGCGGCACGCCAGCAGATCCAGAAGCTGGCCGCCGAAGGCCTGATCGCCAGCCGCCAGGCCGCAGCCGTGGCGCGCGCCGGGCGGCCGCGCCAGGAATGGGAGCTGACCGCAAGCGGCCACGCCCGCTTCCCCGACACGCATGCGCAACTGACGGTGCAACTGCTGGGATCGATCCGCCAACTGTTCGGCGAACCCGGACTGGACAAGCTGATCAATCAACGCGAAGACGACATGCGGACGCAATACCTGCGCCTCTGCGCCGACCTGCCCACCCTCCCGAAGAAGCTGGAAAAACTGGCCGACATCCGCAGTGCCGAAGGCTACATGGCCAGGGTCGAGAAGGAAGGCCGGGACTGGCTACTGATCGAAGACCACTGCCCCATCTGCGCCGCCGCAATGACCTGCCAGGGCTTCTGCCGTTCGGAGCTCCAGCTCTTTGGTGAAGTGCTCGGCAGCGAGGCCGAGATCACCCGCGAGGAGCACCTGCCGGCCGGAGCAAGGCGCTGCGTCTACCGCATCCGTCGCATCGCCGCCGGCTGAGTCCGGCGGAAGTCGCTCGGCGCCAACAAACTGCGCTGAACGCCCCCGATCTGTGCGAACATCCCCAGCGCCGCGCCGCATCGGGGGATGCCGGCCGGCGACCTGCCACCGCCACGCCTATTCAAAAGGGGAAGCCATGCCACCAGATCAAAGTGATTTCGACCCGGTCCTGTTCATCGCCGACGGTCCCTCGCAAGCCCTGCTCGACCCGAACCAGTACCCCTACATGTGCAACCAGAACGGCCATGGCCTGCAGAGCCAGACCGTGGTCGGCGAACTCATCACCCTGGCCCAGGAAGCACCGGAACTGGAACGCGGCGCCACCTACCGCGATATCGCTCACTGGCCGCGCAAGATCACGCCCAAGGACTGGCCGGCCTACGAGATCACCGAATTCGACTTCCGCGTTCCCGAGGTCCGCTACGAACCCCTGCCCGCCACCCCGGAGAATGCCCAGGCCTTCGGCGCCACGCTGCTGCGCAACGGCCAGTGCCTGAGCTTCACCTATCAGGGACTGGTGATGGCCCAGTACACCTACGGCAAATGGGCCGGCTATGAATCACCCTATCTCGGCGACGGCCGCAGCCGCGAACTGCTGACCTGGAATGCCACCGACCTGGAGTACCACGACTTCGCCCACATCTTCTTCTCGCAGGGTCCCGAACCGCTGGTGATCACGGTGGCGCGCTGGCGCCCCTACGTCAATGAAATCAGCCTGGCCGACCTGTGGGTGGAGCCGGGCGACGCCCTGGTGATCCCGCCCAAGCGCACGGCGCCGCCACCCACCCCGGGCATGAGCGAGGCCCAGAAACGCCTGCTGGTGGTGGATATGCACAACAACCGCAATTCGGCCCAGGCCTGCCGCCGCTACGACGGCCCGACCGGCCTGGCCACGGTGACCGTGCTGGCGGATGAACAGGTGATGTCGGCGCCGCTGACCCGGCCTTATTACCATGAGGAAAAGCAGCCCACCTGGCATGGCATGTTGCGTTGAATTCCAACGATCAACACAGTAGATACATTGTTTCTACAAGCTCTTGCCTTGTCTGCCACACGTTTATACAATGTATCTACTTTATGGAGAAGCACATGGAACTTTCGATTCAAAAATGGGGCAACAGCGCAGCCGTGCGCCTTTCTACCGAGTTTCTGAGTCTGCTCAATGTGAAATTGGGAGATAAGCTCGCGGTGGATATTCGCCCCGAAGGGGCTTTGTTGAAGCCCAAGCGTCATGCCTACTCCCTGGCGGATCTGGTGGCACAATGCGATGCCAGCGCCCCGGAACCTGCTGATATGGCCGCCTGGAGCAAGCTCAAACCTGTGGGTCGTGAAACATGGTGAGGCGTCTCAAATTCGAGCGCGGTGACATTGTTGTGGTCAACCTGGAGCCGACCGCAGGGCGTGAACAGCGTGGAGAGCACCGACCGGCCTTGATCCTGTCAACGGCGGTGTTCAATGTGATGGGGACCGCTCTGGTCGCCCCGATCACTCAAGGCGGTGATTTCGCCAGGCACGCCGGATTCGCTGTCACCTTGAGCGGAGCCGGCACCAAAACACAGGGCGCGGCGCTTGTGAATCAAATCCGCATGCTGGATCTGGAGGCCAGAGGCGCGAAGAGAATCGAGAAGGCCCCGGATTTCGTGATCGATGATGCACTCGCACGTTTGCAGGCCATCCTGGACTAGGGCCTGTTCGCAGTAGTGCACCCCGCGTACAGCCAGCCCTACTGCTGCCCCAACTCCCGATACAACTCATTGGCGCGCATCAGGTGCGCGCGCATGGCTTCGGCGGCGGCGTCGCCATCGTGGGCGGCAATGGCATCGACGATGCGCTGGTGTTCCAGCAAGGTCAGTTCTTCCGCTCCGGGAGCGCGCACCAGGGTGGTATAGAACTCGCTGGCCCAGCGGAACATCGACTCGACGATGGACGGGAAGATCGGGTTGCCGCTGATGTCGGCGATCTCGCGATGGAAGGCCATGTCGCGTTCGATGAACTCTTCCAGGTTGACCATCGAGGCGCGATGCTCGGCGATGGCCTGGCGCAGCCGCGCTACCTGCTCCTCGCTGGCGCGCTCGGCGGCCATGCGGGCGGTGCTGGTTTCCAGGAAGACGCGGGCTTCCTTCATGTGCTTCAACATGTCCGGCTTGGTACGCAGGAGATGCTGCGCACCAGCCGCGATCTGGGCGATCAGCCGGTCGGCCGTGGGGTCGACCACGCGGGCGCGCTCGCCATGGGCGATTTCCACGAAACCGGAACGCTCCATCGCCTGCATCGCCTCGCGTACCGCCGGGCGGCCCACACCGTATTGCTCCATCAGGTCGCGTTCGGAAGGCAATTGTGACCCGGGCGGGAATTCACCCTGATGGATGCGATCCATCAGGCGCTCCAGCACTTCCTGGTATAACTTGCGTCGCTGTATCGGTTCCGGCATGGCTGCGCTGTCTCAAAGTATAGGTTTCGTTGGACGCGCACTCTACCATATCTACCGCAATCGCAGTCCCGGCCTGCGATTGCGCCACGCCATGGGCGCACGAAGCAGCCCCTAGTTCACAGCCCCCTCCAGCACATCCCCGAAGAAGCTGCGCGCGCCCACCTGTCCCCCTTTGAGCACCAGTTCCAGACCGTCGCGGCGGCGATTGTCCGACCACGCCCGGCACAGCGGTGCGCCCGGGGCCAGACCGGCGCAGACCGACAGGGCTGTGATGTCCAGGGCACTGGCGACCTCGCCCGAGCTGTCGCCGCCGGCAATAGCAATGCGCTGCAGCGACTGTCCAGAATCGCCATCGAGGATGGCACGCAGGGTCTCGGCCAGTGCCATGCCGACCTGGCGCGCCGCCTCGCCCCGCGCCAGCCCCGCCTGGGTGGCAATGTCATCGAAACCGGTGACGGCAGGATCGTCCGGCCCCTCGGCCGAAAACACCAACGGACTGCGTCCGCTGGCGATGGCCGCATCGGCCGCCGCCACCAGGCGCGCCAGTTCGGCAGTACGCCGCTCGGGCCGCAGCACGGCCGGCAAATCCATGCGCTGGCAGGCAAACCCGTGCTCGCGCGCCCAGGCGATCTGCCCGGCCGTGACCGGCGAACAGCTGCCGCTGACCGCCGCAATCACCGGCACCGGGCCGGCCTTGGGCAGGGATGGCTGCGCCGCGATCCAGCCGCGTTCACGCCAGTAGGCGGTGAGCGCGTATTGCAAACCCGAGGACGATGCGCTGAAGACACCCGCCCCCCTACCCTCCCATACCAGCCGCCCGGCCTGGCGCTGGGTCTCGTCGTCGAGCACGTCGATCAGCACCACCGGGGCATCGCCACCGCGTAATGCCTCAAGGCGCGCCTGCGCCTGCCCGGCCCCGTCGCGCAGTTGCAGCATGTCCACCAGTTCCAGGCGGCGCGCCGTCTGCCGGCGCAGATGTCGGCGCAGGTCGGCCTCGTCCATGGGCGTGACCGGATGGCGCGACATGGTCGGATGCCGGTCCAGCCGGTAGCCCTGCCCGTCCACTGCGGCAAACAGGTTGCCGAACAACTGGTAGCGCTTCAGCCGGGGCGCGCCCACCACCATGGGCGACCAGTCGCCGCGCAGATGGCGCGTGCCGATGTCGATGGCGCGTCCGATGGAACCGGTCTCGGGCGAGGAATCGAAGGTCGAGCACACCTTGTACTGCATCACCGGTGCGCCCAGCGCCGCCAGCGCGGTGAAGGCCTGCGGCAAATGTTCCTCCATCCATTGCGGCGAACGCCCGCGCGAGGACCCGGCAATGCCGATGCAGCGCGCCTCGGGAAAGCGCGCCAGCATCGCCGCATCGGGCGTACGCAGGAACAGCACGGTCGGCAGGCCGGCGGCGCTCATCACCTCCATGGCATCGGTGGAGCCGGTAAAGTCGTCGCCGTAATAGGACAGCAGCAGCCCCTGCGGCAACTGCGCACTCTCAGGCAGCAGACTCATTTCCAGAACCCCAGCGCCGCCTGCAGCGCCTTGTTGTTGCGCGCATGCTGGGCCAGGGGGACGCCTTCGATGGCGGCCACCCATGCCTCACGCAGCGCTTCCACGCCCGCCGCCACGCCCTGCGGATGGCCGAAGATGCCACCACCTGCGGTATGGATCAGGTCGGCGCAGCCAATGGCGGCATAGGTATCGGCCGCCTGCAAGCCGGTCTGCCCGGAGCTGAAGACCGGCATCGTGCTGACCATGTCGGCGCCAGCCACCACCGGCTGCAGGACCGAACGCGCCGCCGTGATGACGCTGTCATCCGGCTCGCTGAACTTGTTGCCCAAGCCATTGACGTGCATATGGTCAGCCCCCGCCAGACGCCACAGCTGCTGCCAGGGCGCATAGTCCCAACCCAGTTGCGGGCTGCGCGTGAGATAGCCCCAACCGGCGCGATGCGCATGGATCGGCAGTTGCGCATGACGGCGCAACTCCTGCAGGCCGACCAGGCCGATGGAATTGAGGACCGCCATGACACAGCTTCCGCCCTCGGCCAGCACCAGGTCATGACGACGTCGCATCTGGTCCAGGTCGCCGGTGAGGTTGAAGGCCACCATGACCTTCTTGCCGGTGCGATCGGCGTGGTCGTTGACCACCCGCATCACCGCCCGCACCCGCTCGTCGAAGGGACAACGGCCGCCATCGGCCTGCAGTTCGTCGTCCTTGATGAAATCGATGCCACCAGCCACCAGTTCACGCACCTGCTGCACCGTCTCCTCCACCGACAGGCCGATGCTGGGCTTGATGATGGTGCCGATCAGCGGGCCATGCGTCACCCCGCTCAGGCGGCGCGTGCCTTCGATGCCGAAGGCCGGTCCCGGATAGGCGTCCACGAAGGCCTTGGGCAGTTGCAGGCCGGTCAGGCGCAGACCCGAGGCCTGGCGCAGCTCGAACAGGTTGCCCGCCACGGTGGACATCAGGTTGGGCAGCGAGGCACCGGTGTTCTCCAGCGGCCAGGACAGCTCCAGCCGGCATTGCGTATAGCGCTGCGACGTCATGCCGCCCGGCAGGCTGGGCGTGCTGCCGTGGCCGAGGATCTCCAGCTTTTCGACACGGGCGCCGGAGCGCGCCTTCAGTTCCGGCGTCTCGGTGGCCAGGGCCACGAAGGTCCCGCTGGATTGCTCCCCGGCGATGACCTCGGCCGCGCGCGCCGGGTCATCCCCGGTTTCCAGCCAGTAGCTGGCGTAGATGCGTTCCATGCCCACTCCCTCAGGTGATGCGGCGGATGCTCTCCGCGATCTCGTCATGCTCGAAGACCTTCAGCCAGTCGTCGCGCAGCAGGCGCGGCAGGCCGTTCTGGATGGCCTTGTTGCAGGCATCCGAGAAGGCACCGGGAATTTCCTTGAAGATCACCGCGCCCAGGATGTTCATATGCCCCAGCAGGAAATCGCGGGCCGCTTCTTCCGGCACGCCGCGACGCACGGTCTCGTCCATGGCCTGCTTCATCGCATAGAGCAGCGTGGCACAGACGGTCTCGGACAGGCCCGGCTCCAGGATCGCCATCTGTTCCACCGTCAGGCGATAGCTGCGCAGGATGGGCTGGTAGATCACCTTGGCCACATCCTCGCCCAGGTCGAAGGCCGACTCCGGACCCTGCATCAGGGCGCTGGTGATGGATTGCTTGGCGGCGCCGCCACCGAAGAAATCACGACGGCCTTCCGCCGTGGTCTCGTCGTTGAAGATGGGTGGGTGGCAAGGGTGGGCCACGAAATAGACCAGGTCCGGCCGGTCCGGCAGATGGCCGGCGAAGGGCGCGGCCGCGTCCAGCGTCATCACCATCACGCCGGCGCGCAGCTTGGGCGAGATCTCGGCGGCGATCTTGCCGATCAGGGTGTCGGGCACGGCCAGGATGACCACATCAACGTTGTCCAGCGCCGCGTCGATGCTCACACAGTCCACGCCGACCTCGTCCCGCAGGCGCTGCTGGCCCACTTCGCTGACTTCCACATGAGAAACCTGGTAATCCGATTTCTTCAGATTCTTCGCCAGGCGCACGCCCATCTTGCCGCCTGCGCCGAAGAGTGCGATCTTTTCCTTCATATTTCTTCTCCTATCGTCATTTGAGTTCTGCAAAGTTCCGGTCGGCCAGGCCAACTGGCTGCTGGCCGACCGGCGGATTTATTCGGCGATCACGCGGCCCTGCAACTCGGCCGCCTCTTCCCGCGAGCCTGCGCCGATGGCGAAGATCACCAGCGCCGACACCGCCATCAATGCCCCCACCACGAACATCGGTGCCTGGTAGGAACCGGTGGCGTCCTTGATCGCACCGGTGATGAAGGGCGCCATGAAGCCCGCCGCATTGCCCACCGTATTGATGAGGGCGATACCGGCAGCGGCCGCCGCACCGGAGAGGAAGCGCGCCGGGATCGACCAGAAGGTCGGCAGCGCCGAGAAGATGGCGCAGGCCGTGACCGTGATGGCCATCACGGTGGCTGCCGGGCTCTGCATGTACAGCGCGGCCGGGATGCTGATGGCGCCCAGCAGCGCCGGCAAGCCCACATGCCAGCTGCGCACGCCGCGCCGGGTGGCGTCACGGCTCCACAGGAACAGCGCGATGGCCGCCGGCAGGTAGGGAATGGCGGTGATCAGGCCCTTCTGGAAGACATTGAATTTGGTGCCGAACTGGGTCTCGAAGCCGCCGATGATGGTCGGCAGGAAGAAGGCCAGTGCGTAAAGCCCGTAGATCAGTCCGAAATAGACCAGCGAGAGCATCCACACCCGCGGATTCTTCAGCGCCGCGCCGGCGTGGGCCACGTGCTCCACCCGCTTGCCGTTCTGCTCGGCCTGCAGGGCGCCGGTGAGCCACTTGCGTTCGGCCTCGTTGAGCCACTTGGCTTCACCCGGCTTGTCGGCCAGGTAGAACCAGGCGATCACCCCGACCACGATGGCCGGCAGCGCCACCCCGGCGAACATGATGCGCCAGCCTTCCAGGCCGAACAGGCCATGCGCCTCGATCAGCAGGGCCGCCACCGGTGCGCCGATGACGATGGTCAGCGGCTGGGCCAGGTAGAACAGCGCCAGGATGTGGCTGCGATGCCGGGCCGGCACCCACAGGCTCAGGTAGAGGATGGCACCGGGGAAGAAACCGGCCTCGGCCACGCCCAGCAGGAAGCGCAGCACATACAGCCCCTCCACGCTGCTGACCCAGGTAAAGAGCAGCGCCACGATGCCCCAGGTCACCATGATGCGCGCCAGCCAGCGGCGCGCGCCGTACTTGTGCAGGGCCAGGTTGCTGGGGATTTCCAGCAGCACGTAGCCGATGAAAAAGACCCCGGCGGCAAAGCCGAACTGGGCTGCGGTGAGCGCCAGGTCACGGCTCATGCCATTGGGGCCGGCAAACGAGATCGCCGTGCGATCCAGAAAGTTGATGAAAAACATCAGGCCTACGAAAGGCACCAGCCTCATCGCGACCTTGCGGATGGCCGATCTTTCGACGGCACTCTGGGTGGTCTCCATTTTTGTCTTGTCTCCTGTCGGGTTGAGAGGCTGTGCCTGTTCAACGACAACCTCTCCGGGTTTCGCCAGGGACTGCGGGGGCTGTGCGCCTTGCGGTCGCCTGGCTGCCTTTGCTTGTTTTGTTTCTTTGATGTTTTCTTGATATCACCAGCGGCGGAGGCAGACAAAAAAGACGGACAGCGCCAACTGGTATAATCACTATACCATTACACCAGTTGTAAAGATGCTCAAATTTTTTGCATGGATCAGGTGAATGTCTCGCATCTGACCCGGGTTTAAACGGCCACAGGCGATACTTCGCCCTTTGCCGGAAACGGTGCTTCTGGGAAACATGAAATGAATGACGGAGAACCCGCATGCAAGGATGCAGTTCAGGATGACGCGCTTTGGACATTTGGGGCAGAACTTGCCCGCAAGGAAGGCTTCGCCAGGGTCAGTGAGGTCGCGGCATTGCTTGCCGCCTGGAGGCATGACCTTCAAGCGGGACAAGATCAGCCGAAAAGCAAGGAAGCTATGTCACCGGAGTGACACCGGAAGCGATAAACGCCTTGGGCAGTACGGTGACCAAAACCTCAGAGCGCCGAGCGCTCCCGCAGCAGCCGCACCAGCGCCTCCCCCGCCCCCGACAACTGCCCCCCTTTTCGGGTGACGATGCCGATGGTCTGCGACATCGAGCGCAGCTTCACCGGCAGGATGCGCAGCATCCCGCGCCGGACGAACATCTCCGCCACGGCCGTGGGCAGGATGGACACCATGTCCGTCCCCTGCTGCAGCAGCGCCACGGTCACGAAGGTCGATGCCGTGGAAATGGCATTGCCCGGCATGGTCACCCCGGCCAGATCCATCTCGCGCTCCAGCACCGCGTGCAGCGGCATGTGGCTGGGATAGGTCACCCAGCGATAGCCGGCCAGCGCCGCCAGCTGCAGTTGCCGACTACGCGGACGCGGATGCTCGGCCGACACCACCACCGACAGCGGCTCCTCCGACAGGGCCTGGTAGTGATACTTGCCGGGATGGTCCGACACGCTGGCGCGCGCCACCAGCAGGTCGAGATGCCCCTCGTCCAGCAAGCCCAGCAACTGCACGCTGGTATCTTCCACGATCTCGATGCTGAGCTCGGGATGGCGCCGTTGCAGCGCATCCACCGCCGGCACCACCATCTCCGGTACTGCCCCCATCACCGCCCCGATGGCCAGCCGGCCACCGCGCCCGGAGCGCAGTTGCGCCATTTCCTCGCACAGCGATCCCAAGTCCGTGGCCATCAGCCGCGCATAGCGGATCACGCAATGGCCGAACTGGTTGGGGATCAGCCCGGACTTGGTGCGCTCGAACAATTGCGCATCCAGCATCGATTCCAGCTCGGCCAGCGACTTGCTGGCAGCGGATTGCGTCATGGCCAGGGCGCTGGCGGCCTTGTGCAGGGATTTGTGCTCGTCCAGGGCGATCAGCAGCTGCAGCTGCTTCATGCGCAGACGGGACAGCAGACTCTGGAGGCTTTGCAGGCTGGGCGTGGGTTTCATGGGTGATTCCAAAAAGCGATCACATGATGGAAAGTCTTCACTATACAGCCCCGGTGGGCGCACGTATATTGATCGCCATTGCAAGCCGCCATCCACCGATGGCCCACGACAACCATGACGGAGACTCCATGAGCACCCCTATCTACCGCGGCGTATTCCCGGTCGCCCCCACCATCTTCGACGAACACGGCCAGCTCGACCTGGAAGGCCAGAAGCGCGCCATCGACTTCATGATCGATGCCGGCTCCAACGGCCTGTGCATCCTGGCCAACTTCTCGGAACAGTTCGTGCTCTCCGACGAAGAGCGCGTGCAGGTGCAGAACACCGTGCTGGAACACGTCGCCGGACGCGTGCCTGTGATCGTCACCACCACCCACTTCGGCAGCCAGATCTGCGCCGAGCGCAGCCGCGCCGCGCAGGATGCGGGCGCCGCCATGGTGATGGTGATGCCGCCCTACCACGGCGCCACCTTCCGCGTGTCCGAAAAGCAGATCTACGAGTTCTATGCACGCGTGTCCGAAGCCATCGACATCCCCATCATGATCCAGGACGCACCGGTGGCCGGCACCCCGCTGTCGGCACCCTTCCTGGCACGCATGGCCAAGGAAATCGAAAACGTCTCCTACTTCAAGATCGAAACCGCCGGCGCCGCCTCCAAGCTGCGCGATTTGATCGAACTGGGCGGTGACGCCGTGGTCGGCCCGTGGGACGGCGAAGAAGCCATCACCCTGATCCCCGACCTCGACGCCGGTGCCACCGGCGCCATGACCGGCGGCGGCTACCCGGATGGTATCCGCAAGATCGTCGACGCCTACATGGCCGGCGACACCGAAAAGGCCGCCGAGCTCTACATGCACTGGCTGCCGCTGATCAACTATGAAAACCGCCAGTGCGGCCTGGCCGCCTGCAAGGCGCTGATGCTCGAAGGCGGCGTGATCAAGTCCGACATGCTGCGCCACCCGCAGGCACCGATGCACCCCAAGGTGCGCGAAGGCCTGCTGCGCGTGGCCCGTCGCCTGGACCCGGTGGTGCTGAACTGGGGCAAGTAAGTCAGCCTATGAGCATGACCGCATGACAGGACGATAACTGATGCCTTGAGCGTCCAACCAAAAGAATCGCCGCCGGTGGCTTTCGTCACCGGCGGCGATTTTTTTGGGTCAGCTGAATGACTACTGCACGAGCATGAATCCGCCGAAGAGTATGAGAGCAATACCCGACCCCTTGTTCAGAAAGACTCGGGCAAGTTTTTTTTTGTACATTAGTGCCGCGAATAATGAATATGCAATCAAGGTTGCAGAAGTAAAAAATGAAAATGTCAAAGTCATCACCACAAGCTGAGTGGCGGCATCATATTTCTTCGACAAAAACTGGGGGAAGAAGGACGCTATAAAAACAAATATCTTGGGGTTAGTAACGGATATCAGGATGGCCTCCAACATGCACGCCATATAGGTTTTTTTGCGACCATCTTTGCCAATTAATTCCTCATCCGCTGCAAGGAATGTCTTTACACCGGAATATATCAAATAGAGAGCGCCCAATAATTTAACAAGAAAAAATGACGGGCCATCAAGAGCCAACATCGCCAAACCCGCCGATGCGACCGCGCATATGATGATGATCGAAAATGTATTGCCGATAATTGAGGCGGTTGCCCGTCTAAACCCATTATTCCCGGCCAGCTTCATGGCATGAACTACGCTCGGCCCCGGGGAAGCCGCAGAAAAAAACGCAGAGACACAAAAAAGAATCCAAGTATCAAATGGCATTGCCGACTCCCATACCAGTGGAAAAGGAGCCGGCAGACGGCTCTCTATCTAAAACACTCACACAGAGGCTTGCCAAGCAGATTCTGAATCTCCGTTGGCCATTATTTGGCAGTTGTAAATCAAATAGTCGCCAATGAAAATTGCATCCAATCCGCTTTCGTAGAGGCATGCTATGCAGAGAGCAGGCGACGTCAGAACTCAAATTAAATTTAGACTTTATAAATTTAAAATTCTCGCCCCACGGAAAGTTACGATCTCTTTTGGGGTGACTCAATCCACGTCTACTAACAAAAAGTGTTCTATAGTTTCCGTACACCTTTGACTTGTGCGAAGCCAATGACACCTTAAAAAACGTATCCAATTTGAGGTAATCGTTGATGCATAGGCCATTTCTTTCATCGCAATCTGCGTTTCCCCTAGCGCAGAAGTAAGAAACCCTACACCACAGTGCTCGCCAAGTGCATTGATGACTTGCCTCCCATCCTTTCCGTTGAGTGAATGCAAACCAAGGAGTCGATCTTGTCCCATCCCAGTCATTTCCGCCCCGTCGCCCTGGAACACGCCAGCCGCCTCGTCAATCACGGCCCCACGGTACTCATTACGGCCGCCCATGGCGGGCAGCGCAACATCATGGCCGCCGCCTGGTCTATGCCGGTGGAGTTCACGCCGCCGCGCATCGCGGTGGTGATCGACAAGAGCACCCATACCCGCGAACTGATCATGCAATCGGGCAGCTTCGGCATCATCGTCCCGGGTGCCGCGCAGATGGACCTGACCTATGCCGTAGGGAGCGAAAGCGGTCGCGATACCGACAAGTTCACGCGCCACCATATCAATGCCGGCACTGGCCCGGTGCTGGGCATGCCGGTGCTGGAACAAGGCTGCGCTGCGTGGCTGGAGTGTCGCTGGATCAAGGAGAGCCATACCGAGCAGGCCTATGACACCTTCTTTGGCGAGGTGGTCAGCGCCGCCGCCGATGCCCGCATCTTCGAGAACGGTCATTGGTCCTTCACCGACGCCAATGCCGATCTGCATACCCTGCACCACCTCGGCGCCGGCAAGTTCGTGGTGGCCGGCAACCAGCGCCAGGCCAAACTGGACTGAGTGCAGCGGCGGGCCTGGGCGAGGTCTTTCATGAGGCGTCGCCGTCGTCATCCTGACGAATCTCTGACGGGTTTCTGACGGATGGCTGACACCCGGGCCGCGCCCAGCAAGGCTTTCCGGGCAGCGCTATAGTGTGACGACACGCCATTCCTTGAACCGTCGTCAGCCATCCGGAAACCGCCATGAACCAGCCAGCCGCCACCCTCGATACCCCCATCCTTGACATCACACTCGACCAGTTTCGCGACACCATGCTGGCACGAGGCTATGACGAAGTCGTAGAACGACATTGGGACGGGGGCACCGTCCTCGACACCCACACCCACCCCTTCGAAGCCAACGCCCTGGTCGTCCAGGGCGAGATGTTCCTGACGCTTGGTGGCACAGCAGAGCGCCGCCTGGTCGCGGGCGACCGCTTCCAGGTGCAGCCCGGCACGCCTCATAGCGAACGTTACGGCGATGCCGGCGCGACCTACTGGGTCGCGCGCAAGAACTGAACCGACCGCAGTCACGGCGGCCGCGCCAGAAGCCCGGTCAGTTGTCCTCTCAATGCACCTGTAGCGCTTCGGTGAAGCAATAGCCCACGCCATGCAGAGTACGCAGGGGCAAGTCGCCCAGGGTGCTCTCACGCCATTTGCGGCGAAGCCGGCTGACGGTCTTTTCCAGCACGCGCTCGTCAAAGCTGATCCAGTCGGCACCAAAGGCGTGGGCGATGGTCGGGCGGTCCACGACATTGCGTGCGCTATCGGCCAGCGCGCGCAGCAATGCGACCTCGCGCACGTTGATCTCCACCGCATCATTTCGGGGTGCCCGCAAGGTGCGTGCCTTGGTATCGAGCCGCCAGACTTCTGACGCGACCCGACGCAGCAGCACATCGATATAGGCATTGAGCAGATCCGTCTGCTCCGGTCTGGCTTCGCAGAAGTCTGCGCCACGCTGCAGCCCGATCACCCGCTGGGCTGCGGTCTCTTCCTGTCCCGCCAGCAGCAGGATGCCCATACTGCCATGCGCGGCGCGGAGTTGTTCGGTCACCGTGTAGCCGGTCCCGCTGGCCTGTCCGACGTCAACGACGGCGATGTCGCAATCCTGCGTCGGCATCAACAGCTTTTCGCCATCCGCCATCACGCTCAGCACCTTGTGTCCCTGTTGCTCCATCAGCTTGCGTATGACGCGTCTGCCGCGGCGAGGCCGGCTCGGCTGAATTTCTTCGATCAACAAGATATTGGCCATTTCGTTTTCTCCTTACTACTCGCATTCATTCTTGAGCGGCCTGATCGAAAAAAATAAGGGAATCCGATCAGCCAAAAACTGCCAATGCGTCCTTCCCCTTTTCCAATCGCGGTTCCAGACTTGGCGATGAAGGAATTTATAGAAGAAAACTTAGATTTTCACGCGTCGGCTTTTGCGTCTTTCACGGATTTTTATTGATGAAGGAAAAATATTTTTCGCCGACATCTTTCGGTCGATTCTGCCAGTCTGATCATGGAAGGCATTGCCGAAATTTGCTATGGCCACGACGCATTCGGCAGCATGAACGCGATGCATACCGAAAAAAATCCGGTCTCCCCTCGTCGTTATTTTGCTGGTTGCCCTCAATGTTTTGATAGCGGGAAAAATATGTTCCCAAACGGAATTATTGCGTCGCTTCGCCTCCATTTCGGGGTAACTTCCCGTCGTAACTTCCGAACATTCTTCACGAGGTGAACATGAGCCACAGAACCAAACTCAACACACACGCCACACATACCGCACACACCGGCCTGTTGGCCGGACAGCGCATCCTGCTTGTCGATGACTCCGAGGAGGACCGCATGCAGCTCTCCGGTTTCCTGCTGCGCCACGGGCGCGACTGTATGTCGCACGGGACGGGCAGGACGGCTACCACAAGGCGCAGACTGTGCGGCCCGATCTGATCCTGATGGACATCCGCATGCCGGTCTATGATGGGCTCACGAGCTGCCGCCTGCTCAAGGCCAATTCGGTCACCCGCAACATCCCGCTGATCTTCCTTTCGGCAGCCGATGCCAGTGAAGAAAAGATCTCGGGTCTACGGGCAGGTGCGGTGGATTACGTGACCAAACCGTTCGATTTCGAGGAAGTGCGACTGCGCCTGTGCGTGCATCTGCGCTCACCGGTGCACCAGGAGCTGGCGCCCCTGCCAAACACGTCCGGCAGCAGCGCCGCAGACGTCTCACCGGCAACGGTGGGGACTTCCGTCAACAACAGCACTTTCGATGTCGTACTGTTCGAGGCGGCGCGCCGATTGATACTGGAAAAAATCGACCAGCCGATGGGTCTGCATGTCCTGGCCGCCTCCGTGGGGACCAATGCGCGTCGCCTCTCCGTCGCCTTCAAGCATTGCTGCGGCGTGACGGTCTTTGATTTCCTGCGCGAAGAGCGCATGAAGGAAGCCAGGCGCCTGCTCTCCGAAAGTACGCTGGACATCGGTGCCATTGCGCTGGCGATCGGCTACAGCAACACCGCCAACTTCTCCACGGCATTCCGGGATCGCTTCGGCATGCCGCCCAGCCAGTTCCGCCGCTAGCCATTGCGATGATGTGGGCGTCACGCTGGTGTTTGTTGCCTGTCCTGTGGGTCGCATTGGTGTGGCCCACAGCAGCCTGCTCGGCGCAGGCCATCGATCTGTCCCGGTTGCAGTACAGCGAGTCCATCACCCAGTATCTGCAATTGCTGCGCGATGAGGGGGCCACGGAGCAGTTGTCTTCCGCCATGCAGCGCACGGAGTGGGAGAACATCAACGTCTCCGTCCTGCAGGAGGGCTATCGCGAAGGGGCCTTCTGGTTGCGTGGGCAACTGCGCAACGACAGTCCCGTCCCCGTCACACGCTGGCTGGCCATGGGATCGGCGCGCCTGCAGGAGGTGCAACTGCATCTCTCGGAACCGCTCACGACCGGTGTCCCCGGGGCCGGACTACGCTGGCAGCCGCCGCAGTTCGCCGGCACGAAGTACACCTCTGCGCGCCGCGAGGTGCAGGGTCGCACTGCCCTGTTTGCGCTGACGCTGGCAGCGGGCGAGCAACGCACGATGGTGCTGCGGGTGGCCGGCAGCTCGGTGATCGAACTGGGTGTGGCGCTGTGGGAACCCGCCGTGTTCCGGGAGGAAGAAGGTCGCGAACTGGCCATCCAGGCCTTCGTCATCGGCATCGCCTTGGTGCTGGTGACGTACGCGTTGATCCAGGGCGTGGAGTGGCGCGATCGCGGTTCCGTGCTGATGGCAGTGTGGATCTGCTCGGCGCTGCTCTTCATCCTCAGCTTCCAGGGCTATCTCTACCTCTACCTGCTACCCGGAGGTGGCAGCTGGCTGGTACGCCTCCCCGTCACGCTGGGCTGCCTGACCACCCTGCTCCATCTCAGGATGAGCTACGTGCTGGTCAGCCTGGATCAGCTGCCGCGCTGGGAAAGGCGCTGGAAGCGGATCTACGACGTCATGAGCGTGGTGCTCATCGTGGTGACCACATGGATCGCAGCAGGCGACTTCCGCGCCACCGCCCCAGTGGCCAATGCCATCGCCGCCACCTGCTATCTGATGTGGGCCGCATCGATGCTGCATGGCTGGCGCCACGGGCTGGACAATGCGCGCTTGCTGGCCATCTCCTTTGGCCTGGCTTGGTCGGCGATGTGGCTGAAGATGCTGGAGCTCAACGGCCTGATTGCACACGGCATCCTGCCGGACTGGCAGTTCGCCACCCTGTTCCAGCTCGGCCTGCTCGGCGTGGCCTCTACGATGGTCGTCGGGCGCGCCCTGCAACTGCATCACAAGTTCGAGCAGATGCAGTGGTCCGTGCTCTCCCTGCGCGTGCGCGAACAATTCAAGCTGGAACAGGAGGTCAACCATCGCACCAGTGAATTGCGCGCCGCCCTGGAGGTTGCCGATCAGGCCCGTCATTCCAAGAATGGCTTTTTCACCAGCATCAGCCATGATCTGCGCACCCCGCTGACCTCCATCCTCGGCTTTGCCGACATGCTACAGGCCGCCGGTGGCGAACAAGGGCGGTATGGACGCATCATCGTGCGCAGCGCCCGCCACATGCTGTCCATGATCAATGACCTCATCGACTACGCCCACGGCGACCGCATGGACCTGTCGCAACCCAGGCCCCTGTATGTGCATGGGTTGCTGCAGACCATCGGCCAGGAAGGCGCGGCCCTGGCCCGACGGCAGCACAATGCTTTCAGCCTTGAGGTCTCGCCGGCCCTGCCACCGGTGCTCAGGATCGACGCCCCCCGGCTGCGCCGCCTCCTGGGCAACCTGCTCGACAATGCTGCCAAGTACACCCGCGAGGGCAGTATCAGGCTGGAAGTCGGCTGGCAGGCGGCGGCCGTGCGCTCCGGCATGGGTGTCATGGAAATGCGGGTCAGCGATACGGGGAGCGGCATTCCCTTACACTACCAGGCAAGCGTGTTCGAGCCTTTCGAACGGGCCGGGGCCGACCGCACGCAACCTGGCCTGGGCATGGGGCTGGCCCTGGTACGTCAATGGATACAGCAGATGGACGGGCAGATCGCCCTGCACAGCCAGCCAGGTCAAGGCACTGTCCTGACCTTGCAGCTGCCGGTCGCCATGGCGGACGAACAGGACATTGCCCGTGACGACTGTCGCGAAGACAGCAACACGCATCCCCTCATCGATGGAACTGGTCGCCGGCTACTGGTGGTGGAGGACAGTCCCGACATCGCCGACCTGCTGGTAGAGCAACTGGAAATGCTGGCCTTCGAGGTGGAACGGTATGCAGACGGCGAAACCGCCATCGCACGCATCACGCAGACCGACAAACCCGCTCCGGCGCTGGTGCTGACCGACTACCTGCTCCCCGCGGCAAAGGGAGGCGAGGTCCTGCGGGCCACCCGCCAGCATCTGCCGGGCGTGCCGGTGCTGTTGCTGTCGGCAACCCTGCGGCCGCCAACAGACCGACCCGATGACCTGGCATTCGATGCCTGCCTGCTCAAGCCGGTCAACTTCATGGAATTGCAGGAAACCCTGGCACGCCTGCTGGGCCTGCCGCTGCCGCAGCTGGGCGCGGCGCTGGCAGGAACGGTCGCAGCGGTCGGGACGGTCGCAGCCGTTCCAGCCGCCAGCGAGGCGGCCGAGGATACTGCCGGACCGAGGCCACTGCCGCCGCAGGAAAGCCTGCAGCAGGCACGCGTATTGATCGACAGTGGTGCGGTCTCGGATTTGCTGGACTGGTGCGATGCGCTACTGCAGCAGCATCCGCAGTGTGCCGGGTTCCAATCCAGGGTGGGTCAATTGCTGCGTGAGGGTGACCTGTTCGCCGTGGAAGCCCTGGTCAATGCAGCGCTCGACCAGCAGAGAGGGCCGGGGAGTGAGGATGTGTCTTGAGCCCGCGCCGGGATGCGCTTACGCAGGTCCGCTCATTCGCCGCCACCCGCGCTACCCGCCTCCACCGGCACGGCAGGCTGGTCGCCGCTACGCGCCCGTTCGGCATTGCGCACATTGATCTGGTACTGCAGCTCGGCGTGTTCATAGGCCAGTTGTTCCTTGGGCGAGCGGCTGCAGCCGCCCAGCATCAACACCGAGGCGCTCAGGAGAAGCAGCAGGAGGGGGGCAGGACGGGGCATGTGGATAGTCTCCATCGTTATATTTCTGCCCGGCAATATACTCCTCACCAATCCTCATCGCAAGCGCGGCCGTAAGCGACCGGCCGTTCGCTTCAATCCCGGGCCGCGATCCAGTCCCAGGTATCGGCGGCCGCCATGGGTCGGGCGATGCCATAGCCCTGCCCGTATTCGCAGCCCAGGTGCTGCAGGATGCGCCGGCATTTCTCGGTCTCCAGGCCTTCGGCCACCACCGCAAATCCCAGCTTCTGGCCCAGATGGATCATCGACGGCACGATCTGCTGGTCGGAGTAGTTGCTCTCCATGGTGCGGATGAAGGACTGGTCGATCTTGAGATAATCGGCAGGAATGTTCTTGAGATAGCTCAGGTTGCTGAAGCCGGCGCCGAAATCGTCGATGGCCACCTTCACTCCCAGTCGCTTGATTTCCTGGATCTTGCCGTAGAGCTTTTCCGGATTCTTGCTCATCGCGCTCTCCGTGAACTCGATCTCGATCAGCCCGGCCGGCAGACGGTGCCGCTGCAATTGCGTGGCCAGCGCATGTACCAGATCGTCGTTGTCGAAGTCGCGTGCCGACACGTTGATGGCCACTGCAATGGCACGGCCCTGGCGCATCCAGGCAGCAGCCTGCTCAATGCCGTGCTGCAGGACCCACAGCGTGACCTGGCGGATCAGGGCGGTCTTTTCCGCCAGCGGGATGAACAGGCCCGGCGAGATCGGCCCATGCACCGGGTGGCGCCAGCGCAGCAGCGCCTCCACCCCTGCACACTGGCCTGACATCAGCGCCACCTTGGGCTGGAACTCCAGCCACAGTTCATCGGTGGCCAGCAGTGCCCCGGGGATGGCCGACAGCAATTCGAAGGAATGCTTCTGCATGCGCCCCAGCGGCTGTTCGTAATGACACTGCAGGCTGCCGCATTCCCGCGCCACGTCGATGGCGGTCAGCAGCGCCGGTACCAGTTCATTGTCGTCCGCGCACTGCGACATCGGCACGATCCCCACCGAGATGTCCAGATGATGCGGAATCCCCTGATACGCCACGGTCGCCGCGAAGGCCTCCTTGATCTGCTCGGCCTGGGCCTGCCAGACGTCGCGCCGCTCTAGATAGGCAAAGCTGGTGGTGCCGATGCGATAGAGCGCGATGCCTCCCAGTGCCTGGCGCAGGCGTTCCTTGGCTTCGATCAGGAAGCCTTCCACGTAATCCCAGCCGAGCGCCTTGATCATGTCGGCCAGATAGACGTGCTCGCACACCTCCACCGCCACCGCCACCGCCGTGAGCTTGTCGAGCCGGCCGTCGACGCTGCGCAGCGTCTGCAGGTCGCCTACCAGGCGGCTACGATTGGGCAGCGATGTCAGGCTGTCGACATAGCTGGCGTCGCGCAGGATTTCCAGCCGCGCCATCACGATGGCCGCCAGCCGCTGCAGGGTGGCCGCTTCCTCGTCGCTGAACTGCTGACGCGGCGACTTGCCGATCACGCACAGCGTCCCCAGGTACAGGCCTTCCCTGGTCTGCAGCGAAGCCCCCGCATAGAAGCGGATGCCCGGCTCGCCGGTGACCAGCGGGTTGTCTGCAAAGCGTGGGTCCTGGCAGGCATCCAGCACCACCATCACCTGGTCCTGCTCGATGACGTGGCTGCAGAAGGATTGCGAACGCGGCGTGGACTGCGCCTGCAGCCCGTGCCGGGACTTGAACCACTGACGGTTCTCCGCCACCAGCGAGACCAGCGCGATCTCGGTCTGGAACAGCCTGGCGGCCAGGTCGGTGACCAGGTCGCACAGCGCATCGGGCTGGCTGTCGAGCAGGCAGTAGCTGTCCAGCACGGCCAGGCGCCGCTGTTCTTTTTCGGACGGCACGCACAGTGCGCTGTCCAGTCTCAGGATGTCGGCATGCATGGCAGGCTTAGAAGGTGACCCATTCATCGGTGCCGCCAGCCAGCTGGCGGGCGGGCAGCGGTGTGCTCAGGCGCGGTTCACGCGGGGTGCGCGGCGCAGTGTGGCTGGCAGTACGCCCTGCAGTATTGCCCACGCTGCGCGGGGCCGCAACCGTATCCTTCGCCACCAAGGGCGCTGCCTCTTCCTGCACCTGGGCGGCATCGATACGGAACACACTCACCGCCTGCGCCAGCTCCTGGGCCTGCTGTTGCAGCGATTGCGAAGCCGCTGCCGCCTCTTCCACCAGTGCCGCATTCTGCTGCGTCACCTGGTCCATCTGCCCCACCGCCTGGCTGACCTGCTCGATGCCGGAACGCTGCTCTTCACCGGCGGCGCTGATCTCGCTGATCATGTTGCTCACCCGCTGCACGCTCTGGACGATCTCGCGCATGGTGTCGCCGGCCTCGTTGACCAGCACACTGCCGGATTCGACCTTGGCGACCGAATCACTGATGAGGGCCTTGATCTCCTTGGCCGCTGCGGCCGAACGCTGCGCCAGGCTGCGCACCTCGGTGGCCACCACGGCAAAGCCGCGCCCCTGCTCGCCAGCGCGCGCCGCTTCCACGGCGGCATTCAACGCCAGGATATTGGTCTGGAAAGCGATACCATCGATCACGCTGATGATGTCGACGATCTTGCGCGAAGAGGCATTGATATCTTCCATCGTCTCCACCACCCGGCTGACCACGCCACCGCCGCTGCTGGCGATATCCGACGCCGCCTGCGCCATGCGGTTGGCCTCGCGGGCATTGGCCGTGTTCTGCTGCACCGTGGAGGTCAGTTCTTCCATCGAGGAAGCGGTTTCCTCCAGCGAGCTGGCCTGCTGCTCGGTGCGCGAGGACAGGTCCAGGTTGCCGCTTGCGATCTGCGAGGATGCAGTGGCGATCATGTCGGTCCCCCGGCGCACACCGGAGACGATGCCCACCAGACTGGCGTTCATCTCCTTGAGGGCAGCCAGCAGTTCGCCGGTTTCATCCCGCGAGCTCACCTGGATGCGCGCCGTCAGATCGCCACCGGCCACCTGACGTGCCAGGCGCACGGCCGTAGCCAGCGGGCGGGTGATGTTGTTGGACAACCACCAGGCCAGCAGCATCGCCAGCACCACCGAAATGACGCCGCCACCGATGAGGGTGTTGCCGGTCACCGACTTCAGGCTGGCAGCTTCCTCGGCGCGGGTACTCAGCAGGGACGATTCGGCGCGATCCATCTCGCCCAGCAGGGCGCGCATGCGGTCCATCTCGGTCTTGCCCTTGCCGGCCTGCTCAAAGTTCACCACGGCGGCCATCTGTTCACGGCCGTCACGCACCGCGCGCCGCAGCGCGATGGCCGGGTCGATGGCCGAGGCCAGCCAGCGTGCCTCGGCCTCACTGATCTGCTGCAGGCGCTGCTGCTGGGCCGCATTGTCGGCGGTCAGCTCACGGGCCTTGGCCAGATACTGCTTGAAGCTGGCGTTGCCCAGCTGGTAGGGCTCCAGCGAGGCGTCATTGCCGGTCAGGGAAAAGCCACGCTGGCCGGTCTCGATGTTGACCAGGCTCTCTAGCATGCCTTGCACCTGGTCGCGCACATCGTAGGTATGCACGTTCCATTCATTGGCGGCCCCCAGGCGAGCGAAGTTGGCGTAGGCCACACTGACCAGGATCACCAGGATGGCGGCCACCATGCCGAAACCGATATACAGGCGGGTGCCGATTTTCAGGTCAGAGAGTTTCATGATTATTTTTCCGTTGAGACAGACAAGGTTCCTGGAGAGACGGCGCCCCGCACACCGCGGGCGCCGCTTGCTTTTTTATTTTTCACGTTCACAATCTTGCAAATGCGTGACATACTGATAAAAATCACTAAAACAAACACGCATCTTTTCGGTGCATTTGTGCTTAAATTCAAAATGCAACGGATTTGAACGGATAAATAGGAAAAATATCCGTATTTCTTCAAATTATTTTTAATTGCCAAAAAAACAATGGATCATGTCACCCCTCAACCCGACGACCTGACCGATCTCCCCCTGCTACGGCCCGGCGCCGTGGCGCGACAATTGGGCATGTCAGTGGAGACCCTGCGCGCCTGGGAGCATCGCTACGGCATTACCTCCTCGCAGCACAGCGGCGGTGGCCAGCGCGCCTATTCGCAGGACGACCTGCAGCGACTGGGCTGGATCAAACGGCTGGTCGACGCCGGACACCGGATCGGCAAGCTGGCCGCCCTGTCACCACAGGAGCTGGAGTCGCTGACCCTGAGCTTGCCGGGTACGGAGACACCCGCGAGCGACCAGGGCGCAGCGATGTCGGCGTCGAAGCGACTGGCCGTGGTCGGCCCCTGGATTTCCACCAAGGCTGGCAGAGAGGCACTGGTGCGACAGCATTTCAGGATCACCGTCGCCGTCGAGTCGCTGGATCAACTGGACCTGCGCGGCGTGGAGAGCGACATGCTGGTGCTGGAGAGCGCGGTGCTGGAGAGCGACCTGGACCTGCGGCTGAACGAGCTGCGGCACGCCCTGGCCCAGGTACCGGTATTGATCCTGTACCGCTTCGGCTCGGCGGAGGTGGTGGCGCGCCTGGAACAGGCCGGTCATCGACTGCTGCGCAAACCCATGGATGGCCTGGACGCCGACTGGCTGGGCAACCATATCCAGCGCATCGAACTGTCGGCCACGGCCACCTCATCGGAGGATGAAGCCAGCGTACCGCTGCCGCGTTTCAGCGAGAGCGACCTGGCCCTGATCTCCGAGGCATCCGACCGCATGCAGTGCGAATGCCCGCGCCACCTGGCCGAGCTGTTGACCGCCCTGGCCGGTTTCGAGCGCTACAGCCGCCAGTGCGAAGATGAATCGACAGAAGAAGCAGCGCTGCACCGGTCGCTCTGCATTGCCGCCGGACGCGCCCGTCTGCCACTGGAAGAAGCCCTGCAGCGCCTGACCCAGGTAAAGGGCATCACCCTGCCGTAGTACCCGGCGCTGACAAAAAAAAGCGCGCCCGATGGGCGCGCTGTCGACACTGCAAGGCACTGAACGCTCAGGGATCAGAACTGCTCCCAATCCCCTTCTGTCGCAGCCACCGCTGCACCCCTGGCCGGTGCCGGTGCCGCCGGCAAGGCCTTGGCCACGGCCGGAATGCTCCTGGCCTGCGGCTTGCGCGGCAAGGCCGGCGCATGCGGCGAGATATCCACGCTGCGCGCCGGCGCCATATTGACCGCACCGGCGGCTGGACTACGTGCCACTTCGCCACTGCTCAACCGGAAGATGCTGACGGTCTCGCACAGACGGCCGGACTGCTCCTGCAGCGATTGCGCCGCCGCAGCTGCCTGCTCCACCAGGGCCGCGTTCTGCTGGGTCGTTTCATCCATCTGGACGATGGCCTGGTTGATCTGCTCGATGCCGTCGCTCTGTTCACCGCTGGCGGCGCTGATTTCGGCCACCACGTCGGTCACCCGCTTGACGCTGGCGACCACCTCGCTCATGGTCGAACCGGCCTGCTCCACCAGACGACTGCCGCTTTCCACGCGCTCCACCGATGCGTCGATGAGGCCCTTGATCTCCTTGGCCGCCGCCGCGCTGCGCTGGGCCAGCGTGCGCACTTCCGAAGCCACCACCGCAAAACCGCGCCCCTGCTCACCGGCCCGCGCCGCTTCCACCGCCGCATTCAAGGCCAGGATATTGGTCTGGAAAGCAATGCCATCGATCACGCTGATGATGTCCACGATCTTGCGCGAGGCATCGTTGATCTCGCCCATGGTCTGCACCACCTCGCCCACCACACTGCCACCCTGGATCGCCACGGCCGACGCGGTCTCTGCCAGCGTATTGGCCTGGCGTGCATTGTCGGCGTTCTGGCGGACGGTAGAAGTCAGTTCCTCCATGGCCGAGGCCGTCTCTTCCAGTGCACCGGCCTGCTGCTCGGTGCGCGAGGACAAATCGAAGTTGCCAGTGGCAATCTCGGCCGAAGCGGTATTGATGGTGTCGCTACCCTGCCGCACTTCGGTGACGATGCGATGCAGGTTGTCATTCATAGCCTTCAGTGACGCCAGCAGCGCACCGGTCTCATCGCGGGAGGTGGCGTGGATCTGCACCGTCAGGTCGCCGGCCGCCACTGCGGTGGCCACTTCCACGGCCTCATTGAGCGGCCGCGTGATGGAACGGGTGATCAGCACCGCACACAGCACCGACAGGATGACGGCGGCCACCGACAGCAACAGCATGATGTTGACCGCCATAGCGGAGGCGGCGTTGGCACGCTCCACGCTCTTGTCCATGAGCTCGGACTGGAAAGTGGTCATGGCCTTGAGCGCGGCGAAATACTTGTCCTGCACCGCGATGGTCTGATCGAACAGCTGGGTGGTTGCCTCGTCCCTCTTCTGTTGCTGGATCAGCTCGACCACCTTCTTGCGCTCGCGGGTGTAATCGTCGCGCGACTGCTTGAGCGCATCCATCAATTCACGCCCACGCGGCGTGTTGATCAGCTTGTCCATCTGCGCCAGGTGCTGGCCGACTTCAGCCGTATTGAGCTCGACCCGATCGAGGTATTTCCTGGCCTCCTCCGGGTTGCGCGCCAGGATGGCATTGCGCAGGCTGCGTGCGGCGGTATTGATCTTGTCGCTCATCTGGGCGCCGATGGCGACCTTGACGTAGCGGTCGTTGACGATCTCCTCGGTGGCGGCACTCACCGTCCACAGGTTCTTGATGCCCACTCCGGCGATGACGCACATCACCACGATCAGCGCCGCAAAGCAGGCACCGAGCCGAACGCTGATCCTGATATCCGTGATTTTCATGTTGACTCCCCCTTGTATGAATACTTCAGCTCCCAAACCACCCTGAATCCGCTTATCCGGGCTCACTCCCGCATCCGGAATTCCCCGACTATAAACGATTTATTTATTAAATTCGACAAATACGGTAATAGCGTTGGATTTTGACCTCATGCGACTCTCATGTCATGAAAAGATGACATCGATGCTGCGAGGAACGATGATCTTTTCCCGCCGAGACCCGTCACAACAAGCCGCAAACCCGCTATCTAAGCGATAAGCATTCGCGCCAACAAAACAACAGGGCATTTAATGCACATCAAATGCGCCCGTCTTTCCCGCGCACAAAGCATTGCAACAAAGGAAATAAAAGCACGGATGCGCTAAAATACAATTGGTTAATTTGATTAATTTGATTTCAAGTTGACATGATAGCCTCGTTGTCACCGCGGAGAAACGCCATGCCCCTCAAACGTCTCAACAACAAGGTCAGGATCACGTCCATCGTGCTGGCCATCCTGGGCAGTGCCATGTTCGGCTATGCCCTGCTCAACGGCAGCCTGGCCGGACGCCAGGCAGCGCTGAAGTCGGGGCAGACGGCCACCATGAATATCGCCACCGGTCTGGCCACCCAGGTCAATCTCAGTTTTCGCGCAGCCGACCTGCTGTTGCAGGAAATCGCCGCACTGGACAACAACAATCCGCTGGATCGGCGTGACATGCGCAAGCTGGTGGAGGAATTGCTCAATCGACAGAGCCGGCTCTTTCCCGAGATGGACACCCTGCTGGTCATCGACGAGCAGGGCCGCATCCTGCAACGCTGGCCGGCTGGCAGCAATATGTCCACCACCACCCTCTCCACCAGTCCCGACGGGCCGGCATCCACCTCGGAAGGCGGATTGAAGATCGGCGCGCCGATGATCAGCCGCGTCACCGGTCACTGGGTGATCCCACTGGCCCGCACGCGCATGCGCCAGGGCAAGCCGGCCGGAGAATTCCGGCTGGGCGTGAGTCTGGAGCATTTCCAGCGTCTCTTCGACGAGGTGAATATCGGGGCGCAAGGTTCGCTGCTGCTGGGTAGCCGCGACGGCGTGATGCTGCTGCGCCGTCCCTTTGGCGAACAGTTCCTCGGCAAGAACATGGTGGAGTTGCCGCTCTACCGGGATCACGTACGCCAACGCTCCTCCGGTTGGGCCGACATCAACTCGATGCAGGACGGCATACGACGGCTGCACTACGTCACGGGGGTGCCGGACTATCCGCTCTTCGTCAGCGCCGCCCTGGCCCACGACGAGATGCTGGCCGACTGGCACGCCGCCCAGGCTTCACAACTGCTGGTGATCGTCGCCGCGGCCCTGATCATCGGTCTGCTGACCGCCTACCTGCTGCGCGTGGTCCGCATGCGCGATCGTGCCGAGGATGAAATCGAAAAGAAGAACCTGTCCCTCAAGCTGCTCACCGAGAACCTGCGCGCCCAGGCCATGCTGGATGGCATGACCGGCATTCCCAACCGGCGCTACCTGGATGAACAACTGCAACTGGTGATGCAGAACGCCAGCCGCAGCAAGAGCGCGCTGTCACTGGTGATGCTGGATGTGGATTACTTCAAGAAATACAACGACCTCTATGGCCACATCCAGGGCGACTACTGCCTGCAGGACATTGCCCGCACGCTGCAGATGGTGCAGCGCCGGCAAGGCGACCTGGCGGCGCGCTACGGCGGAGAAGAGTTTGCGATTCTGCTGCCCGATACCGACCTGGCCGGGGCGCACAGGATTGCGCAGAAGGTGGTGGACGCTGTCCGGGCGCTGGCGATCCCGCATGAAGGCAACGCCCATGGCGTGGTCACCATCAGTGCGGGGGTATACACCTGCGCGCCGCGTCCGGAGACCCGCATCGAGGACATCTTTGCCGGCGCCGACCGCGCGCTATACCGGGCCAAGGACGACGGACGCGACCGCGTTGCGGATTACCAGCCGCCCCACACGGTGGTCAGTGGCAAGGCCGGGCAGGATGGGCGGTCCGGGGATGCCTCGGCCTGATGCCTGACGTCGATGGCAAGGCGATCGGCACAGGCATCAGCAAAGGCCGCGGCCTCAGCCGATCCGGGCCGGACTCAGGGCGTCGGCCTGCACGCCGAAGCGGGCGATATGCTCCGGTATCGACTGGCCGCGCACCAGCGCCGCATAGGCCTCGCCGGCTGCGGGGGCGGACTGGATGCCATAGCCGCCCTGCCCGGCCGCCCAGAAGAAGCCCGGCAGTTGTGCATCGTAGCCACCGACGAAGCTGCCATCGGCCACAAAGGAACGCAGACCGGCCCAGATATGCGCAGGCCGGCGGATTTCCAGGGTGGTGCCGTTCTGGATATGGTCGATGGCAATGGCGATATCCAGTTCCTCGGCCTGCACATCCTGCGGCGGCACCGGATCGGCATTGGCCGGGGACCCCAGCAGCAGGCCGGCGTCGGGCTTGATGTAGAACGCCTGGTCCACCGGCATGAACATCGGCCAGTGGGCGCTGTCAGGTGGCGCCGCAAAGGTAAAGGCAGAACGACGGCAGGGTTGCAGACCGATGCTGGCGGCTCCGGCCAGGCTGCCGATCTGATCGGCCCAGGCACCGGCGGCATTGATGACCACCCCGGCGCGCAACGGCCCCTGGGAGGTGCCGACCTGCCACTCCTGTGCAGCCTCGTCACGCACGATGGCCTGCACCTCGGCATGGCACAGCAGCCGGGCACCGGCCGCGCGCGCACCGCGCAGGAAACCCTGGTGCAGGGCATGCACGTCGATGTCGCTGGCTTCTTCCTCATAGACCGCGCCGATCAGGTCTTCCCCGCGCAGCACTGGCACCATCGCCAGGGTCTGCTCGCGGTCCAGGCGCTGCACCTTGTCCGATACCGAGCGCACCAGCGCTTCGTGCTCATCCAGCTCGGCCCGCAAGGCCGCACCGGCATAGAACAGCGCACCACGCGGCGTGAGCAAGGGATGTTCGGCAAAGCCCTCGGGCGGATGGTCGAAGAAGGCGCGACTGGCGCAGGTCAGCGCCCGCACCTGCGGCGGCCCGTAGCTTTCCATGTAGAGCGCGGCCGAGCGGCCGGTACTGTGATAGCCCGGCTGGGACTCGCGCTCCAGCAGCAGCACGCTGCCATGCGGCGCCAGCCAGTAGGCGATGGAAGCGCCGGCAATGCCGGCGCCGATGATGAGGTAGTCCACCCGCTCTGCTGCGCTCATGCTCATGCTCCCGGTGGTCGATCAGAGCGCGGCCACGACGGCCACTTCCACATCCAGCCCCGGCAGCATCAGCAGTGCCTGCACGCAGGCCCGCGTGGGCGCATGGCCGGTCGGCACCCAGGCTTCCCACACCGCATTGAAGGCGGCGAAATGCTCCGGGCTGGACAGCCACACATTGGCCGAGACGATCTGCTCGCGAGAGATGCCCTGCGCCTGCAACTGCGCATCGATCTTGGCCAGCACTTCGCTGGCCTGCTGCGGGATGGGTGCGCCGGCGTTGTCAGGCACCTGGCCGGAGACGAAGGCAAAGCCGTTGGCCACCACCAGCTGGCTCATGCGGGCATTGGTGTTGAAGCGTTGGATAGGGTTCATGTTTGCGCTAATCGAATAAAAAATAAGTATTCACCAAGATCAGAAAGACGCTCACCGTTCGTGCTGGGTAGCGCCTTCGATACGGCCCTGACGGGCCTACTCAGTCCGAACGGGTTCAGATTGATGGGTCACTGCAGCTCAAACGGCAGGGCCACCCGCCGCGCCGGCTGCCTGCCCCTCGAAGATAGGCGGATGCGTGACGATGGACTTCAGCGGCGCCTGCACCGTCTTCAGTTGGGCGATATCGGGACGTGGCCGGCGCAGCGCGACGTCGCCGTCGAAGGCCTGCTCCAGCGCCGCCGCACAGCCCAGCAGGCGCGCATCGCCCCGGAACGGGCCGGTGACCTGCAAGCCGAAGGGCATGCCGCGATGGTCGCGTCCGCACGGTAGCGAGATCGAGGGATTGGTCGCCAGCGTGACCACGTAGGTCAGGGCCAGCCAGCGGTAATAGTTTTCCAGGGCGACGCCATTGACCTCCTTCAGGTACAGCTCGCTCCACGGGAAGGGCGACACCGGCGTGGTCGGTGAGACGATCAGGTCGTAGCGCTCGTAGAGCTGCTGGAAGCGCCGGAAGATACGGGTCTGCTCGCCCTGCGCCCAGGCGCAGTCGGACAGGCTCATGGCCGCGCCCATCTCGTAGTTGGCGCGGGTATTGGGTCCCAGCGAGGACGGGTCGCGCCGGTAGGCGGCCTCGAAGCCGGCCACGAAGGCCTCGGCCCGGATCACGTCGAAGGCGCGATGCGCTTCGCCCATGTCCACCTGCACCGGCTCGCACACCTTCACCAGACCGGCGATGGCGGCGATCTTGTCGCGGAATACCTGGCGGATGCCGTCATCGACCGCGCACACGCCGAAGTCCTCGGTGTAGCCGATCCGCAATTGCGCCAGGTCGATCTCCGGCAAGGCTGCGAATTCGCTATCGCTGACCGCATAGCCCAGCGGATCGCTGGCATGCAGACCGATGGTAGCGCGCAGTTGCAGGACCGTATCGGCCACGTCACGGCCCATGGGACCGACCACCGAGATCGGCGTCCAGCCCAGGGTCTTGCGCTCGCTCGGCACCAGTCCCGGCGAGGGACGGAAGCCCACCACACCGCACTTGGCCGCCGGAATGCGCAGCGAGCCACCGGTATCCGAACCCGAGCACAGCGGCAGCAGATCGGTCGCCAGCGCCGCCGCCGAACCGCCTGAGGAACCACCGGCATTCAACAGCGGATTGAAGGGGTTGCCGGTGGCGCCCCACACCGTATTGCGACTGTTGGCACCGGCCCCCATCTCCGGCACGTTGGTCTTGCCGGCGACGATCGCCCCGGCTGCACGCAGGCGTGCCACCAGTGCGTTATCGCGCTCCGGCACATTGCCGCGATAGAGCGGCGAACCGTAGGTGGTCAACAGGCCTGCAGTCTCCTCCAGGTCCTTGATACCGATCGGCAGACCGTGCAGCAGGCCCAGCGGCAGGCCGGCCATGACGGCCTGCTCGGCGGCGCGTGCTTCGACGCGGGCGCGCTCGAAGCAGGTGGCCGTGACCGCATTGATGTGCGGATTGATGGTCTCGATGCGGGCGATGCAGGCTTCCAGCAATTCGACCGGGGACAATTGCCGGCTGCCGATCAGCCGGCGCAGTTCGACCGCGCTTTTTTCGACGATGTTTTCTTGCATGCTTTTCCCTTGGTTTGGTTCAGGCCGGCTGCATCTGGCCGGCGGTCTTGGTGGTGCGGATGAACAGGCTCACCAGCACCGAGAACAGGGCCGCCGCGATCAGGAAGCCGAAGGCGTAGTCATAGTTGGCGAAGGCGCTGACCAGGAAGCCGATCACCAGCGGCGAGATGAAGCCGGCCAGTTGACCACCCAGATTGACCATGCCCACGCCGCTGCCCACCAGTTGCGCCTGCAGCATCTTGGTCGGCAGCGCGATGCAGGTGGCCAGCACGAAGGACTTGAAGAAGTAGGCCAGGCATTGCCAGGCGATCACACCCTCGACCGTGGCCGCGGTGTACATGCAATAGACGAACACCGCCGTCAGCAGGGAACTGGCGATCAGCAGGATCTTCTCGCGGCCGTCGAAGAAGCGCACCATCACCCAGCCGCCGATGGCGGTAGACAGGCCGGCCATGATGTAGGGCAAGGGCAGCAGCAGGCCGACCGCCTTCAGGTTCAGGCCGCGCACGGTCATCAGGTAGGTCGGCATCCAGCTGTCCAGGCCCTTGTTGATGATGGACAGGCCAAACCACACCGCCACGATCTGCCACATCAGCGGCATCTGCAGCAGCGCCTTGAAGGCGGCCTTGTTGATGGCCTTGCTGCCCGCCACGCCATGGCGCACCGGACGCACGCAGAACCAGTACACCAGCGCAAACACCAGACCGGCGATGCCGATGGTATGGAACACCGCGCGCCAGCCGAAATGCAGGATCAGCGGCGCAATCAGCAGCGGCGCCAGCATGCTGCCCACATAGTTGGACGACATCAGCAGCGAAGACATCTTGGGCCGTTCCTCGCGGGTGAAATGTTCGGCCACACCCTTCACGCTGGCCGCCGGGAAGGCCCCCTCGCCCATGCCGAACACGAAGCGGATCACCACCAGGCTGGTGATGGACCAGGCCATGCCGGTCACGCCCGTGAAGACAGACCACAGCAGGATGGAGATGACGATGACCGGGCGCGAACCAAAGCGGTCGGCCAGCCAGCCGCCCGGCAGTTGCAGCAATGAATAACCGAGGAAGAAACTCGACAGCAGCACGCCCAGTTCGGCCGGCTTCAGCTGGAACTCACTGGCGATCTGGGTGGCTGCGAAGGTGATCGCCGCCCGGTCGATGTAGGAGACGCACCAGCCCAGATACAGCAAGACCAGCACCAGGTATTTGTACTTGCCCTTCGTTACCGCAGTATCCATGAAGCATTCCCTTCCGGCATGACGACGGTCGCACGCCGTCGATTCGTGGATTCATCCTAAGCCGGCCCATGGTTTGCCACAAGTACAAGTTTTCGAATAACTGATTGCCGAATCGGCAAACCGATCTACAATCGTGGCATGTCCATCATCCATACCCGCGTGTTGCAGGAGACTGCGGTGCGCTACTTCCTCGAAGTCGTGCGGCGCGGCTCCATCACCGAGGCCGCCAACACGCTCAATGTCGCCTCCTCGGCCATCAGCCGCCAGATTGCACGGCTGGAGGCGGAGCTGGACACGCCCCTGTTCGAGCGCGTTTCACGCGGCATGCGCCCCAATGCCGCCGGCGAATTGCTGGCCGCACATGCCTTGCGCATGCAGCTGGAGGCCGACCGCATCGGCAATGAACTGGCGGCCCTGAAGGGATTGCGGCGCGGCGAGGTCAAGCTGGCCACCACCGAGGGTTTTGCGCTGGAGTTCGTGCCGGCCGCCATCGAACATTTCTGCCGCCAGCACAAGGGCATACGCTTCCAGCTGACGGTGGGCAATGCGGTGCATGTGGCGCAGCAGATCCGCGAAGGCGCGGTCGATCTGGGCCTGACCTTCACCATGGCACCGGACCCCGACATCAAGGTCGAGTTCGCCCAGCGCGCGCCGATCATGGCGGTGATGCGACCAGACCACGAACTGGCCCATCGGCGCCAGGTCACGCTCTCGGAACTGGCGCCCTACCCGCTGGCCATGCCGCAGAAGAACATCACCATGCGCCGTCTGATCGACGCCTGCTGCAGCCGTCGCAACGTGCTGCTGGAACCGACCATGGCGGCCGATTCCATCAGCGCCCTGCTGTGCTTCGTGATGTCGGGCAATGGCATCGGCTTCTCGGCGGCGCTGCCCATCCGCAGGCTGGTGCGCGAGGGACAACTGGTGGCACGACCGATCCGAGACAAGGACATGAACACCCTGCAACTGGAAATCCAGTCCCTGGCCGGACGCACTCTGCCCGATGCGGCCCGGGCCTTCCTCAATACCCTGATTGCGCGTGCCAGCACCCCGCATGCCGCTTCCTGGCCGGTAGCCTAGGCTTCTTCCGGCTCCAGGGCACTGGCACCTTGCAGCACCAGCAGCGGCGCCAGATGGAAGGAGCGCTCCAGGCGTGCCTGAGGATCTTCCATGTGCTCGGCGACGACGCCCATGCAGGCCGCCACCAGGCAATGCGCCACATCGATGGGCGTCAATCCGCGCCGCAGCTCGCCCCTCTCGTAGGCGATATTGAGCACTGAAGTGAGGTGATCCAGCGCCCGCAGGCTCAGGATTTCCAGACGGTCACCCAGTTCCTCGGGCAATTCGGGCGTGCCGCGATAACGCAACACGACTTCCATGCGCCGCCGCTGGCGGACATCACGCAGGCAATCCAGCATCTTCAGCCACAGCACCTCGCGCAGCAGGAGCAGCGGCTGGTCGCTCTGGCGATAGACCGCCAGCTCGCCGCCGATGTCGAAAGGCCAGACCATGTCTTCGAAGACCGCCTTGACCAACGCCGTCTTGTCGGGAAAGTGCCAGTACACCGCCCCGCGGGTGAAGGCCGCGCTGGCGGCTACGTGTTCCAGCGTGGTGGCCCGTACGCCGCGCCGGGCGAACGCCGCCAGCGCGGCGTCGAGCAGGATGGCGCGGGTCCGGTCGGCACGCGAGGTCATGGCGCAGCGGTGGCAAGGTCGCCGGTCACCGGCGTTCCTGTGCGCTCTATCCAGCCGCCGCCCAGGGTCTTGTAGAAGGTCACCAGGTTGGTCCAGCGCGATAGCTGCGTGCCGATCAGGGTCTTCTGCGCCGAATACAGCGTGCGCTGTGAATCCAGCAAGGTCAGGTAGCTATCCACCCCGCTGTTGAAGCGCGCCTGCGAGAGCCGATACGCCTCCCCGCTGGCTTCTACCAGCGCTTCCTGGGCCTGCAGCTGGCGACCCAGGGTATTGCGCTGGGCCAGGGCGTCGGAGACTTCCTGGAACGCAGTCTGGATGGCTTTCTCGTATTGCGCCACGCTGATATCGCGGCTGACGGTGGCGATGTCGAGGTTGGCCTGGTTGGCGCCCCCATCGAAGATCGGCAACGAAATCTGCGGCACGAAACTCCAGGAACCCGAACCGCCCTTGAACAGCCCTGCCAGGCGCGCGCTGGCGGTGCCGGCGTCGGCAGTCAGGCTGATGCTGGGATAGAAGGCCGCGCGCGCAGCGCCGATATTGGCATTGGCCGCACGCAGGTTGCGCTCGGCTTCGACGATGTCGGCCCGCCGCTGCAACAGTTCGGAGGGCAGCCCCGGCGGGATGGTCGCCAGAGGACTGGCGGCGGCCAGTGCCGTATCCGGCAAGCCATTGGGCAGCAGGCGTTGCGGCAGGTCCTTGCCGACCAGCAGCACCAGGGCATTACGGTCCTGATCGACCTGGGCGGTGTAGCTTTCCATGTCGACCCGCGCACTCTCCACACTGGTCTGCGCCTGGCGCAAGGTCAACGCCGAGGCCGAGCCCAGTTCGGCACTGCGCTGCGTGAGCGCATAGCTGCTGCTCTGGCTGGACAGCGTGTCCCTGGCCAGGCGCAGCCGGTCCTGGTCGGACGCCAGTGTCAGCCAGGCCGTGGCGACTTCGGCGATCAGGCTGATCTGGGTACTGCGGCGCGCTTCGGCGGTGGACAGGAAAGATTGCAGCGCCTGCTCCTTGAGGCTGCGCACGCGTCCGAACAGGTCCAGCTCATAGGCACTGAAGCCCAGCGTGGCGGTATAGCTGCGCGCCGTCAGCGCGCGGCCGGTAGCGGAAAGATCGGCTGGCGTGCGGCTGGCCGATTCGCTGGTGGCGGCATTGATGGTCGGGAACAGCGCCGCCCGCTCCACACCATATTGCGCACGGGCCTTTTCGATATTGAGCACCGCCACGCGCAGGTCACGGTTGTTGGCCAGGGCCAGTGCGATCACCTCTTGCAACGCGGGATCGGTGAAGACGTCACGCCAGCCGATATCGGCCACGGCGGTGGTGGTGGCGGTGGCGGCCCCGCCGGTATCACCCGAGAAGTGCGCGGCCACCGGTGCTGCCGGCCGCTGGTAGTCCGGCATCAGGGTGCAGCCGCCCAGCAGCATGGCCACCAGCAAAGGCGTCATCAGCAAGCGGAAAGGACGTGCGGTGCCCGGGGTCAGGGAAGGTGTCATGTCAGTGCTCCGGAGAAATCGCGGCCTGGGCCTGCGATGCGGGGGAAGGCTTGCGGGCGAACAGCTTCATGATGATCACGAAGAACAGCGGCACGAAGAAGATCGCCAGTACCGTGCCGGAGAGCATGCCCCCGATCACGGCCGTACCCAGCGCATGCTGTGCGCCGGCACCGGCGCCACTGCCCAGCACCAGCGGCAGCACGCCCAGGATGAAGGCCATCGAGGTCATCAGGATCGGCCGCAGGCGCATGCGTACCGCTTCCAGGGTGGCCTCGACCAGGTCCTTGCCGCTCTCGTACAGGTCCTTGGCAAACTCCACGATCAGGATGGCGTTCTTGCAGGCGAGGCCGATGGTGGTCAACAGGCCGACCTGGAAATAGACATCGTTCATCTTCCAGGTCAGGATGGCGCCCAGCAGCGCGCCGAACACCCCCAGCGGCACCACCAGGATCACCGAGAAAGGCACCGCCCAGCTCTCGTAGAGCGCCGCCAGCGCCAGGAACACGATCAGGATCGAGATCGCATAGAGGATGCCGGTCTTGCCACTGGATGCCTTCTCTTGCAGCGACAGGCCGGTCCACTCGTAGCCGATGCCGGGCGGCATCTTGGCCAGTGCCGCCTCGACGATGGCCATGGCCTGGCCGCTGGAGGCTGCCCCCGGCAGGGCCATCCCCAGTATTTCCATGGATGGCACGCCGTTGTAGCGTTCCAGACGCGGCGAACCGGAAGTCCAGCTGGCCGTGGAGAAGGCGCTGAACGGGACCATGGTGCCGGCGCTGTTGCGTACATACCAGCGGTCGATGTCCGAGGGCAGCATGCGGTATTGCGCATCGCCCTGCAGCATCACCTTCTTGACCCGGCCCTTGTCGATGAAGTCGTTGACATAGCTGCTGCCCCAGGCCGTGGCGATGGTGTCATTGATGTCCGACATCGCCACGCCCAACGCACCGGCCTTGTCGGTATCGACCTGCAGGCGGAACTCGGGCGTATCCTCCAGCCCGTTGGGGCGCACCGCGACCAGTCGCTTGTCCTGCGCCAAGGTGGCCAGCAGCTGGTTGCGTGCCTGCATCAGCGCCGCATGGCCGAGGTTGGCCTCGTCCTTCAACATCAGGTCGAAACCGGTCGCATTACCCAGTTCGGACACCGCCGGCGGCGCGAAGGCGAACACCTTGGCGTCGCGCATGCCGGCAAACGCGGCGCCGGCCTTGGCGGCCACATCGGTCACGGACAGTCCTGGCCCCTTGCGCTCATCCCATGGCTTGAGCTTGATGAAGGCAAAGCCCATGTTCTGGCCGCTGCCCGCGAAGCTGAAACCGGAGACCGCAAAGACACCCGAGACCGCATCCTTCTGGTCCACCAGGAAATGCTGCTCGACCTGACGGATGACTTCGTCGGTGCGCGCCTTGGTCGCACCGGAGGGCAATTGCAGGATGGCGAACAGCGTTCCCTGATCCTCATCGGGCAGGAAGCCCACCGGCAGCTTCATGAAGCCCGTCACGACCAGCGCCAGCAGCACGGCGTAGCCAGCCATGTAACGCCAGCCGCGCGCCAGCATGTGACGCACGATGCCCTGGTAACGATGGTTGCCGCGATCGAACTGGCGGTTGAACCAGCCGAAGAAGCCGCTGGTGGCCAGCGCATGGCCTTTGGCGGCCGGCTTGAGCAAGGTCGCGCACAGGGCCGGAGTAAGCACGATGGCCACCAGCACGGACAGTGTCATGGCCGAGACGATGGTGATGGAGAACTGGCGATAGATCACGCCGGTCGAGCCACTAAAGAAGGCCATCGGCACGAACACCGCGGCCAGCACCAAGGCCACGCCCACCAGCGCACCGGTGATCTGGCCCATCGACTTGCGGGTCGCCTCCTTGGGCGGCAAGCCCTCCTCGGACATCACCCGCTCGACGTTTTCCACCACCACGATGGCATCGTCCACCAACAGACCGATGGCCAGCACCATCGCAAACATGGTCAGGGTGTTGATGGTGAAACCGAACGCGGCCAGCACACCGAAGGTCCCCAGCAGCACCACCGGCACGGCGATGGTGGGGATCAGCGTGGCACGGAAATTCTGCAGGAACAGGTACATCACCAGGAACACCAGCACCACGGCTTCGATCAGGGTGCGCACCACTTCCTCGATGGAGATACGCACGAAGGGCGTGGTGTCATAGGGCTTCTGCACCTTCATCCCGGCAGGGAAGAACTTTTCCAGCTGGGCCACCCGGGCGTCGATGGCCTTGACCGTATCGAGCGCATTGGCGCCGGTGGCCAGCTTGATGGCCAGGCCGGCCGCCGGCTTGCCGTTGTAACGCCCCACCGAGGTATAGCTCTCGCTCCCGAGTTCGATGCGGGCCACGTCACGCAACTTGACCCGGGCGCCATCGGTGAGGGTGCGCAGCACGATGTTCTGGAACTGCTCGGCCGTACGCAGGCGGGTCTGGGCGGTGATGGTGGCGTTGATCTGCTGGTTCTCGGCAGCCGGCAGACCGCCCAGCTGGCCAGAAGACACCTGCACGTTCTGCGCCTGGATGGCATTCTTCACATCCAGCGGGGTGAGCCCGTAGCTGTTGAGCTTGTTGGGATCGAGCCAGATCCGCATCGCATACTGTGAGCCGAACAAGGTGGTGTCCCCCACGCCGTCGACCCGGCTGAGGGCGTCCTGGATGTTGGCCGCTACATAGTCCGACAGGTCCGAGCCGCTCATGCTGCCGTCTTCGGAGGTGAAGGCCAGCACATTGAGGAAGTTGGTGGCGGACTTGGTCACCGTGATGCCCTGCTGCTGCACTTCGGAGGGCAGCAAGGGCGTGGCCAGCGACAGCTTGTTCTGTACCTGCACCTGGGCGGTGTCCGGGTTGGTGCCGTTCTCGAAGGTCAGCGTGATGGTCACGGTGCCGGAGGACTCGCTGGTGGAGGCCATGTAGCTCAGACGATCCAGACCCTTCATCTTCTGTTCGATGATCTGGGTCACGGTGTCTTCCAGCGTCTTGGCCGAGGCGCCGGGATAGTTGGCCGTAATGGCGATGGCAGGAGGCGCGATGGCCGGGTACTGCGCAATCGGCAGGGTCAGCACCGAGACGGCGCCGGCCAGCATGACGATGATGGCGAGTACCCAGGCGAAGATGGGGCGGTCAATGAAGAAGCGAGCCATGATGTGTCCTCGTTTCTCAGTTGGGTGCAGTGGCGCTGGCCACGGCGGTCTTGGGCGACCACGGCACCACCTTCACCTTGGCACCGGGGGTGGCCCGCTGCACGCCATCGACCACCAGTTGATCGCCTTCCTTGAGACCGCTGCTGACCAGCCATTGGTCACCGATGGCGCGGTCGGTCACCAGTGCTCGCAGCTCCACCACGCCCTGGGCATTGACCACCAGCGCCTGCGGCTTGCCGGCACCGTCGCGACTGACCGCCTGCTGCGGCACCAGCAGGCCCTGCTGGCGTACCCCCTCCTGCAACACCGCACGCACATACATGCCTGGCAGCAGGACCGTACCCGGATTGGGGAACACCGCGCGCAAGGTGATGGCGCCAGTGTCCTGGTTGACGGTCACATCCGAGAATTGCAGCGTCCCTTCCTGGGCGTAGGTACGGCCGTTTTCCAGAATCAGCCGTACCTTGGCGCCATTGCCGGACTTCTGCAGCTCGCCGTTGGTCAGGGCTTCCTTCAGGTTCAGCCAGGCGGTGCTGGACTGGGTGACATCGACATAGATGGGATCAAGCTGCTGGATGGTGGTCAGCGCCGTGGTCTGGCTGGCCGTCACCAGCGCCCCCGCCGTCACGCTGGACTTGCCGATGCGGCCCGAGATCGGGGCATCGACCTTGGCATAGTCCAGATTGATGCGGCTGGTCTGCACGTTGGCGCGCGCCGAACCGACATCGGCCTCGGCTTCGCCCAGCGAAGCCACCGCGTCATCGTAATCCTGCTGACTGACCGCCTTGATGGCCATCAGCTCCTTGTAGCGACTGGCCTTCAGACGCGCCGTGCGGACCGAGGCCTCGGCCTTGGCCAGCGCGGCCACGCTGCTGTCATACGCGGCCTGGTAGCTGGCCGGATTGATCTGGTACAAGACCTGGCCGGACTTGACGTCGCTGCCCTCCCGGAAATTGCGCGCCTTGATGATGCCATTGACCTGCGGCCGCACGTCGGCGATCTGGTAGGGCGAGGTACGCCCCGGCAGCTCGGTCTGCAACTCCACCGGCTGGGCATGTACAGTCATCACCCCCAGCACCGGCGTGCCGGCGGCTGGCGGTGCACCGCCCGGCGGCTTGCCGCAGGCACTGAGCACACTGATGATCGCCAGCACGGTGAAGGGTTTTACGATGGGGGAAGTGCGCATGAGGAACTCTCCGAAAGGGAAGAATGATTTATAACCATACCGAACTGTACGGTATTATTGGTTGACACCATTCGGCGAGTCAAGCAATACTGAACACATGTGTACGAAAAAGAGATGTCAACGACATTACAACGGGGGAATTTGCAAATGCGGGTAAAGACGGAGGAAAAGCGCGACGCCATCCTGGCGGCGGCGGCTGACGTATTCAAGGAATCGGGCTTTGAAGGGGCGTCGATGGCCGAGATCTCGGCGCGCATCGGCGGCTCCAAGGGCACGCTGTATGCCTATTTCAAATCGAAGGAAGAGCTCTTCGTGGCGGTGACGCACGCCGTCGCGAAGAAGCAGATAGAACCGGCGCTGGAGACGCTGGACCAGGAAACGGAAGACCTGGAGGCCACTTTGCGCGTGTTTGGAGAAAAGGCGGTCAGTTTCCTGTGCCAGGAGAGCACCTTGCAGACGCAGCGCATGATCCTGGCAGAAGCCGGTCGCAGCGACATTGGCCGGCGCTTCCATGAAGACGGCCCGAAGCTGGGCATGCAGCGCATTGCGGCCTTCATGCAGAAACAGATGGCGGCCGGCCGCCTGAAGCAGGCCGACCCCATGCTGGCGACGCTGCAGCTATGCGCCCTGCTGGATTGCGAGACGGTCAGGCCGATGATGCTGGGGCTGGAGACCTCCATCTCGAAGCCCCGCATCAAACGCATGGTCGGGCGGGCGGTAGAGACCTTCCTGGCCGCCTACGCCCCCCACTGAAGCAGCCTGCAGGACCCGTCAGAAGGTGTGGCGAATGCCCAGCTGCACGCCAGTCTCGCTGGCACCCGCATCCGGCACCAGGGCCTGGCCAGCGGTATAACTGGCGCCGGTCATCTTGTAGGCCGCCGTGTTCTGGTTGATCAGGCGCGAGGCCACGGCATACAGGCGGGTGCGCTTGGAGAGGTCATAATTCACGATCAGGCTGAACTGGCGCGCGTTGTTGTTGTAGCTGGAACTGTCCTTGACATAACCGCCACCGGCGCCGATGGTGGTCCGGGCGTTGAGGCGGTAGTCGGCCGAGAGACTATAGGTGTTGTGATAGTTGCCCGGCGTATTGCCGACCACGTTGCCGCTCGGGTCGTACTTGCCGGCCGGATTGGTAAAGACATTGCCGGTAGTGGCCGAGATCACTTCATTGGTGCGGAAGAAGGCCAGATAGACCTTGCCGTTTCCGTAGTCGTAGTTGCCCCCCAACATGAACTGCTTGACGCTATTGGTATTGGTGCCGTTGTTGGCGTTCAGGAAGGCACTCCCCACATAGAGCGGCCCCTGCTGGGTCTGCGCGCCGATCTGGTAGACCGCATTGGAGGGCGTGCTGCCGACACGTTCTCCTACCGAGTAATGCAGTTCCAGGTTGGAGTTGGCAAATTTCGGCGAGATGTAGCTGATATCGTTATCCACCCGCGCCAGCCAGTTGGCGAAGTTGTTGTAGGCCGAGCCGTAGGTGGCCGCGCCGAAGGCATCCATGTTGCCCGAGTAGAGGAACATGACACTGTTCTGCCGGCCCACGCGCACCTCGCCGAAGCCGCCACCCAGGCCTACCCAGGACTGGCGGTCAAACAGGCGATAGCTGTTCTGCAGCGCGCCGGTACTGGAATCGAAACCGGTCTCCAGATTGAAGGTGGCGCGATATCCGCCACCCAGGTCTTCGCTGCCCTTGAAGCCTATGCGGCTGGTCATCTCGCCATTGTTGCCCATGGCCCAGAGCGAGGTATCCTTGCCGCCCACGGTACTCTTCTGGTAGGCCGTATAGACGTCCATCACGCCATAGATGGTCACCGAGCTCTGGGCCAGGACAACGGGGCTGGCTGCCAGCAGCAAGGCTGCCGGCAGCAATCGGGTGGGGTTCTTGAACTGCATGGGGGATTCTCCTCCTGTGGGTAAATCGGTGTTGTTGGTGTTGTGGATGCGGCCAAGGTAGCCCGCATGGGCGCGCACGGCTCCCTGCCGCCCACACAAGAGCGGGCGGCAGGCGTCGCAGAGGCGGACGGGAAAACTCAGGCCTGTCGTTCGAAGTGTTTCTTGACAATCAGGGCCAGCGGCACGGTAAAGAACAGGTGCGACATGAAGCCGCCGATGATCACGGCCGGGTCGTAGTAGTTGGGATGGTTGTCGGAGGCGATCATGATGGCCACGTGCATCAGGATCCACGCCACCACCGCATAGAACAGCGCCACGAAGCTTGCCTCGTAGCCGCGACGGCGGAAATGCGGCCAGAGCGCCGCGAACAGGATGCCCCATACCAGGGTGAAGAAGAAGTGGATGCCGGTCCCCACGAAGTAGGCCAGCAGCCCCAGCGACTCCTGTACCTCGCGGCCGAACACCAGGCCGGTGGCGTTGCGCGGGATGCCTGCCAGCGGCATCATGTGCTGCGCGCCGACCCAGACCAGCGCTTCATAGATCCAGATGATGATGCCGCCGGTGAGGCCGCCGATGATGCCGGCCTTGACCAGCGTAGCGCGGTCTTTCCAGCCTGACGAGGGGGTGGCCGTTGTGAGCGTGGCCGGGTGGGATGCGGTTTGCATGGTGTCTTCCTTCTCCTTGGATTGGCGATGGGGCTGGCTTGATGTGCCGGCTCCGCTGTGTGTTACGGGTTACGACCCGGTGCTACGGCTCTTCGGCCGCTTGCGCGCGTTCTTGCTCTTGTTTTTGTCTTGCCTGACTGTCCGATCGATGGCAGTCGGTTTTCTGTCTGTTGTGGTCTCCTCCTCTGGTCGGTTCTGCCTTAGTCGATATACCTGAGCCCGGCCGCCTCCAGCGGGCCGCGCATCTTGTACATGTCCAGTCCCAGCACGCCGGCAGCGAGCTGGGCACGCTTCTGCCCTTCCAGGGCTTCGCGCTGCTGGGCCACCTGCGCCACGCGCACGGCATCGGCGGCCGGCACGGCGACCACGCCATCGTCATCGGCCACGATCACGTCACCGGGGTTGACCAGCGCACCGGCACAGATCACCGGAATATTGACCGAGCCCAGCGTGGCCTTGATGGTGCCCTTGGCACTGATCGCGCGGCTCCAGACGGGGAAGCCCATTTCCTTCAGTACCTTCACGTCGCGCACGCCTGCGTCGATGATCAGGGCCTTCGCCCCGCGCGCCATGAAACTGGTGGCCAGCAGGTCGCCGAAGTAGCCATCGGTGCACTCGGCGGTCACCGCCGCCACCACGATGTCGCCGGGCTGGATCTGCTCGGCCACCACATGCATCATCCAGTTGTCGCCCGGGTGCAGCAGTACCGTCACGGCAGTACCCGAGACCGATGCCCCCGCATAGATCGGGCGCATGTAAGGCTTGAGCAGCCCGGTGCGGCCCTGGGCCTCATGCACGGTGGCCACACCGTAGCGACCCAGTTGCTCTGCCGCACCAGCATCGGCGCGCACGATATGGCGCTTGACCACGCCCAGTTGATTCATCATCGGTGTACTCATGCTTACAGTCCTTTCTGTGTCAGGGCGGCATCCAGGCGCGGGAAGACGCGGCGGGCATTGCCTTCGTAGATCTGATGGCGCTCTGCGGCGCTCAGGTTCGCGGCCTCAATGTAGCGTTTGGTGTCGTCGTAGTAGTGGCCGGTCTCGGGGTCGATACCACGTACCGCGCCGATCATCTCGGAGGCGAACAGCACGTTCTCCACCGGGATCACCCGGGTCAGCAGATCGATGCCGGGCTGGTGGTAGACGCAGGTATCGAAGAAGATGTTGTTCAGCAGATGGTCCTTGAGCAGTGGCTTCTTCAGCTCCTGCGCCAGCCCACGGAAGCGACCCCAGTGATACGGCACCGCGCCGCCGCCGTGCGGGATCAGGAACTTCAACGTCGGGAAATCCGTAAACAGATCCGACGTCAGGCACTGCATGAAGGCCGTGGTATCGGCATTGAGGTAGTGCGAGCCGGTGGTGTGGAAGCAGGCATTGCAGCTGGTGCTCACATGGATCATAGCTGGCACGTCCAGCTCCACCATCTTTTCGTAGAGGGGATACCAGCTGCGGTCCGACAGCGGCGGCGAGGTCCAGTGACCACCCGAGGGATCGGGATTGAGGTTGATGCCGACAAAGCCATACTCCTTCACGCACTTTTCCATCTCCGCGATGGACGTACGGATATCGGCGCCTGGCGACTGCGGCAGCATGGCCGCGCCGATGAAGTGGTCGGGGAACAGTTGCGAGACGCGGTAGCACAGCTCGTTGCAGAGCGCCGCCCAGGTCTGGCTGGTGTTGAGGTCGCCGATGTGATGCGCCATGAAGGATGCACGCGGCGAAAAGATGGTCAGGTCCGCGCCGCGCTCCTTCATCAGCCGCAACTGATTGGTCTCGATGGAGTCGCGCAGTTCGTCGTCGCTGATCTTCAGTTCTGCCACCTTGGGGCCGAGCTCAGGCGTCTTCAGGTTGGCGATCTGCCGCTTGCGCCAGTCTTCCAGTGCCTTGGGGGCGGTGGTGTAGTGGCCGTGGCAATCGATGATGAGGCTCTCTCGCATGGTGACTCAGTCCGTTTCGTTGAAGAGGTGGGCGGGGATCATGACGTCCCCGCGCATGATGGGACGCGCCGTGCGCAGCAGCGCGGCGCGCAGGATCTGTTGCGGGTCGCGGGCATCTAGCTCCAGCGCCACGCTGAATTCACCGCTGGGATGCTCCACCGATACGGTAGGGTGCAAGCCGCCTGCGGTACGGGCCAGGCCCTGCGCCGCCGAGCCCTCCAGCACGCAGGCGGTCGCCACGGTAACGGCTGCCAGCACGCCGATAGCGTCGTGGCAGACATGCGGGATGAAGCAGCGGGTGGCAATGCTGCCGCCCTCCCGGGGCGCGGAGAGCAGGCACATCTTGGGGTAGTTCCTAGTGGCCACATCGCCCAGCCCCATCAGCGGGCCGCAGGCCAGACGCAGAGCCTCCAGCTTCTCCTTCAACATGCCGTCGGCGTTGAGGGTGGCCACGCTCTCGTCGCCGCGCAGGCCAAGGTCGTGGGCGCGCACCAACACCATGGGCATGCCGTTGTCGATCAGGGTGGCGGCAATCTCATGGGCCACGCCATCGCCGCCATTGAAGCGCACGCGGTCCAGTACGCTGCCGCTGGGCAAGAGTTCCGGACAGACCGAGCCCGCCGTTTCGAGGAAGCTGATGCTGACCGGCGCGGCACTGCCTGGCACGCCATCGATGCGGGTGTCGCCGTTATAACGCAGGCGCCCGCCCGGGGTCTGCATGGTGATATCGCATTGCATGCCGGTGTTGAGCGTGAGTACGCGGGCGGTGGTGGTCTGTTCACCGGCCGTCACCAGCCCGCGCTCGATGGCGAAGGGCAGCACGGCGGCCAGCATGTTGCCGCAATTGGGCGTGGTATCGACCCGGTCGGAGTCCGGCTGCAGCTGGGCAAAAAGGAAATCCAGATCCACCCCCGGCACACTGCTGCGGCTGACGATGCCGGCCTTGCTAGTCAGCGGATGGGCGCCGCCCAGGCCATCGATCTGGCGCCGGTCGGGCGAGCCCAGAGCCGCCAGCAGCACGCGGTCGCGTGCGGCCACATCGGCCGGCAGGTCGCTGGCCACGAAGAAGGGACCGCGCGAGGTGCCACCCCGCATCAGGGTGCAGGCAAGGGGCAGGAAATCCGGGCTGTCGGTGGTCGGCACGCTCTTTACCTCTGAAAATGATGGCGCCGAGTATGCGTGAGCGAGGGCCGGCCTTGGTTGCGTTGTGGGCCTTCCTCTGTTCTAATTTTCTAATCGGGTTCAGAAACCGGCAAACCGCCGGTCCACCACCATGTCCTTGCTCAACCTGCGCCACCTGCATGTCTTCAACGTCGTCGCCACCACTGGCGGCGTGCGCCGTTCTTCCGATACGCTGCTGCGCGCTTCATCGGCGGTGGCGCGGTCGGTGGCCGCGCTGGAGCAGAGCCTGGAGACGCAACTGTTCGAGCGGCGTGGTCGCGGCATGCTGCTCACCGCCGCCGGCGAGGCCGTGCGACTGCGGGTGGAGCGCATCGAGGCGGAGCTGCGCGAGGTGCGCGACGACGCCCTGCGCCTGCGCGAACGCACCGGCAGCCAGGTGGCCAACCTGGATGCACTCTTCAATGAACGCCGCCTGCAGGCCGCTGCCCTGCTGGCCGAGACCCACCACATGCCCAGCGTGGCGCGCCTGATGGACGTCTCGCCTTCGGCGGTGAGCCAGTCGCTGGCACTGCTGGAGGGCATCCTGGGACAACCGCTGTTCTTCCGCACCGCCCATGGCATGCTGCCCACCGACGCCGGACGCCGCTGGACTGAGCGCTTCGGCCGGGCCCTGGCCGAGCTGCGCCACATCCCCGCAGATATCGCCGCCCTGGACGGTATCGTGCAAGGCACGGTAACCATCGGCGCGCTGCCGCTGGCGCGCTCGCAACTCTTGCCCACCGCGCTCACGCGGGTGCTGGCGCGCCATCCGCGCCTGCAGATCCGCTCGCTGGAGAGCCCCTATGAAGAGCTGGCGGCCGGCCTCATGAGCGGGCGCATCGACTTCATCGTCGGCGCCCTGCGCGCCTTCTCCACCGATACCTTCGACATGCGCGCACTGGTGGACGACAGCGCCGCCCTGATCGCCCGCGCCGGCCATCCGCTGGCGCAGCGCCGGAAACTGGCCCTGGCCGACCTGGACGGCTATCCCTGGGTGTTGTCGCGGGCCGGCACGCCGCTGCGCGATTCCATCGAGCAATTCTTCCGCGACAGCCACTGGCCGGCCCCGCGCCCGGCCGTGGAAACCGGCGACCTGGCGCTGCTGCGCGGCCTGCTGGTGGGCAGCGACATGCTCACCGTGATCTCGGCCAAGCAGCTGCACCATGAAATCGCCACCGGCCAGCTGACCACCCTGCCCCTGACCATGCAAGGCATGCAGCGCCAGATCGGACTGATGCAACGCCGTGGCACCCACCTCTCTCCCGGCTCACGCGCTCTGCAACAGGAGATCGAGGCAGTGGCGGCAGCCTGGCGCTGATTCCGTGGTAATCCACCGCGATTAGCAAATGGCAACGCTCAGGTAGCCGAAAGCAATACTCGTACAAACGCCCGGCCGTACACTGCTTGCCATGTCGAGGCAGGCTTGTTGCGCTTCGACCCGCCTCATTCCAGCCGCGTAACCATAAACCGGCACTTTCCAATAATTTGACATTACGACGGAGACTTAATGAATACAGCACAATCGCTGGACGTGCGTTCGCACATCAATGCACGCAAGATGTCCGGCTACCAATGGCTCTTGCTGGTGCTTTGCTTCCTGATCGTGGCCACCGACGGCATGGACGTGGCCATCATGGGGTTCCTGGCCCCGGGCATCACCAAGGAATGGGGCATCTCGCGAGCCGCCTTCGGTGTGGTCATGAGTGCCGCGCCCATTGGCCTGGCCATCGGCGCGCTGCTGGTGGGTCCGCTGTCGGACCGCTACGGCCGCAAGAAGCTGTTGATGACGGCGGTGGCCTGGTTCGGCGTGTGCAGCCTGGCCTGTGCCGCCGCGCAGGATGTGGTGACGCTGTCGGCGCTGCGCTTCCTGACCGGACTGGGTCTGGGTGCGGCCATGCCCAATGCCACCACCCTGCTCTCGGAATACGTCCCGGAGCGCTCGCGCAGCACCTTGCTGGCGATCATGTTCACCGGCTTCAACCTGGGTTCGGCCCTGGTCGGCTTCCTGGCGGCGGCCTTGCTGCCCGACCATGGCTGGCGCACCGTACTCATGGTGGGCGGCGCCATCCCGCTGGTGTGCCTGCCCTTCTACCTGTGGCTGGTGCCGGAGTCGGCGCGCTTCATGGTGGTCCGCAACTACCCCGCTGATCGCATCGCCCGCACCCTGGCGCGTGTCTGCGGCGGTGAGTTCGCCGCCGGCCAGAGCTTCTGCGTGAGCGAACCGCAGGTCAAGAGCACCCAGCCGGGCAAGGTGCTGCTCTCGGATCATTATCGCAAGACCACACTGTCGCTGTGGGGTACCTACTTCATGGGCCTGCTGGTGATCTATCTGCTGTCCGGCTGGCTGCCCACCCTGATCAAGGACGCCGGCCTGCCCATCGAGAAGGCCGCCAGCATCACCGCCCTGTTCCAGCTCGGCGGCACCGTCGGCGCGCTGGTGGTAGGCTACCTCATGGACCGCTGGTCGCCCAGTCGTGCCATCGCGGCGGCCTACATCTCGGGCGCGGTGTTCATCCTGCTGCTGGCGTCGGGCAGCGTGCAGTCAGGCATGTTCGCGGCCTATGTGTTGCTGGCGGGCTTTTGCATGAGCGGTGCGCAGACCGGCCTGAACGCCTTCGCCCCTTCCTGCTACCCGACCGTGGTGCGGGCCACCGGGGTGTCGTGGATGCTGGGCGTGGGTCGCTTCGGCAGCATCCTGGGCTCGTTTGCCGGCGGCGTGCTGCTGTCCATGGGTTGGGGCTTCGGTGCGGTGATCGCCATCCTGGCGGTGCCGGCCACGCTGGCGGCGCTCATCATCGTGTTCATCCAGCTGGGCCAGCGCCCGGCCGCCGCAGTCTGATCAGTTTGCTCGACAAGACATACCGGATTCATCTGAAACAGGAAGAGATTTCATGGCCAACATCGTCGGCGCCATCGCCACCTCGCATACCCCCACCATCGGCTTCGCGCTCGATGCCAACAAGCAGCACGATCAGGTCTGGGCACCCATCTTCAAGGCCTACGAACCGGTACAGCAGTGGCTCAAGGAAAAGCAGCCGGATGTGTTGCTGGTGGTCTACAACGACCATGTGACCTCCTTCTTCTTCGACCACTATTCGGCCTTTGCACTGGGCGTGGGCGACCAGTATCAGGTCGCCGATGAAGGCGGCGGCGCCCGCAAGCTGCCACCAGTGGGCGGCCATGCGGCACTGGCACGCCACATCGGCAGCTCGCTCATGGCCGATGAATTCGACATGTCCTTCTTCCAGCAAAAGCCGCTGGATCATGGCTGCTTCTCGCCGCTGTCGATGCTGTGGGAACACCAGGACGGCTGGCCCGGCCAGATCATCCCGCTGCAGGTGGGCGTGCTGCAGTTCCCGGTACCGACCGCGCGTCGCTGCTACAAGCTGGGCCAGGGCCTGCGTCGCGCCATCGAAAGCTATCCGGAAGACCTGGACGTGGTCATCGTTGCCACCGGTGGCTTGTCGCACCAGGTGCATGGCGAACGTGCCGGCTTCAACAACACGCCCTGGGACCACCAGTTCCTGGACCTGCTGCAGCACGATCCCGAGGCACTGACCCGCCTGACCCACGCCGAACTGGCCACCCTGGGCGGACTGGAAAGCGCCGAAGTCATCATGTGGCTCATCATGCGCGGCGCCATGCCGGCTGGTGTGAACTGCCTGCACCGTGAGTACTACCTGCCCTCGATGACCGGCATCGCCGTCGCAGTCTATGAGCCCGCCGTGACGGCCGACGCCGCCCTGCAAGCTGCCGAGATGGAGCGCCACCGCAGTCATATCGCCACCCAGCTGGACGGCATCGAGAAACTGGCCGGCACCTATCCCTTCACCCTGGAGACCAGCAACCGGCGCTATCGCATCAACCGCTATCTGCACCAGTTGATCCAGCCGGCCTTCCGTGAACGCTTCCTGGCCGATCCTGAGGCCACCTTCGAAGAGGCCGGCCTGTCGGTCGAGGAACGGGACATGATCGGCCGCCGCGACTGGCGGGCCATGATCCGCTATGGCGTGATCTTCTTCCTGCTGGAGAAGTTGGGTGCGGTGGTGGGCGTGTCCAACCTGCACATCTATGCGGCCATGCGCGGCCAGTCGCTGGAAGACTTCCAGAAGACCCGCAATGCGCCGGGGGCGCTGTATTCGGTAGCAGGTGCGGCCGCCGACCGTGCCGCCGACTGGGACAAGACCGGCACGCGCTGATCCCTGCCCTGTTGTCGCTGTAAAAAAATCGCGCCGTCCTCCCGGACCGGCGCGATTTTCATTGATCGATCGCATTGATGAATGTTCAGGCTGCCGTCACTTCACCGCATAGACCGCCTTCAACATCTTGCGCACGATAGCCTCGAAGAAGATCACCGCAAACCCGTCATTGCGGATCAGTTGCTGGGTCAGGTCGGCGCACTTCTGGCGTACGTCGTCCGGCAACTGCTGGTCTTCGCCGCTCATGGCACGGCCCGCCACCTGGATTTCGGCGGCGCGCTGCACCGTCCACAGCAGGAAGAAGGCGCGTTCGATATCGCTCTCGCACACTGCCACGCCGTGGTTGCGCAAGACCAGGATGTGCTTCTGGCCCAGGCTTTGCAGCATGCGCTCCTTCTCTTCCGCGAAGAGCGTGATGCCTTCGAACTCGTGATAACCGATGCGGCCGAACAATTGCGCGCCGTAGAAGTCGTTGTGCTCAAAGGCGCTCTTCTTCATGGTCACCGCCGAGATCGGTGTGGTGTGCGTGTGGATCACGCAGCGCAGGTCGTCGCGCGCACCGTGGATGGCGCTGTGCAGGGCGAATCCGGCCGGATTGGCCTTGTAGTCGGAGGGCTCGGCCAGTTGCCCGTCCAGACCGACCTTCAACAGGTTGGCCGGGGTGACTTCGTTGTAGTTCAGGGCGAAGGGGTTGACCAGGTAGTGATGCTCCGGCCCCGGTACCCGCACCGAGATGTGGTTGAAGATCATCTCGGTCCAGCCCAGGTAATCGACCAGGCGATAGCAGTGGGCTAGCTGGATGCGCAGCGCCCATTCCTGGTCGCTGCAGTGGGCCGGCTTATCTGCGCCGTAGCTGTATTGCATGATATTCATCGATCTGACTCCTGAATCCTGTGGATGAGGTAATCGCGCTCAGGCGGCCCGCGCCGCCGGCTGCGTTTGTTGTGTCTGCTGCTCTCTCTGTTCTTTCTGCTCTTTGTGCTCTCTCTGCCGCCGCGCCGCCTCGCCCCGGAACCGCGCCAGCGACACGATGGCGCTGGTGATCGGCATGGGGATGGCAAAACGATCGGCCATCTCCAGCACCGCATCGCCGATGGCCGCCAGTTCCAGCGGTCGGCCGCGTTCCAGGTCCTGCAGCATGGAGGTGCGGAAGGCGCCCATGGCTTCGCCCAGTTGCAGGAAGGTGAGCGGATCGATATCCACCCGCGCTCCGTAACTGGAGGCCACCAGCAGCGTCTCGCGCATGATCTGGCTGACCACCTCGCGTAGCTCCGGCAGGCCATACAACTGCTCCAGCGTGCCTTGTGTGATGACCGACAGCGGATTGGTACTGATATTGGCGATGATCTTGGTCCACAGCTTGTCGCGGATGCGGTCGGTGGCGCGGGCCTCGATGCCGGCTGCCTCGACGGCCGCCCTTACCCGCAGCAGGCGCTCGCTCATCTCGCCGGAGGGCTCGCCCAACACCATCAGGTGGGGGTTGACCGAACGGATCACGCCCGGGCTCTCCACCTCGGCCGTGATGAAGAGCACGCTGCCGATCAGTTGTGCCAGCGGCACGGCGCGGGACAGCGCACCATCCGGATCGACCGCCTTGACGGTCTCGCCATCGAAACGCCCGCCCTCGCGGTGGAAATACCACCACGGCACGCCATTGTTGGTAGGGATCACCATCGTCTGGCTGCCGACCAGCGGCGCGATCTGCGGCAACAGGGCTGACATGTCCTGACTCTTGGCGCACAAGAAAATCACGTCCTGGATACCGAAGGACGGCTGATCATCGGCCGCCGGACGGGCATGCGCAGTGCCGTGCAGGTCGTGCAGGGTCAAACCGCCCTCGCGGATGGCCTGCAGCGTCTGGCCACGGGCCAGCACGCTGACCTGGTGGCCGGCCGCCGACAGGCGCACCGCCAGCGTGCCGCCGATGGCGCCGGCACCGGCGATGCAGATGCGCAGCGGCGCGGGGGAAGTGGAAACGGGGGTGTCTGCAGGGTCGTTACTCATGGCATGGGCTCAACAAGAATTTTCAACCGGCCAGCTTGTCCTGGTGCTTGCCGGACAAGCCCAGGTAAGCCTCGATCACACGGCGGTCATGGGCCAGCTGGCTGGCCGGGCCGTGCATGCGGATTTCGCCGTTTTCCAGCACGTAACCATAGTCGGCCACCTGCAAGGCGGCGCGGGCGTTCTGCTCCACCAGCAGGATGGAAACGCCGCGCCGGCGCAGTTCGGCGATGATGCGGAAGATCTCGCGCACGATCAGTGGCGCCAGTCCCAGGCTGGGTTCATCCAGCATCAGCAGGCGCGGCTTGGCCATCAGGGCGCGGCCCACCGCCAGCATCTGGCGTTCGCCACCGGAGAGCGTGCCGGCGTGCTGGGTGCGCCGTTCGCGCAGCCGGGGGAAGAGCGTGTAGACCTCTTCCAGGGTGGCCGCGTGGTCGCGCTGCCCCGTGCGGTAGCGCTGGAAGGCGCCCAGCATGAGGTTGTCCTCGATGTTCATCTCGGCGAAGAGTTCGCGCTTCTCCGGTACCAGGGTCATGCCGGCAGCGACCATGTCCTCCACTTCTGGAGAATGACGGATCACGCCATCGAAGGCCATCGCCCCGCGCGAAGGCAGCACGCCCATGATGGCCGAAAGCAGCGTGGTCTTGCCGGCGCCATTGGGACCGATGACGGTGACGATCTTGCCCTGCTCCACCGACAGGTCGATGCCGGAGAGGACCTGCACCCGCCCGTAGGCGGCCGACAGGTCGCGGACTTCCAATACCTTATTGCCCATGGTGTGCTCCTGCCGCCAGCGCGGTGTCGGGAATCGCTTCTTCATCGGCCGCGCCCAGGTAGGCTTCCAGCACGGCGGGGTTGTTCTGGATCTCTTCGGGCAGGCCTTCGGCGATCTTCTGGCCGAAGTCCATCACCACGATGCGGTCCACCAGTTCCATGACGAAGTCCATGTCGTGTTCCACCAGCAGGATGGCCATGCCCTCGCTGCGCAGCTTGCGCAACAGGTCACCCAGGGCCTGCTTCTCGCCCAGACGCAGGCCGGCAGCCGGTTCGTCCAGCAGCAACAGGCAAGGGTCGGCCGCCAGGGCACGGGCGATTTCGAGGATGCGTTGCTGGCCCAGCGAGAGCGAGCCGGCCTGCTCGTACATCTGCGCCTTCAGACCGACGCGTTCGATCTGGCGCGCCGCCTCGGCCAGGATGCGCGCTTCTTCCTGGCGGTCCAGGCGCAGCATCGAGGCCAGCACGCCGCGCTGGCCGCGCAGGTAGGCACCGATGGCCACGTTCTCCAGCACCGTCATGCGCGACATCAGTCGTACGTGCTGGAAGCTGCGGCTCATGCCCAGCCCGGCGATGTGGCGCGAGCCACGACCGGTCACTTCATGACCACGGAACTGCACGCTGCCCGAGGTCGGCGTATCCACGCCGGAAATCTGGTTGAACAGGGTCGATTTGCCGGCGCCATTGGGGCCGATCAGGGCCAGCACTTCACCGGCCATGACCTTGAGGCTCATGTCGTTGTTGGCCACCAGTCCGCCGAACTTGCGGGTGACGTTGCGCACGTCCAGCACCACCTCGTGGGTGGCCGGCATGGCACGACGCGGCAGCGCCTCGGCCTGGGGATCGATCTGCAGGCGGCGCGTACGCACCGGCACCAGGCGCGCCAGGTAAGGCCAGACGCCATCACGCGAGCGCTGCAGCAGCACCACGATCAGGAGGCCGAAGACGATGGTCTCGAAGTTGCCCGAGCGACCCAGCAGCACCGGCAGGATGCCCTGCAGCCATTCCTTGAGGACTACGATCAGGGCCGAACCCAGCACCGCGCCCCACACATGGCTGGCACCACCGAGCACGGCCATGAACAGGTAATCGATGCCGAAGCCCAGACCGAACGGCGACGGGTTCACGAAGCGCTGCATGTGCACGTACAGCCAGCCCGAGAGTGCTGCCAGCACGGCCGCGATGACGAACACCACGATGCGCATGCGGGCCGTATTGACGCCCATGGCTTCGGCCATGACGATGCCGCCCTTGAGGGCACGGATGGCGCGTCCCTCGCGCGAATCCAGCAGGTTGTTCAGGGCCGCCACGCCCAGCAGCACGGCCACCCAGATCAGGCCGAACATGGCGCGGTCCGAGGCCAGCGGTACACCGAACAGGGCGATGGAGGGGATGCCGGACATGCCGGTCTGCCCCCCCATGCTCTCCAGCGTGCCGAAGATGAAGTACAGGCTGATACCCCAGGCGATGGTACCCAGCGGCAGGTAGTGGCCGGACAGCTTGAGCGTGACGCTGCCCACCGCCAGCGCCAGCAGCGCCGTCAGGACCAGGGCCACCACCAGCGCCACCCAGGGCGATTGCATCCACAGCAGCGCATCAGGCAGCGGCAGCACCTTGGCCGACAACGCAGCCGAGATATAGGCACCCAGGCCGACAAAGGCGGCCTGGCCGAAGCTGGTCAGGCCGGCCACGCCGGTCAGCAGCACCAGTCCCAGCACCACCAGCGAGGCCAGGCCGATGTTGTTGAGCAGGGTCATGTAGAACGGTGGCAGTACGAACGGCGCCACTGCCATCAGGACCACGAAGATCGCCAATGCGGCCCTGGAAGAGAGGCGGGAGGAAGTCGCTTTCATTCTTCTTCCTCCACATGACGGGTGGACAGGGAACGCCATAACAGGATGGGGATGATCAGCACGAAGACGATGATTTCCTTGTAGGCGCTGGCCCAGAAGGTGGAGAAGGATTCGATCAGGCCGATGGCCAGCGCACCCACCGCGGCGACCGGATAGCTGACCAGTCCGCCGATGATGGAACCGACGAAGCCCTTGAGGCTGATCAGGAAACCGGAGTCATAGTAGATCGTGGTGATGGGCGCGATCAGCACGCCCGACATCACCCCGATCAAGGAGGCCAGCAGGAACATGGCCTTGCCGGCGAAGACCGGCGAGATGCCCATGAGCCGCGCGCCCATGCGATTGAGGGCGGCTGCGCGCAGGGCCTTGCCATACAGGGTGCGTTCGAACATCAGGAACAGGCCCACGATCAACAGCAGCGACACGCAGATCACCCACAGCGCCTGGCTGGAGAAGCGGAAGCTGCCGACCTCCAGCGCGGCCTCGGTGAAGGGCGCTGTACGCGCACCCTCGGGGCCGAACACCAGCAGCGCCACGCCCACCAGCGCCACGTGCACGGCGATGGAGACGATCAGCAACACCAGCGGCGAAGCGCTGGCGATGGGCTGGAAGGCCATGCGGTACATCAGCGGCCCCATCGGTACCAGCAGCAGCAGGGTCATCAGGACCTGCACCAGCATGGGCAGGGTGGTGAAGTTGACCGACAGCGCCACGCCGGCCACCACGGCCGCATAGACCAGCTTGGCCGGCAGCCACAGGCTGGGGCGGCGACGGCTGCTGCGCCACATGTCGTACAGATCGAAGACACAGGCGCCCAGGCACATGGCCACCAGCAGCCAGGCCACCGTCAGCGGTTGGCCGTTCTGCATCATGCCCATGGTGAGCGCGCCGAAGGAGACGAATTCGCCCTGCGGTATCAGCAGGATGCGGGTGACGGTGAAGACCAGGACGATGGACAGCGCCAGCAGCGCATAGATGGCGCCGTTGGTGATGCCGTCCTGTCCCAGGAGCGCCACGATTTGGAGATTCATTGCGACTTCCTTGTGGAGCCGGCGCGCGCGTGGGGGTCAGGCCAGGGATGAAGCGCCGGGTTCGGGATGCGTGTGGAGGTGGAGCACTCCGCCTCCTGCTTGCGGCAGAAGGCGGAGGTACGACGTGATTATTATTTGAGCAGGGTCCAGTTGCCGCCCTTGACGGTGATCAGCTCGCGGCCGCGTTCGTCGAAGCCGCTATGGTCGGCCGGGCTCATGTTGTAGACGCCCTGGGTACCCACCACTTCCTTGGTGTTTTCCAGTGCATCACGCAGGGCGGCGCGGAATTCCTTGCTGCCCGGCTTGGCTTTCTTGGCGGCCACGGGGATGGCCTTTTCCAGCAGCAGGCCGGCGTCATAGACGTTGGCGCCGAAGGTGGCGGGTACCGTGTTGTACATCTTCTTGTAGGCCTCGATGTATTCGGTGGCGACCTTCTTGGACGGGTTGCTGTCGGCGATCTCCGGCAGCACCAGCATCAGGCTGGCGGCGAGGATGGTGCCTTCCACCTTGTTCTTGCCCAGTTGCAGGAAGGCCGGCAGCGCCGCGCCGTGGGTCTGGTACAGCCGGCCCTTGTAGCCCTGGTCGAACAGCGTGGTCTGCGGCAGCACGGTGGCAGCGCCCGGGGCGGCCACCAGCACGGCATCCGGATTGGCGGCGATGATCTTCAGGGTCTGCGCGGTGACCGAGGTGTCGGTGCGCTGGTAGCGCTCGTTGGCGACGATCTTGATGCCATTCTTGCCGGCCAGTTCGGTGAAGACCTTGGCCCAGTTCTCGCCGAAGGGATCGTTGACGGCGATGAAGCCGGCGGTCTTGACCTTGGTCTTGACCATCTGGTCCACCAGGGCCTTGGCGATCAGGTCATCGTTCTGGGTGGTCTTGAAGACCCACTTCTTCGGTTCGGTCATCGGCAGCACCACGGCGGCCGTGCCGACCGGCGCCAGCATCGGCACCCCGGCTTCGGCGACAAACGAGATCACGCCCATGGCATTGGGCGAACCGCTGGGGCCGATGATGGCATCGACGTTGTATTCGGAAATGAGCTTCTTGATTTCGGTGACCGACTTGGTCGGATCACTGGCGTCGTCCAGCGAGATGTACTCGACCTTGAGGTCGCCGATCTTGGTGGGCAGCAGCGGCACCGTGTTCTTCTGCGGAATACCCACCAGCGAGACCGGCCCGGTGGAGGAGGTCACGACCCCGATCTTGACCTGTGCGAAAGCGGGATTGCCGGCGAGGCTGGCGATGGTACCGAAGGCGGCCAGCGCGGCCGTGGCAATCAAGCGTTTGTGCAGCATGTGTTTCTCCCTTGGTGGTTGAGATGATGGCGGGCTTCCCCACTCCGCCATCGATCTGAGGACAGCAATGTGACATCAAAGCAGGGGCGACGTCTGTCAACGCATGTACAGACCGCCGTTGATATCGAGGCAGGCACCGGTGGCCGATCCTGCTTCGGGCGAGGCCAGCAGCAGCACCGCATCGGCAATGAAATCCGGTTCGCCGAGGGTCTTGACCGGGATGGTGGCGATGGTCGCAGCCAGTTTGTCGGCCGGGACGATTTCACGCACGATGGGCAGGTCCAGCGGACCGGGCGAGATGGCGTTCACCGTCACGCCGGCCCCGGCCAGCTCACGTGCAAACACCTTGGTCAGCGTGAGCACGGCGCCCTTGGCGGCCGCATAGTGCGCGCCGGTGGCGGTACCGCCGTTCTGCCCGGCCAGCGAGGCGATGTTGATGATGCGACCGTAGCCACGCTCGGCGAAGCGCTTGCCGAACACCTGGCATGCAAGAAATGTGCCCTTCATGTTGATGGCGGTGACCTCGTCCCACTCCTCGGGAGTGATCTCCATCAGTGCCGCCACGCGCGAGCGGCCGGCATTGTTGACCAGCACCGCCGCGCCGCCCCAGCGCAATTCGATGGCGTCGCAGGCAGCGATGAAGTCGGGCTTGCGCCGCACGTCCAGCGCCAGCGGCATGGCCGTGGCACCGCTGGCGTCCAGGCTGGCAGCCACGGCCGAGACGTGCTCCAGATCGATATCCGACAGCGCCACCTTGTAGCCGGCGGCGTGCATCTTGCGGGCGATGCTTTCACCGAGGCCGCGCGCGGCACCGGTGACCAGGGCAATCTTCTTGTCCATGCTCAGGCGCCCTGGATGATCAGTGCACGGCCCACGCGGGCTTCGATCTTGCCGTACTTCCAGAGGCGATGTTCACCCACCATGGTGGTGCGGAACAGGTTGCAGGCGGCCACCACCGTATCCAGGTCGGCCACGTCGGCCATGATGTAGAAGGTCCAGGGCGCGTCGTCGGACTTGCCGACCATGAGGCGGTCGTCATCCATGGTGCCCAATACCTTGATGCCCTCCATGGTGGCCAGCGCGGTCATCATCTGGCCATAGGCTTGCCAGACCGGACCGGTATCGGTGGCGGGCAGGTCGAAGAAGTTCTGCGTCACGCCGACGCAGAAGAGGACGCGCAGCGGTTCTTTATCATTGCTTGGGATTTGGCTCATGGAGGCTCCGGGCTGAAAACTTGGCGATCAAAAAATGGCGTATGCAACAGGGGCAAGGGTGGGCTTCACAGGAAACCCGGCATCGGCGGCACGCCCAGCGTGACCGCACCGGCGCCGTCATAGATGCCCTCGCCCAGGAAGGCGTGCTGCTTGACCACGGCGGCGTCGCGCAGGTAACGCTGCAAGGGATGGTTGCTGTAGATGGCGGTGGTCCCGGCCAGCCCGAACATGGCTTGCACCACTTCATTGCCGACCCTGGCGATCTCTACTGCGGTCAGGCGCAGCAGGCTCACCTGTTCGGGCGTGACGGGATTGCCGGCGAGGATGGATTCCCACACCTCGCTGGTGGCGTCATACAGGAAGGCACGTGCCGAACGCAGCCTGGCTTCGGCCTTGGCCACCTCGATGCGCACATAGGAACGGTCGGCCAGCTTGGGCGCGCCGGTGATGGCCACGCGGCCACCGGACATCTGGTTGATCTCGTCGATGGCGGCACGGCCCACGCCGAGGTTGACCACTGCCAGCACCTGTGCGGCATAGGCGATGGTGGGATAGCGGTACAGCGGCTCGTCGATGGTGGGCACGCCGCCACGGATGAAGGTCCACTCTTCCGGCACGAATTGCTGGCTGACCTTGAGGTCGTGGCTGCCGGTGCCGAGCAGGCCCATGACGTCCCAGTTGTCGACGATCTCGACCTGGTCCGGCGGCAGCACCGCGGTGCGCGGCTTGGAGCCGGCCTGGCCGGGGACGGCCGCGCCGATGCCCACGCCCAGCATGTCGGCGCCCTTGCTGCCGCTGGCGAACTTCCAGGTGCCGTTGACCATCCAGCCGCCCTCGACCTGGGTCGCCGGCTGGATCGGAAACAGGCCACCGGCAAAGGTCAGGTCGGGGCTGTTGGCGTAGAGCTTGGCCTGGGTGTCCTTGGGCAGGGCCGCCAGATAGACCGAGGCCGAGCCGAAGCTGGCGACCCAGCCGACCGAGCCATCGGCTTCGGAAATACGTTCCACCAGCTGCAGGAAGGCCATCGGCGTCATGCCGCTGCCACCGAAGCATTGCGGGGTGGCGGCGCGATAGACACCGACCTTCTTCAACTGCGCGATGAAATCCTTGGGCACGAAACGCTGGGCCGCGAACTCATCGCGGCGTGCGCGGATCTCCGCCAGCAGCGGCGTGAGCGCGTCTTCTTCACGGGCCGCCAGCGCGGCCGGGTTTTCCATCACGGACATTGCATTCTCCAGGTGGCTTGCATCAGAATGAAGTCGAGTGTAGGGAGCGGCGTTTCCCGGTTCAATCGGGACCGCTGCAGCTTTTTTAGGGGATGAGGAGAAGGCCGCTAAAGAAAACCCCTAGAGATCACCCCGATGACCAGCGAGAGAACGATGCCAGACCACCCTGCTCCCACGCCACAGGACAGCGCACAGGACGACGCCATCCGCTTCGGCCTGGATGACTTCCGTCGCATGATGGATGCGCTGCCCATGTGCATCATCCTGCACGACGCCCAGACCAAGTCCATCCTCTGGGCCAATCCCTCGGCCTGCAAGGTGCTGGGCTTCACGCTGGAAGAGCTGCTGCCGCTGAAGGCACCCGACATGAGTCGCCAGTCGCACGAATACCGCCGCGAGATCGGCCGCAAGTGGCTGCACGACGCCGTGCTCCACGGCAGCAACATGGTCGAGTGGTGCTATCGCGCCAAGAACGGTGACGAGATCATGTCGGAGGCCATCGCCACCCTGGTGCCGCTGAACGAGCGTGACGTGATCATGGTGCAGTTCCGCGATATCGCCCGCGAGGAACAGATACGGCGCGAGATGAAGAAGCTGGAGAGCCGTCTCAAGGAATTCATGCAGGATTCCGACGAGGGGGTGGCGGTACTGCGCGCCGATGGTGGCATCGAATACCTGAGCGATGCCGGGCGCAAGCTGCTGGGGGTGCGACCGGGCCAGAACCCGCCCAAGAATTTTGTCGAGCAGTGCCTGCCGGAATCACGCGATGAACTGCTGGAACTGCTGACCCTGGCGCTGCCGGACGCGATCAGCTTCCCGCTGCGCTACCAGGTGGTGCGCAAGGATGGGCTGGTGCGCTGGCACCATGCGGTATGCCGCTATATCGAGATCGAGAACGACCTCAAAGGCCATCTGCTGCACTTTCGCGACATCACCGAGCAGGTCGAGGCCGAGGAGGCCCGGCGGCGCGACCAGGCCGCCCTGGAATACCTGGCCCGGCACAATGCCATGGGCGAGATGGCCACCGCGATTGCCCACGAACTGTCGCAGCCGCTGGCGGCGATCCGCAACTTCCTCGAAGGTTCGGTGCTGCGCCTGCAGCAGAACGAGGCCCTGCGCCCGCATGCCGGGCAGATCGTCTGGGGCCTGGAGAGCGCCGGCCGCCAGGTCGATCACGCCGCCACCATCATCAAGAGCGTGCGCGAATACGTGGTACGGCTGGAACAGAGCGAAGCCCTGATCGACCTCAACGCGGTGCTGGAGGAAGTGCGCTGGTTCATCGAGATGAAGGCCGCCGAGGGCAAGGTGCATCTGCAATTCGCGCCCTGCGAGGAGCCGCTGATGGTCAGCTGCGAAAAGGTCCTGATCGGCCAGGTGGTCCTGAACCTGGCCTTCAATGCCATCGAAGAAATGGTCGAGTTTCCGGAAGGTGCCAGGCACGTGCGCATCAGTACCCGGCGCAGCGCCGGCAATGCGCTGCTGACGGTGGCCGACGAAGGGCGCGGCATCGATGCCGGCCATCGCGAGCGGCTGTTCGATGGCTTCTTCTCCTCCAAGGTCAGCGGCAATGGCATCGGCCTGGCGCTGTGCAAGAACATCATTGCCCGCCATCGCGGCGATATCTGGGCGCAGCCCGGGGAAGTCGACGGCGAAGTGCGCGGGACGCGCTTCTGTTTCACGCTTCCGTTGGCCGAACACCACAACTAAAGATTCCTTTATGCCCGCCCACCGGCGCGCCGCATTGGTGATCGGGCGCACTTGCATGGGGAGGCCATGCATGAATCGGCCATGAAAGTGGTATTTCATGCACCGGATTCGAGAGTGCACCGCTTATCGGCGCCATGCATGAATCGGGCTTATTCCATCTATCCGGCGCATCAATTTGATCTCGCGCAAAAGCGCTTCCTATGATGGGGGCACATGACGAAATGTCATGCACTCCACCGGTCCTCGTTCAGGGACGAGACCGCGACATCACACAGCAACACCACAGGGAGCCTTGTCACATGAAGAAGAAACTACTGGTCGCCGCCATGCTCGCGGCCGGCACGGGGATGGCGCATGCGCAGAGCAGCGTCTCCATCTACGGCCTGATCGATCTGGGTCTGACCTATTACTCCAACGCGGTCAAGACCGGCGGCGGTGGCGCTTCGCTGCTGCGCATGGATAGCGGCATCGCCCAGGGCAGCCGCATCGGCTTCAAGGGGACCGAAGACCTGGGTGGTGGCCTCAACGCCTTCTTCACCCTGGAAACCGGCTTCGGCGCCGATGACGGTAGCCTGGGCCAGGGCGGCCTGCTGTTCGGTCGCCAGTCCTTCGTCGGCCTGGGCAGCAAGGACTGGGGCTCGGTCAGCGTGGGTCGCCAATACGACTTCATGGCCAACCTCGGCGGCCAGTACGCCATGGGCGCACTGTCGCCGGCCGGTTCCTTCGGCTGGGGCCTGCACGCCGATGCGGCGCACGGCACGGCATTGAACAACCACATCTATGCCGGTGACCGTACCAACAACTCGATCAAGTACAACAGCGCCAAGTACAGCGGCTTCAGCTTCGGTGCCATGTACGGCTTCGGCGAAGTGGCGGGCGACAACACCGCCAACCGCACCCTGAGCGCCACCGGCCAGTACGACAACGGTCCCTTCAGCAGCGCCCTGGCCTACACCGACATCAAGAACGCCACCGGCACCGCCTCGACTCGCATGTACGGTCTCGGCGCGCGCTACCAGATCGGCGCCTTCACGCCCTTCGGCGTGATCACCCAGGTCAAGAACACCGGTACCAACGCCAAGGCCACTACCTATGAACTGGGTACGGTCTATGCATTGACGGCGCTGTGGGACCTGGCGGCTGCCTACCAGTTCCAGAAACGCAACCAAGGCGTGGGCAATGCCCAGGCGCTGGTGGCCACGGTCGACTACAAGATCTCCAAGCGTACCGACCTGTACCTGGGCGCTGTCTATGACCGCGACAAGGGCTACAACGCCTATCCGGTCTTCGGCGGCGGCATCCAGTCCTCGACCGGCAACCAGACCGGCGTGCGACTGGGCATGCGTCATCGCTTCTGAGTCACGCCACGCTATTGATGGCTTGAGGAAGGGAGGGCCGCTGCCGACATCCGGCGGTCCTCCCGCACGCAGGAGAGAACGGCCCGTCGCTCTGGCGGGCCTTCTGCATTACGGCGTTATGCCGAGGTATCCGCGGTATCGGCAGCTTCAGCTGCTGCGGCCGTAGCTCTGCAGCATGTCGATGACGATCTGGCGCAGCCAGCCGTTGCCGGCATCGGCGTCGAAGGCCTGGTGCCAGTGCAGGGTGATGTCCACGGTGGGCAGCTTCACCGGCAGTTCGTAGGAGAGGAAGACGTCCGGATGTTCGCTATGGAACAGCTTGGCGATGCGCGCCGGCACGGTGGCCACCAGATCGGATTTGCCGAGGATGCGCGGCAGCACCGTGAAGTGCGGAATGGACAGGTTGATCTTGCGCTGCACGCCCAGGGTGCGGAAGGAATTCTCGACCTGATGGTGGCTGCTTTCGGCCGACTCCACCAGCACGTGCGAGAGCGCCAGGAATTCGTCCAGCTCCAGATGATCGCGTGCGGGCAGGCCTTCACGCCGACGCATCATGCAGACATAGGTTTCGCGGAACAGCAGTTCATGGCAGGTCACCGCCTTCAGGGCCGGCAGGTTGCCGAAGGCGAAGTCGAGCTGACCGGTACGCAGTGCCTCTTCCAGATGGGCCGGGGGCACCTGCTCCACCTGCAGCCGGGTATGCGGTGCCTGGGCCGTCAACAGTTCGCACAGTTGCGGCAGGAACATCATTTCGGCGACGTCGGTCATGGAGGCGCGAAACACCCGGGTGCTGGCGGCGGGATCGAAGCGCTCGGTATAACGCAGCGCATCCTGCACCGCCTGCAGGGCGCGATTGATGGGCTTGGACAGTTCCACCGCGGCCGGGGTGGGTTGCATGCCCTCCTTGGTGCGGATGAACAGCGGGTCATCGAAGATCTGCCGCAGCCGCCCCAGCGCATAGCTCACGGCCGGCTGCGACAGGTGCAGGCGATTGCCGGCCAGGGTCAGGCTGCGCTCATCGGCGATGGCCTGGAAGACCCGCAGCAGGTTCAGGTCCATGTTGTTGAAGGTAGCCATGGCAGTCTCCGGTGTAGCCCGTGAGGGCAGAAAAACGCGAATGAACGTGCAGTGGCAGGCGACCGACAAATATCCATGCCACTTATGTGAAAAATATTTTACATCAATTTGATCTATTTTAAGGCGACTTTTAAAATGCATCGCATCAGCCAAGGAAACCGCCTGCATCCAGCGCCCGACGACCATCGTCAGCCTGCACGGCACCATTTGAATGGATGCACCATGACACCTCAGCCAGCCGCTTCTCAGCCCGCTTCTCAGCCCGCATGCCAGCCCCTGCGCAAGCGCACCGGCAATGCCGCCCTGGCGGTCCTGCAGCAGCAGGCCGCCATTGCCTGCCTGGGAGCGGCGGGATGAGCGAGCGCACCGTACCCGGCACCGGCCACGCCCTGCTCTCGCGCTTTCATCTGGGCGGCAGCGGCCCCACGGTCGCCATCAAGGATTGCATCGACATCGCCGGCCAGCCCACCTGTGGCGGCAGTGCCGCCCTGGCCGACGCACCGCCGGCGGCGCGCCACGCCGAGGTCGTGCAGCGACTGCTGGACGACGGCTGGCAGATCACGGCCCGCGCCAACATGCATGAGCTGGCCTATGGCATGACCGGCATCAATGACTGGAACGGCACAGCGGTCAATCCGCAGGATGCGACCCGCATGACCGGTGGTTCTTCCAGCGGTTCGGCCTCGGCGGTCGGCGCCGGCCTGGTGGACCTGTCCATCGGTAGCGACACCGGTGGCTCGATCCGCCTGCCCGCTGCCTGCTGCGGCGTGACCGGTTTCAAACCCAGCTTCGGCCGCGTCAGCCGCGCCGGCGCCTATCCCGTCCACAGCACCCTGGATTGCGTGGGACCATTTGCCCGCAGCATGGACCTGATCATCAGCGCCATGGCCAGCATCGCCCCCGGCTTCGACCGTGAAGCGGCACAGGCGCCGGCCGCCGATGCCCGCGTGAGACTGGTGACGGTACAGGCCGATGCCGACATCGCCGCCGCCGTGCAGGCCGCCTTTGCCGCCAGCGGCTGGCGCGGCACACCCTGGACGTCGCAGCATATGCAGGCCGCCTTCGAGGCCGGCATGACCCTCATCAACCGCGAGACCCATGCCGCCTTCGGCCACCTGCTGGGCCGCGGCAAACTGGGGGCCGATATCGAGAAACGCCTGTCGGCCGCCGCCACCACCAGCGATGCCGCAGTGGCCCATGCCGAAGAAGTGCGTGCCGCCTTCAGCACCGAAGTCGACGCCGCCCTGGCCGATGCCGACGCCCTGCTGCTGCCCACCCTGCCGGCCCTGCCACCGACGCTGGAGGCCATTGCGCAAGGTGCCTCGGTGCTGACGCTGTCCTCGCTGGTGCGCCCGTTCAACCTGTCCGGCCATCCGGCACTGACGATTCCCGTCCCGATTGCCGGCAGCCCGCTCAAGGCCGGCCTGCAACTGGTCGGCCGCAAGGGCGAGGACGAACGCATCTGTGCCCTCGGCCTGCACCTGGAACAGGTATTGCGACGACATGTCACCGCATGAACACACCATGAGCAGCAAGACCCGCGCCCGCGACGATCAACACCGACAACGACTGCAAGCAAGCCACTGGAGAACGCAATGAACGCACCACTACGCTTCCACCCGCGCAAGACCGAGTCATCCCATGCCGATCTGGTACAGGATGCGATGGTCGATCCGGCGCTCTATACCGACCCCGCCATCTTCGAAGCCGAGATGGACAAGATCTTCTACAAGACCTGGATCTGGGTCGGCCATGAAAGCGAGATCAAGAACCCGGGCGACTTCAAGACCGCACAGATCGGCCGCCAGCCGGTGATCGTGGTGCGCGACAAGACCGGCAAGATCAACGTGCTGGAAAACCGCTGCCGCCATCGCGGCGCCACCGTCTGCGAAAAGCACAAGGGCAATGCCACCGGCTTCACCTGCCCCTATCACAGCTGGTCCTATGCCCTGGACGGCAAGCTGCGCGGCCTGCCCTATCCGGAAGGCTATGAAGACGTCATCGAGAAGGCCGACCTGCCGCTGCAGAGCCTGCGCGTGGACAGCTACAACGGCATGATCTTCGCCTCCTTCAACCAGGAAGTGGAACCGCTGTCGGACTTCCTGGGCCATGCCAAGAAGTGGATCGACCTGTTCATGAAGCAGGGTGCCGGCTTCCCCATCAAGGTGCAGGGTGAGCACAAGTTCAGCTTCAAGGGCAACTGGAAGATCCAGCTGGAAAACACCACCGACGGCTATCACTTCCCGGTGGTGCACAAGACCTTCCTGTCCTCGGTGGATGAAGAGACTTCCGAGATGCTCTCCTTCATGACCGACGATCAGTCCATCACCCGCTCGCTGGGCAATGGCCACAGCGTCATGATCATGGTGCCGGAACACGTGGACCTGGATGTCGACGATGGCAGCGAACAGCTGCAGGAGCGCTTCGCCCATGTCGTCGAGGAACTGTCCAGGACCATGCCGCCGGAACAGGTGCGCCGCATCGTGCGTTCGCTGCACGGCGCCGGCTTCAACCTGAATCTGTTCCCCAATGTGGCGATGTCGATGTCCTTCTTCCGCGTGCTGCATCCGGTGTCGGTGGGCGAGACCCAGATCCGCCACGTGGCCCTGGGCATGGACGGCGGCCCCGAGATTGCCAACCGCGAACGCCTGCGCATCCACGAACACTTCCAGGGCCCGTTCGGTTTCGGCAGCCCCGACGACGCCGAAGCCTGGGAGCGCGTGCAGAGCGGCTCGTACGCCGGTCGCAATGCACCGATCCTGGTCAACCGTGGCCTGAACCGCGAATGGGTGGACGACAACGGCGACAAGGTGTCGCACTCGACCGATGAAACCGGCATGCGCGAAGCCTATGCCATGTGGAAAAAGATGATGGAGAAGTGATCAACATGAGCCAACAAGACAACCTGCAAGGCATCCCCGCGCAAATGGCCCGGGCCATCGCCTTCATCTGGAAAGAGGCCGAACTGCTGGACCGCAAGGACTACGCCACCTGGCAGACCCTGTGGACCGACGACGGCTACTACGTGGTGCCGATCGACCAGGAGACCACCGATTTCGCGGCCACGCTGAACTACGCCTACGACAATGCCCACATGCGCAAGATCCGCATCGAGCGCCTGACCTCGGGCCACGCGATGTCGGCGGTGGATGCGGCCGCCACCGTGCGCACGGTCTCGCGCTTCGTGCCGGTGCACCTCTCGGACGAGCTGGTGGAAATCACCTCGGCCCAGGTGCTGGTGGGCTACAAGCGCCAGCAGCACACCCTGTTCGTGGCCAACGTCACGCACCGGCTGCGCTTCACGCCCCAGGGACCGAAGATCGAGCAGAAGGTGATCCGCCTGATCAACTCGATGGACAGCCTGAACGCCCTGGGCTTCCTGCTGTAAGTCCGGGCAGGCATCGCATATCGCATATTGCACATCGTCTCCAGGTAACCGAGTATTGGCACTGAAACATGAAACTGATCGTTGACCGTCTCACCGATGAAACCGGTGATATCCGTTCCTTCCGCCTGGTGCGTGCCGATGGCGCCCCGCTGCCGTCCTACGAGCCGGGGGCCCACATCGACATCACCGGGCCGACCGGGATCATGCGCCAATACTCGCTGTGCGGCCCCCTGGAAGACCAGTGCGGCTACACCATCGCCGTCAAGCGCGAGCCGGCATCACGGGGCGGTTCGGCCGCCCTGCACGATACCGTGCAAGTGGGCATGGAACTGGAAGTGGGTACGCCGCGCAACCTCTTCGCGCTGGATGCCGGCGCCCCCGAACACCTGCTCTTCGGCGCCGGCATCGGCGTCACCCCCCTGCTGGCGATGGCCTATCGCCTGTGGGCAGAACAAAAGCCCTTCACCCTGCACTACTTCGTGCGCGCCCGCGAGCATGCGGCCTTCGCCGATCTGCTGGAGACAGCACCCTTTGCGGCACGCGTGCGCTTCCACTACGCGGTCATGCCGGCGCAGATGGAGCACTACCTCAAGGCCTGCCTGGACGCCGGCAGCCCGCAAGCCCACGTCTACACCTGCGGCCCGGCACCCTTCATGGACGCGGTGGTCAAGTGCGCCGCCGCCAGCCGCAGCGACGACGCGATCCACCTGGAGCACTTCCAGGCGGTAGCCGCGCCGGTCTCCGGCACGGCCTCGGCTGCCGGTGGCGATGGCGCCTTCGAGGTGAAGCTGGCCAGCTCGGGCAAGGTGGTGCAGATTCCGGTGGGCATCCCCATCGTCGACATCCTGGCGCGCGAAGGCATCAGCATCGATACCTCCTGCCGCGAAGGCATCTGCGGGACGTGCGTGGTGCCGCTGCTGGAGGGCGAACCGGATCACCGCGACAATTGCCTCTCCAAGAAGGAGAAGGCGGCCAATGACCAGATCTGTACCTGCGTCTCACGCGCCAAATCGGGAATGCTGGTGCTCGACCTTTGAGACGGGACTAACACCACCTCCACCCGTTCGGACTGAGTAGCGGCAGCGCCGCGTATCGAAGACGCAGAGGTAGCCGCGCCTTCGATACGCCGCTACGCGGCTACTCAGTCCGAACGGTTTTCTTATGGTTTCCGGAGAAACGAATGCCGAAGAGAATGCTACCAACGACCAGATATGTACCTGCGTCTCACGCGCCAAATCGGGAATGCCGGTGCTCGACCTTTGAGACGGGACTAGGGCTGTGAACAGGCCCTAACACCACCTCCACCCGTTCGGACTGAGTAGCGGCAGCGCCGCGTATCGAAGACGCAGAGGTAGTCGTGCCTTCGATACGCCGCTACGCGGCTACTCAGTCCGAACGGTTTTTTTCATGGTCCCCGAAAAGACAAATGCCGTCCGGTGCAAACACGGACGGCATCATTTCGTGGGCGGGGACAAAAAGACGGGCCTACAAGGCCGTGCGCTTGACCTTGTGGAACAGCCGGTTGAAATAGATCAGGCTGTCCTTCTTTTCATTGACCTTGACCTCGGCCAGCTCGACGAACATCACCGAGTGGGTGCCAACCTCCTTGAACTCGCGGATGCGGCCCTGCAGCTTCACCAGCGCATCGGCCAGCACCGGCTGCCCCAGTTCACCCTGCTCTTCCCAGATGTCCCAGGCGAAGCGCTCCTCCATCGGCACCTTGGTGGCGCCCGAGAAATGCATGGCCAGTTGTTCCAGCTCATCCGAGAGCACGTTCACGCACAGCCGGCCGTTCTTCCTGAACACCTCATGCATGGCACTGCCGCGGTTGATGCAGACCAGGATGGTCGGTGGCGTGTCGGTGACCGAGCAGACCGCGCTGGCAGTGATGCCGCAACGGCCGCCCTCGCCATCGGTGGTGATGATGGACACCGCTGCCGGCAGATGGGCCATGGCATTGCGGAATTCCAGTTGCTCCGGCGCAAGCGCGGGACGGGTCGCGGCCGTCGGTGCGGACGTGGGTGGGGTCGAAGGTTCTTGTTGGACAGCATTGGCGCTCATGGAAACTCCCTGGTTTGCACGCCGATGATGCACGGCGCTCTATGACAGCAGGTTAAGACATGCCCCGGTTGCACACAATTCGTGCCACATGCCCGCGCCACAGGGGATTGCGGCTAAGCATCTAGGTAAAAATACCTAGATCGCCACCCTGGAGGGGGTGTTAAAGTGTCGCTGATCCCAAGAATTTCAGGCCTGTTTTTTGCATAAGTCAAAGCGTGCTGTTTTGATTTGTGCCGACCAGCCCAGCAAGAAATCGAGAGGGTCGGAAATAGCGCCGGTGCAAGCCGGCACCATTTTGACGAGACGAGGAGTAATGATGGAAACCAACCCGCCGGTGGTCTACATCGTTGATGATGACGAAGCCGTTCGCACGTCGCTGGCCTGGCTGCTGAGCTCGGTCAATATCCGTACCGAATGCTTCGATGGTCCGGAAGCCTTTCTCAAGGCCTACGACGCCAATAGCCTGTCCTGCCTGATCCTGGATGTGCGCATGCCGGAGATCAGCGGCTTCCAGCTGCAGGATCGGCTGAAGGAAATCGGTGCCGACATTCCCGTGATCTTCGTATCCGGACATGGCGACATTCCCATGTCGGTGCGCGCCTTGCACAATGGCGCCGTCGATTTCCTGGAAAAGCCCTACAACTCCCAGCAGATGCTCGAACGCATCCAGGTCACCCTGAAGAACGTGGCCGGCAACATGCAGGCCCGTGGTCGCCGCCAGCAACTGAAGGCGCGCCTGAAGACCCTGACCGTGCGTGAGCGCGAGATTCTGGAGAAGGTCATCATGGGCCAATCCAGCAAGCTCATCGCGCGCGACCTCAACATCAGTGTCAAGACGGTGGACGTGCATCGCGCCAGCGTCAAGGACAAGCTGGGCTGTCAGAGCACTGCCACGCTGGTGCGCGACGTACTGATGGATTTCGGGCCGGAATTTCTCAAGGCGGCCTGAGCCTCCCTGAATGATCTGAAATTGATCTGAACTACCGCGTAAAAGACTCACCGCTGGCGTGAACCCGCCAGCGATGACCATCTTTTGTCAGGCCGCCTGCAGGGCGAAGAAGGCCACCGCGCGTTTCAATTGCGCCGCCTGGTCTTCCAGCGACTTGGCTGCGGCCGCGGCCTGTTCCACCAGCGCCGCATTCTGCTGGGTCACGCCATCCATCTGGCCCACTGCCTGGTTGACCTGGTGGATGCCTTCGGCCTGTTCGCGGCTGGCGGTGCTGATCTCGCCCACCAGCGCGTGCGTGCCGCGCACGCTGTCCACCACTTCCTGCATGGTCTTGCCGGCTTTCTCCACCAGCTGGCTACCGGCACCGACCTTCTCCACCGAATCATCGATGAGTTGCTTGATTTCCTTGGCCGCCGAGGCCGAACGTTGCGCCAGGGCGCGCACTTCCGAGGCCACCACCGCGAAACCGCGTCCCTGCTCGCCGGCGCGAGCCGCTTCCACAGCAGCATTCAAGGCCAGGATATTGGTCTGGAAGGCGATGCCATCGATCACACCGATGATGTCCACGATCTTGCGCGAGGATTCGTTGATGTTGCCCATGGTGGCGATCAGTTCGTCCATCACCACCCCGCCCTGACCGGCGATCGATGCTGCCGAACGCACCAGATTGTCGGCCTGGCCGGCGTTCTCGGAATTGGTACGCACGCTGGAGGTCAGCTGTTCGATGGAGGCGGCGGTCTCTTCCAGTGCACCGGCCTGTTCCTCGGTACGGGCCGATAGGTCGAGGTTGCCGTTGGCGATTTCACCGGAGGCGATCGCAATGCTGTCGGCCCCGTGGCGCACCGTGGACACCACACCGTGCAGGCGCTCGCTCATGCCCTGCAGCGAGGCCACCAGTTGCCCCAGTTCGTCTTGTCCCACGCTCACGGCGCGCGAAGTCAGGTCGCCGGCCGCCACGCGCTGCGAGATCGCCAGCGCCGCATGTACAGGTCGGGTGATGCTGCGCGTGAGCAGCACCGCGAAAGCCACGCCGCACAGCAGGATCACCCCTTCCAGCACGGCGATCTGCCATTGGCTGCTGGCCGCATCCTGCTGGATCTGCGCGGAAATGTCGTCGATGCGGGCGCGTTCGAAGTCGAGCAAGGCCCGCATGGCGTTCTGGGTTCCGGTGGCAATGCCCATGTACTGCTGCTGATAGAGCTGCTCCACCTTGGCGGCATCACCCTGCTTCTTGGCCGCGTAGATTTCATCGCGCACCGTCAGGAACTGCTTGCGGGCGACATTGATGGCGGCGAACAGCTTCTTTTCATCGTCACTGGTCAGGAGTGCTTCGACGTCCTTCAGGGTCTGCGCCGATTCCTTGCTGGACGCGGCCGCCTCCTTGGCGAGGAAGGCCTCGAGTTCAGGATCGCGGCTCTTGACGACGGTAGTGGTGCGCTGGATGGCGATCAGCAGCAAGGTATTCCATTGCGACACCAGGCGTTCGGTGCGCAGCGGCACGTCCATCATCTGTTGGGTCTGCTGGGCCACGGTCTTCAGGCGCCAGATGCCCACCGCCGCCACCAGCATCGAAAATACCAGCACCACGGCAAAGCCTGCACCCAGGCGTGAGCCGATACGTTTGTTCTTGATCATTCTTGTTTCCATCCCTGCGCGTTGTTCTCGGCGCCCCGGATGATGGACCCTCGCTGCGCCCCATCCCAGCCGGCTTGCCCCCTGATGCCGACTTCGCAACACCGTCCCTGTACGGTACCTGCGTTACTGACATGCAACCGATTCTAGGAGCGCACTGCGTTGCCGACCATATCAAAATTAAGAATCCTGCCATGCCGATACGGCAACGATCTGACGCAAAGTGGCGGCCAGCATGAAAGGCATAGGACCGGCCCGTGGCAAGCTTGTCATTCGGATCACGTAAATTCCCCCTCCCCCGGCAGCTTCTGCATCACTGCAGCAACGGCAGGACAAACCTGGGCACAATAGCGGCTCCATCCGATTTCCCAAGGCCCTGCCGGCATGATTCCATCAAGCTCCCCCATCGCCGTACTGCTGGCCGCCGGCCGTGGCAGCCGTTTCAACGACCGCGAGGAAAAGCTGCTGCAGCCCTTCGTCCATCACGACGGCCGCCCCGGCATGGTCGCCACCGCCAGCGCAGCGGCGCTGCTGGAAGTCATGCCGGTGGTCGCCGTGGTACAGGGGCCGGGCGTGTTGGCCGATGCCCTGCGCGAGATGGGCTGCACGGTCTGCATGCTGCCCCCGGGCGATCCCCGAGAAATGAGCGCATCGCTGCGCCACGGGCTGCAACACAGCACGCAGGCATCAGGCTGGCTGATCGCGCTGGCCGACATGCCCCGGGTACGACCTGCCACCGTGGCGCGGCTGTGCGACGCGTTGGTCACCGGTGCGTCCATCGTGGCACCCGTGACGCAAGGTCGACGCGGCAACCCGGTGGGCTTCGGTTCAGCGCATCTGCCGGCGCTACTGGCCCTGCAGGGCGACCGAGGCGCACGGGGCCTGCTGGAAGCGCATCTGGTGACGGAGATCGAGGTGATGGATCAGGGGATCTTTGCCGATATCGATACGCGGGAAGACCTGGAGCGCATGCGCGACCATTCGAAATAGCAAAGATCTTCGCTGCGCTTTTCATTCAAAAGGCCCATTTCAACATTTGCTGAAAGTGGCTATTCCAGTGAAAAAAAAGCCACCGCACGCAGCGGTGGCTCCCTCGAAGCAACAGGCTCCGGCGATGCTACAGACTCATTCCAGCGCCCGATTGCGCGACTCCACATCCACGCACAGGATCGCAACGGCACCGGCGACCAGGAAGGCCGACAGCATCACCAGCGACAGCGTGAAGTGGCTGGCCATGACCGGGGCGATGATGGCCGGGGCGAACAGGCCGCCGAAGCGGGCCACGGCGCCGGCCGTGCCCATGCCGCTGGCGCGCAGGTCGGTCGGGTACACCTCGGGCGTGAAGGCATACAGCGCGGCCCAGGTGCCCAGCAGGGAGAAGCTCAGCAACAGCGTGGAACCGACCACCAGCTTGGGATCGCTGCCCAGGCTGTAGAGCATGCACCCCACCGCCGACAACAACAGGAAACCGACCAGGGTGGGCTTGCGGCCCCAGCGCTCGACCCCGTAGGCCGACAGCGCATAGCCAGGCAACTGCACCAGCGCCAGGAAGATCAGGAAGATCTGGCCACGCATGAAGCCGAAGCCCTCCGAACCCAGCTTGACCGGCAGGTAGACAAACACGCCATAGTAGGCAATCGAGATCAGCCCCCAGGCCAGGTACAGCGACAGGCTGCGGCGCCGCAGGGCGGCCGAGAACAGCGCGCTCATGGGCTTGCGCTCCACCACTTCCGGCTGCAGCGGCGGAATCGGGGTGCTGCTGCCGTTGACCTTGGCGACCCGCTCCAGTACCTTGCGGGCGGCGTCGGACTTGCCGCTGCGGTTGAGGTACATGGGCGACTCCGGCACGTAGAAGCGCAGCACCACGCCCACCAGCGCCGGCAGGCCGGTGACGAAGAAGATCACGCGCCAGGCATCGTTGCCCCAGCTCACCGCTACCAGTGCCAGCACTGCCAGGCAGATGGTGCCGATGGCCCAGAACGATTCCAGCATCACCAGCCAGCGACCGCGACGGGCGCTGGGCAGGAATTCGGCCATCATGGTGTAGTCCACCGGCAGCGTGCCACCCACGCCGATACCGGTCAGCAGGCGCAGTGCCAGCAACCAGGTGAAGTCAGGAGCGAAGGCCGAGGCCACGCCGAAACAGGCATCGATCACCACCGCGCACATGAGCACCGGACGACGGCCGATGCGGTCGGCCAGGCGACCGAAGACGAAGGCGCCCAGCAGCATGCCCACGAAGAACATGGTGCCGCTCTGCAGCGCCTGCGGCACCGTCAGGCCGAAGGTCTTGGCGATGGTCGGCGCCGAAAAACCGATGGACAACACCTGCATCGCATCGGCCAGCCAGACCAGGCCGAAGATGACGAACAAGCGGTACTGGAACTTACCGACCCCGGCGGCCTGTAGCCCCTTTTCCACTGTCGCGGGTAGCGTGGACATGCAACTCTCCTCAAATGATCGAACCGGCAACCGGTCTTGCCGGCTGCCTGGCTTCCTCACCGGCGCTGTTCACCGGTGACATGAATGATGCAAGAGCCGGGCCATCTTCGCTTTCCCACGAAGCCGGCCCGGCGGTGATTCAGGCGAAACCGCTCAGGCTGCGGCCTTGCTCGGTGAGACCAGCGGCTCGGTGAAGACATCGTAGCCGAAGCACCAGGACGGGTCTTCGTTGGTACGCAGCCAGGTGTTCTCGTGCGAGATGCGCTGGACCTTGCTGGCGCGGGTAGCGCGATTGGCTTCGTAGAGGGCGAAGGCGTCGGCGTAGTTGCTCACGCCGACTTCCTTGAAGCAGCGTGCCAGCATGGCGCCATCCTCGATGGCCATGGCCGCGCCCTGCGCCATGTGCGGCTTCATCGGGTGGCAGGCATCGCCCAGCAGCACCAGGCGGCCACGGCTCCACAGCGGCAGCGGGTCGCGCTCCAGCAGCGACCACTTGGTCACTTCCACGGTGGCATCCACCAGCGCCTGCACGGTCGGGTGCCAGCCACGGAAGGTCTCGCGCATCTCTTCCTTGCTGGAAGGCAGCCAGCGGTCGTTCAGGTCCCATTTCTCGACCGGCACACCGGTCACGTAGTAGAGCTCGTCGGCCTTGCTGGTGACGAAGTAGGTCATCATGTGACGGTCATCGCTCCACCACTTCACGCAGGCATCGAAGGGCAGCATGCCGGCCTTGACCTCGGGGGTGGGGAACACGGCGCGGTGCGCCAGGTAACCGGCGTACTTGGGCGGTTCCACGCCCAGCAGTTCTTCGCGGATGCGGGAGTTGACGCCATCGGCGCCGATGACGATGTCGGCTTCTTCGGTGGTGCCGTCGGCAAAGCTGAGGATGACCACGTTGCCGCGATCCTCGACCTTGGTCAGGCACTTGTCGAAGCTCACGCGATCGCTGGGCAAGGCCTTGATCAGCAGTTCATGGAAATCGCCACGATGCACCGTCAGGTAGGAGGCGCCATAGTGCTTGACGGCGTAGTCGCCCAGCGGAATCTGCGCCAGCACGTCGCCGGTCTCCCAGTGGCGGCTGTACCAGAAGTCGGGACGCGAACCCTGGCGGTTCATCTCATCCTCGATGCCGATGCGACGCAGCACCTTCATCACATTGGGGCCGACGTGGATGCCAGCTCCCAGGCGGGAGAAACCGGGCGCCTGCTCATAGACGCGCACATTGAAACCTTCCTGCAGCAGCAGCGCCGCCGTAGCGGCACCGCCCAGGCCTGCGCCGACGACGGCGATACGTGGGGAATTGGACACTCTGATCTCCTTGCGAAATAGGTAGGAAGCTGGGTTGAAGCCGGGATAAAAGCGACGACGGAAACGATCCTGATACGCCGAATGAAATACAGTGTACACACTCTATTTTTAAAAGAATAGAGGTTTATCGAAGAGATTTTTCGTGCTGCATTGCAGTGCGAAACATGACCAATAACAGGGCGATAAATGCCAGTTTGGTGCGGAATTCCGGGGGGGTGGAAGAGAATTGAAGCGGATCTGCCGGGCCGCTTGATTTAAAGCGTACACATCATTTATTACACAAACAGGCAAGGCCTTTTCCGGCCCCGGGCAGGCCGCAGGCGGCAGGCAGCGCCCAGACCCGGCCGCGTCGGCCGGCAGCTCCACCCTGCCGTTCGGGCGAGGCGGCGCTGCCGCCATGGACCGGCTTGGTGGCCGGGAGCACCGCAACCGGAGAAGCACGCCACCCTTATGCAGCGCAACAAACCAGGCGAGAGAGGAAATGGCGATCAAGCTACAGCGATCCCGACGCCACCTCCTCCCACGCCAGACGCCCTGCTACACCGACAGGTAAGCCCGTCGCACCTCTTCATCGGCCGCCAGTTGCGCCATGCTGCCCTGGTAACGGATATGACCGTTCTCCAGCACGTAGGCACGGTCGCTGACCAGCTCGGCGAAGTGCAGGTTCTGCTCCGACAACAGGATGGCCATGCCTTCGCGCTTCAGGGTCATGATCATGTTGGCCATCTGTTCGACGATGACCGGTGCCACCCCTTCCGAGGGCTCGTCCAGCAGCACCAGGTAGGGGTTGCCCATGAGCGTGCGCGAGACGGTCAGCATCTGCTGCTCGCCACCGCTCATCTGGCCGCCCGGGCGGTCCGGCATTTCACCCAGGTTGGGGAAGAGCTGGAACAGCTTTTCCGGCGTCCACTGGACGGCGCCTTCCCGCGCCGGCTGGCGGCCCACCTCCAGGTTTTCCATCACCGACAGGTCGGAAAAGACGCGTCGGTCTTCGGGCACGAAGCCCATGCCGTCGCGGGCGATCTCATAGGGACGGGCGCGGCTGATGTCCTTGCCGCGAAAACTGACTTCGCCCTCGGCCCGGTCCAGCAGGCCCATCACCGCCTTCATGGTGGTGGACTTGCCGGCACCGTTGCGCCCCATCAGGGCGACCACTTCGCCGCGCCCCACTTCCAGGGCGACGTCGAACAGGATGTGGGCGCGCCCATAGAAGGCGTTCAGTCCGCTGACCTTGAGCAGCGGATCGGTCTTGGGGGATACGGTGGCGCTCACGATGGGCTTCCTTCCTTCTCGAATGTCTTGCCGCTGCCGAAATAGACTTCCTGCACCTTGGGATGATTGCGGATGGTCTCTCCATCGCCCTCGGCGATCAGTTGCCCGCGCGCCAGCACGATCATGCGGTCGGCAAAAGCAAACACCACATCCATGCTGTGCTCGGTGAAGAGCACCGACATGTTCTTTTCCAGCACCAGGCGCTTGGTCAGGGCCATCAGTTCATTGCGCTCCTTGGGCGCCATGCCGGCCGTGGGCTCGTCCATCAGCAACAGGCGCGGCCGGTTGGCCAGGGCGATGGCCAGCTCCACCCGCTTGACGTCGCCATAGGCCAGCACGCCGCAGGGGCGCTGCGCCTGCGCGGCCATGCCGACCTGCTCCAGCAGGGCCATGGCCTCATCGGCAAAGTAGGAGCCCGCCGGCCGCCACAGACCGAACAGCTTGCGCTGGCGCGACATCAGCGCCATCTGCACGTTTTCCAGCACGGTCATGGAACTGAAGGTGGCCGAGATCTGGAAGGTGCGCCCGACACCGAGCCGCCAGATGTCACGTGGCTTCATGCCGGCGATATCGTGGCCGTCGAAGCGGATGCTGCCGGTCTCGGGCCGGTACTGGCCGTTGAGGATGTTGAAGCAGGTCGATTTGCCGGCGCCATTCGGCCCCAGCAGTGCCAGCAACTGGCCCGGCGGCAGGTCGAAAGAGACGCCATTGACGGCCTTGTTGCCGCCGAAGGATTTACTGATGTTGTCTACTGTCAGCAGGCTCATGCCGCCTCCTTGCCGATACCGGCTTTCAGTTCCGGGGCTCCACCGCTCCCCTTGCTCCCCTGGCGCCCCAGACGTGCCGGGCCACCGACGAAGCGCTGGAAATAGCCGGCGATGCCCGCCGGGAACAGCAGCACCAGCGCCAGGATCACCAGCCCGAGAATGGCGCGCCAGTAATCGGTCTCGCGAGCGATCACATCCTGCAGCCAGGTGAAGAGCGACGCGCCCACCACCGGTCCCAGCAAGGTCTGCAGGCCGCCCAGCATGACCATCACCAGACCATCGACCGACCGGCTCACGCTGATGGCTTCCGGCGAGATGCTGCCCTTGGAGAAGGCGAACAGCACCCCAGCCGCACCGCAGAATACGCCGGCCAGCGCAAAGGCCAGCCATTGCATGCGCTTGACGTCGATGCCGATGGCGTCCGAACGCAGCACCGAATCACGGGCGGCGCGCATGGCATAGCCGAAGGGCGCGAACAGCACACGGCGCAACAGCAGCAGGCCGGCCACCGCGCAGCCCAGCGCCAGGTAGTAATAGGCCAGCGGCGAGGCCAGCCAGGCTGACGGCCAGACGCCGACCAGCCCGTTGCTGCCGCCGGTGACCTCATCCCATTGATAGATGATGGCCCAGACGATCTGTGCGAAGGCCAGGGTCAGCATGGCCAGGTACACGCCCGACAGGCGCACGCTGAACCAGCCGAACAGCAGCGCGCCCAGCCCGGCCACCAGCGGACCGACCACCAGCGCCAGTTCCATCGGCCAGTGCAGCTTGACCACCAGCATCGCCGCCGCATAGGCACCCAGCCCGAAATAGGCCGCGTGACCAAAGGAATGCATGCCGCCCGGCCCCATGATGAAGTGCAGGCTGGCCGCAAACAGCACGGCGATGAAGATTTCCACCAGCAGCACCGTCAGGTAGGGGAAGCTGTGCGACAGCAAGGGCGCCGCCAGCAACAGTGCCACGGCGGCCCAGGCCAGCTTGCGCACACCGGCGCCGGCCGGGGCCAGCGGTGCTTCCGGCTGGCCGGTGCTGCGAGCGGCGGCCTGGGGCTTGCCCATCAGGCCCCAGGGGCGGACCACCAGGATCACTGCCATGACCAGGAATTCCACCACCAGCGTCAGCTTGGACAGCGAGATCACCACCCCGAACACCGACACCTGGCCGATGGCCACGCACAGGGCCTTGATCTCGGCAATCAGCAGGGCCGCCAGGAAGGCACCGGGGATCGACCCCATGCCGCCGACCACCACCACCACGAAGGCGTTGCCGATGGTCTCCAGGTCCAGCGCCAGGTTGGCGGGGATGCGCGGCCCCTGCAGGGCGCCGCCCAGGCCAGCCAGGAAGCAGCCCAGCGCGAACACGCCGGTAAACAGCCAGGACTGGTTGATGCCCAGGGCGCCGACCATTTCGCGGTCCTGGGTGGCGGCGCGGATCAGGGTCCCCCAGCGGGTGCGGTTCAGGACCAGCCACAGCACGCCCAACACCAGCGGGCCGATGGCGATCAGCACCAGGTCGTATTGCGGAATGCGCCGGCCCAGCAGTTGCACCGCGCCACCCAGGCCGGGCGCGCGCGGGCCGAACAGGTCTTCCGGCCCCCACAGGTAGAGCGCGGCATCCTTGAACACCAGCACCAGCGCAAAGGTGGCGAGCAGCTGGAATAGCTCCGGGGCACGGTAGATGCGGCGCAGGATGAGGATTTCCACCAGGGCGCCCAGCACCGCCACGGCCATCGCCGAAAGCAGTACCGCGCTCCAGAAACCGAGGCCGCTGGCGCCAATCAAGGACACCAGCGTGTACACCACATAGATGCCCACCATGTAGAACGAGCCGTGGGCGAAGTTGACGATGCGCGTGACACCGAAGATCAGCGACAGACCGGCCGCCACCAGGAACATGGTGGAAGCGTCGGCCAGCCCGTTGATCATCTGCACGATCAGGCTAGAGAGAGTCATGCTTTATCCCCTGTGACCACGGTCCTGCGCAGCACGGGGCTGCGCAGGACCGCTGCAAGGCGTGTACCAGCTTAGTTGGCCGCACGCAGTTTCTTGACTTCGGCATCCGGCAATTGCACCGAAGCGCCATCGACGTAGCTGAAGTTGACCATGATGCCGCGACCATCCTTGAGTGCCGTACGTCCCACGTGGGCGCCCAGGGTGGACTGGTGGTCCTGGCTGCGATAGACGATGGGGCCGGACGGGGTCGCGACCTTCAGGCCCGAGAAGGCGGCCGCCAGCTTGTCGCTCTCCACCGAGCCAGCCGCCTTGATGCCGGTGGCGATCGACATCAGCGCCACATAGCCGACCAGGGACCCGTTGCGCGGGTAGTCATTGAATTTCTTGCGATAGGCGTCGACGAATTTCTTGTGCTCGGGGGTATCGATGGCATACCAGGGGTAGCCGGTGACGATCCAGTTGACCGGCGCCTCGTTCTTCAGCGGATCGAGATATTCCGGCTCGCCGGTCAGCAGCGACACCACTTCGCGTCCCTCGAACAGGCCACGGGTATTGCCCTCGCGCACGAACTTGCCGAGGTCGGCACCGAAGAGCGCATTGAAGATCGCATCCGGCTTGGCATCGGCCAGCGCCTGAGTGACCGAACCGGCATCGATCTTACCCAGGGGCGGCGCCTGTTCGGCGACGAATTCGATATCCGGCTGGCGCTCCTGCATCAGTTTCTTGAAGGTAGCGATGGCGGACTGGCCGTATTCGTAGTTGGGATAGACCAGCGCCCAGCGCTTCTTCTTCAGCTTGGCCGCCTCATTGACCAGCGAGGCCACCAGCATGTAGGTGGAGGGACGCAGGCGATAGGTGTACTGGTTGCCGTTCTGCCAGACGATCTTGTCGGTCAGCGGTTCAGCCGCCAGGAAGAAGATCTTGCGCTGCTTGGCATAGTCGGTCAGTGCCAGGCCGGTGTTGGAGAGGAAGCCGCCGAACAGCAGCGACACCTGTTCGCGGGTCACCAGTTCCTCGGCCACCCGCACCGAGTCACCAGGGTTGCCGTTGTCATCGCGGGAGATGATTTCCACCTTCTTGCCCAGCAGGCCGCCGGCGGCATTGATTTCTTCCTGGGCCAGTTCCCAGCCACGGCGGTACGGTTCGAGGAAGGCCGGTTGGGCCTTGTAGCTGTTGACTTCGCCAATCTTGATGGTGGATTGGGCCAGTGCGCCGGCAGCGGCCGTCAGGCCCAGTGCGGCGACAACGAGATGCTTTAGATGCTTGAGATGGAGGGAGACGTTCACGATCTTTCCTTTCTGCACCCGCAGGTGCAAGCAACGGCAGGGGAAGGAAGGCGCGCCGGGTGGAGCCCGCGCACCTTCCGGCAGCGCATCAGAACAGGTGACGGATACCGAACTGTATGCCGTTCACCGTGCCGCCACTGGCCGGCACGTTCTTGGTGATCGGCGCGGCACCGGCCAGCGAGAAGGTGGCACCGTTGCTGTTGGTCAGATGGGCATAGGTGGTGTAGAGCATGGTGCGCTTGGACAGGTCATAGGTGCCGATCAGGCTGATCTGACGAGCATCGCGGCCAGCGCCGGTGCTGTCCTTGGCCCAGCCGTAGCCGGCCCCGATGGTGGCCTGCGCGCTCAGGCGATAGTTGGCCGAGATCGAGTACGCGCCGTAGTAGCTGCCGCGCACATTGGTGGTGGCAGCCGCACCGAGGTTGTTGCCACGGTAGTAGCCCAGGAAGATCTTGCCGTTGCCATAGTCATAGGCACCCCCGGCGAAGGTGGAGCGGATGGCGATGTTGTCGTTGGCGCTGTTCTGGGTGGAATGGCTCAGGCCCAGGTAGAACGGACCGCTTTCGTACTCGCCGGCCAGCATATAGGTGGACAGGCCGTTCTTGGGCGTGGTCTGCTCGCCCAGGCCGTAGTAGGCCTGCAGCTTGAAGCCGCGCATCACCGGCGAGATATAGCCGATCACGTTGTCGTAGCGCGGCGTGTAGGCCGAGACATTGTTCAGGAAGGAGGCATAGGTCGCACCGGCAAAGGCATCCAGGCGCGCAATCATCAGGAAGCCCGGCGAGTTCTGCCGACCCAGGCGCAGCTCACCCAGGTTATTGGCCAGGCCGACCCAGGACTGGCGGTTGAACAGGCGGGTGCTGTCGTGCATGCCACCAGTGTCGGAGGCGAAGCCGTTTTCCATCTGGAAGTTGGCGCGCAGGCCGCCACCCAGGTCTTCGGTCCCCTTGAAGCCCAGGCGGCTGGCCTGGTAGCCACCGCTGTCCAGCGACACCACCGAACCGCGACCGCTCGCATTGGTGTAGCCCAGGTAGGTATCGACCACGCCATAGATGGTGACGTTGGATTGCGCCATCGCGCCGCTCGCGCAGAACAGACTGCCGGCCGCGAGTGCCCATGCTTTTTTCATGTTGTTTTCCCTTTTGTTGAAGTGTTGGAGGTGTTGCTGGTGATGCAGTTACTGCAGGTGCTGCTTTCCTGCCTGGCCCGGTGATCCGGGCTTCTGTCTGAAACTGTCTTCGGCGCTTGTCTGGTGTTGTCCTGCACGCAGTGGCTGCGGCATTGGCGAGGCCGTACAACGGCACTGAAAAGCCTCGCCGATCACTTCTTTTTTATGACGTATGCGCTCTATATTTTGAGTGTTAGCAAAATACAGGCCAGCCTTGACCCAGCTCAAGAAGCTCAGGTATTTACTGCTTTACTATTGGATTAACGCGCTACAGACGGGGTTTTGCAGCTTGTCTCCGCGGCGCCCCGAAAACCGTCTTTGCATTTCTTATTTATAATGTGTACACCATATTAATGCGAAACCGGAAAACTGCACAAGCAGAGTGCGTTGTGCACCACGACATCGCGTCGACGGCAACGCAAATGGCGACATGGGAAATGGAGGAAGCGCGGTCGGCAGACCGGCGAAGCAGGAAGGTGACATCGCCAGCAGTGGATGCAGCCGTGGCCGCACCGCCCTGGTCGAGGGAGGGAATCAGCGTGGACGCGGCAAGGTGAAGTTGGATTCGGTACGGCTGCGGCCATACCATTCGCCGCCCATGCGGAAGAGCAGATCGACCTGGCCCGGATCTAGCTTGCCATCGGCATCCAGCAACTGGTCATCCACGTGCGCGGCCAGCACCTGACCGAAGATCAGGTGGCAGGATGGCTCATGGCGCGGATAGGGCTCCATCATCGCCAGCTTGCACTCGAAGCTGGCCACCGCACCCTCGACGCGGGGCGGCTGCACCAGCCGGCTGGGCGCGGCCTGCAGGCCGCAGGCCTCGAATTCGCTGACGCCGGCCTCGAAGGGAAAGGACGTCGCATTGAGGACCTGGGCCTGCGCCGGTCCGGCCAGATTGACCACGAACTCGCCGCTGGCACTGATGTTGTTGACGGTGTCCTTGAGCTTGCCACCCCGCTGCAGCAGCGGGCAGATCAGCAGGGTCGGCGGCTTGCCGGTGATCATCTGGAAGAAGCTGAACGGCGCCAGGTTGGCCCGCCCCTGCCCGTCCAGCGTGGAAACCCAGGCGATAGGACGGGGCACGATCAGCGCCGACATCCATTCATAAGCTTCGACGGGCTTGAGCCCTGCGAAATCGATCAACATTGTTCAACTCTCTCCGATGACAAGCACGACAACTCTCAAATCGGCGCCCCGCAAGCGCGCCAAGGCATCCGTGGCAGGCAAGGCCGCAGCGACGCTTGCCTATACAGGCGGCAGGCAGGACATTAGAATCAGCAGCTGCCCCCTGCTCGCCGCCGGCGAACAAGGCATGCCAAGCCACCCATCCCTTGCGCCAATGACCAAGAAGCCCGCCACCGCCGACTATCATTTCTCCGACCAGATCGGGCACCTGCTGCGCCGCGCCTACCAGCGCCACGCCGCCATTTTCCAGCAACATATCCCGGATTCGCAACTGACGGCCGCGCAGTTCGTGACGCTGTGCGCGATCCGCGACCTGCAGACCTGCTCGCTCTCTGACATCGTCAAGGTGACCGCCATCGACCAGGCCACCATCCGTGGCATCGTCGAACGCCTGAAGGCGCGCGACCTGATCGAGTTGTCCCATGACGAGGCCGACCGCCGCAAGGTCCTGGTGTCGCTCAGCAAGAACGCCACCGCGCTGGTGGCCGATACCGTCCCCTTCGCCGCCCAGATCACCGAGGCCACCTATGGCAATCTCAATCCGGCCGAGCGCGTGGCACTGGTGTTCCTGCTGCGCAAGATGATCGACGAATAAGGCCGCCAGGCTACTCAATTGCTCATGGCGCCGGCAAGGGCTCGCGCAGCCCCGCCAGGATGCATTCCGCGTTGAAGGGCGGTTGGCGGAAGCGACGCCCGGTGGCATCGAAGAGCGCATTGGACAGCGCCGCCGCACTCGGCACCGAGGCCGATTCGCCCGCCCCCATGGGGGGCTGGTCCTGGCGCTGCATCAGCACGATCTCGATGGGCGGCACTTCCGTGAAATGCAGGATGGGATAGGCGCCCCACTCCAGGCTGGTGGTCCCCTGCGGGCCGAAACTGACGCGCTCCTTCAAGACCCGGCTCAGCGATTGCAGGATGTTGCCGTGCATCTGGTGGCGCACGCCATCGGGATTGACCATCATGCCGGTATCCTGCCCCACCACCAGCGACGTCACCTTCAGCGCGCCATCGGCGGGATCGACTTCGATATCGATGACCCAGGCAGACCAGGCCGCACCGAACCCGGGGAACTTGCTGTGGACATAGCGCGCATAGGCGATGCCGCGTCCGCGCAGCTTGCCGTCGGCCTCCGGCGTGCCACGCGAACCGCTGGCACCGGCCACCCAGCCGGCCTTCTCCGCCACGGCCTGCAGCAGCGCGCTGGCACGCTCGTCGGGCAGGTGCGCCAGGCGATAGGCCAGACGATCCTCCCGGGCCAGCTCGGCCAGTTCATCGATGAAGACTTCATGGGCAAAGGAGTTCGGCATGGCCGAGACTCCGCGCAACCAGCCGGCACGCACGATGGGTGCGACGTCGTCGCAATCGATCTGCAGGTGCGGGTAGGCATAGGGTGGCACGGCGGTACGATCACCCATCTCCAGCACGCGGGGCTCGGGGGCGATCTTGCCGGTCAGCAGCAGCGCCAGCACCGGCGCATCGTTGGAGGGATAACGGGTCTGGAAGCCATAGGCCGACAGCCGGCCCGCTTCATCGATGGCGCCACGCACCTGCATCAGTTGCGCCGCGCCCTTGGGCTCCCAGGCATGTTCCTGCTCGCGGGTGAGCTGCACGCGCACCGGGCGTCCCACGGCGCGTGACAACAGGGCAGCATCGGCCACCACGTCATCGGCACAGTTGCGGCCGTAGCAGCCGGCGGCTTCCAGCCGGATCACTTCGATCTTTCCTTCATCGAGCTCGCACAGGCGCGCAAGGTCGATGCGCATGACATGCGGATTCTGCGTGCCGGACCAGACGGTCAGGCCTTCTTCGCGATAATCGGCCACCGCGCAGGAGGGGCCGATGGAGGCATGCATCTGGTAGGGCCAGACATAGGTGCGCTCGATGCGCTGGGCAGCGCTGCCCATGGCGGCATCCAGATCGCCCTGGCGCAGCAGTTCGCGGCGCTTGGCCGGCAGGTCGCGCAGGCGGGTCTCCAGGTCGTCCATGGCGGGTAGCGGCGGGATGTCCTTCCAGCGCAGCTTCAATTCGCGCATGGCACGCTGCGCCTGTTCCTCGCGCTCGGCCACCACGCCGACGAAATCGCCCTGCACCACCACCGCCACCAGCCCGGGGATATGGGCCACGGAATCCCGGTCCACCGACAGCAGGCTGTTGCCGATGAAGTCACCACCATCGCGCCCCGGATGCGGCGGGCGCACCACGCGCCCATGCAGCATGCCCGGCACACGCACGTCGTGCACATAGACCGGCTCGGCACGCACCTTGGCGGGAATATCGACGCGCTGCGAACTGCGGCCCACCAGCGTGTACTGGCTGGCCGGCTTCAACGGTACGTCGCCGGGGTCGAGGGTGAGCACGATCTTCTGCCCGGCCAACAGGGTGAAATAGCTGGTACTGCGCTGCGGCTGGTCGGCATCCGTAATGCGCCCCGCTTCGATGCGCAGGCGCGCGACAGGAATACCCCACTGCGCGGCCGCCATGGCCAACAGGTGCTCGCGCGCCTGGGCTGCGGCCTTGCGCAGCGGCACGGCGGAAATCTGGATGGTGGCACTGGCAATGGTGGGCCCCTGGTTGGGGGCTTCCTCGGTGTGACCGAGGATCATGGTGACGCAGTCCATGTCCACGCTCAATTCCTCGGCCACGATCTGCGCCAGTGAAGTGCGGATGCCGGTGCCGAGATCGACGTGACCGTTGAAGGCCAGCACCCGGCCCTCGGCCAGCAGGGCCACGAACACGTCCGGCAGCGGCTGCACATAGGACGAAGCCGCGCCGGGCTGGCCGGGCGCGGGCTTGGCACCGGGTTGCGGGGCGCGGGTCACCAGCAGCGCGTCGCCGCGCTCCAGCAGTTGACGGCGCGCCTCGCGGGGCGTCTGACCGGATGGTTGGCCGGGAGGATTGGTTGCTTGCATCTCAAACCATGGTGCACATCAGATTCATCACGACCCGGACCGCCACTGCCGTCCGGGCATCAAGGCTGGGCGACCACCTTCAGGGCGTCGTCCAGCGGCATCACGGCCGCGTACTTCTGCGCCATGTCGAACAGGTTGGCCTCATGCGGGCCGATGGCGCGGTCACCCACGCAATCGGACACCACCAGCGGGCGGAACCCCCAGGACATGGCATCGACCACGCTGGCGCGCACGCAACCACTGGTCACGGCACCTGCCACCAGCAGGGTCTGCACGCCGTGCTGGGTCAGCCACGGTGCCAGCGAGGTACCGAAGAAGGCCGACGGCACGGTCTTGCGCACCACCAGCTCACCGGCGGCCGGGGTCAGTTCCGGCACGATGGCGCTGCCCGGCAGATCTTCCTTCAGGGTCACCATGCCCGGCACCTTCATGCCAAAGATGTTGCGGTCGGCATCATCGTCGGCGAACACGATGCGGCTGTGCGCCACCGGCCAGCCATGCTGGCGCGCATGAGCCAGCAGGCTGCGCGTGCGTTCGATGGCCGGGCCGATGTTGCCGCCGCCGAACTGGGCCGGGTCGGCGAAGCTGTTGACGAAATCGACGATCAGCAGACCGAACGGCGGTTTCATTTCCAGCGTCTGGCCGAAGCCCTGGCGCTGGTAGGTTTCCACTTCCTTGTGCATCGTATCTTCCTTTTGAAGAGACTGCCGGGCGCACCCGGCTGGCCTCATTGCGAATTGCCGTAGACGAAGCCGTCCAGCACCTTGCCGTCCTTGACCACCGGCGTGCCATCCAGCGCCACCGTGCAACGGCGCAGGGGGATGTCGATGTGGCAGGCGGTGGTGCGGCTACCGCCGGCTTCGTTGTTGGGGCCGAAGGAGAACAGGAAATTGCCTTCGTAGGCGCGGGCATCCATGCCGATGGTGGCTTCGCGGTCGTACATGGCCAGCGTGGACCATTGCGCGCGCGGTTGCAGGCCCCAGCCGATGTGCGACATGGCATAGGCTTCCGGGTCCTTGAAGGAGGCCATGTAGTCGCTCAGCAGCTCGGCATCCAGGCCGCCCTCGATGTCGGTGACGAAACCATTCTTGACCGTCACCACGATGGCTTCCTGGGCATAGCATTTCATGGGCAGCAGGATATCGCCGCGATCGATGACCAGGGTGCCGTTGGTCTGGCGCTCATTGGGCCAGGTCAGCACGAAGCCGCTGGGCCAGTGGTCCCAGCGTCCCGGCTGATCGACGAAGCCGTATTCCTGGATCACCGGGAATTCGCCCAGCGGGCAGCGCAGGTCGGTCCCGGCGTCCGAGGTGATGTGCATCTCGCGCTTGCCCTCCAGCAGACGCGCCGCCTGCGACACGCGGCGTCGGTCGTCTGCGCTGGGGACCATGCGCACCAGCACCTCGGGCGGCTCCACGGCCAGCAGGATCTTGGTGCCGGTGGCGAGGATTTCATGCTGCTCGGGCGAGAACAGCAGGGTCATCAGGTCCAGCACCAGGTCGCTTTCCTTGAGGGCGGCGATGGCGGCGCGGTTGCCGGTCAGGGGCGTGGTGCCGAGATAGGCCAGCGAGTCGCGGCTCAGGGCCTTCTCGGCATTGACCGGCGGCAGGTCCAGCCGATTGACGGTGGCGCCCATGAGCGCGGCGGCGGTCATGGCGGTGGACAGGGTCTGCGGATGGGTACTGCTGCTGGTGAGCACGGTGACGATCTGTCCCGACTCCAGCTTCGACAGGGTCAGCACCTCTTTCCAGGCGCTGATCAGGTCATGGTCGCTGACGGCCATGGTGTTCTCCTTTGCAATCGGTCTTGCGATGAACGCGGCCCTTACAGCGGCGCGCCGAGGAAGTCGCCAAAGGCGGCGTAGAAGCCGGCCTCGTTGTCCCAGGGGATCATGTGGCCGGCGTCTTCCACCCGGCTCACCACCAGCTGCGGCAAGAGGCCCTGCAGTTCCTGCACGTCCTCGGGCAGGATGACGTCGCCGCGCGAGGCCTGCATCAACATCACCGGTAGTTTCAGGGCCGGCAGGTCGGCATGGAAATCATCGGTATGGAAGCCCTCGAAGCTGGCGATCACGGCCCGCTCGTCGCAGGTGTGCAGCCACTCGGCACGCAGTTGCAGTTGCTGTTCGGTCCAGGTCGGGCAGAAGGCGCGCATCTGCTCGGCCGAATAACCTTCGCGCGCCAAACGCATGGAATCCACGTACCAGGGCAGCTTGGAGGGATAGGCGCGACGCCCCGGGCCGGAGACCGGCGGATCGACCATGACCAGCCGCGTCAGGCCGCGTGGCTGCTGGCTGGCGGCGCGGGCGCCGATGCGTCCGCCCATGGAGTGCCCGACCACTGCATAGCGCTCCAGGCCAAGCGCTTCGGCCAGGGCGATGACGTCGGCCGCCTGCGCATCCAGGCTGTAGTCCAGCGTCTCCGAGGCCGAAGACAGGCCACGGCCGCGCACGTCCAGCACATAGGTATCGAACTGCTGGCCAAACCGTTCGCCGACGAAGCCCCAGGTCACTGCCGGGCTGGTGATGCCGGGGACGATGATGACGGCGTCGCGACCGGCACGCTCGCCATCCTTGCCGCCGAAGCGCAGGTAATGCTGGCGGATGCCGTTGGCCAGGATGTTGGCACCGTAGAGGAAGCTGCTCTGCATGGCGGCCCCTCTCAGTAGGCGCCGGAGAGCAGCGCGCCGGCACCCGGCACGATGCGGTCCAGCTCCAGGCGCTTGAGCATGGCGTAGGTGGTGGCCACGGCGGCGGTGATGACGGGCTTGCCGGTCATCGCCTCGACCTGCGCGATCACCGGCAGCGAGGGCATCTGCACGCAGGCCGACAGCACGATGGCGTCGGCCTGGCTGGTATCCATCTGGGCCACGATGGCCGGCAGCCTGGCCGGGTCATGCCGGGCCACGTCGAGGTTGTCGGGGATTTCCAGGGCACGGTAGTCCAGCACCTCATAGCCTTCGTGGCGGATGTAGTCCACCACCAGCTCGGTGAGCGGCTTCATGTAGGGCGCGACCACCACGATCTTCTTGGCACCGATGACCTTGAGCGCATCGATGAGCGCGCCGGCACTGGTGACCACCGGGGCATCGGCGCCGTTGGCGGCGGTGTGGGCGGTCAGGCGTTGCTCGGACTGGCGGTGATAACCACGGCCCATGGCCATGATGGCCACCAGGCAGGCATAGCCCAGCACATCGACGCGGGCATCGGACAGCTCGACGGCACAGCGGTCGGATTCACCATCCATGGCAGCCAGTTCTTCCTTGACCACCTTCTTCATGCGCATGCGGCTGGAGTGGAAGGTGAAGCGCTCGGGGCGGATCGCCTGGCGTGCCGTCAGCATGGCCGGGATCTCGGTCTCCATGGTGGTGTTGGAACTGGGGACGATTTGCCCGATACGGTAAAGACGCTGCTGCATGTGAGGTTCTCCTTGATCTGCCATGGTCATGCGAAGTTCGCTAATTTGTAATGCATACACTATATTTAATCATTTCCACGATCTTTGCAACCGGGATTTTCCGGCGCACCAGCAGCGCCAGCCAAATCCCCTTTTATGTGCGATGCAGCACCAAATACGGGAGTTTTAGACGCCCGACCGCACCAGTTCGAGACCGCGCAATGCAGCATGGAAATTCGTGATTTACTTGGCATTATTGAGTGTGTACACTGTTTTTCAACAAGGCCGGGCGAGGCTGCGGGACAGCCTGTCCGCAGGCGGGCATACTGGCCGCTGCAAGCGCATTGGCATGAAGGATGCTTCATGCGCTGACGATAGAGATCCAAGGCAAGGCCCTCGTAGGGCCTGTTCACACTAAATCTGCGAGATGCGTTGCGCCCAGAAGGCGTGGTGGCAAGGCGCGCGGCAAGGCTGGTGGTGGTGCCACCAGCCTTACCGTGCAACGCCGCTAGCGCGCCTTCTGGGCGCAACCCTCCGGGAGAGGCCGGCAAGCGTCGCCTGCCGTTGTTGCAGCTCCTTGCCGTAGCACCACTACGGCGCGTCGCTGCGCCTAGGCAGACAACGCTTGACGACCTCTCGCACTCGCAGATTTAGTGTGAACAGGCCCTATGGCACCACGACACCAGAGACCATGCACAAGCAAGAACCCATCACCTTCCACGTCAACGGCCATGCGGCCACGCTGGACATTGCCGCCGACGCGCCGCTGCTGAACGTATTGCGCAACGACCTTTGCCTGAACGGCCCCAAATTCGGCTGCGGCCTGGGCGAGTGCGGTGCCTGTACCGTGCTGGTCGATGGCGTGGCGGCCCGCTCCTGCGTGATCCCGCTGGCCGGGGTGGCCGGACGCAACGTCACCACGCTGGACGGCCTGGCCCAGGAGGGACGGCTGGACCCGGTACAGCAGGCCTTCATCGATGAGCAGGGCGCGCAATGCGGCTACTGCATGAACGGCATGATCATGACCCTCAAGGCCCTGCTGCTGCGCTCGCCCAGCCCGACCGAGGACGAGATCCGCAGCGAACTGGACTTCAACCTCTGCCGCTGCGGCACCCATGTGGAAATCATGCGCGCCGCCCTGCGCGCGGTCGAACTGCAGCGCCAGGGTGCGGCGCAATGAGTGCGCCCCTGCCCCGGCAGATGGCCGGCCCGCTGGCCACCGGCGGCGCAGCCTCCCTGCGTCACGCCCGCCTGGCCCTGCCGCCGCGACTGGACTGGCAGCAGTCCCTCTACACCGGCGCCCGGCTGCAAGGCCTCGACAGCGAGGCCGCGCTGCGCTGCCCGGGCGCACCACAGGTGGTGCAGCGCCGGCATCTGGTGGCTGTCGTGGCCGACAGCGATGAACAGGCCCGCCAGGCATGCAGCCAGTTGCGCCTGCGCTGGAGCGACGCCACGCCGCAGGACGGCACCCCACGCGTGCGCGCCGCGCAGACACTGCATGCCCGCGGCCAGGATTCCAGCGGCCTGCACGACATCACCATGGACGCCCACTACCAGTGGCGCGATGGGGAATCCGCATCCTCTACCCTGTCATCGTCCCCTTTCCCCGCCACCGGCATCGTCGCCATGGCCAGCCCGATGGGCGCAAACCTGCGACTGGACCTGCCCTTCGGCAATCCCGCGCTGATCGCCATGGAAGTGGCGGCCCTGCTGTCCCTGCCCGTGGCCCAGGTGGAGGTACGCAGCCACCGCCCGCCGGCCAGCGCGCAGGAGCGCAGCGCCGCCAGCGACGTGGCCGGCGTGGTGGCGCTGCTGGCCCTGCAATGCGGGCAGGCCGTCTCGCTGGTGCTGGAGCCGACCAACTTCGCCAGCAGCCCCACCTCGCTGCAGCTGCATGGCGAACTGGACCAGGATGGCCGCCTCGGCAGCTACCACCTGCATATCGAACAGGACGCCCCGCCGCCGCCGCTGGCCTGGCTGCTGACGGAAACCGCCTATGCGCTGGAGGATGCCAGCGACCCGCGCGACGGCGCCGCCCTGGCCTCGCCCTACGACTGGCAGGCGCTGGAGATCATCGGGCCGCAAGGCGCCGCAATCCCGTTGGCGGCGAGCACCTTCGCGCAGGAAATCTTTTTCGATGAACTGGCCCAGCGCATCGGCGAGGACGCCGTGCAATACCGTCTGCAGCACCTGCCCGATGCGCATGGCGCGGCGCTGGTGCGCTCGGTCGCCGAGGGCGCGGGCTGGAACGGTCCGGCCCGGCAGGTGCAGGGCGACATCCTGCGCGGACGCGGCTTTGCCTATGCCAGCACGCTGGAACAGGAACAGGGCCAGCCGGTACAGAGCTGGTCGGCCTGGGTGGCCGATGTGGAATACGACCGCGCCTCCGGAGAACTGAGCGTGACCCGGGTCACTGCCGGCCACGACCAGCGCGCGGGGACGACAGCGGCCGCCGCCCATGCCGCTGACGATCTGCTCGATGAAAAACAACGCGCCCTGCTGGGCGAACAGGCCAGACTGGCGATGGCGCAGACGCTGGCGCCGGACCAGGGCTTCGATGCCTGGTCACGCGAACTGCGCCCCCTGCCGGGCCAGGCCAGCGCCAGCCTGCCCCAGGTCGACCTCATCGATGGCGGCACCACGCCGGCGCTGCGCGACATCCAGCTCAAGGCGGGCGGCGCCTTCACGCTGCCGGCGGCGGCGGCGATTTCCAATGCCATCCATGCCGCCACCGGCGTACGTCTGCGCGAGGCGCCGTTTTCGGGTGAGCAGATCAGGCTGGCACTGGAACATCAAGAGGGTTCGGGCCAGCGGCCGGGCGGCTGGCGCCGCCTGCGCAAATACGGCTGGCTGGGGGTGGCAGCGGCGGCACTGGGCGCCACGCTGACCCTGGCAATGCCCTGGCGCGCCGAGATCGCACCGGTGGCGCGGCCTGCGGCCGACCTGTATTCGGCCGCCACCATCGAACGCGGGCGCCGGGTGGCGCTGGCCGGCGATTGCGCGGTCTGCCACACGGCCCCGGGCGGGGTCGCCAATGCCGGCGGCCATGCCCTGCAGACGCCGTTCGGCACCGTCTTCAGCACCAACATCACGCCCGATGAAAAGACCGGCATCGGCAACTGGTCCTATACCGCCTTCGAACGCGCCATGCGCGAAGGCATCCACCGCGACGGACGACATCTCTACCCGGCCTTCCCCTACACCGCCTTCGCCAAGATCAGCGAAGCCGACATGCAATCGCTGTACGCCTACCTGATGGCCCAACCGGCGGTCTCCAGCACGCCGCCGGAAAACGATCTGCGCTTCCCCTTCAACATGCGTCCGCTGCTGGCCGGCTGGAATCTGCTGTTCCACAAGAATGAGGTGTTCCAGCCCGACCCGGACCGCTCGGCCCTGTGGAATCGCGGGGCCTATCTGGTGGAAGGCGCCGGTCACTGCACCGCCTGCCATTCGCCGCGCAATGCCCTGGGCGCGGAACAGGGCGGACGCCAGTACCTGGGCGGCGGCACGGTCGATGGCTGGGAAGCCCCGGCATTGACGGCGCTGTCGAAGTCGCCCACGCCCTGGACCGAGGATGAACTGTTCAGCTACCTGCGCAGCGGCTTCTCGGACCGCCACGGCATTGCCGCCGGACCGATGGCGCCGGTGGTGGCCGAACTGGCGCAACTGCCGGCCGGCGACGTGCGCGCCATCGCGCATTACCTGGCCTCGTTCCAGGCGCCGACCACCAGCACCACAACACCGGCACCCATCACCACGAGCAGCCTCAACGAGAGCCAGAAGCTGTCGCAGGCCAATGGCAAGCGGCTGTTCCAGGGTGCCTGCGCGGCCTGTCACATCGAAGGAACGGGACCGACACTGTTCGGCGTGCGGCCCTCGTTGCGGGTCAATACCAACCTGCACAGCGACACCCCGGACAATCTGATCCACGTCATCCTGCACGGCATCCGCGAACCGGCCAATCCGGCGCTGGGCTACATGCCGGGCTTTGCCAACAGCTTCAGCGATGCCCAGGTGGGTGATCTGCTGGCCTATCTGCGCAGCGAGTTCGCCACCGGCAAGCCGGCCTGGGAAGGCGTGCCGGAGAGCATCGCCCGCTCTCGCGCACAAGCCGGACATTGAGCGTGACATTGCAGCGGCGCCCCGCGTACGGGGCGCCGCTGCCATTTCCGTCCAGCCTTCAGTGGCCGACCAACACCACCGGACTGGCCAGAGCCTGCAGTTCGGCACCGACCAGCTCCAGGTGCGCAGCGCTGGCGGCATGCACCCGCAACAGCGCCTGCCCGGACTGCACCCGCTCACCCACCCGGCACAGCAAGTCCAGCCCCGCCCCCGGATGCGCCGGAGCGCCGGCGGTACGCGCCAGTCCGGCGATGGCCCAGCCATCGACCTGGCTGATCACGCCGGCCTGGCTGGCATGCCAGGTCAAGACCTCGGCGCAGGGCGCGGCCTCCACCTGGGGTGGCCCCTGGGCGGCGATGATGCGCGCCAGCGCGGCCTGGGCCGCACCGCTGTCCAGCAGTTCGGTGGCCTTTTGCAAGGCGACGTCGACCTCCCCCAGACGCGGATCGAAGGACAACAGATGCGCCGCGAACAGCAGTGCCTTGGCACGCAAATCCTGCGGCGCCTGTGGATCGCCCGCCAGAACCTGGCGGATATCACGCACTTCCAGTGCCGGACCGATGCCGCGCCCGATGGGCTGGCTGCCATCGGTGGCCAGCGCCCGCACTTGCATGCCCAGCCCCTGCCCTACCTGTTCGAACAGTCGGCACAACTGCTGCGCCTGTTCCAGCGTCTGCTGCTTGGCATAGGGACCGTACGGCACATCCACCACCAGATGGGTGACGCCGGCAATCGCCTTCTTGGACAGGATCGAGGCCACCGACCAGTGCGCCGTCTCCAGCCCGTAGGGCCGGGTGATACGGTTCATCACCTCGTCGATGACGGAATGGCTGATGCGACCATTCCAGGCGATGCAGGCCCGGGCCTGGCGCACGCAGCGGCGCACGGCCTCGCCATCCAGGTCGACATTGGCCAGCAGGGCCATGGTGTCGGCTGTGCCGGCGGCCGAGGTGATGGCGCGCGAGGACGCCTTGGGCATGGCCAGCCCCCAGGCCGCCACGATCGGCACCACGATGGGCGTGATGCGGCTGCCGGGGACACCGCCCAGGGAGTGCTTGTCGACCACCATGGGCTCGTCCCAGCTGATACGCCGGGCCATGCGGCTGCGTGCCTGGGCCAGCGCCAGGGTTTCTTCGGCATCCAGGCCACCGGTGATGGAGACCAGCAAGGTGGTCAGCTCGGTGGTGCTGTAGCGACCATCGACGGCATCCTGCAGGATGGCCTGGTACTGATGCGCCGGCAGGCGTTCACCGCGCAGCTTGCGGCTCCACAAGGGACGGCTGGCCGGGGCCAGCAGGCGCAAGGCCTGCACCGTCTGAGCCGATCCAAGGCGCTGGCGCAAGCCTGCGGGCAGCGCCAGCCAGGGGCTAGCGTCGTGGCCGCCGTCGGGCCAATGATGGATGCGCACGTCGACCATGGCACCGGTCGCAGCGCGCAGGCGCAGGCGCGTGCCGGCCGCCCAGTGGCGGGGATGGGCATAGGCCACCGCCTCCTCCCCGGTCTCCACCGGCGCGGCGCGCACCACGCAATGTTGCAAGGGGGCGCGCAATACCGCCAGCAGGCGGGCGATGCCGGTGGCGGTATCGCTGTCGTTGGCCACTGTCTGGCGCAGGATGCCGGGCGGCGCTGGGTCGACCTGGCGCTGCAGGCGCGCCAGGATCTGCGCATGATCCTCGCGCCCGCGCCCGGCAATGCGCTGCGCCAGCACCTCGGGCGGGGCCGAGATTTCCACCACCACCAGGCTGGGCAGGCGCTGCGCCAGCGCTTCCACGGTGGCGCGCGAGCCATTGGCCACGACGTGGCGACCCGCTGCCAGCTCGGCCAGCAACTGACCCGGCAGGCCATAGGACAGGCCGTGCGCCTGCCAGGTCAGCAGGAATTCGCCCGCCGCTGCACGGGCGGCGAAGCCGGCTTCGGTCTCGGCGTCATGGTCTTCACCGGGGGCACCGGCCGGCCGCGTGATCACGCGGCGGGCGAAGACATAGGGCGCATCGGCCAGCGCCTCGCGGGCGCCGCTCATCAGGGTGTCCTTGCCGGCCCCGCTGGGGCCGACCACCAGGAAGAAGGTGCCGGGCGCCGTGCTGGCCGGGCTCATGCTTCGTCCAGGCCGATGTCCACGGCCGGCGCCGATTGCGTGATCTTGCTGGTGGAGATGTAATCCACCCCGGTCTCGGCCACCGGGCGGATGGTGGTCAGGCGGATGCCGCCGGAGGCCTCGACCTTGACGCGACCATCGACGATGCCGACCGCTTCGCGCATGTCGGGCAGGGACATGTTGTCCAGCATGATCACGTCCACCCCGGCGGCCAGCGCCTCGCGCACCTGTTCCACGCGGTCGCATTCCACTTCCAGCTTGGTCAGTACCGGCAGCTTGCGACGCACCCGGGCCACTGCTTCCTTGATGCTGCCGCAGACGGCGATGTGGTTGTCCTTGATCATGACGCCGTTGTCCAGCGCCAGGCGGTGGTTCAGGCCGCCACCGCAGAGCACAGCGTGCTTTTCCAGCATGCGCAGGCCGGGGGTGGTCTTGCGGCTGTCGATGAGCTGCGCCCGGGTACCGGCGATCTCGGCCACGTAGCGGGCGGTCTCGTTGGCGATGCCCGACAGGCGCTGCACCAGGTTCAGTGCGGTGCGCTCGGCGGTCAGGACGCTGCGCGCATTGCCCTTGACGGTCAGTAGGATGGCACCGGCCTCGACCCGGCTGCCGTCGGCGTGATGCACCTGTACCGCCAGCGTGGCGTCGTATTTGCGGAAGACCCGGGCGGCCACCTCGATGCCGGACACGATCAGGGATTCACGGGCATTCATGACGAAATGGCCCTGCTCGTCCGGCTCGATCATGGTCTGCGCGGTCAGGTCGCAGGCGCCGATGTCTTCGGAGAGCCACAGGTCGATCAGTTTTTCGGTGGCGTAATGGTCGTACATGGTGAATCCTTTCGTTGGCGTGGTGAGGGGCTGGCTGGCCCCGAAATGAATGGCAACTGGAATAGCGACTACAATTAAGTTAGATATCGAACTATTTAAGAACGGACTTCGGAGCGGCGGATGTGATGCAGGGTGTTCAGGACTCCTGGAAAAAGGGACGCGGTGGCAACGTCGGGTTCAGCTCTTGCCCAGCCTGGACTGGTAATCGACGATCAGTTGCTCCCACACCATCTCCAGCTCGTAGTCGATGGAGCGGGCCAGGCCATCCAGGCCGGGGAAGAGCGTGGCGGCGGTGATGTTCATCCGGTACAGCGCCCGCAGCGCCGGCTCGCGCAACGCCGCCGGCAGGATGAACTTGCGGATCAGCGGTTCGCTGGCCTCGTAGCCGGCCAGCAGGCGCTCCAGCGGTGCCTCCAGCGTGCCCGGCACCACCAGGATGCCGGACTGCGCCACCAGGCGCGCATCCATCTGGTTGGGTTCACCGAACCACACCAGCGGCAAGGCGTTGCCGGCGAAATAACGCTGGTAGCTGTCGGGCTTGCGCAGGTCGATGGCTTCGCGGTTGAGCGTCGGATCAAAGCGCGGCGCCGCCTTCCACAGGGCCGGGGTATTGAGCGCATAGACGGCGGCATCGCCATGCAGTTGCTGCATGGCAAAGAAGGCCGCCACGAAGGGGGACTTGGTGAAATCGATCAGCCGCGTCGGCGCGCCATGGTGTTGCATCAGCGCCAGGCAGCGCAGGTCATCGTCCAGCACCGCCGCGTCATGCAGGAAGACATGGGCCTTGCGCCGGAATACGCGGATCGCCCGCTCCTCGCGCAGGGGCCACAACGAGGGATCGGGGCAATAGCGCGCTAGGTGCCGGGTCAGCGAACTGACCAGCGGCCAGCGATGATCGGCCTGGCCACGGAATACCCAGCCCTCCAGCTGGTCGCTGGCGGCAGCGAACTCATCCCAGCTGGACAGTACGACCTGATCGATGGCAGTGGCGAGAGACATCATGACCCCGAAAATATTCTTCGATATCTACGATTATGCAAGATGCAGGCCAGCCTGTCACGGTGGCTAACCCTGCCCTCCCTGAGCGGGCTGCAAATGGGTATGATTGCGTTATCTTAGATTTCTGATGAAATGATGAAAGCCACACGATCCCGGCCACTGGCCGCCGCCCCGGTCGAACAAGATGAACCGGATGAACTGGAACAGGCGCTACAGGCCCTGGCCGCCGAACGCGTCGCCCACCTGGTCAAGGATGCGGCGCGTGCCTTCATCCGCAGCCTGCAGATCCGCCTGGCGCCGCATGCGGTCAGCTACGGCCACTGGACCATCCTGCGCGTGCTGTGGGAACACGACGGCCTGTCCCAGCGCGACCTGGCCGAGCGGGCCGGCGTGAGCGAGGCCACCACCGCCACCGCCCTCAAGTCGCTGGAAGCCATCGGCTACGTGGAGCGCACCCATCTCCCGGGCGACAAGAAGAAGGTCCACGTCTTCCTCAGCAAGCAGGGCCGCGCCCTGAAGAAGAAGCTGGTGCCGCTGGCCCAGGACGTCAACGACCTGAGCCTGGAGGGCATCAGCGAGGAAGAGCTGGAGACCACCCGCAAGGTGCTCATCGCCATGGCCCTGAACCTGGCGCGGGACGAGCGCCAGGCGGTGGAATCCGGCAAGCGCATGCCCTCCACCCAGGAGGTCGGACGCCTGGCTTCCGGGCTGGGCTGAACCTCCCCGGCGCTGCCCCATCCCTGTGCAGACGCACCAGCAAGTGACGGGCGGGCAGCATAATTGCACCATCGGAGAAAGCGCCGTGGCTTGTCGGCCATGCATCTCCTTCGACACATGTTCTAAGATATCTAACTATATTTTGCAGACTGCAAAAGGACTTTCAGACGATTTTTTGATCGATATCTAAGCTTGGCACGTCGTTTGCATTGACAGCATCAAGTGCTTGCAGGTACGCCCCTTGCGAGTATCCGATTGCAGTGTCCATCACGTGTCGAGGAAATCATGAAAAGCTTTTGCAAGAACCTGCAAGCTGTAGTGTCTCTCAGTGCTGCCCTGGTTGCAGTGGCTGTACCAGTCGCCCTCCCCGGTCTGGCCCGCGCCGAAGAAATCTCGGTCACGCAATGGGGCACCAGCCTCTACGGCCTGCCCTATGCGATTGCCATCGAGCAAGGCTATTTCAAGAAGGCCGGGGTGGATATCACCGGCATCCTCACCTCTGGCGGCGGCGGCACCACGGTGCGCAACATCCTGGCCAGCAAGCTGCCGTATGGCGAAGTGGCGGTCTCGGCCGCGCTGGCCGCACAGCGCCAGGGGCTGGACGTGGTCATCGTCAATACCGGCACCCGCAGCGTGGCTGAAGCGTCGGCCGTGACCATGCCCAACTCCCCCGTCAAGAGCATCGCCGACCTGGCCGGCAAGAAGGTCGCCATCACCTCGCCCAAGGGCGTGTCCGAAATGCTGCTGCTGATGGCACTCAAGGCCAAGGGTGTGGATGCGGCCCAGGTGCAGCGCGTGGCCTCGGGCGGTTACATCAACGGCCTGACCATGCTGGAGCAGGGTTCGGTGGCTGCGGCGGTACTGATCGAACCACTGTCCATCGTGCGCAAGGATAAGTACCGCACCGTCTACAGTGCCGGCGAGGTGCTGCAACCGATGACCACCTCGGTGGGCATCACCACCCGCGCCTATGCCAAGGCCCATCCGGAGACCATCCGCGCCATCATCGAAGGTCGCCAGCAAGGCGTGCGGGCGGTGTACCGCGATCCGGCCGCCGCCGCGAAGCTGCTGGAGAGCAGCTTCAAGCTCAGCCCGGAGGTGGCGCGCGAAGCGGTGGACAACATGGTGCGCGCGCGCATGTGGAGCGAGGGCGACTTCGACCAGGCCGAACTGGACCGCATGACCGACGGCCTCAAGCTGATCGGCGAGATCAAGGACAACGTGGAATGGGACAAGCTCATCGACAGCAGCATGCTGCCGCCGTCCATCAAGGTCAAGAGCAAGCTGTGAGGGAGTCCGCCATGAAGAGTGAACACACCGTCTTGGCCGCCGAGGCCCTGCTGCAGGACAGCCCGGCCACCACGCCCCGCGTGCCGCACGCCGTGCTGCAGGGTGTCACCCGCAAGTTCGGCAAGGCCGGCAGCGTCTTCCATGCGCTCGGCCCGATCGACCTGACGCTCTACCAGGGCGAGTTCTTTTCGGTGGTCGGCCCTTCCGGCTGCGGCAAGTCCACCTTGCTCGATACCCTGTCGGGCCTGGCCTCGCCCTCCGACGGCACGGTGCAGTTCGAGAACCGCGAGGTCAAGGGCGTGCCCGATGGCGTGGGCGTGGTGTTCCAGGAAGACGCGTCCTTCCCCTGGCTGAACGTGCGCGACAACATCTCCTTCACGCTGCGCATGCGTGGCATGGAGGGCGCCGAGATCAAGCGCCGGGTCGACTACGCGCTGGCCTTCATGGGCTTGAAGGATTTCGCCACGGCCTACCCGGCGCAACTCTCGGGGGGCATGCGCCAGCGCGTGTGCATCGCCCGCACGCTGGTGCAGCAGCCGCGCCTGATCCTGCTGGATGAACCCTTTGGCGCGCTGGACCAGCAGACCCGCCTGCTGATGGGCGACGAACTGCTGCGCCTGTGGCGCGAGACCGGCGCCACGGTGCTGCTGATCACCCACGCGCTGGACGAAGCGGCCATGCTGTCGGACCGGGTCGGCGTGATGTCCTCGCGGCCGGGCCTGTTCATCGACATCGTCGAGACCGGCTGGCCGCGTGACCGCGATAGCCGGGTGGTCTCCACACCACGTTTCGGCGAGGTCAATGCCCGCCTGTGGGAGCGCCTGCGGGTGGAGTCGTTGAAGGTAATGGGAGCCAGCCATGGCTGAAGCAAGCTCTGCTCACACCGCTGCCGCCAGCCCGGCGCGCAGGTCGGCACACCAGCTCGATGGCCTGGTCCGCATTGCAGTGGTGATCGTACTGATCGGGCTGGTGGAACTGCTGTGCCGCAGCGGCCTCATCCAGCCCACCACCATGATCGCGCCCTCGGCCATGGCCCGCCACGCCTGGGAAATCCTGCGCGAGGGCAAGTTCGACAAGGACATCGCCATCAGCCTGGCCAACATCGGCGCAGCCACGGTACTGGCGGTGATCCTCGGGTTCATCTGCGGCCTGCTGCTGCATGCGCTGCCGGGCCTGCGCAGCGCTATCGAACCCCTGCTGGCCAGCTATTACGCGGTGCCGACCTTCATCTTCTATCCGGTCTTCATCGTGCTCTTCGGCGTGGGCTCGGCGCCCATCATCGCCATCGCCGTGCTGCTGGCCATCGTCACCATGATCACCGCCACCCTCAACGGGCTGGACCGCATCCCGCGCGCCCTGCACAAGACCGCCCGGGTACTGCGGCTGACACCCTGGCAATCGGCGGTGCGCGTGAAGCTGCCGGCGGCACTGCCCTACCTCTTTACCGGGGTGAAGCTGGTGGTGGCCTATGCCTTCATCGGCGTGATCGCCTCTGAGTTCATCCTCTCGGGCTCAGGGATAGGCTATGCGATCGGCTATGCCTACAACAACTTCGAGAACAACGACATGTATGCGCTGATGTTCCTGGTGCTGGCCAGCGTGACCCTCGTCAACCTCCTGCTGAACGCGCTGGACCGTCGCCTGCAGGCGCGCCTGCGGCGCTGAAAGGACAAGCCATGAAACCGATGCGCGAGATGCAAACCCCGCTGCTCTACGCCCTGCTGGCGGCCGGCCTGGCCGTATCCTGGCAGGGCCTGTACTGGATCAATGGCGGCAGTGCGCTGGCTTCGCCGGGGCAGGCCGTGCTGACCCTGGGCAGCATGATGCAGACCAGCGAGTTCTGGCTGCATGCGCTGGAAACCGGCAAGGCCCTGCTCTACGCCCTGCTGATCGGGCTGGTGGGCGGCCTGGCGGCGGGCCTGCTGCTGGGCGTGAACCGGATGGCGCGCGATGTCTCCGAACCCATCCTCCTGAACATGTACGCCATCCCCAAGGTCACGCTCTATCCGCTGGTGCTGCTGGTGTTCGGGCTGGGCCTGTCGGCCAAGGTGGCCTTCGGGGTAATGCACGGCATCATCCCCATCATGGTCTTCACGATGAATGCGATCCGCCAGATGCGCCCGGTGCTGTTGCGCGCCGGCCAGTCGATGCGGCTGACGCGCCGCCAGTCGCTGCTGCATATCGTGCTGCCGGCCATCCTGCCGGAAATCACGGCCGGCCTGCGCCTGGCGTTTTCGCTGACGCTGCTGGGGGTCCTGATCGGGGAGATGTTCGCCTCGCAGCGCGGACTGGGTTTCCTGCTGACCAATGCCATGAACCTGGGCGACATCCGCACCATCATGGCGGTGGCATTGCTGCTGTCAGTCTTCGCCCTGGCCTGCAACGGCGGCCTGATGTGGCTGGGACGACGCCTGTCGCCGCGCTGAAGCGCGGACTGGCCTGGACGGTTCCCTTGTGTCTGTGTTGGACACATTGATCCTGTGTGGAAACACACAGGATCTTTTTTGCGTCAGCAAGGACCTGTTCAGTTGTCCTGATGCGCCCAGTTGAAGCTCAGCGAAGTCGGCTTCTGGCCCACCTCCACCTTGCTGGTCTTGGTGACGCCGTTGTAGTCCGCCTTCACCTCGTAGTGACCGGCCGGCAACTTGAGATTGGTCATCGGGCCGGCGCCGGGCAGGCTGAAGACGGTCTTGCCCTGGCTGTCATTGACGCTGAGCTTGACGTTGCTGACATAGGCGCCATCCTTGGCTTCGGAGAACAGCAGGCGCAGGTTGTAGTCCTTGGCCGCCTCGCGCAGTTTGCTCTGTTCGCCCGCGCCGATGCCGCCGTTCATGTAGGCCACGCTACCCTGGGTATCCTGGGTCTGGGCCTGTGCAAAAGGGGCCGCCATGCCGGCCAGACCGAAGACGATGGCGCTGATGGCGGTGATCTTGTTGATATCCATGATGGCTCTCCTTGTACGTAGATGAAGACTTGAAGGATCAAGAGACGAATCACGACGCCACTGTCGAGCTGGCGCCGTCAGATTCACTCTAGTGACATAGACTTAACTGATCCTTAACCCCGCAAAAGATTCCACCCGCACGCCGCTCAATCGATGCGCAACACCCGCGCCGTTCCCTGCTGCAACAGGAGCTGCACTTGCTGCGACAGACCCGCCGCCACCTGCGACTGCCGTGCCAGGGCGTCGTTGATGCCGCCGACGATGGCCACACGCTTGCGGGCGCCATCGATGACATCGGCCATCGCCACATGCGCCTGGTCCGCGCTGTGGCGCCCGAGCGCGGCCTGCGAGGCCGCCGCCTCGGCCTCGCGCAGGGCACTGCCGGAAGACTGGCTCAGCGAGGTGGCGATCTTGCCGATCTCCTTGCTGGATTGCCCGACCCGGCCGGCCAGCCGCTTGACCTCGGCCGCCACCACCGCGAAGCCGCGCCCGCTCTCGCCGGCACGGGCCGCCTCGATGGCCGCGTTCAATGCCAGCAGATTGGTCTGGCTGGCGATTTCATGGATGGTCTCGACGATCTTGCCGATGGTCGCAGCCTGCTCCACCAGGGCACGGTAGGTCTGCAGCGAACCATCGATATAGCGGCTGATGGTGGCCACCGCCGTCACCGTCTGCTGCACGGCGGCCACCGCGCTGTCGACACTGCCACCGGATTGCCGCGCCACCACGCCGGCGCGTGCCATGTCGGCGATGGTCTGCTCCAGCAGGGCCACCAGATCCTGCACGCGCGCATGCAGATCCTGCATGCCGGCTTCGGCAACCATGTAGCCCTGGCTGGCCTGCTCCACCGGTAGCGGCGGCACCAGCTCGGTGGCCGGCGGCAGCATCTGCGCCACCGCCAACTCCGTTCCGCGTCCGCGCAGGCCAGTACCGCCTATCAGCAGACCAAGCGCCGCCAGCGGCAACAGCAAGGCCAGCGCCTGCGCACCCACGTCATGGGCGGCGTTGAACAGGCGCCAGCCGGCGCCGACGATCAAGACGACCGATATGATCGATACGGCCAGGCATAGCCGTTTGAGATTGTTCTTCCACATGCTGCTTTCCTCCCTGATGCTGCGTTTATCGTTTTTTATAGGGGTGTTGCCATGGTCCTGCCGTACATGCGCTCAAGCGTGGTCACACCTCCTGCGCCGGTTCACGCAATTGGCTCGCGCCTGCGTGCAGGCCACGCAGAAGGGACGCGATCTGGCCCAGGCGGCGCTGGCCGTCCAGGATGATCTGCTGCTTGTGCTGCAGCGCCTGATCCAGCGCCTGCAGGCCGGCCGCGCAGCGCTCGGCCAGGTCACCGGCCATGCGCTGCAGGCTGTCCTGCACGGCGGCGCCCAGGGTCTCGTACAGCTTTTCATATGCGGCTGGCAAGCCATCGGTCGGCGCACTGTCGTAGCCAAGATCGGCCGGCAGGTGCAGCGCGCTCTCCAGGGTGGGCAAGATGTGACTGTCCAGGCAGGCCTGGGCGTGTTGGGTGGCCGCCTGTTGCAGGGCTGCGTTCAATGCAGCCACCACTGCCGCTACATCGGCCACCCCGGCATGCGCTTCCAGCAGATCGGCCAGCTGCGGCATCACCTCGCGCCAGGCCTGTTGCACCAGACGCGCCTGCCGGGCCGGCAGGCTGTCCAGTTCTTCTTGCACCTGCTGGCGCAGGGCAGTCAGGGCCGGCATGGTCTGGTTCAGCAAGGGGGCTTCCACCTCCTCCTGAAAATGATGCAGCAGGACTTCGGCCGGCTTGCGGGCGCGATAGGCCAGCGCGGGGGCCAGCAGTTCCAGCAGGGCCGCATAGAGACGCTCGAAACCGGCGCCGGTCATGGCCTCTGCATCGGCGCCCGTGCTGCGCGCCACGTAGGCCGAGACCGACACCGCCGGCTTCAGCTGGGCCGCCGCCACGCCCAGCGCCTGCAGCTTGTCGGCGGCGCGGTGGCCGACATCGGCTTCCTGGTCGGCGCGGTTGGCGTCGGACTTGTTGCGCAGGCACTTGACGATCTGGCCATCGACTTCGTCTTCGTCGATCACATCGCTGCGCGTCACCACCGGCAGCAGTGGCTTGCCCCGGCGCAGTTCGCGGGCCAATTCGTCGAGTTCCTGCACCTGTCCCGGCGAGGTCGAACTGGTCAGCCACAGCACCGCATCGGCACTGTCCAGGAAGCGCTGGGTCAGGGCCGCATTGTCATCGGTGGCCGAATGCAGGCCGGGGGTATCCAGCAAGACCAGTCCATCGCCCAGACACACCCCTTGCAGGCGCGCCGTGGTCTCGGTGGCGCCCTCGTGGAAGGCCTCGTCCGAGGCCAGCAGCTGGCCGCCCTGCAGATGGAAATACTGCACCGCCTGCCCATGCTGCCGGAAGCGTTCGGCCAGGAAGTTGCACAGCGAACTCTTGCCGGCATTGAACTTGCCGAACACCAGCACCATCAGCTTGCCCTCGAAGCGCTGCGCCAGGGCGCGTGCCGGTGCCAGTGCCAGCCATTGGGCTTCGCGCTGCTGATGCTGCTGCGCCAGTGCCTGATGCAGGGCGCCGATGCGCTGCGCCAGCACGCTGCCGGGTTGCAGGCCACCGGCCTCGATCCGGCCGGCCGTGAGCGCCACATCCAGCGAGGCCAGCCAGTCGCGCAACGCGGCGAGGAGGGTTGCCACATCCGCTTCGGCTCCGCCGGAGCTGCCGGAGCTGCCGGAGCTGCCGGAGCTGCCAATAATGTCGATGAAACGCTGTTCCGACGTCTTCATGCCAGCTCCACCGCGCGCAACTGCTCCAGCGCGTCTGCCGCGCGGGTGACGGCATGCAGCTCGGCGTCGGCGTGCGCCACCGCCTGCACCAAGGCCTGGCGATCTTCCGACAGTTCGTAGTAGTGCAGGAAGGACTGCGTCATCTGCCCGCGTCCGACCGGCTCGCAGAAACGGCGGCGCAGGTCGGCGCGGTATTTGATGGAAATGCCCATGACGGCCACCATCACCGTATCCAGGCTGGTGACCGAGGTCCGCTGATCGGCCGGCAAGCCCTCTACCCCGTGCTTGATGAGATGGGCGCGGATGGCGATGCAGGCCCGCGAATAGGCGACGTGGATGCGCGCCCGCTCGCGCTTGCCGGCGGTGAGCTTGAATTCGTCGGCGGCCGTGTCCGGCACCAGGGCCGGGTCGTCGCCTTCCACCTCCAGCACCGGCAGCAGGTCCTGATGCACCTTGTCCAGCACCGCCTCCAGGCCTTGTTCGAAATCCTGGCGCTGCTGGTGCTGCTGTTGCCGCAGTGCCTGCAACTGTGTTTGCGCGCTGCGTTGCTGGTGCTGCAGTTGCTGGTCGATCTCGTCCAGCAGCAGCGCGCGCTCATGGCGCCGCGCCGCCGGGACCTGTGCCGTGACATCGCGCAGCCAGGCCTGCAGGGCGGGGATGCCGCTCTTTTCCAGCAACAGCTTCTTGCCGCCTTCGATGCCGCTGCGGTGGCGCGTGGACGACACCGGATGGAGCGTCAAGCCCGGCGCCTGCGCGGCGATGGCGTTGCTTACCCGCTCCAGTTGCGCTTCGTCGGCCATCTGGTCGACCTGGGTCAGTACGAACAGGGTCTGGCGACGCGTGCGCTGCTGGTCGTCGCGCAGGGCCTGCAACAGCGCGCGCTCGGCCGCATCCAGTTCGCCCTCCTTGGCGGCATGCACGAACAGGCGGATATCGGCCTGCAGCCAGGTCGCCTCCTGGGCATGGCTGTCGTCCTGCTCGGCCACGTCGGCGTCCAGCCCGGGGGCATCCAGCCAGCGCACATCGGCATGCCGGTGTTCGGACAGGCGCACCGTCTCGCGGCGGTCGGCGACGGCAAAGACGTCGCTGCCCATCAGTTCGTTCAACAGGCGGCTCTTGCCGTGGTTGTACTTGCCCACCACGGTCACCGTGGCGGGCGCGGCCCGTTGCGCCAGCACCCGCAGTCGCGCCAGGTCATGCGCGCGACCGGGTGCCACGGCGAGGATCTCGCTGGCCAGGGGGGCGAAGGGGTCGGAATATCCGGTATTTTTTTGCATTGCAGTCTCCATGCAGCTCAAGCTGTTTTTCTGGGGTGTCCGATCAGCCAATAGGCGGCCATGCCGAACACCACGCCCCAGAAGGCCGCGCCCAGTCCGAACAGGCTCATGCCCGAGGCCGTGGCCAGGAAGGTGATGACGGAGGGTTCGACATAGCCGCCCTCCTCGCTCATCAGGCGGATGTTGGAAACGATGGCGCCGATCAGGGCCAGACCGGCCAGTGCGGCGATCAATTCCTTGGGGAAGGCGGTGAACAACTTGACGATGGAAGCCGCAAAGGTACCGCCGATGAGATAGAACACGCCATTGGCGATGCCGGCCAGGTAGCGCTTGCCGGGCTCGGGATGCGCATCCTTGCCGGTACAGAGGGCCGCCGTGATGGCCGCCAGGACGATGGTGATGCCGCCGAAGCAGGCGGTCACCAGCGAGGCCAGGCCGGTGCCGGTGACCACGGCGCGGGTGGGCGGATGGTAGCCGGCCAGCTGCAGCACCGCCATGCCGGGCAGGAACTGTCCGGTCAGGCTCACCAGCACGAGCGGGATGGTAAAGCTGAAGAACACGCCCAGGCTGAACTGCGGTGCGATGAAGACCGGCTGCGCCAGTTCCAGCCCCAGCTCGCCGAGATGGGTGCGACCACTGGCAAAGGCCACCGCGAAACCCACCAGCGCCACCACCACGATGCCGTAGCGCGGCCACCAGCGGCGCCCGGCCAGGTAGGCGGCCAGCATGACCAGCACCAGCAGAGGTGCCTCCACGCTGGAGCGGAAGGCCTGCACGCCGAACTGGAACAGGATGCCGGCCATCATGCCGGCGGCGATACCCTTGGGGATGAAGGCCAGGATTTTCTCGAAGTAACCGGTCACGCCGATGAGGATCAGCAGCAGCGCCGCCATCACATAGGCCCCCACCACCTCGGGCATGCTGATGCCGGGGAACAGGCTCAGCAGCAGTGCCGTCCCGGGGGCCGACCAGGCGGTGATGATGGGCAGCCGGAACCACCAGCTCAACAGCAGGCCGCTCACCCCCGCCCCCATGGAGATGCCCCAGACCCACGACACCAGTTGCGCGGTCGAGACCTGACCGGCGTGCGCGGCCTGCACGAAGATCACCAGCGGCCCTGCATAGGAAATCAGTACTGCCAGGAAACCGGCCACCCACGCCGTGAGCGAGCCTTGTCGATGGACCATGAATCGTTCCTTGCTGCATGCTGCCTGCCCTCAAGCGACAGGCAACGACACGGGAGGGAGCCGGCTGTGTCCTGCCCCCCCCTAATGTTCAAAAGGCCAGGCGCTGCGATGGCCAAACCATCGCAGCGCCGAGCCGCCGTCCTGAAGTTGCGATCTTAAACGCTGCGCGACACCGATGCTGGCGACACGCCGCTCGCGCCGACACTGTGGGCACTGGCGCCCTGGCCGGCATGCCGGTAGCGCAGCATGAAGATGCCGATCGCCAGCGCCGCCACCAGACCAGGGATGGCGAAGACCAGGAAGTTCATCTTCAGCGGCAGGGCTGCCGCCATCAGCGCACCGCCCAGCAAGGGGCCGACGATGGCGCCCGAGCGGCCCACGCCGGAGGCCCAGCCCAGACCGGTGGAACGGATCGCCAGCGGGTAGAACTGTGCGGTGTTGGCATACAGCAGGATCTGCGTGCCGATGGTGGTGGCGCCCGCCACGATGATGAGCAGGTACAGCACCGGCGTGGGGCTGTTGAAGCCCAGCAGCGCAATGGCCACGGTCCCCACGGCGAAGAAGCTGATCACCACCTTGGGCAGGGTGAAACGGTCGCCCAGCCAGCCGCCACCGATGGCACCGACCACGCCACCGAAGTTCAGGGCCAGCAGGAAGGACAGCGAGGAACCCAGGCTATAACCGGCGCTGGCCATCAGCTTGGGCAGCCAGGAACCGAGTGCATACACCATCAGCAGGCAGCAGAAGAAGGACACCCAGATCATCAGCGTACCGACGCTGCGGTCCTGCTTGAACAGGTCCAGCATGGGTGCACCGGCACCCTTGGCCTCGGCCTGCACCAGTTGCGTATCGGCAGCGATGCCGGCCAGCGGGGCGACTTGCGCCAGCATGGCGCGCGCCTGCTCATGCTTGCCCTGGCGCAGCAGGAAGCCCACCGATTCCGGCAGCTTCCACAGGATCAGCGGCAGCAGCACCAGCGGCACGGCGGCGGCGAAGAACATCGACTGCCAGCCGAAGTTGGGCAGCATCCAGATGCCCAGGCCGGCACACAGCACGCCACCCAGCGAATAACCACTGAACATGATGGCCACCAGGGTGCTGCGCAAGCGCTTGGGCGCGTACTCGTTCATCAGCGCCACGGCATTGGGCATCAGGCCGCCGCAGCCCAGACCGGCCAGGAAGCGATACACGCCGAACTCGGTGGGCGAGGTCGAGAAGCCGCTCAGGAAGGTGGAGACGCTAAAGAGCACGAAGCTGATCGCCACGCCCTTCTTGCGACCGATGCGATCGGCCAGCGGGCCGAAGATGAAGGCGCCGAACATCATGCCGAACAGGGCATAGCTGCCCAGTGCGCCAGCCTGCACCGGCGACAGGCTCCACTCCTTCATCAGCACCGGCAGCACGGCGCCGTAGATGAACAGGTCATAGCCGTCGAACACCAGCAGCAATGCGCACAGGCACATCACCATCCAGTGGAATTTGGTAAAGCGCGCGCCGTCGATGATCTGGCTCACTTCCAGGGTCTTCATAGGGTTCTCCTCCGTCGTTTCGGTTGTAGTCCGTTGTTGTACGTTGTTGTGTCTTGTGTATCCGGTACTGCCGTTGCCTAGTGCCTGGTCCCCTCGTGTCGCAGATGCGCCACCGCCTTGATCTCGACGATGTAGCCGGGTGCGCCGCCCAGCATGTGGGCGCCGATGGCGGTCCAGGCCGGCAGCGGGTAGCGCGTCAGGTAACGGTTGCGCACCTTGATGAACAGCGGCAGGTCGCGCATGTCGGTGTGGAAGCTGGTGAGGTCGACGATATCGTCCAGCGTGCCGCCGGCGGTCTCCAGCACCTGCTTGAGGTTCTCGAAGGCCTGCACGATCTGGGCTTCGCGTGGCTCCACCAGTTGCATGGCGTGATTGCGGCCGATCTGGCCGGACACATACAGGGTGCTGCCCACCAGCACGCCGGGGGCATAACCGATCTTTTCGTAGACGTCTTCCATTCCCTTGGGAATGATGGCCTGGCGCTCTGGCATGGCTTGGCTCCGTGATCTGTGAATGGTGCGAATGGTGTGGATCAGGTGGATCAGCCGTTGTCGCCGCCGGCCACCGGCAGGACGGCACCGGTGATGTAGCTGGCGTCATCGGAGGCGAGGAAGAGGATCGGAGCGATCTGCTCTTCCAGCGTGGCGTAGCGTTTGAAGAAGGTGGAGCCGATGACCTGCTGTATCGCCTCCTGCATCCAGCTCAGCTCGCGGGCGTTGTCGCCCTCGGCATTGCGCGGCACGCGACGCGGCGGGGCCTGGGTGCCGCCGGGAGCGGTCGCCACCACGCGGATGCCGCGCTCGCCGTATTCCATGGCCAGCGCGGTGGTCACGGCATTGATGCCCCCCTTGGCGGCCGAATACGGCACGCGCCGTATGCCGCGCGTGGCATTGGAGGAGACATTGACGATCGTCCCCGCGCCCTGCCGCAGCATGTGCGGCAGCACCGCATGCGAGCTATACAGGGTGGGCATGAGGGAACGGCGGATTTCGTCATCGATCTGGGAGGGTTCGAATTCGGCGAAGGGTCGCATGCGGATGGCACCGCCCACGCCGTTGATCAGCACGTCGATGCGGCCGAAGCGGGTGATGGCCTCACTCACGGCGGCCTGGGCGCCTTGATAGGTTTCCAGATCGGCGACGAAGCCGATGCCGCGCCCGTCCTGCGCCTCGGCCGCCACCTCATGGACGAACTCGGCGCGGTCCACCAGCATCACCCGCCCGCCCTCGGCGGCGATGGCCAGCGCCACCCCGCGCAGGATGCCCTGGGCGGCGCCGGTGACCACCACCACCTTGCCCTGGAAGCGGGCCTTCATGGCGGCCCCGCTCATGCTGCCACCGCCACCGGGGCCGGCTGGCTGGTGACGAACTTCTCGTAATAGAAGCTGGCCGGGCACATGCCCTGGGCCTGGAAGTGCTTCTGCACCGCCTCCACCATCGGCGGCGGCCCGCACAGGTAGACATCCACCGCGCCATCGTGCAGCACCTCGGCCGGCATGTGCTGGGTCACGTAACCCTGGCGCGGATGGGCGGTGGCGGCATCGGCCACGCAGGTGGTGAAGCTGAAGCCGGGCAGGCGGCGGGCATAGTCTTCCAGGCGCTCCACCAGCACCAGGTCCTGGTCACGGGTGACGCCGTAGATCATGTGCACCGGCTGGTCGATGCCCTGGAGCAGCATCTCTTCCAGCATCGACAGGAAAGGCGCCAGGCCGGTACCGCCGGCCAGCATCAGCACCGGCCGGGTCACCGGTCGCAGGTAGAAGCTGCCCAGCGGCCCGGTCAGGTCGAGTGCATCACCCGGCCGGGCAGTGGCCAGCCAGCTGCTCATCAGGCCGCCCGGCACGTTCTTGATCAGGAAGCTCATGCGCGCAGCGCCCGAGGCCGAACTGAAGGAGTAGGCGCGATGCTGGTCGCTGCCCGGCACGCCGATGTTGACGTACTGCCCCGGCAGGAAACCGGGCGCATCGGCTGCCACCTCCAGCACCAGTTCGAAGGCGGCACCGGCAAACCCGGTAACCTGGGCCACCTTGCCGCCGAAGCGGGCGGTGCCGGTCTTGCAGGCGGTGGAGGCGACCGGTACGGCCACCACGCAATCCGACTGCGGCACCATCTGGCAGGTCAGCACCAGACCGGATTGCGCCTCGTCGCTGCTCAGGGCATCGTCGATGTAGTCATCGCCCAGGTCGTAACGACCGCTCTCGGCGCGGCACTTGCAGGTGCCGCATACGCCATCGGAGCAATCCATGGGCAGGTTGATGCGCTGGCGGAAGGCGGCGTCCAGGACTTTTTCCTTGGGGCCGCAATCGATGACGCGGGTGACGCCGTCTTCGAAGTTGAGGGCGATGCGGTAGCTGCTCATTTGCTGTCTCCTGCCGCCGGTCTCAGACGTGATAGACGTCGATGACCTGGCGGATATAGTCGTTCTTCAGTGCGATCTTCTTGCGGGCGATGACGAAACCACCTGGGGCGCCCGCGCTCTTCCTGAGCGTGGCCAGCACCGTCCCGAAAAACTGGTCGGTGATCTTGTAGCGGTGCGACAGGGTGTGGAAGTTGTAGCGCACGTCCACGGCGTCATCCCGCTCGGCTAGGATTTCCACATTGGCAATCATGTGGCTGGTGCGCGGCTCCGGCATGGAGGCGCTGGAACGCTCGGTCTTGATGCGGAACACGCGATCTTCCAGGCCTTCCCGATTGGCGTAGTACATCAGCGAGATTTCGCGCTGCGGGTCCTGGGTCAGCTGGTCGTCGTCATCCCAGGCCGGCATCCAGTACTCGACATCGGGGGCGTAAAGTTCCAGCCAGGGTTCCCATTCACGCTCATCCAGGTGGCGTGCCTCGCGATAGAGGAAGGCGCATACCGCGCCCAGGTCGATGGTGTTGCTCATGCTTGGGCTCCTTCCCGGGCTGCCTGGTCTGCGGCGGCGCGCTCCTTGACGACCGCCTTGCGCATCTGCTCGGTCCAGTAGTGGTGCTGGCAGACGAACAGGCCTTCATCCTCGCTGCGCTCGCCGCTCAACTTGGGGTTCATGCCCATCCTGCGGGCGTTCTCGTCGGGGCCTTGCTTCCACAGCGGGGCGCCACGGCTCATATCGTTCCAGCGCACGGTCGAACCGGCATAACCGGCCTGGCAGGCGCGGAATTCTTCCAGGTCATCGGCGGTACCCATGCCCGAGACATTGAAGAAATCTTCATACTGGCGAATGCGCAGCCGACGGTCTTCATCACTCTCGCCTTTGGGGCCGAAGCAGAAGATGCTGATCTCGGTCTTGTCCACGCTGATCGGACGGGCCACGCGGATCTGCGTGCCGAACTGGTCCATCAGGAACACGTTGGGATACAGGCACAGGTTGCGGGTCTGGGCCACGATGGTGTCGGCGCGGGCCTGGCCGACGCGGGCGGCCAGTTCTTCGCGCTGGTTCCAGATCGGGCGCACTTCCGGGTTGAGGGTATTGGTCCACAACAGGATGTGGCCATTCTCGAAGCCATAGACGCCGGCCACCGCCTTGCTCCAGTTGTTGGCGTCGGTGGCCTTGGTGCCGCCTTCCTTGCGGCGGCCCATGGTGGCCGCGTAGTTCCAGTGCACGGTGCTGACGTGATAGCCGTCGCAGCCGTTTTCCATCTGCATCTTCCAGTTGCCGTCGTAGATGTAGCTGGAGTTGCCGCGCAGGACTTCCAGTCCGTTGGGCGCCTGGTCGACGATCTGGTCGATGATCACGCGGGTCTCGCCCAGGTACTCTTCCAGCGGCAGCACGTCCTCCGACAGGCTGCCGAAGAGGAAGCCCCGATAGCTCTGGAAGCGCGCCACCCGGGTCAGGTCATGCGAGCCGTCCTTGTTGAAGGAGATCGGGTATTCGGTGGTCTTCTCATCCTTCACCTTGAGCAGCTTGCCGTTGTTGCCGAAGGTCCAGCCGTGGAAGGGACAGGTGAAGCTGCTCTTGTTGCCGTGCTTGCGACGGCACAGCATGGCGCCCTTGTGGGCGCAGGCATTGATGACGGCGTTCAACTGGCCGGTCTTGTCGCGGGTGATGACCACCGGCTGACGACCGATCCAGGTGGTGTAGTAATCATTGATTTCGGGAATCTGGCTCTCGTGGGCCAGGTAGACCCAGTTCGATTCGAACAGGTGCTTCATCTCCAGCTCGAACAGCTCGGGGTTGGTGAAGATGTCACGACGGCAGCGGAAGATGCCATTGGCCGGGTCTTCCTGCAGGGCGCTGTCGAGCAGGCTGTCGACGGCTTGGTACTTGTCAGCGGCGGCGAGGGTGTTCATGGTGCGGTTTCTCCAGGGTGCAAGCCGCCCCCCCGCGATGGTGGCCATCGCGGCTTCACTGCGGCGGGGGGGTGGGCGAAGGGGCGCCGAAGTGGCGCGTCAGGCAGCCAGACGCGGGCGATCGACGATCTGGTTGTCGGCGCCGTTGACCAGAGCCGTCAGCGAGATGTCGAAGACGATCTCGGCGAACGGTCCCTCCAGACCTTCGGCCTTGATGCTGGCGGCATCGGTACGCTCGACCAGCGGCGGCACCAGTCCTTCGCGGGTGGCGTAGGCGAAGTCGTCATAGATCAGCGGATCGCCTTCGATGTTGATCTGCGTGGTCAGCTTGCGATGACCTTCGGCGGTGACGAAGAAGTGGATGTGCGCCGGACGGTTGCCGTGACGACCCAGTTCATTGAGCAGGCCCTGGGTGGGACCGGCAGGCGGGCAGCCGTAGGCGGCCGGCATGATGCTGCGGAATTTGTAGCGACCCTGGGCGTCGGTGATGATGGTGCGACGCATGTTGAACGGCTTTTGCTCGCCGGTCGGGTCGAAGTGCGAATAGAAGCCCTTGGTATTGGCATGCCAGACTTCGACCTGCACGCCCGGCATGGGCTTGCCGTCGGCACCGTAGACGGTACCGTGCATGATGATGGTCTGGCCGGCCTGGTCGCTGCCGTCATCCAGGCGGGCAAAGCCCTGCGTCACCGGTGCACCGGCCACGTAGAGCGGACCTTCGATGGTGCGCGGAGTACCACCGGTGATGCCCAGGGCGGCATCTTCGGCATCCATGCGCATGTCCAGGAAGCGGTCCAGGCCCAGGCCCGGCGACAGCAGGCCGGCCTCGCTGGCGGCGCCCAGGCGGTTGATGTAGGCCACGCCGGCCCAGTATTCGTCGGAAGTGATTTCCAGGTCTTCGATGGTCTTGAACAGGTCCGAGAGGATGCGATGCACGATCTGCTTGGTGCGCGGGCTACCACCTTCGGTGTCCAGGCCGCTGGCCAGACGCAGGAAATCTTGTACTTCGGGGGTGCTGAAAATCTTGGCTGCCATGGTTGAGTCTCCTATTGGATTTATCGATCGGGGAAAGTGATTTTTTTGTTTTATCCGACCAGTGCGGTCGGCCTCGCTGCTGTCACTGTGGTCACGGTAGCGCCTTGCCTGCGGTCGCGACGGAAGTATTGCACACGCTCTTCATCGAGCACGATGCCAAGGCCGGGGCCTTGCGGAATGGTGAGATGGAAGTCCTGGTACTGCAGGGGCGTGGCCAGGATTTCCTCGGTCAGCAGCAGCGGCCCGAACAGTTCGGTCCCCCACTGCAGTTCGCGGAAGGTGGCGAAGGCGTGCGCCGAGGCGATGGTGCCGATGGCGCCCTCCAGCATGGTGCCGCCGTAGAGTTCGATGCCGGCGGCGTCGCCGATGGCGGCCACCTGCTGGGCCGCGCGCAGGCCGCCGGATTGTTCGATCTTGATGGCAAAGACGTCGGCGCCGCCGATGCGCGCAAGGGCGAAGGCCGAGGCCGGGCCGGTCAGCGATTCATCGGCCATCACGGCGATGGCATGCTTGCCCTTCAGGCGTGCCAGCGCCTGGGGCGAGGCCACCGGCTGCTCCACCAGTTCGCAGCCGGCATCGACCAGGCCGGCCAGGCCGCGCTGGGCTTCCAGTTCGCTCCAGGCCATGTTCACGTCCACCCGCACCGTGCCGCGGTCACCGAGGGCCTTCTTGATGGCGGCCACGTGGGCGACGTCGGCGTCGACCTCGCGCCGGCCGATCTTGAGCTTGAAGATATTGTGGCGACGCTGGGCCAGCATGCGCTCGGCTTCGTCGATGTCCTTGGCGGTGTCGCCTGAGGCCAGGGTCCAGGCCACCGGCAGGCTGTCGCGGGCCGGTCCGCCCAGCAGCTGCGAGACCGGCAGGCCGGTGCGCTGGCCCAGGGCATCGAACAGCGCGGTCTCGATGGCGCACTTGGCGAAGCGGTTGTCCTGGATGGCCTTGTTCAGGCGTGCCATCAGGGCTGGAATGGCGCTGGCGTTGGCCCCCAGCAGCAGGGGTGCGAAATAGGTATCGATGGCCAGCTTCATGCCCTCGGGCGACTCCGCGCCGTAGGCCAGGCCGCCGATGGTGGTGCCCTCGCCCACGCCGACACTGCCGTCGGAACAATATAGGCGTACCAGCATCAGGGTCTGCCCGTTCATGGTCGCCATCGACAATTGATGGGGGCGGATGGTGGGCAGATCGACCAGGAAGGTCTCGACCCGCTCGATGCTCGCCGGGGCTGCCGCAGTGTGAAGGTGTTGTTGGGTATCCATGGCTTGCATTGAACACCCGAAAGCCCTGCCATTGCCAACACCAAATACATCTAGTTTCATACCTTTTTTATATAGTTTTGCAGTGCACCCAAAGAAATCAAAGAATTAGACATCTTTTGTTCCCGTGCGATATGATTTTTGGCCATGGACATCAGACAACTGAAATACTTCGTCGCCGTCGCCAATACGCGCAACTTCACGCGGGCCTCGGAGCAGCTGCACATTGCGCAGCCCCCCTTGAGCCGCCAGATCCAGCTGCTGGAAGAAGAGCTGGGCGTGCAGCTGCTCCTGCGCAACAGCCGCCCGCTGCGCCTGACCGAGGCCGGCCGGGTGTTCTACGAGCAGGCGCTGCAGATCCTCAACCGCCTGGAGCAACTGAAGAACGCCACCCAGCAGATCGGCCTGAACCAGCGCCAGACACTCTCCATCGGCTTCGTCGCCTCGACCCTCTACGGTGGCCTGCCGGTGCTGGTGCGCAAGCTGCGCCAGCACTACCCGGAAGTGGATATCCAGTTGCTGGAACTGACCTCGATGCAGCAGTTCGCGGCCCTCAAGTCGGGCCGCATCGATATCGGCTTCGGCCGCATCCGCAGCAACGACGCTACGGTGGCGCGCATCGTCCTGCGCGAGGAAAAGCTGGTGCTGGCGATCCCGCCCTCCTTCCCGCTGGCGGCCAGCCACCAGCGCGTGAGCCTGAAGGAAGTGCATGGCCAGAAGCTGATCGTCTATCCCAAGGAACCGCGCCCCAGCTTTGCCGACCACATCCTGAGCCTGCTCAACGACCAGGACATCCATCCCGCCGAAGTGCACGAGGTGCGCGAAATCCAGACCGCCCTGGGCCTGGTGGCGGCGGAGTCGGGCCTGTGCCTGATCCCGGCCTCGGCGCGCCTGCGCAATGACCTGCATTACCGGCTGATCGACGACCCGCGTGCCACCTCGCCCATCATCCTGACCCACCGCATCAACGACAACGCCTGGTACATCGAGGCCGTCAAGCAATTGGTGGCGGACATGTACGCCGAGCGCCCGGCCTGGCTGGACATCGAGACCAGCTCCTTCCCGGCCACCGGCTTCCCGAATCCCGAGCGGCGCGATTGAGGGCCGAGGTGGTGCTGCTGTGGTGCTGTGGTACAGCTGTATGCGGGCTTCATTGATGCACTGCGCTGTCGTCCCAGGTTGACATCCTCACCGGCACACGCCTACACTCGGCTGTGCGAATAAAGGATTAATGTTCGTTAATCGAACATATCATCTGGAGCTTCAGCCCTCGCCCCCACCATAATCACAACGCGATAACGGAGAAAACATCATGCTGTTCATGGTCCAAATGCAAGTCAACATCCCCGCCACCCTGGACAAGGCGGTCGCCGACCAGTTGAAGAAGGACGAGAAGGAGATGGCGCAGAAGCTGCAGCGCGAAGGCAAGTGGCGCGACCTGTGGCGCGTGGTGGGTCAGTATGCGAATGTGAGCATCTTCAATGTCTCGGGCAATGACGAGCTGCACAACATCCTCTCGGCGCTGCCGCTGTATCCCTTCATGAGCATCTCGGTCACCCCGCTGACCCAGCACCCCTCGGCCATCGCACAGATCGGCTGAGCCTCCCCCTTCCCTGCTGACCACCATCGCGCGCCCCCGGTCTGATGCCGGCCGGCGCGACAAGGATCGATCCATGCCATTCGCAACACTGAACGGAATCAAGCTGCACTATCAACTCGACGGCGATGCCTCGCTGCCGGTGCTGGTGTTTTCCAATTCGCTGGGGACTTCGCTGGCGATGTGGGAGCCGCAGATGGCCGAACTGAGCCAGCACTTCCGCGTGCTGCGCTACGACACCCGCGGCCACGGCCAGTCGGAGGTCACGCCCGGCCCCTATACCATCGCCCAGCTGGGGGGTGACGTCATCGCCCTGCTGGACCATCTGCAGATCGCCCAGGCGCATTTCTGCGGCCTTTCCATGGGTGGCAGCACCTTCATGTGGCTGGCGGTGCATCATCCGGAGCGGGTCAGCAAACTCATCCTCTGCAACACCGGAGCCAAGATCGGCACCCCCGAGGCATGGAACAGCCGCATCGAGACCGTGCAGCGTGAAGGCCTGTCCGCCATTGCGGCGGCAGTGGTGTCACGCTGGCTGACGCCGGAATATGCGGCCCAGCATCCGCAACAGGTACAAGCCCTGACCACGATGCTGTTGGCGACCCCGGCCGAAGGCTATGCCGGCGCCTGCGCAGCGGTGCGAGACAACGACCTGCGCGCGGCCATCGCCGGCATCACCGCCCCGACCCTGGTGATTGCCGGCAGCGGCGATGTACCCACCCCACCGGCCGATGGACAATTCATGCGCGCCACCATCCCGGGCGCGCTGTATGTGGAATTCGATGCCGCCCACATCTCCAACCAGCAGCAACCCAAGGCCTTCACCCAGGCCGTGCTGCAGTTCCTGACGCAATAAGCCGCCGCGCCGTCCCCGGCCCCGCGACCTGCATGCTTCAGGCGCGGGCGCGCGGTGGCGGACGGCGCAACTCCAGTTGTGCCAGGGTATCGAGGTCGACCGGCTTGACCAGGTAGTCGTCGACACCGGCGTCGTAGGCTTCGCGCTTGTCTTCATCGCTGCTGAAGCCCGAGCAGGCCAGCAGGTAGACGTTGCGGGTGGCCGGTTCGGCCCGCAGGGCGCGGATCAGGTCGTGACCGGTCATGTCCTTGAGCCCGATGTCCAGCAACACCGCGTCGGGAACCCATTCCTTGGCACGGGCGATGGCACGCGTGCCGCTATAGACCGCCTGCACATCGTGGCCCAGCAACTCCATCAATTCCTTCATGGTGTCGGCGATGTCGATGTTGTCGTCCACCACCAGCACGCGCATGCCGGCACGCGGCGCGCCGTCGGTTGACGCTGCTGCGTTTGTGGTGCTTGTGACATTCGCGGCATTCGTGGCAGTCGTCTCGGTCGTCGCATTTGCCGGGTCGGAACCGCTGGCGGTCTTGTCCGGCATGGCCCGCGGCAGTTCGATGCGGAACACGCTGCCCTGGCCGATACCGGCACTTTGCACCGTCAATTCGCCCCCATGCAGCTGGACCAGGCTGCGCGCCAGCGACAGGCCGATTCCCAGCCCATCCTGACGATCATGACCCAGCGCATTGGCCTGGGCGAACATGCCGAAGATATCGTCCAGCCGCTCGGCGGCGATGCCGATGCCTTCATCCCGGACCGTCAAGACCACCTTGTCGGCCTCAGCCTGCGCCGCCAGGTAGATATGACCGCCCTCCGGGCTGAACTTGGCGGCATTGTGCAGCAGGTTGATCAGCACCTGGGCCAGCCGGACCTCGTCACCGTCCACTGCCAGGCTGGCATCAGCCATGTCCAGGTGCAGCTGTTGATGCTTGCGCTCCATCAGCTGCTGGGCCGATTCCAGCGCATTGTGGATGACCTCGGCCACCAGCGTGCGACGCAACTGCAGCGCCAGCTTGTTGTGCGACAGCCGCGACACGTCCAGCAGGTCGTCCACCAGCCGCACCATGTGGTCGAGATGATTGGAAATGGTGTTGCGGGCGCGCAGTTCCCAGTCCGGCGCATCCGGCGCCCGGGTGTTGAGAATGCCGATGGCATTGCGCATGGGCACCAGCGGATTGCGCAGCTCGTGCGCCAGGATGGCCAGGAACTCGTCCTTGCGGCGGTCGATCTCGCGTAGCTCGTTCTCCACCTTGGCCAGACGCAGCAGCGCATGCACGTTGGCCACCAGCTCGGCCGGTTCGATCGGTTCGAACAGGTAGTTGTCAGCGCCGCCTTCGAGGGCGCGGATCTTGTCGGCCAGTCCGATGTAGGAGGCCGAGGTCTGCAGCACCAGGCAGGAGGCGGTGGCCGGATCGGCCTTGAGGCGGGAGCAGACTTCCATGCCGTGGATGTCGGGCAGTTTCACGTCCAGCAGGATCAGCGCCGGCTTCAGCTCGCGTGCCAGCGCCAGTGCCTCGGTGCCGCTAGCAGCCTCCACCACGCGCAGCCCGGCCTTGGTCAGGATACGGGTGCGCGCATAACGGGCGGCGTCGGTATCGTCGACGTTGAGGATCAGTTGTTGAGGATGGCTCATGGCAGGCATGGGTAACATGGGTTTAGGCATTGACCTCGCCGAGGGCGATTTCGTTTCGATGCGGCGGTAATTGCACCAGCGAACGCAGTGCCGCCAGCAGCTCATCGCGTCCTACCGGCTTGAGGAAATAGGCGTCCGCGCCCAGCCCCATGGCCTTGCTCTTGTCGTCCACGTCGGAGGCGATGATGACCGGCACATCGCAACGCTCGGGGTCGTTCTTGAGCTGCACCAGCCAGTGCCAGGAATCCTTGCCGTCCAGCAGGATATCGAGCACCACGGCGCAGGGCTCGCCGTTGCGCCACAGGGCTTCGGCCTCGGCCACCGACGAGGCCGGCACCACGCGGAACTCCGACTGGTGCAGGTAACGCTGGTACAGCAGACGCAATTCAGGCCGGTCTTCCACCACCAGCACCGGCAGGCTGGCGGCCGAGGGCTCGGGCCGCTCGTGCAAGGCCAGCGTTGGCCCATCGGGCAGGGCCCCGGTGCCGGCATGGATCACCGGGATCACCGCGCTGAAGGTCGAACCCTGGCCCTGCTGGCTGGCCACCGCCACTTCACCGCCCAGCAGCATGGCCAGCTGGCGACAGAGCGGCAGGCCCAGGCCGGTGCCCTTGACGTGGCGTTGCAGGTGGTTTTCCACCTGCGAGAATTCTTCGAAGATGATGCCCAGATGCTGGGGCGGGATGCCGATGCCGGTATCGGTGACCGAGAAGCGCACCGTACCGTCGCGCAGCGGCTCGGCGGTCACCGTGATGCTGCCCTGCTCGGTGAACTTGATGGCATTGGAGATGAAGTTGCGCAGGATCTGCGAAAGCTTGCCTTCATCGGTGAACATCTCGCACTCGTCCGGGGCGACGAAACTCAGGCGCAGCCGGTCCGACACCAGCAGGGGGCGCAGCATGCCGCGCAGGGCGCTGAAGAGTTCGGCCACCTGGAAGCGGCTGGGCTGGATCTCGACCTTGCCGGCCTCGATCTTGGCCAGGTCCAGCAAGTCATTGACCAGTTCCGACAAGGCCCCGGCGCTGTCCAGGATGTAGCGCACCTGGCGTTCCTGCTCGGTACCGAGTTCGCCATCCACCCGATCCAGCAACAGCTTGGCCAGCGCCCGGATGGAGGACAGCGGGGTGCGGAATTCATGGCTCATGTTGGAGAGGAAGCGCGACTTGGCCTCGTCGGCGCGGCGCAGGTGGTCCGCCTTTTCATCCAGCTCGGCATACAGCGCCACCACGCCGCGGTTGGTGTCTTCCAGCTCGCGGGTCAGTTGCAGCAACTCTTCCTGACGCCCCTTGAGCTCGGCCAGGGTGGCCAGCAATTCCTGGTTCTGCTGCTGGGTTTCGAACAGGGCCAGCCCGGCCGGTGTGGCCGCCAGCGCGCTGCCGATCTCACCGGCCACGCGCGGCGTGATCAAGCGTGCCGCCGGCGGCAGCAGCTTGCGCATCTGCACCGTGGTGCCCTTGCCCGGGGCGGTCTCGATATCGAAGGCATCCATCAGCTTGCGCGCACCCGTCAGCCCCAGGCCCATGCCGGTATTGGACTGATAGCGCCCGGACAGCACCAGCTCCAGGTCGGCAATGCCGGGCCCCTGGTCGCGCACGCACATGAGCAAGGTCTGCGGGGCGGTACTGCCTTCGATGGCGAACTCCACCTGACCGCGCCCGGCATAGCGGAAGGCATTGCGCGCCAGTTCCGAGATACTGGTGGCGATGCGCACCTGGTCCTGCTGGGCGAAGCCACACAATTCGGCGATCTGGCGCGCGCGCTGGCGAGCGCCGACCACATCGATTTCATTGCCGATGGCCACGGTGAGCAAACGCAAGGTCATCCCGCCTCTCCCTGACGCAGGACCATGACGCTGACGTCGTCACGGCCACGATAGAAATCACGATACAGCAGGGCCGCAATCACGGCCGCGTGCGCCTGTTCCACGCCCGGATAGCCATCCAGCGACCAGCGGCTGGTCAGGCCGTCCGAATGGAGGATCAGCAGCATGCCATCCTGCCAGTGCGTCTCGAACTGCTGCACCTTGCGCAGGTTGTGGCCGACGATGCCATTGACCGAGACCAGATGACGGCGTTGACCGTCCAGGCTGGTACAGCAGGCGATATTGCCGACCCCGGCAAAGCGCACCTTGCCGGCCTGCACATCGATGCTGGCGACGGCCACCGCCGCGCCCCGCGTCTTCTGCAAGGCGGCGTGCATGGGCGGCACCAGTTCCGCAGGCGGTCGCACACGGCTGACTGCCGCCATGTCGGCCAGCACCTGCACGGCGCCCTCGGCCGCATCGGCGGCGGCGTCGCCATGGCCCAGGCCATCGACCACCATCGACAAGAGCCCGTCATCCACGGTCGCCGCCCAGCCCGCGTCACCGCAGCGCTGCTCGCCCGCCAGCGGCAGGCAGACCAGGCCGCATTGCCACGGCTGGCGCGCGCCCGGCGCCTCCCACAGCACGGCGCGCAGGATCGTGCCGCGCTCGGGCCAGGAATAGACGTCAAACTCGTCGGACTGGCGCCGGATGGCGCCCAGCCCCACACCATAGGTGCCGGTGGTCGAATTGCCATCGGCCATGGCGGCCTGGGCATCGCGCATGCCGGGGCCACTGTCGATGGCCAGCATCTCGATGCCACGTACCGCTGCACCCGCTGCGGTATTGCCCATGACGCAGCGCAACAGGATTTCTCCATGCCCGGCATGCTTGAGCATATTGGTGGCCGCTTCGGTCAGCACCAGCGCCAGCCGGGCCGCCGGTTCCTGGGCAAACCCCAGTCGTCGCGCCAGGTCGGCCGCCGCCCGTCGCGCTGCTGCGACATCGACGGTTTCATTGACGGCGACGCATTCCTCGCTGCGCGAGGCCGTCAGAACAGTTTCCATTTGATGATGCTTACCTGGGTTCCCGCGCCCGGCGCGGTATCGATCTCGAATTCATCGGCCAGCCGCTTGGCGCCGGACAGTCCCAGCCCGAGGCCGCCGCCGGTGGTGTAGCCATCGGTGAGCGCCAGCCCGATATCGGCGATGCCCGGTCCCTGGTCGGCAAACACCAGCCGCAGGCCACGTCGGGTGCCGTTATTGAGCTCATCCACGCGGGCTACTCCGCCACCGCCGTAGCGCAGGGTATTGCGCGCCAGTTCGCTGGCCGCCGTCACCATCTTGGTCTGCTCCACCAGCGAAAAGCCCAGTCGCACCAGATGGTCGCGCACCAGCTTGCGCAGGCGCACCACATCTTCATCGGTCTGCAGGGTCTGGGTCAGGAGTTGCTGTTCATCCACCGTGTACCTCGCACGGCATGCGGGGCGCGCCCATCAGTCGCTCTCCGACTCGAGCAGCTTGACGCCGCGTTCCACATTGAGCGCGGTACGCACGCCATCCAGTGTCAGTCCCAGCTCGACCAGGGTGATGGCTACCGCCGGCTGCATGCCTACCACCACGGTGCGGGCGTCCAGCACCCGCGCCATGGAGGCGGTATTGCTGATCATGCGACCGATGAAGGAATCCACCACGTCCAGCGCGGAGATGTCGATGAGCACGCCGCGCGCGCGGTCCTTGACGATGCGCTCGGTCAGGTCGTCCTGCAGCGCCATGGCCAGGCGATCGTGCATGTCGACCTGGATGGTCACCAGCAACAAGCGCCCCATGCGCAGGATAGGAATGCGTTCCATGGATTACTGCTCCGTATTCTGGACAGTAACCCGCGAGCCGGTCTTCTTGAGCGCGATCATGAAGGCATCGGCCAGGGTGGCCTTGGTGGTCACGTCTTCCAGGTTCACGCCCAGATGCACGATGGTCTGGGCGATCTGCGGACGGATGCCGCTGATGATGCAGTCCGCGCCCATCAGGCGGGCGGCGGCGATGGTCTTGAGCAGATGCTGGGCCACCAGGGTATCGACGGTGGGCACGCCGGTGATGTCGATGATGGCGATCATGGCGCCGGTCTCGACGATCTTCTGCAGCAGGCTTTCCATCACCACCTGGGTGCGCGCACTGTCGAGCGTGCCGATCAGCGGCAGCGCCAGCACGTTCTGCCACAGCTGCACCACCGGCGTGGACAGCTCCAGCAGTTCCTGCTGCTGACGCAGGATGACCTGCTCGCGCGCCTTCTGGTGCACTTCGATGGTGTACAGGCCCAGCTTGTCGAACAGCGAACTGGTGGCCGCGATCTCCTGCGCCAGCTGGGTCGGCTGCTCGCCCAGGATGCTGCGCAGATGGTCGAACAGCGGTTCCTTCAGGGCAAACACGAAGCTGGCGGTATCCAGCGAGGAAAAGCCCTGCAGCGCACGCGTACGCGACACTTCGCCCAGCAGGTGGCGCACATCGGCCCAGTCATTGCCGTCGGTATCGCTGCCGGCCCCGCTTTCCAGGGTGCGTGCCAGCAGGCTCAGGAACTGCTCTGCCTGGCGGCGAATTTCGAATTCACCGCTTTTTTCCTTGCGGCCCAGTTTGGACGTCAAGGTCGTGAGCCAGTTTTCCAGCAGGCTTTGCTGGTGCTGTTTGAGGATCACGGTCAGTTGCTGGGTGTGGGCGGAAGTCATGTTCTTTTTGTGTCCTGGACGGTCATACCTTCCGCTTCGCGTGGCGGGCGGAAGGCGCATTGGAAAAGGTACCGCGCGCCTGCAGTCCCCCTGGACGCACGGTCTGACCATTCTAGGTGACGCGGCTTTGAAGCTATGCAAGACAACACCTACAAGCCTTGTAGGAATCCATTACCTCCCAGCTCTTTTTCTGCTGATTTTCTTGAGGGCTGGAAATGCTGGCGCTTGCGCTCGCGCCCGGGCCTTTGGCAAGCTTGCCCGACGCTGTTTATAATGCCGCCCAAACCATAGGAGGAAAGCAGTTGGGTCAACGTGCAAACACAATGTCCTGTTACGAAGTGACCGGACATTCTTCGCCGTTCATGTTCAGGGTCTGGTGCGCCAACCGCGCCGACAGCTGGTTCGTCAGCGGCGTGGAAATCCGCCACCGCTCCATTGGGCAGCTCTTCCCCAAGCGCTCCCTGCCGGGCCTGTACGACTCCAAGCCCCTGGCGCTGGCCCGCGGCATCCACTGGTGCGAATGCGTGGCCCATCAATTGCTCGAGGCCGAGGTACCGGAAGTGCCGTCGGGCCTGTTGCCTCCCGGACGGATAGTGCGCGAGTTGCGCTGATGCAGAGCGCCACTGCCGCGCCTGCTTTCACCTTACAACCAGGCTTCCTGCTCGGCCTTGCGTCCCTCGGTCTGCATCGCCTCGCACAGGGGGCGTAGCGAAGCCGGCAGCGAAGGGCGTGCCAGCAACACGCCCAGCAAGCGGCGATCATGTGCATTCAGGGGCCAGCGCTGGGTGGTGCTCTGCCATTGGGCGAGCCCCATCTGGTAGGGTTCCCAGGCCAGACCGGCCTGCTCCCATCGACTACCGACCGTGCAGGCAATGTCGACACCGGCCGGGTCGGCATCGGCACTGATCCACGCCGGCGCAGGTGCCAGTTGCAGCAAGTGCGACACCGTCGCCAGCCAGGCCGACGAGGGACGCCCGGGCATCCACAGCAGTGCCACACCGGCTTGGCGTTGCCGTGCCTGCAGTTCGAAGCTGGTACGGTTTTCGATCAGCCACCATTGCCGTGGCGCAGTGAGGGCATCGGCAACCAGCAGATCGTCCAGCGGCAGGCCGATGCAATGCAGCGGCGCCAGTTCCAGCCGGCGTCCTTGCCAGGAGAAGACCAGATCGCCGGAGAGCCACCCCACCTGGGCAAAACTGGCGATGTTCAATCGTTCAAGATCGAATAACGCGTCCAGCCAGCGCCATTCACTTGCACTGAGCGACTTGGTCAGGTCACGCGCATAGAGCGCAAAATTGCGCCGCAATCCCTGCTGGCCACTGTCGTGCCAAGCCGCCAGCGCCCGCAGCAGGCCCAGGCGAGCTTCCAGCACATCGGCGCGCAGGGACTTGTCCTCTTCCAGTGCCTTGAGGGCGAGCGTCAGTTCATCCAGCAGGTCGGGGTCCAGCAAGGTTTGCTGGACATTGCCGCGTTCGTGCAGCCATTGCCAGGCTTGCTCCAGCATGGCTTGTCTCGCCTGCTTTCGTTGCTCGGCATGGGTGATGCCCAACAAACCCTGCAGGCGACGCAAGTCGCGCCAGGCAATAGTCTTCCACAGCCAGTTACCGCCCTTGAGCTCCTCGCGCCGGCTGATCCAGCCCTCTTGCAGCAGACGTTGACACAGGCGTTCGGCACGTTCGATGCCCAGCCCTACCGACTGTGCCTCCTTGAGCATGGCGTCACGGCTGCGGGAGCCGGCCTCGCCTCGCGCCCAGCGTTCCAGGGCGGCACGCTCTTCCTTGTCCAGCAGCAGCAAGCTGTCTGGCACCGCATGGGCGGCGACCAGATCATGCTGATCGCGGCCATGCGGGGTCTCTAGCAACGCACTCATGGTCCGGTGCTTCAGGCGTCCAGCCGCAGTCGCCGCTGCAACACCCCGATGGGCGGCGCCCAGCGGGCCTCACGCGGCTTCTTCGAGGTCACCAGCGTGATATCGGCCGGCTCGAACACTTCCACGTTGTGGGTGATCGGTGTGGTCAGCACGTACTGGGCGCGGGTCGACTTGAGGAAGTTGCCGACCAGCTGAATGTTGCGCACATCCAGGTGGGCAAAGGGTTCGTCGATGAAGACGAAGCCGCCCGGCATGTCGTCATCCTTCAACAAGCCCACCAGCAGGATCAGCGACTTGATGACCTGCTGCCCGCCCGAGGCTTCGCCGTCGTTCAGGCCGATCTCCCCCTTGCCGTCGAAGTTGAAGCTGACCTTCAGTTCGGCCTGGCGCAGCACGGTGTCGTCGTTGTCCAGGTGCGGCAGGTCGGCGCTGACGATCACGCCGGCCAGCGCACCGAGATCGACGATGTTCTTGCGATAGCGGCGCACGGTGGCGCGCAGCACGTCGATGTAGCGCTCGCGGGCATTGCCCACCGCTTCCTCGGCCTGGGCATTGCTGATCTTGCGCGAGTCCAGTTCGTTGCGCTGGTTGCCCACCGTGCCTTGCATGATGAGGTGCTTGTCTTCGACGGTGCCGTCCTTTTCCCACTGACCGCTGTCGAGCTCGGTTTCCACCGCCGCCATGCGCAGTTCGGCCTGCTTGGCGTTGCTGTATTTCTCGTACAGCGCCTGCACGGCGTCGGCGCCGATCCAGCGTTGCGGGAAGCGCCCCTTCTGCGCCCGCGAGGCCAGTGCACGGGCGCGCTGCTCGTCGTGGCGGGTGCGCCAGTCGCGCTCCTGGCCGGCCAGGTCGCCTTCGGTGTCGCGCAGGCGGCGCTGCAGGCCCTGGTATTTGCCGTCGATGATGGTGCGCTGTTCGATGGCGTTGGCATGCTGCGCATCCAGTTGCGCCCAGCGTTCGCTGGCGGCCACGCGGGCTGCGCGCAGCGAGGGCAACTGGCGTCTGGCCTGCTCGAATTCTTCACTGCGGCGCGCCAGTTCCTCGGCGGCCAGGTGGCCTTCGGTGGCTTTCTTGGCGGCCTCCAGCTGGCGCTTGACCTCGCTCTGCTTGAGCACGACATCGGTGAGCTGATCGTCCAGCGTGGCCAGGCGTTTCTGGATCGAGGCCTGGCGCGAGGCCATGGCGGCGGCGCCGAACTGATAGTCACCCGGATCGCGCCAGACGCTGCGTCCGCCCCGGCCATCGCGCCAATAGGCTTGCGGCGTGATCCATTCGCCGCCCAGACGCGCACCCTCGACGGTATCGTCCACGCGGCGGATCTGCGCCAGCTGGCGCAGCAGCCAGGACGGCGCCTTGGCGGAGAACCGCAGCACCGCCAGCAGGCTGTCTGCCGCCGGCTGGGCCGGTGCGGTGGCGGCGTCCGACACCACGTAGTGACGATAGCGCTCGCGCTCGGCCAGGGCCATGGCGGCAGCTTCATCCTTGGGGTCGTCCAGCACCACCACCCAGCAGGAGGCGCGCAGCACCCCTTCGGCGGCGGCGCGCCAGTGGTCGTCACCGATCTCGATGACATCGGCCAGGATATGGTGCGTAATGCCGGCCTGGCGCAGGCTGCGGCTGAACTGCTGCACATCGCCCGGCTTGGGCGCCTGGCGCTGTCCGCTCAGGCGTTCCAGGGCGCCCTGGGCTTCCTTGCGCTGCTGCTCCAGGTCGCGCCAGCGGTCGTTCAATGCGCCCTTCTGCTGCTCCAGTTCTTCTACCCGTGACAGCAGTTGCGCGGCATCGCCTTCCACTGCCGACAGGGCCAGCAGTTCATCGGCCTGCTTGACCAGTTCCTCGACCGGCTTTTCGGCATCGCGGGCCTTTTGCTGGGCCTGCTGGGCCTCGGCCTTGTCGCGTTCCAGCGTGCTCACCTTTTCGCGGGCGGCCTGCTGTTGCGTCAGCAGTGCCGACAGCTGCAGCGCATCGCTGCTGCGCTGGCGACGCTGCTCGTTGTGATGCAGGCGCTGGCGATGCAATTCGCGCAGGCGGCCGGCCGTGGTCTGGCGCTCTTCATGCCAGCGCAGCACGGGGATCACTTCGGCGGCCAGGATTTCACGCTCGCGCAGCTTGCCCTGGTATTGCCGATACAGGGTCACGCGGCTGTCGAGCTGCGCCAGTTGCGCCTCGCTATAGGCCAGTTCCTGCTCAGCCAGGGTCACTTCCGCGGCGAGGTCGCGCTGGTGGCGACGGGCTTCTTCGTAGCGGTCCAGCACTTCCTGGTCACCGAAGACCTCGAACACCAGCCGCAGCAATTCCTTGGGTGAGAATTCACACAGGCGGTCGGTCTGGCCCTGCTCCAGCGCCAGCACGCGGGCGATCGCGCGCGACAGGCCGGCGCCTTCCAGACGCTTGCGCCAGTGGTCCAGGCCCAGCCAGTCCTTCTCCGGCAACTGTGCCAGGGTTTCGATGGCGACATCGCCATCACTCATGCAATAGCGTCGTTGCCAGTCGCCACCGTTGCGCTCGATGCGGCAGGCCAGCGTGACCTGATCGGCATAGAGCAGGTTGCGGGCGAACGGACGGGTGGAGGTCTGGCGGCCATGCGGACGGTTGTCCACCGTGGCGCGCAGCCAGGTGGTGTCGGCATTGGCGTGCCGGGCATAGGTCTTGTAGCTGCGCCCGCCCGAGCACTCCAGCCCGAGCAGGGTCCGCATGGCGTCCAGCAGCGTGGTCTTGCCGGACCCATTGGGGCCGGCGATGGTGATGATGGAACCGTCCAGGGGCAGCGTCAGGCGCTGGCAATAGTCCCACTGCAGCAGTTCCAGCGATTGCAGGTGGAACATCAGAATTCTCCTTCTTCGTCTGCCGACTGCGCGGGCGTGGCCTGGTCAGCCGCTGCCGCTTCTTCACGGGCAGTGGCGCGGGCCAGCACTTCGCCCAGGGCCCCATCGAGGATGCGCGGCGCCAGGGCGTCGTAGTCCAGCAGCAGGTCCAGCAAGGGGCCTTCGGCGATGTCGTCACCGCGTCGCACGATAAAGCCGTGGGCTTCCAGGCGACGCAGGTTGCCGTCCATGCGCATCTTCTTGCCCAGCTGCGTACCGAAGTCGGCCAGCAGCGATCGATAGGACACCACCGGGCTGACCTCGGCGGCGCTGGGCATGGGCTTGTCGGTGTGGAACATCTCTTCCTGCTGCTCGCCGGCGTCACCAGCGGCGCGCGCCGACTGGCGCTCGCGCTTGGGCAGCACGATCAGCGACCACAGCACCACCAGCAGCGAGATCGCATCGCGTGGCAGGTCGATGTTGTTGTTGGCATTCATGCCGGCTTCGCCGAAGACGGCGTACTCGGCCGGGCGCACCAGCGCCACGCTGATGTGGTCGGCGTGGATATTGTCCACCAGCCGCAGGCCCACCTGCGCCAGCCGGTCCTGCAGCGCCTGCCACAGGTCGGCATCGATCAGGGCGCGGCGCACGCGCGGATGCTTGCGCGGCAGCCAGCGGCGGGCCAGCAGTTCGGCGGCCAGCAGGCCGGCCTCGTCTAGGGTCTCACTCATTCGGTCTTTCCGGGGATGGATCTGGATGGATGGCGCCGCCACTGATGGCGGCGACATCCGGGTCATCGATTTTCTCGACCAGCGGCAGGAAACCGGCCTGCCACGGCAGGCGCGCCAGGTCGCCGGTCTGGCCCTGCAGGGTCTGCGCCTGGCGGTCGCCCAAGAGCGGCAGCAACTGCAGGCGATAGGCGGCCTTGCCGAAGCTGCCGCCCAGTACCACGGTCGACAGCGGCTGTGGCTGAGGTGGTTCCGCGCCACTCTCTTGCGGCATGGCGCCCAGCCGGCCCAGCTGGGCGATCAGGTCACCCAGTTCGACCGGCATGCGCAGCGCTTCGATCTTGCCCTCCACTGCCTGGGCGGGGGGCGGCAGGCCTTGCGAGCGTTGCGCGTCGGGGCGGTCGCGTTCGAACTCGCCCTCGGCCACGTCCAGCAATTCGTGGCCGCTGACGAAGACCGGCTTGACGCCCATGGACAGCGCCTCCCCCATCAGGGAGGACAGGTCGGGATGGCTCTGCAGCCAGCGCCGCACGTCCGAACTGGTCACGCCGGTGCTGCCGAGCGTGACGCGCTGGCGGTCAGCCTGTTGCAGGGCGCGGGTGAACTGGCTGGCCATGGTCAACAGACGGGCCTGGCCATTGCCCAGGGCGCGGGCTTCGCGCTCCAGGCGGGCATCGGCATGTTCGCTGCGGATCAGGGCGGTCAGGGCCTCGCCGGCACGGTTGACCAGTTTCAGGGCGCGCTCGAAACGCGGCTGGGCTTCACGCAGCAGGGCTTCCGAGCCACTTTCGATGGCATCGGCGAACTGGTCATGCAGGCGCGCCAGCTGGGCATGCAGGTGGCGGATCTGGCTGGCGTCGGACAGGCCCAGGGCCTGGGCCCCGGCCACCTGCGAGAGCAGCGCGGCCATCTCGTCGTCCTCGCCGACGGCGCGCGTGAGCGGTGCCAGCAGGGCTTGCACCTGCTGGGCGATGGGCGAGAGCTGGTAATCCTGGTCGGTAGCATCCCAGACCAGCAGGCCCAGGTCGCGCAGGCGCTTGAGCGCGGCGTCCATGGCCTCGGGTTTCAGGGCGTAGAACAGCTGGTTCAGGTCCTCGCGCTGCAGCCTGCCTTGCGGCTGGGCCGCCAGTTCCAGGAACACCCAGATGCGCAGGCGTGCCGCCGCCTGGCCGCCGGAGACCAGGCCGCGCAGGGCGTCCAGCACATCCAGCCGCTGGCCCAGGCCCCAGGCCAGGGGCGCTTCGGCGGCCTGCGCGGGATCGCGGAAATAGCTCTCGAAGGAGCCTGATTCATGCTCGTCCGCAAGGGGAGCGGGGTCGAATTCTTCTGTCAATTTGTCGTGGAGGTTGGCCAGGACCATGCCTGGAACCCGCCCTGCACAGTGGGCGGATCGGCAAGTTTAGCAGGCCCGGGGGTTGGCCTCCAGCAAAGCGGGGGGGAGAGCGATGGAAGCGAGGAACAGATTATTGCTTATGAACAACAAACTACCTTGTTATTCACCGCCCCAGCCTGATCGCCTCATACGGCGTCTGCAGATCGCGCTCGGGGATTTCCCATACCACCAGCTTGGGCGGTGTCTGGGTGAAGGCAGGGTTGGAGAAATACTCGTTGGCGCTGCCGGAGAATTTGCCGCCATCCTTGGCGAAGCTGCCGATCCTGGCACCCAGCGCCTGCTGCAGGAAGCCCACGAAGTTGGAATTGCGCGAGAACGAGGTGCCGATCAAGGCCACATTGGGCAGCTGCTGGTCACCCAGCAGGTCGTCCAGGTCGTCGCCTCCCTTGGTGGCTTCGGCCGGTGCAGTCGGTGCAGGCCCCGCTGCTGCCACTTCCTTGAATTCGGTAGCCGCGACCTCTTCCGGCTGGGGTTGCCAGCGCAGTGGCAGCCAGTCCAGGCCGGCCAGGTGGACCAGGTCGCCGGGGCGGCGCGCCAGCGGGCCGGGCTGGGCCTGATAGGCCTGCGCCGGCGTGGGCTGCAGGCCGGCGGCACGCACCTGCGCGGCAATCACCGCAGCCGCGGCCTGCGCGCCGGTTTCGTTCCAGTGGGTATCGGTGCGTAGCCAGGCCGAGGCACCGAGCGGTGCCAGCGTGGGGGCCAGGTCGATGGTGCGCACACCGGCCTGCTGCAGGCCGGCGACCCATTGGGTGGCGCGCGTTTCCAGCTGGGCCGGGCGCGACAGGCCGCACAACTGCGCGGCGGCGATGCGGCTCTTGTCGGGCACCACCGCCACCAGCAGGGCGATATCGCGCTGGGCCAGCTTCTGGCGCAGCGCGATGACGGCCTGCAGCTTGGCCTGGGCGTTGGCCTGGGCGTCGCGGTGGACCTGCAATTCCTCGGTCAGGAACAGCCAGCCAGGGCAACCGCTGCGCACCCGGGGGCCGGTGTCATGCAGCAGCAGCCAGCTGCCGGCGCGTTCCAGCCGGGCGGCCTGTTCCGGCAGCCAGGCATTGGACAGCTGCTTGGCGATGCGATGGGTCAGTTCACCGTGCAGGGCATCGTCACGGGTCCAGCTGGCGGGCAGCCATTCGATCTTGCTGGCATAGACCAGCCAGCCACAACCCAGCAGGCCGGCTGCCAGCACCACGGCCAGGACCAGGCCGGCCCAGCGGCTGGCGCGCCGGGCCAGGGCGCTGGGGGCGGCCGGCGTGGCGGGAGCGGAGACGGGAGGCGTGCTCATGGCGGACTCGCGGGATCAGAACTGGAAGTAAAGGAAAGGCACCGTCTCGCGGCTGGCAATCAGCGCGAAGGACAGCAGGAAGCCGGCCACCGGCCACAACCGGAGGAACCAGAGATACACCACGCTATCGGCCCAGCGCACCTGGCTGGCCTCCTGCCACAGGGGCGCGACGATCCAGAACAGGCCCAGCAGCACGGCCAGCGCCTGCACCGGGCGCAAGACCACGGCCAGTGCATCGCTCAAGCCCATGCCGTGCAGCCCGAACTGGCCGGCATACATGGTGGCGGCAGTGGCGAAGTCGGGCGAGCGGAACAGGGTCCAGGCCAGGCAGACGAACAGCAGCGTGAGCACATGCGCCAGCCAGCCCGGAATGGCGGGCAAGGATGAGCGCGACCAGGCGCGATCCAGGCACAGGGCCAGCCCGTGGGCCGAGCCCCAGAGCAGGTAGTTCCAGCTGTCGCCGCCATGCCAGAGACCGGCGATGGCCATGGTCAGGAACAGGTTGCGGTAGGTCTTCCACACCCCATGGCGGTTGCCGCCCAGGCCGATGTAGAGATAGTCGCGCAGCCAGCTGGAGAGCGAGATGTGCCAGCGCCGCCAGAAATCCTGGATGCTGCCGGCCAGGTAGGGATGGTTGAAGTTTTCCGGGAAGTGGAAACCCAGCATCAGCCCCAGGCCGATGGCCATGGCGCTGTAGCCGGAAAAGTCGAAGAACAGCTGCAGCGAATAGGCCAGGCAACCGATCCAGGCGTCCACGAAGCCGGGCTGCTGCAGGTGGAAGGCGGCATCCACCACCGGCGAGAGGGTGTCGGCCACCAGCACCTTCATGGCCATGCCGACCATGAAGCGGCGCGCGCCCAGGGAAAAATTCTCCCAGTTGAACCAGCGCTGGGTCAGTTCGCGCTGCACCCAGTCGTAACGGATGATGGGGCCGGCGATCGAATGGCCGAACATGGAAATGTAGGTGGCGTAGTTGATGAAGCTGCGCTCCACCGCCACCGTGCGCCGGTGTACGTCCACCAGATAGGAGATCGCCTGCAGCACGATGAAGGACAGGCCGGCCGGCAGCGCCACCTTCTGCCAGGCCAGCGGCATGGCGCCGTACTGGACCATCAGGTCGCTGATGGTGGCAGCGACGATGTTGGCGTACTTGTACCAGACCAGCACCGCCGTATTGAAGACCACCAGCGCCGTGAGCAGGCGCACGCGCCCTCGCCCGTCCTCGCGCGAGCGGTCCACCAGCAGGCCACCGACCCAGGCCACGATGGTCAGCACCACGTGCAGCGACAGGAACAGCGGGCTCAGCCAGCCGTAGAACAGCCAGCTGCCCAGCAGCAGCACGAGGTTGCGCCCGCGCTGCGGCACCACCGCATAGACCAACAGGAACAGCGGCAGGAACAGCGTCAGGAATTCAAGCGAGGCAAAGACCATGGCGGCAGCGCAGTCGGGCGATGGATCAGTTGGCCAGCTTGTCGGTCGCCGCCAGCAGGCGCGGTCCCTTGTCCGATGGCAGCAGCAGCACGCTGTAGCGTTCGCCCGCCTTCAGTTCACCCAGGTCCAGCGCCGAGCCGGTGTTGGCACCGCCGCACACCAGTTGCACCGAGAGCTTGACCGGGTTGATCGAGCGCCGTTGCAGGCTGCCCTGCTTGACGTCCTTGAACAGGTCGGCGTTACGCCCGGCCGGGCGCAGTGCCGCCCCGGCGCAGGAAGCATCCAGGTTGAAGAAGGCCAGCGAGGCCTTCAGGCCGTTGAAGTCGTCCGGGTTGTCCTGCACCGTCACCTGGCTGATGCCCTTGGCACCGGGCAGCACCACCACCGTGGCGAATTCGCCGGGCTTGGCCTGCACGCCCAGCTCCAGGCTCCTGGCGCCGACCGTGAGGGTACCCTTGATGGTCGACTTGGCCGTCACCGGGAAGAAGGACGAGACCGGCTTGGCCGCTTCCAGCTTCAGCGGCGGCTGGCCCTTCTGTGCCAGCACCTGCAAGGGCTCGGAAGTCGCGTTGACGAAGCGGATGAAGGCCGCATCCTCGGCCGGGCCGGTGGGATAGAGCGGGATGTCGGCAGCCAGCGCGCTGGCGCCGCACAGCAGGGCCGCAGCGGCGGCCAGTGCCTGCATCACCTTCATTTCTTGGCTCCCTTGCTGCTCACGGCGTCGGCCGGCAGCTTGGCCAGCGCGTCGCCGATGGCATTGCCCCAGGACTTGTAGCCGGCCACGGTGAAGTGCTGGCCATCGGTGGTAACCCATTGGCCGGGCTTGGACATGGTCAGCGAATCGATATAGGTGCAGGGCGCCACGTTGGAAGCCAGGAAGCGCGACATCAGCTGGGTGCGCGCGTCGTTCTTGCCGTACATGCCGCCGGCCTTGCCCCAGGCCGGGCCGACCCACGCACACTTGGTGCCGGTGGCGGCAATCGCCTTGGTCAGGCCGGTCACGCTCTGCCAGGCCCAGGCCTTGGGGAAGTCCGGCTTGTCGTAGGAGGCCATGGTGTCGCCGATGACCAGCACCACCAGATCCGGCTTGTCCTTGGCGATGAGCTGGCCGATCGGGGTGGTGGTGGCTTCGCGACCCTTGATCTGGATCTTGCCGTTGTCGACCTGGTCGGCGCCGCAATCGACCTTCTTGGTGGTCAGCCAGTCGCCGGCGCTGGCGCCGCAGGCGCCGATGGAATGGACCTTGGCGCCCAGCTGGGTCAGCTTGGCGTTGAGGGGTTCGGTGAGGTGGTCGGCCAGACTCATGTGGCTCTCGCCAAGCACCAGGATAGTCAGACCTGCCAGAACGGATGCAGTAGCCATAGCGATATGTCGATAAAAAGGATCAGTTGGAATAAGGAGAACGGTACGGACTGACCGGCAGGGTCAGGAAGCTGCCCTGCATGTCCTCCAGCGTGTAACGCAGATACATGGCGACGTTGAGTTCACGGAAGTCGCTCGAATTGTTCAGACGCAGCGCGCCACCGACGAACAGGCGGGGCGCGAAGCGGTATTCGCCGTTGCCTTCCAGGCTGTAGCCCAGGCCGGTCTTGGTCTGCTGCGCGTACTGACGACCACTGGCGGCCTGCAGTGCGGCATCGGTGGGGAAGTAGTCAGCCCCATCCTGGCGGAAATACTGCATCCCCACCGAGCCCTTGAGCTGGAAGGTGAACTTGTCGGAACGCTTGGCCCAGGTGACCGGCACGCCCAGTCCCAGGTAGGCCTGCGGACTGAAGTAACCGCCATGGCCGTAGGTATAGAAGTTCTGGTTGTTGGCGTAGCTGATGACGGTGGCCGACACGCCGGCGGTCATCTTCTCGTCCTCGGCATTGGTGAGGTACTGGTAGGCACCGCCACCCAGTTCCACCCGGGTGTTGGATTCCACGTTGCGGCCACGCAGGCTGTGCAGCGCGCCATAGGCGTAGACCCCGGTCTGGGCATCGTCCGAACTCATCTCGGCACGACCGCCGTTGGCGGTCACGCCGCCCCAGGACAGACCGGCGCGGGGATCGGTGCTGCCGGCAAACGAGGTGATGCTGTCGTTGACCGCGCGGCGCGACACGTTCACTGCGAAGCGGTTGGTGCTGCTGCCAGGGAAGGACTGCTCCACGCTCACCCCGCCAACGATGTTGGGGTACTTGAAGCCACGCGGCGTAGTGCCGAGGTCGGCCTTGACGCCATCCTCGGGACGCTCGTAGGCCACCGCCACCCCGACGCCGCTGGCGCTCTGCTTGCCCAGGCCGGTGGCACTGCTGCCACCACCGCCGAAGCGGCTGGCCGGTTCGTCGCCGAGGGTGCCGCCGTCCAGCGAGACCGGCGTGATGCGCACGGCCACGCGGTCGTTACCGACGGGCATGTTCACCTCCAGCGGGGCCTCGATGTCGTTCATGCGGCTCAGGCCCGACTCGCTGGCATTGCCGCGCACTACCACACCTTGCGTGACGTAGGCGCTGCGCGATTGCAGGATGTCGTTCAGGGCGCGCTGGGCCGGGCTCAGGTTGTCCACGGCGGCGCCATTGGCGGACGTTCCCTGCATGGCCAGCAGGGCGCGCTGGGTGGCCGTGGCCGCGCCGGGCAGCGCGGTGGTGGGGGCGTTGGCGACGTTGGCGACGTTGGCATTTCTGGCGCGCACGCCCGGCTGGGCCTGGGCATATGCCCCGCCCTGCACCGGTGCTGCAGCCACCGGTGCGGCCGAACTGAACACCGGACCCAGTGCGGTGCCGTAGGCCGGCGCTGGTTGGGCCTGCTGGGCTTGTTGTGCTTGCAGGGCCTGCTGCGCCTGCAACTGGCGCTGCGCCATGGCCGGATTGGCCGGCATGGGCAGTGTATCGACCACGGCCGGCGCAGCCATGGCCACCGGGCGCAGCATGGTTTCGGCCGGCGGCGGAATGGCGGCCATGTCGTCGCTGCCCGGCAGGCGACGCTGGGTGCGGAAGGGATTGATGGCCGGATCGAAGCCATTGCCCTGCGCCGCCAGCGTGCGCTGGCGCGCACCGTTCTCAATCGCCACGGCCTTGCGCAGCAGTGCGGTGGCCTCACCGGTCTTGCCCAGGGCGCGATAGATGCGTGCCGCCTCGGTCAGGGTGGTGGGGTCGCTGCTGTCGAGCTTGCCGAACTGGTCCAGCAGCTTCAGGGCGTAGGCATTCTCGCGGGCCTGCACGGCGGTGTCGGCCGCGCCCAGCAGGACGTTGGCGTCACGCGGATTGCGCTGCACCAGCGGCTGGTACAGGGCCAGTGCGCGCAGGTTGTCGCCAGCCGCATTGAACATGCGGGCCAGGGCAGCGATGGCGTCGTTGTCGGTGGGGCGCTGTGCCAGTGCCGGAGCCAGGGTGTCGTAGGCGGCGGCCAGGTCACCGCCCTGGCGCAGGCGTTCGGCCTGGCGCACGCGGTAGAGGAAACGCAGGTCGTCGTATTGCTTGCGGGTGGCCGCATTCATGCTCTGGTTCTGCAAGGCGGTGAGCATGTTGTAGACCTGCGCATCTTCGCCGGCGCGCAGCAGGATGGAGGCGTATTGCAGGCGCGTATTGACCGAGGGCGTGGCCGGTGGATTGACCAGCGGCTGCATCATCGCCATGGCGCGCGGGGCGTCGCCGGCATCGACATAGGCCGAGGCCAGGGTACCGGTGCGCTCCGGATTGCCGGCCGCCTGCGGCTGCACGCGATCCAGCAGGACCAGGGCTTCCTGGCGCTGGCCGGTCTTGACCAGTTCGGTGGCGTGATTGACCTGGATGGTCAGTGTCACCTGGCTGGCCAGCTCGTTCATGGCGGCGGTACGGCGCTGATCGGGGATGCGGCGCAGCGTGTCCAGGGCGTCCTGCCACTGCTCCATTTCCACCGACAGCAAGGCGCTGGCATACAGGGCTTCGACGTTGTCGCGATGTTCGCGGGTGAAGTCGTCGATGGTGGTGCGCGCCTGCTTGGCCTGCCCGGCCTTGACGTACAGGCGGGCCAGGTCGAAGGTGGTCCAGACGTTGTCGGGGTCGTTCTTGACGGCCTCGCGCATGGCTGCCAGGGCGCCATCGATGTCGTTGCGCTGCTCGGCCAGGCTGGCCTGCTGACGTGCGCGCAGGGCACGCAGGCGCCCCTGGTCGCCGAATTCGTTCTGCTGCGCCGGGGTCAGCTGGTCCAGCAGGCGCAGGGCTTCATCGGCGTGGCCGGTCTGCGCCAGCACGTTGACCAGGCCACGGATGGCCGGCACCTGCTTGGGCTGCGCCGCCAGCACCTGGCGGTAATTGGCAGTGGCGGCTTCGTACTGGCCGGCACTGGCCTGGATATCGGCAATGGCCACGCGACCATCGAGGCTCTTGGGGTCCAGGCGCATGGCCTGGGCCAGGGCATCCTGCGACTGCGCGGTCTGGCCGCGTGCCTGCAGGTCACGGCCACGCTGGATCAGCAGCCAGTAGCGCACGCTGTCCAGGGCTTTCTTCCAGGACGTGCCGCCCCTGGCGACCGAGCGGGCCAGCAAGGGCTCAGCCTCGGCCAGGCGGTTCTGCTGCTGGCGGATGACGCCCATGCCACCCAGGGCATCGACATCGTCGGGATGCGAGGACAGGCGCTCCTGGAAGGCCTTCTCGGCTTCCTGCAGGTCGCCCTTTTCCAGGGCCTGCAGGCCGCGTCCAACCACGGTCGGCTGCTGGCCGACGGCCACCTGCTGGCGGCCCTTGGCCAGCAAATCGCGGATCTGCTGGTCGTCGGGATGGCTCTTGATGAATTCTTCGAACAGCGAATACTGTGCCGGCGACGGCGGCCCCTGCCAGATCAGCGCCAGGCGCCAGCTTTCGTCGGCGTCGCCGCCGATGTCGGTCTTCTTCGACAGGCGTGCCAGCTGGCGGATGCCTTCCAGACGGCTATCTTCGTGGCGTGCCAGCTGCTTGGCGTAGAACAGGGCCAGGATGCTGTCGTCCGGGGTTTCGCGCAGCAGGCGTTCCATGCCCTTGCGCGCTTCGGGCCAGGCCGCGTCGTTGAAGGCCAGGTTGTTGTAGTACTCGCGCCCTATCGTGCCTTGCGGGGTGAGTCCGTTGAACATCTTGCGGAAGGTGTCGGTGGCGCGGTCGCGTTCACCGGCGTCGACCAGGCGGCGGGCTTCGGCCAGCAGGGCCTTGTTTTCCGGCTTGGCCAGGGCGATGTCCTGCGCCAGCTGGTTGGCCTGCCAGGGTTGTGGCGACAGCGCCTGCAGGCGGTCCAGGTACTGCTTGGCCTGCTGCGGCTTGTTCTGTTTCACGCCGACCAGGCCCATGCCGTAGAGGGCGTTGACCTGGTTGGCATCCAGTTGCAAGACCTTCTGCCACACCTCGGCGGCACGCTGCGAGTTGTCGCGTGCCTGCCAGTACTGGCCCTGTTCGATCAGTTGAGCCGCCAGCTCCGGCTCGGCCGCATGAGCGGCCACACCCAGCAGCGCGCTCAGGACTCCGATGGCTAGCGTTGAACGGCGCGCGCGCATGACTTCTCCCAGGACAAATTAAGCGTTCCGTCATCGCGGAACTGATAGCGTTTCTCGACCCATCCCAATCCGAACAGGCCCAGCATGACGTTGTAATACAGGATTTCGGGGCGCGGGTCAGGCTGCGCCAGTCCGTTCTCCAGTTGTTGCGTGACGGCACGCTGCAGTTGCGCCGCCATGGCGGTTTCGCCCTTGGCGACCAGATAGGGTAACAGCGCGGCGCTAAAGCCGAACGGTGCCTGTCCTTCGGTCGCGCCCGTGGTCACCTGGACCTTTTCGGGCGGCACACCGGTCGCGGCCAGGCTCTGGCGCATGCCATCCAGTGCCGCCAGCAGCGGCGCGGCCGCCGGATCGCGGGGCGAGGTCATGCCGGCCCACAGATACACGCGGATGGCGTCATAGCTGCCCAGGTCGCCCTTGGCGGGATCGACCTGGAACTGCCCGGACTGCACCGTCAGCATGCGGTAGGCCACCCAGTCGGCCACGTAGCCGCGAGGCGCCGAGCCCTGGATCATGCGCAGTGTATTGTCGGCCAGTTGTTGCCAGGGACCGTTGGGTCGTTCCTTTTGCAGGCGGCGCAGCAGCGGCAGCGGCAGATAGCTGGGATTGAGCGTCCACAGCGCATTGCGCTGGTTGAAGCCCTGCGGCCCCGGCAGCAGCATCTTGCCCAGGCCGGGCAGGTCCACCACCAGCTTGGCTTCGATATTGTCCAGCAGCTCCAGCGCCTGCTTGCGGTATTGCGGACGCTGCCACAGGCGCGCCGCTTCCAGCAGGGTGTAGACGATCCAGAGATCGGCGTCGGAGGCCGAATTGGCGTCCTGCATCTGCCATTTGCCGTCACTGCCCTGCCCCCACAACCAGCCCGGCAGGATCTTGCCGGGGTCGTTGCCGAGCATGTTGTGCAGGGTCCAGTTCCAGACCTTGGCAAAGCGCGTGGCATCGTTGGCGATGAGCGCCAGCAGCATGTGGTAGGACTGGCCTTCGGAGGTAGTGTGATTGGGCAGCAGGCTGGAGTGCAGCACCCGGCCATCGTCCTGTACATGTGCTGCAGCCCAGGATTGCCATGCCGGCCAATCCTGGGCTGTGCAGTTCTGCTGGGTCGCGGCCAGGGCTGGCAGCCACGGTGTGGCTGCCAAGCCGCCCAGTGCGCCCAGCAGGCCGACCACCCGGCGCCGGCGTGGGGAGGCGGCCCTGTTCACTACCGAATGCCCGGCCTTACGCATTGAGGCGCTTTCTCGCCTTGGCGCGCAGGGTCAGGTAGGCCAGGCCACCCAGCAACAGGATGCCCAGGGCCACCATCAGGAACATGCTCACCACGTGCTGCGACAGCCACCAGCGCAGCATGCGCAGCGGCGACATACTACCCACGAAATACTGTTGCTCTGCCAGCAGCGGTTCGATGCTCTCGCCGCGCACCGCCACCAGGCTACCCTGGACGGCACCGGATTCGGCTTCCTTGCTGGCCAGGGCCGACATGATCTGCGACAGGCCCAGCTTGTCGCCACCGGCCAGCACCACCACGCTGCGGCTGCCGTCCAGCGGCGACTCGAAGCCGGTCAGGTAGGAAGTCGGGTCACCGCCCGAGAAGGCCATCTGCAGACGGGTGCGACGCTGCGCAGCCTTCGGGTCCAGGCCCAGCCAGCCACCCACGCGCAGTGCCAGGTCCGACAGGTCGAAGCGCTGCTTGTCGCCGGTCACCAGGGTGGGCAGATGGTCGGCCCATTGCTTGAGCAGGGGCTGGTTCTGGCCCGAGGCCATCACCAGCAGGTCCTTGTCGGCGAACTTGGCGATCTGCGCGGCCTGGGTCACGGCCACACCCGTGGCCGGGTAGCCGGTGGCGCTGCCGAAGCGGCCCAGCGCGGTCAGGTAGGCCGCCAGGTCGGCATCGCTGGCGTTGTCCGGCAGGACTACGGCAGTCTCGGACAGATCGGCCATGCGTGTGAAGGGGAAGCCGGCATCCTTGAACACGCCCAGGTTGGGCATGGCCATGAAGTGGTCGTAGCCGCGCAGGTCGATGGTGGATTCAGGATCGATGCTGCCGCGCACGTTGTCGATGATGATGTCGGCACACTCGCCCTGCTTGACGTAGTCATACATGTAGCGCAGTTGCAGGCGCGATTGCAGGGCCGCGGTCTCCAGCGGCAGGCGCACGCTCATCTCGCGCTCCAGGGCATCGCTCTTGATGGCGGCCAGCAGGCCCTGGTCCAGCTTGTCGCGGGGCAGCAGTACGTCGGACTTGATCAGACCATCGTTGAAGCTGACGATCAGCGAGGAATTGCTCGAACGCGGCTGCGGTGTATAGCGATAGTGCAGGTCCAGCTTGGCACCGTCCTGGCGCCAGCTCGACAGCGCCGGCGGGAAGTTCAGCGGAATGGTGATGTCGCCCGGGTTGTAGCCGGACACATTGAGACGCTTGGCATCGATCAGTTCGGACAGCTTCACCGGACGGTCGGTGGGCAGCCAGTTGGGCGCATCGTAAGGCTTGCGCGGCGCCACCGGTTGCAGCTTGTCGATCACCACCGAATTGCCGGCCACCGCCTTGTTGCCCAGGGCGGCGGCCGCAGCGGCACGCTTGACCTCTTCGGCATTGCGGCCGGTCACCAGCAGCAGCTTGCCGTTGGGATCGTTGGGGTTGGTCACCATGGTCAGGGTCGGGCCCTTGGGGGCGGCGATTTCCAGTGCGCCGATCTGGCTGGCGCCTTCGCTGCTGACCAGCACCACGCCATTGCCCTTGGCCGGCAAGGCGTTGATCTGCACCGGGAAGCGCGAACCACGATAGCTGGCCAGCGCCCCGAACCAGGACGACAGCGTGCCGGCGGCTTCCAGGGTGCCATTGTCAGGCGCGGCGGCGAACACGAAGGGCAGGTTCAGCATGCGCATGTCGCGGCGGTCGAAGAACGGCAGCGGCATCATTGACAGGTCGTCCTTCATCGGCAGCGGCGTGGTCTGCAGGGCCAGCACCGATTCGTTGCTCACGCGTGCCCACAGGCTGGAATGCAACGGGTTCTCGCACCCCATGGTGTAGTGACCGATGAACTGCAGGCTCAGGCGATTGAACTCGGTGATCAGCTTGGCCGGAATCTCGACCTTGCTGGTCTGCAGGGCACCGGCATTTTCCTTGGGCAGCGGGATGCTGCCGGCCACCACGTCGTTGACCATCACGTTGATCTGCGACAGGTCCGGCAGCAGCGCCGGCGAATAGGTGTATTGCAGGGTCACGTTGGCGCCGGTCACCACCTGGTTGGCCGGCACGTCGAAGCCGACGCTGTCGGTGGCATCCACGCCGTGCAGCGTGATCGGATAGCCACGGCCCAGTTGCGTGAGGCTGAAGTTGTAGGGATCACCGGCCATCGGCGAGGTGGCCGCACCAGTAGCACCACCGGCGGCAGAGGGAGCTGCAGGGGCCGCCGCGGCAGCCGCGAGGGCCTGGATCGGCAGGCTGCCCGAGGCCACTACGCCGGCCATGATCAGACAGATGGAGCGCCGACGGAAAGTCGGGTTCTTTCCAGGAGACTGCTTGTTTTTCATTGTTTTTCCATTGATTTGTCGAATGCCTGAACCACCACATCGGCCGGGACCGCACCTGCCGCTGCTGCTACGGGAGTGCCTGCGGCCGCTGCTGCCGCAGCTGCCGGCGCGGCTTCCACCACCGGATCCTGCTTGGCGGCAGCCGCCGCCGGCGGGCGCCGCGTATCGCGCCACAGGCGCAGCTGGATCAGGGTGGCCCGAATGAGTTCCTTGACGCCGCTCACACCGATGAGCGAGACCTCGCGCAAAGCCTTCAACGGCGTATCGCGACGGCTCTTGCCCCAGTTGTTGGCCCAGATGTCGGCGCGCGAGAAGGTCAGGCGGACCAGTTCGCTGTTCTGGCGCAGGGTCAGCTCATGGAACTGGGCGCCGACCATTTCGCCACGGCTGAACACCACCACGGCCGGGAATTCCTTCTCCTGCTGGTTGCGGAACAGCGTCACATTGATGTGCTGGCCACGGGCGATCGTCACGCCCTTGGGCAGGCGCAGGCCAATGCCCTTCTGCGAAAAGTCCAGCGTGGTGCCGCTGACCTCATTGCCATCGGCCAGCTTGATGCGCACCGGCAGCTCGGCAGCCACGCGCGGCTCGCTGCGCACCTGGCGGGTTTCGGAAGCCACCGCCATGGCGGCGCTGCTGATGATGACGTTGTACAGCGTCCAGGCCATGTTGATGAGGATGGTGGTCATCGCATTGGGGTCGCCCATCACCAGCTGCCAGACGCCGAAGACCATGCCCAGCAGGTTCAGCAGCAGCAGCACGATGTAGGGGCGCGCCAGCTTCCAGTCGAAGTGCTTGTCGAGGATGATGCCGCCCTTGTCGGTGACGTTGAAGCCACCCAGCTTGGGGTTCACCAGCGCCAGCAGCACCGGGCCGAGGATGTACCAGGCCAGCACGGTCTCGTAGACCTCGTTCCAGAACGAATGGCGGAAACGCCCCTGGATGCGCGAGTTGGTCAGGCTGGCGTGCAGCACGTGCGGCAGCACATAGGCCGTGATCATCAGCGCCGAGGCGTGGAAGATGTGGGCACCGAAGAACAGGTAGGTCAGCGGTGCGGTCAGGAAGATCAGGCGCGGCAAGCCATAGAAGAAGTGCAGCATGGCGTTGAGGTAGCAGAACCGCTGCCCCAGCTTCAGGCCCTTGCCGCGCAGGGGGTTGTCGACCCGGAAGATCTGCGCCATGCCACGCGCCCAGCGCACCCGCTGGCGGATGTGACGCGCCAGGTTCTCGGTGGCCAGACCGGCCGCCTGGGGGATGGCCAGATAGGCGGTGTTGTAGCCGGCACGGTTCATCTTCAGCGCCGTGTGGGCGTCCTCGGTCAGGGTCTCGACGGCGATGCCGCCGATCTCCATCAATGCGGTACGGCGCATGACGGCGCAGGAGCCGCAGAAGAAGGCGGCGTTCCAGAGGTCGTTGCCATCCTGTACCAGCCCGTAGAACAGTTCACCTTCATTGGGTACGGAACGGAAGGTATTGAGGTTCTTCTCGAAGGGATCGGGCGAGAAGAAGAAGTGCGGCGTCTGCAGCATCGCCAGCTTGGGGTCCTTGTAGAACCAGCCCATGCAGATCTGCAGGAAGGAACGGGTCGGCACGTGGTCGGCATCGAAGATGGCCACGAATTCGCCGTCGGTGACCTTGAGCGCTTCGTTGAGGTTGCCGGCCTTGGCGTGCTTGTTGTCCGAGCGCACCAGGTAGTTCACGCCGATGTTGTTGCAGAACTCGCGGAAGTCTTCGCGACGGCCGTCGTCCAGCACGTGCACGCGCAGCTTCTCCTGCGGCCAGTCGATGGCCTGGGCAGCGAAGATGGTCAGCGAAACGATGTCCAGCGACTCGTTGTAGGACGGGATGAAGACGTCCACCGTCGGCCATTCCGAGGGCGGCATGGTCAGCATCTGCGGCTTGCGACGCAAGGGCCAGGCGGTCTGCAGGTAACCCAGCGTGAGCACGATGAGCGAATAGATTTCGGCGGCCAGCAGGCCATAGCCGAAGATGATGTCGAGCCAGTCTTCGAAGGCCAGAGTGGAGGTGATGCGCCAGTACATGTAGCGCATCGAGACGATCAGCGACAGCGTGATCAGCACCAGTACCGGGAAGCGGCCGGACTGCTTGCGCAGTATCAGCGCCGCCACGAAGCAGCCGATCGCGAAGATGCACTGGGTATAGAACTCCAGCGGCACCGACACCAGCAGCAGTGCCAGCAGTACCGCCACCAGCAGCAGGCCCAGCTGCAGCCAGCGACGCGGCCGCCGGGGCAGTGCTTCAAGGCGCTCGCCCCAGGTCTGGATCCAGGTCTGCAGGCGGTTGGAGGTGGGTGCGGCCGGGTCGGCGGCAGTAGCTGCCTGGCGGGTCTTGGAGGAACGGGATGGCGACTGCGCTTGCGGTTGACTCATGATGCGCGTCCACCTGCAAGGGCGGATTTGACGACCTCGGCGTGCAATTGCTCGCTGATGGTCCGGAGCTGGTCATAGGCCGGCGAATGCCCGGCCTTGACCAGCGGATTGAAGCCGTAGGCCAGGCCTTCGCTGATGGCGTGGTCCAGTGCGATCACGCCAGCCAGGCGCGACCCCATCCAGCGCTTGAGGACTTCCAGCATGTCCTGGCTGAAGGTGCGGGCGGCGTTGTACTTGTTGACGATGTAGCGGCAGTTGTTGCGGCCATGCAGGGCCTGGCGCATATGTTCCAGCGCCAGGAAGGAACCGGCATCGGGGGTCACCACCGCCACCACCTGGTCGGCCGCTTGCAGGGCCTGGTCGAAGTAGGCGCTCTGCCCGGCCGGCAGGTCCAGCATGACCACGTCGCCCGGCTGCAGGTCCATGGCCTGCAGCTGACGCGTCAGCCAGTGCGGATCGAGTGCCATCTGCCGGGCAATCCCGGCCTCGCCCTGGTGCGCCACCACGTCATGGGTGACCACCTTGGTGCCGGCGCTGCCTTCACGCCAGGTGGCACGCCAGTCGGGCGCCTCGGCGGGGACCGCCGCGGGCGCCGGGCCGGCGCTGCCGGGTTCGGGCAATGCGCTCACACCCAGGTGGTATTGCAGGGCATTCTGGGGATCGAGATCGATGGCGATCACCCGGCCGTGCCGCGCCAGCGCGCAGGCCAGTGCCGAGCACAGGGTGGTCTTGCCCACCCCGCCCTTGGGCGAGACGATGGCAATGACCTGGGCCGGCGTGGAGGGCGTGAGGCTGGCCAGCGCATGGTTGGCGCCGGCCGCTTGTTTGGACTGACGTTGCTGGGCGACTTCCCCCAGCAGCGAACGCAGCATGGAAGGCACGGCGGCATCCGCCACCACCGTGGGCATCACGGCAGGAGCGGTCGCTGTCACCAGCGCAGCCGCCAGGGGTGCCGGCGCGGGCGCGATGGCCTCACGCGTGACCAGGGCGGCGTCGGCCGGCTGGGGCTCGGGTGAATCCGATTGGGCTTGAACTTGAACTTCAGCTTCAGCTTGAACTTGTGGCTGCGCCGGGATTTCCGCAGGCAAGGGGCTGGACGCTGGCGCCAGGGTCGACGAGACCAGGGCCGCCATGGGGGCGGGATGCGGTGCCGAAACAGGGGCCTCGACCTTGGCCGCCGCCACATCCACATCCACCACCGGATCCATCACGGGTTCGATACGCTGCTGGGGCGCCACCGACTTGGCCACCATGATGGGCGGCACGCTCTTGACCACGGCCGGAGCAGCCTGTGCCACCTGCTCGGCCACCCGTTCAGCCTGCTGCTGGACTGCGGGCGCAGCCTCGACCACCACCTTGGGCGCAGCGGGCTTGCGCACCGGCTCCTTGTAGTCGATCGCGGCCTCGATTTCTAGATAGCCATCCACAGTTGCCCCGAACTTGCTCAGCAAGTTGGAGATATCGTTTCCCATTTCTTTGCTCCCTGCTCAGGATCACGGGTGCCGGCTTTTGGCCAGAGGCATCGGACCTGCCCTAAACCTTGTTAAAAATCGCTAAGCCTTCTCAATTTTCGCCATTGGTTGGCTACGTGCATCGCTCCGCTCTGTCGGCGGTCAGTTTCCCCGCGTGCAGCGAAGAAGTCCCCATGGGCCAGGATGAAGAAATGTTATAAAAACGACCACATTTCAGATGTTGTCATTAAAACAAACAAATCCTGATATCGCAACCTTCAATTGAGCAAAACTTGAAAATTTTCGAAAAGAAGCTGTTCAGTTCCCGGTAGGAAATGCTGAAGAACAAGGTCAGCATCTTATCTTTCTCGCAACGCCTTTGTCGCCTATTAGTGACACATTGCAATTAAATCCGTCGCAGATTTGGCACATCTGCCCGCACACCGTTCACAAATTTCTGACTGAAGATGAACAACATTTCATTGAACGCCTGCCTGCGCGCCTTGGCGACCGATGTGCTGGCGGCTCGTCTCTAGCCGCGAAAACGCATCGCTATCGTATGCGATCCGAAAAACTTGTCACTCGGGAAAACCCTGATAGTGGCTGAGAGAGCACAGGATGGATTGTTGTGCCGACATGCTGCGCTGTTGTGACTTCATGCAAAAGCGTAACAATCAAGCAACATCACACCACATCAAGCAACAAGCGGACCATGGAAGAGGCAGAAGAACGAGCAGCCGCGCTAGCCCTGCTCCACCTGCCACCAGCCTGGCAACAGGGCCTGGACTTCCGGGCGGGCGAAGCGCTGGTCGATCAGCCAGACCGTGCCCTGATCGGTTTCGGTGCGGATGACGCGCCCTGCCGCCTGCACCACTTTCTGCAGTCCGGGATAGAGATAGGTGTAGTCGTAGCCGGCGCCGAACAGGGTCTGCATGCGTTCGCGCAGTTGTTCATTGACCGGATTGAACTGCGGCAGCCCAAGCGTGGCGACGAAGGCGCCGATGAGGCGCTCGCCCGGCAGGTCCACGCCCTCGCCAAAGGAACCACCCAGCACGGCAAAGCCGATGCCCTGCCCGCCGCAGGTAAAACGCGCCAGGAAGGCGTCACGCTCGGCTTCGGCCATTCGTGGCGACTGTTGCCAGGTGGGAATGTCGGGATGCTGTCGATTCAGCGCATCGCGGGCCTGCTGCAGATAGTCGAAGCTGGAAAAGAAGGCCAGGTAGTTGCCCGGCTGCTGCCGGTACTGCTGCGCCATCAGGGCGCAGATGGGGTCGATGGACGCGGCGCGGCGCTGCCAGGTGGTGGATATCTCGCGCGCCACCCGTACCTGCAACTGGCTGGCGTGGAATGGAGAATCGACATCGATCCAGGCGGTCGACGGCGGCATGCCCAGCAGGTCGGCGAAATAATGCCAGGGTGCCAGCGTGGCCGAAAACAGTGTGGTCGACTGCGCAAAGGCAAAGCGCGGCCCCAGGAAAGGCGCCGGCACCACATTGCGGATGCACAGCAGGTTGTCACGCTGGTCGTGGCGCGTCAGGTCGAACAGCGAATGCGGGCCGAAGGACTCGGCCAGCCGGACGAAGGCCATGGCATCGAAATGAAAATCGCGCAGGGCCGGTTCCAGCGGCACCGCCACCTGGGCCAGGTAGTCGTTGAGGGTGGCGATGCAGTTGCTCAGGGCATCGACCAGGCGCGCCGGTGGCGCCTCCAGCACCTGATAGGGCAGGTCGGCGCCCTTGGTCGCCGTGGTCCAGGCACGCGCCAGCTGCTGCAGCGGCCGTGCCACGGCGGGGGGTGCCACCGCCCGTGCCGCGCGCAGGCCGGCGCGACTCAACTGGGCGCTGTACATGCTGCGGGCGCGGGCCACCAGGTTATGCGCCTCATCGGCCAGTACGCTGACGCGCCATTCGTGGGCCTGTGCCATCGCGTGCAACATGGCGCCGCCGTCGAACCAGTAGTTGTAGTCACCGACGATCAGGTCGCTCCAGCGCGTCATCTCGCTGCCCAGGTAGTAGGGACAGACCTGGTGCGCCAGGGCGATCTCCTGCAGGCGCTGGCGGTCCAGCAGCGCAGCCTCCAGGCAGGCCGAGCGCGCTGCCGGCAGGCGATCGTAGAAGCCCTGCGCCAGCGGGCAGGAGTCGCCCCGGCACAGGCGGTCCGGATACTGGCAGGCCTTGTCGCGGGCGCACAGCTCCAGCACCCGCAGCGGCAGGCCTTGGCCCTCCCTGTTCTTGAGGGTGGTGGCGGCGTCCAGCGCCAGTTGCCGGCCGGGCGTCTTGGCGGCGAGGAAGAGGATCTTGTCCAGTCGCTGCTCCGGTGCCGCCTTGAGCGCCGGGAACAGGGTGCCCAGGGTCTTGCCGATACCGGTCGGCGCTTGCGCCAGCAGGCAGCGGCGGCTGCGATGGGCGCGAAACACGGCCTCCGCCAGTTGCCGTTGACCGGCCCGGAACTCCCCATGCGGAAACGCCAGGGTCTGCAGGGCAGTATCGCGGGCGGCGCGATGCGCCAGTTCCTGCTCGGCCCAGTCGGCGAAGCGTTGGCACTGGCTGGCGAAGAGGCTGGCCAGTTCGTCGCGGGGCCGGGTCTCCTCGAAGCGGGTTTCCTGCTGGCTGCCGATCTCGAAATACACCAGCGCCAGCCTGATCTGCGGCAGGTCCAGCTTCTCGCACATGAGGTGACCATAGACGCGCAACTGCGCCCAGTGCAACTGTCGATGGTTCTCGGGCTGGCTGGAGAGCTGGCCGCGATAGGTCTTGACCTCTTCCAGCAGTTGCTGTTGCGGGTCGTATCCGTCGGCGCGACCGCGCACGTGCAAGGAGCCATGCTCGGCCGCCAGCGCCACCTCGCTCTGGTAGTGCTCGCCGCGCCGGGCGGCGACGATGGCGTGGCCGGCGATGCCCTCCTGCGCGGTCGGGGTGGGCGTGAAGCGCAGGTCCAGGTCACCGACCTTGGCGGTGAATTCGCACAGGGCCCGCACGGAGACGCGGTAGCGCGGCGCCTCGTCCGTAGCAGGCGCCACCGTGGATGCGGTGGATGCGGGAGGCGTGGTGAACACGGCGACAGAACTCATGCGGCCAGCGCCTCCCACTGCAGGTAGCAGACCGAGACCGGCATGCCGTGGCGGGCGCAATAGTCCAGCCAGCGCAACTGGTTGTCCTGCAGCTTGTCGCCGGGGCCTTTGACTTCGATCATGCGGTAGCTGCGCTGCTGCGGCCAGAACTGGATCAGATCGGGGAAGCCGCTGCGGTTCTCGCGCACGTCCTCCAGGATGCGCAGGCACCACAAGCGCAGGTGCGCGGGCGGGATGCAGTCCAGCGCCAGCTCCAGCAGCTCACGGGTGAGCCCACCCCAGGCCACGAAGGGCGATTGCACGCCGACCTTGGCATCATGGGTGGCCAGGATGGCGGCGCGATGGCTGCCATCCTCCAGCCGTGCCAGGCAACGCTCGAACTGCGCACGCCGGCGCCCATGGAAGTCGGCGCTGAAGAGGTCAGCCGGCTCGCGCTGGAAGGGATGGAAGAAGGCACCGGGAATGGCGGCGAAGATGGCCTCCCAGCACAGCAGGCCGAACAGGGCATTGGCCAGCACATTCTCGACATAGAACACTGCGGCCTCTGGCTGCTGCCGTTGCAGGTAATCGCCCACCGCCAGTTCGACCCGTGCAGCGCCCTGGCGGGGCAGGTGCAGGTCCAGGCGATCGACAATAGCGGCGCGGCGCCGCCCCGGTGCCGGCTGCCCCAGCTGACGCGCCAGTCGTGGTGCGATGCGTGCCAGATGCTGGCGCTCCGCTTCGCTTTCCGGCGACTGTTGCGCAGTGCGCAGCAAGCTGTGCGCGGCGCCGAAGCGGCCCAGTTTTTCCAGCACGCGGATGGCACGCGCCCTGGCACCCGGATAGGCGCAGCCTGCATAGACGGCGTGGGCCTGGGACAGGTCCTGCTGCTTCTCGAACAACTGGCCGATGCGGAACATCAATCGCTGGCGCCGGCTGTCCAGCCAGGGATTGTCGAACGCGCCGTGGGGCAGCATGGGCAACAGGCTGCCCGCAGCGGTGCCGGCCTCGTAGGCCTGGCGACAGGCGTGCAGCTGCAGGTAGAGATCGATGTCGGCACGGCTGCGAAAACCCCTGGCCTCCGGCCCCAGCGTGACCCGCTCATAACGCAGGGTGCCGATATCGGCCAGCACGAATTCGCTCCAGTCCTGGCGCAGGTTACCGAATAACATCAGCCGCAGGCGTTCGCACAGCGGCCGGTTCAGCAAGCGCACGGCCTGGTCGCTGCCCTTGTGCTGCCATTGCGAAAAAGGCCGCGGATGACCGTGGGCAGCATCCTCGGCCAGCAGGGACAACAAGGCGTCCTTGCGCAGGGCCTTGCACGCAGGCGAGCGCAAGGCCGGCGAATCGAACTGCACCAGCAGCTCGGCCCGGGTCGATAACTGGGCGAACTGCTGCAGGCTCAGCACAGGGTCATGTTCGACCCAGGCCCCTGGCAGGCCACGTAAAGCCTGCAATGAACAATCGATCTCTGGATAGCCCAGTTTACTGACGCGAAAGAGTTCACCTTTACGCATCATCATGCGCACGAACAGCGCGCGCGAGGCCAGCGGCAAGCCGGGGAAGGCGGTGATGAAGTCGCGTTCTTCCGCGTTCAGCAGATCGCCATAGCGCTGCGCCAGCCAGTCCAGAACCTGCTGGAAGTTGCCGAGGTAGTAAAAACGGTGGGTGGGGTCCAAAACAGCGGCCATGGGATGCATCTGGGGCGTTTAACTGTATATAAGCACAGTATAACGCGTCTCCCCTTCCGACTGCCCGCAAGGACCATCGGAAGAACCATTGCAAGGGCGATTACAGGCGCGGGGCCAGCGCCTCGGCGAAGAACTCCGTCACCGCCCGCACCCGGGCCGGGATGAAGCGGCGGCGCGGCCAGACCAGGCAGATGTCGCGGGTGTCGTCGATGAAGTCATCGAGGACGGTGATGATCTCCGCGTCCTGCAGCGTTCCCCTGCCCTGCCCTTGCTCCGGCTCCACCAGCGAGGCGCGATTGAACATGCCGATGCCCAGGCCCGCCTGCACCGCGCTGAGGATGGTCTCCACGGTATTGGACGAGAGGTTGCCGCTGACCGGCACGCTGAACCGCCCCTGGCGACCGGTGAAGTGCCATTCACGCATGTCCTTGTAGATGAGGCAGTTGTGATGCGCCAGCGCCTGCGGCGTGGCCGGCACCCCGTGCTGCGCGAAATAGCGGCGCGAACCGGCGCACACCAGCGGGCTGCTGGTGATGCGCTTGACCACCGCATCCGGATGGCGCTCCGGACTGACCCGGATGGCCAGGTCGATGCCCTCGGCCAGCAGGTCGTTGACGCCATCGGCCAGTTGCAGGTCCAGCCGCACCCCGGGGTAGCGCGCCAGCAGCGCCGGCAGTAGCGGCAGGACGTGCAGCCGGCCGAAGGTCGCCGCCGCCGCGACCCGCACCGGGCCGGAGATCTCCAGCGTGGTGCGCATGATCTCGCCATCGGCCTGGGCCATCTCTTCCAGCAGCGGCTGGGTGCGCTCGTAGTATTGGCGCCCGTGCTCGGTCAACCGCACGCTGCGCGTGCTCCGCTGCAATAACTGCACGCCCAGGCGCTTTTCCAGCGCGTTGACCGACTTGCTGATGGCCGACTGAGAATCGCCCAGCCGCCGCGCCGCCGCCGAGAAGCCACCGGCCTCGACCACGGCGACAAAGGCGCTCAGCTCATGAAATCTGTCCATCTTCCGTCTTCCTCGGTGTTGCCCTGCCTTGCCTTCGTCCTGTCATCAGGATGGCGAACAGGAATTTATTCCATATTGGAATAAGAATAATCGAATTCCAGCTGATTATCATCAACATCGACAGGAATTACGATTTCCTCACGTTGACCGGGCAGCCTTTGGCTTCCCGACCGGCACCGGCGCGCTACAGCGGCGCCGCCCCCTGAACATTCCTTTGAGGAGAATTGAACATGAGCACATCTACACATCAGCCCCTCGCTGCAGCCCCCTCCCTGAACCTCGCCGGCAAGAAGGTGGTGGTGGTCGGCGGCAAGAGCGGCATCGGCCTGGGCATTGCGCAGGCGGCGCAGGCAGCGGGGGCGCAGGTCGTGGTTGCCAGCCGCCGGGTGGCGACCATTCAGGAACGCGCAGACCTGGGCAACTTCGAACAGGTCAGCCTAGACATGCGCGACGAAGCCTCGGTACGCCAGGCCTTCGCGGGCATCGGTGCCTTCGATCACCTGGTCGTGACCGCCGCACCCGACATCGGCAGCTGGGGCGGCTTCATGGACGCCGACATGCAAGGCGCGCGCAGCTACATGGAAGGCAAGTACCTCGGCAGCTGGGCCTGTGCCCGCCATGCCGCGCCGCTGCTGCGTGCCGGGGGCTCGATCACCTTCCTCAGCGGTGGCCTGGCGGTACGTCCCAAGCCCGGCTTCGCGGCCGTCACACCTGCCTTTGCAGCCGTGGAAGCCCTGTCGGCCGCGCTGGCCATCGAACTGGCACCGACCCGCGTGAACACCCTGCGCCCCGGCTTCACCGATACCGACATGTGGGGCTTCCTGCCGGCCGAGGTGCGCGCCGGCCTGAAGGAGAAAGTGGCCGCAGCATTCCCGGCCCGCCGCGTCGGCCGCGCCGAGGACATCGGCCATGCCGCCCTGTTCCTGATGACCAATCCCTACGTCACCGGCACCGTTGTGGAAGTCTCCGGCGGCGAAACCCTGGTCGACAGCGTGTCCTGAGGCGCCTTGCCCGGCAGGCGCAGGGGGCGGCCATCCCGGCAGCACCTTGCGCCTGGGTGGTCAGCCGAGGCGGGACAAAACAGAATCGCCATTGCCAGATAAGATTGGCACCCGGCAAACCCGGTTTGCCCTCTCAACAACGATCATCGCCAAAGACCCACGGAGACCCAGGTGTACAAACTTTCCACGATTGCCCTTGCCAGCGCCCTGCTGGCCCTGACGGCCCCGCTGCATGCCCAGCAACAGCAGCAACCGCAGCCACCACAGCCACAACAGCAGCAGCAACGCCACGACGAATTCTTCTGGCTGGGCGAGATCAACAAGGCCACTGCCGTCATCAATACCGACGAAGGCCTGCTGGAAAAATCGATGACCCCGCTCATCGTCAAGGGCATCCGCAAGGTATTGGCCGATGCCGAACAGCCGGGCGCCAAGCGCCCTACCCTGGTCATCAGCTTCGAGCCGCTGCTGATCCAGGCGGCCGGCCCGCAGATCACCTTGCTGCATGCCGGCCGCTCCAGCCAGGACATGCTGGCCACCATGCGCTCGGCCATCCTGCGCGACGACATGCTGGCCCTGGCGACCCAGCTCAATGCCACCACCGCAGCCCTGGTGAAGCTGGCAGCGCGCCAGCGCGACACCATCGTGCCCAACTACACCAACGGCGTAGCGGCCCAGCCCAACAGCTATGGCCACTACCTGCTGGGATTTGCTGCGGCGCTGGACCGCGATGCCCAGCGCATCCGCGAGGCCTATGTCCGCATCGACCGTTCCTCGATGGGAACCACCGTGCTCAACGGCACCAGCTGGCCACTGAACCGCCAGCGCATGGCCGACTATCTGGGCTTTGGTGCCATCGTCGACAACGCCTACGATGCCTCGCAACTGTCGGCGGTGGATGAGCCGGTGGAAGCCGGCGCGGTGGTCTCGTCCATCGCCCTGCATGCCGGCACCTTCATCCAGGACGTGATGACGCAGTATGCCCAGCCCCGTCCCTGGATACTGCTGCAGGAAGGGGGCGAGAACACCTACGTCTCCTCGGCCATGCCGCAGAAGCGCAATCCGGGCCTGCTCAACAGCACCCGTCGCGATGCCACCACGGTACTCACCGAAGGCATGGGCGCAGCCCTGCAGGCGCACAACATCCCGCCCGGCATGAGCGACCCCAAGGACGTGAAGGCCAACAAGGCCATGGTCCTCAATGCGGCCAAGGTCCTGAAGAACTGGGAGAGCATCCTCAACGCCCTGGTCATCGATCCCAAACGTGCGCTGGAAGAACTCAACAGCGACTGGACCGCCTCCCAGGAACTGGCCGACGTGCTGATGCGCAAGTACAAGCTGCCGTTCCGGGTGGGCCATCATTTTGCGTCGGAGGTGGTGGAATATGCCAAGGCCAACGATATCCGTCCGCTGGACTTCCCCTACGCCCAGGCGCAGCGCATCTACACGCAGGCGGTACTCAATTCCGAATTCCCGCAGGTGTTGCCGATGTCGGAGCAGGAGTTCCGCAGCACCCTGGACCCGGTTGCCATCGTGCGCAATCGCGCCACCGTGGGCGGCCCGCAACCGGCCGAGATGGACCGCATGCTGCGCGAGGCCAATGAACGGGTGAGCCGCCAGGACACCTGGATCAAGGCGCGCCAGCAGCATATCCGGACCTCGCTGGAGAAGCTGGATGCGGACTTCGATCGGCTGGGGGCAGCGGCCGGGGTCAGGTGATCTCGTCCGGCCTGGTCAGCGGGCACATGGCAGCGCCTCAGAGTGAGGACTTGCGCTCGCTGGCCAGCTGGAAGATGCAATCGCCGCGTCTGACCTGGGCAATGGCGCGCTTGCAGACGATCTCGCCATCGGCGGCAAAACTCACCGTCTCGGGCGGGCGCACCGGATTGTCGGGGAAGTGGATCAGGGCCGCCGCCTGCCCTTGCCTGACCACTTCGCCCAGCTCGGCCAGCGGTTCATAGACGCCGTGGTCCATGGCGTAGACATAATGCCGGTTGCGGTCGATGGCCATCAGCCGCGCATCGGCGGGTGGTCGCGGCGGCACCAGCTTGCCCTGCAACAGCCCGATATAGCCCAGCAGATGCAGCACACCCTGCATGCCCTGCCGCACCAGAGCGGCATCGACACCACCACCGCCACCCAGTTCGGTCAGGAAACAGATCGCCCCCTGGCGGCGCGCCGCAGCGGTGACATTGACCGGGTTGGGCTGGTACAGGAAGGCCTTGGGAAGACCGAAGGCCTTGAGCAGGCCGGTGACCTTCTGTTCCTCTTCCGCATCGCGTGGTTCCAGGCCCATCATGTTGGCGCCGTCGTACATCAGTGAACTGCCGCCGGAATGCAGGTCCAGCATGTAATCGGCACGGGCCAGCAACACATGTTCGATGTAGTGGGCGATCACCTGCGAGGGAGTGCCGGCGGGATCGCCTGGATAGAGCCGGTTGAGATTGCCGTCATCCAGCGGCGAGGTCCGCAGACCGGCCTCGGCGGCCGGGGCATTGGCCATGGGCAGGAGGATCAATTGCCCAGTGACCATCTCGGTCTGGATCTCGCGGATCATCCGCGAGACGATGATCTGTCCTTCGTATTCATCGCCGTGGGTACCCGCGCTGACGATGACCACCGGTCCCTCGCCGCGCTTGATCGAAGCCACCGGAATGGGCAGCCAGCCGTAGGCAGACCGGTGGACGGAGTGCGGAAGCCGCAGAAAACCGATCTGCTTGCCGTCGGCATCGAAATCGACGTCGCTCTTGATGGGATTGCTTGCCATGTGATGTTCTGATGTTCTGATGTATTGGATGTATTGGATGTATCGGATGTATCCGGCGTATCGGATGCTTCAGGTATTGAGGAACACGCCGGATCTGCGCGGATCAGTGATTGATCGCCTTCTTCATGTTGCCGACCATGTCGTAGTCCGGGCTGACATAGCGCTGCGCGATCTTCTGCAACGTGCCATCCGCGATCATGTCGGTGATCGCCTTGTCCATGGCGGCCTTGAGTGCGTCGGTGTGCTTGGGCAATACGGCTGCACCGAGCGAATAGACCAGCGGCGCACCGACCGTCTTTACCGGGAGGTTGTTGATGGTCTTCATCTTGTAGCCGTTGAAATAGGAGTCGATCACCGAATCCAGACGGCCGCTCACCAGATCGTTGTAGAGGAAGCCGCCCCCTTCGTAGGCGCGTACCTGCGAGTCCGGGAGGTTCTTGTGCGCCCACATTTCATTGGCGGTGCCGGCACTGGCGCCAACGCTCTTGCCCTTCAGGCTGGCGCGGTCACGGATATCGGTATTGCTGGCATTGACCCAGATACGGAAGTCCTGCACCGTGTAGGGCAAGGTGAAATCCACCACCTTTTCCCGCTCCGGCGTGCGCGCCATGCTGTTGACGACGACGTCGTATTTGCGCGCATTGATGCCTTCGACGAAGTTCTTGAACTTGTCAGCGATGAACTCGATCCTGGCCACGCCGATGCGGCGGAAGATTTCGCGGGCCACCGCTACGTCATAACCATCAGGCTGGTTCTTGTCGTCCAGGTAGCTCCAGGGCGGGCTGGTCTGGGTATTGGCGATCCTGACCACCCCGGCCTGCTGCAGGCGGCTCAGGGAATCGTCAGCGGCTGCCTGCGCCGACGGCATCGGCAGCATCAGTACCGCGCCCGCCGCCAGGCCCAGTATTAGTGTTAATGTCAGTGTGGGCAGCCTCAGCAGCAGCCGCAGCGACCTGCGCAAGGTATTCTCCATGGATGGCTCCTTTTCCTCGGGCGTTACTGCTGTCTGAGAGCGCGCTGGATGTCGCCCACCATGTCGAACTCGGGTCCGACCCAGCGTCGTGCCAGCCGGTCCAGTGTGCCATCGCGGGTCATGTCGGCAATTGCCTTGCTGACCGCGTCCTTCAGTGCCGGCTGCCCCTTGACCATGGCCGGTGCGGAAAGCTGGTAGATCAGGACCGGCCCGACTTCCTTGATCGGCAGCTTGTTGACGTTGGCGTATTTCATGCCGCCGAAATGGGAGCTGATGACCGCATCGATACGCCCGTTGCCCAGGTCATTGAACACGAAACCGCCATTGTCATAGGTGCGGATATCGGACTCCTTCAGATGTGCACGGGCCCAGGTCTCGTTACTGGTGCCGGTGGTGACACCGACCTTCCTGCCCTTGAGATCGGGCTGATCCTTGATGGTGGAATTGCTGGACAGGACGAAGATGCGGAAGTCCTCCACGCCGTAGGGCGCCGCGAAATCGACCTGCTTCTCGCGTTCCGGCGTTGGCGTCAGGTCATTCATGACCAGGTCATACTTGCCGGCCTTGAGTCCCTCGACGAAATTCTTGAAGCTGTCGGCCACGAACACTACCTTGGCCACGCCGATGCGCCGTGCCACTTCCTTGGCGACCTCCACGTCATAGCCTGCCGGCTGCAGCTTGTCGTCGATCAGGCTCCAGGGCGGGCTGCTCTGGGTGTTGGCAATGCGGATCACGCCGGCCGCCCGTGCACTGGCCAGGATATCGGCCGGGATATTCTGTGCCACCGTCGTGCCGGCGGCCAACCCCAATAGCGCCGACCCGCATAGTTTCAACATGAAATGACGCATTTGCATGGTGCTGCTCCCCTCGATGATTGATGAATGTCGAGGCCCATTTTGCGGCGCTGCCGGTGCCCCGGCAATGAGAGCGGGTTTCTAACCTGATAAGCAGAACTTATAGAGTGTGCACCGAACAGGCCAGGGATTTTGCAATGCCGCACCAGCACCGGGCAGCCGTAAAGGAGAACGCGGCTGGCCTCAACCCCTTACGCCACGTGAGGAGAAGGTGGCTTGCAGTCCCAGCCTGGGTCCATGCAGGCTGCCGATTTGCACAGAGGATGTGCGCGACGCACCATTACGGACAGGCCAGGACCTGTTCAGAACGCACTCGGCTTCTGATACAGCACCTGACGCAGCGCGTTCATGTCCGACTCCATCTGGATGCGCATGACACGCAGCAATTCCTTGGCATTTTCGGACATGGGAACGCCAGGGCGAAATACCAGCAAGGCGGTGAAGTGGGCTGCGACTTCCATCGGTTTCAGGCGCAGGCCCCGAGTGACGTAGTCCAGCGCCAGGATGGGATGGACCATGCCCATGCCGACCCCGCGCAGAGCGAACTCGCAGACCGAATTGGAATAGGGTGTCTCCAGGATGGGGCGCAGCACCTTGCCCTGCTGGATCAGTTCCTGCTCCAGCCGACGGCGACTGGCATCCTCCGGATTGAGAGCGATGAAGGGATGCTCCAGCAGGTCATCGGCCGTGATGAGCGGCTTGCCGGCAAGCGGATGGCGATCGTTCATCACGATCACCCCCGGCACGCTCATGAACTGCGAATGCTCCAGCCCGGACACTGCCAGCTCATCAGCCATCAGGCCGAAGTCCAGCTGCCCGGCGCTGACCTGCTGGTAGACCTCGCGCGAACTCATGATCTGGAACGACATCTGCACGCGCCGCTCGGCCAGGCCGAAGGCGGCGATGGCGCGTGGCATGAAGCCTATCCCCAGTGCAGGAAAGGAAGCGATGGCCAGGCGCCCGAGGCCGAACGAGCGCAAGCTGCGGATGCGGTGCTCGATCATCTCGAAGCCGGCGAAGCAGCGGTCGACCTCCACGATCAGGGCCAGTGCCTCCTGCGTAGGTACCAGCCGGCCGCGCGTGCGCTCGAACAGACGCAGTTCGGAAGAAGCCTCCAGCTTGCGGATCGACTGGCTGATGGCCGGTTGCGATACGTTCAGTAAAGCCGCTGCCTTGCTGGTCGTACCGGCCCGCATGACGGCCCGGAAGACCTGGATATCTCGCATGTCCATGTATAAGTATCGCTTATAGAGTTAGTGGCGCCTGCTGTTGCTGGTCCCTTCCGGCTTGCGGATACTGAGACCGTCTTTTTTACATTAACAAAATAATCGCATGAGCACGAACACTCCGACCTCCCAGCAAGAAGCCTTCGCCAGCCTGTCTCCTGCGGTGATGCGCGCCTCCACCGTGGTCTTCGACAATTTCGAGGATTTCGTCCAGCGCAAGCAGCGCCAACCCGACGGTTTCAGCTATGGCGTGACCGGGACTCCCACCGCCCGCCTGCTGGAACAGAAAGTGGCGCAACTGGAGAATGGCCGCCACTGCGTCATCGCCCCCTCCGGGGCAGCGGCATTGATGACGACCGTCATGGGCTTCGTACGGGGCGGTGACCACCTGCTGGTCTCGGCGGCCTGCTACGGCGCGCTCAAGAGCTTCGCCGAGAAATGGCTGGCGCGGATGGGCGTGGAGGTCGAGCTGTATCGTCCCGACATGGGCGCCGACATCGAAGCGCTGATCAAGGACAATACCCGCATGATCTGCATGGAGGCCCCCGGCACCGTGACCATGGAAATGCAGGACATCCCGGCCATCACTGCGGTGGCCCGTCAACGCGGCGTGCTGACCATGCTCGACAATACCTGGGCCAGTCCTCTTGGCTTTGCCGGTCTCGACCATGGGGTGGACTTCAGCATCCAGGCGGCCACCAAGTTCCTTGGCGGACATTCCGATGTGCTCATGGGCTGCATCAGCATGAATGATCATGCCCACTATGACATCCTGCGCGAAACCCAGAGCATCCTGGGCCAGCAGGTCAGCCCGGAAGATTGCTTCCTGGTACTGCGTGGACTGGAAACCCTGAAGCTGCGGGTGGCCGCGCAAGGCAGTGCCACCCTGCAGGTGGCGCGCCATCTGGCACAGCATCCGATGGTAGAGCGCATGATGTATCCGCCGCTGGAGTCCGACCCGGGCCACGCACTCTGGAAACGCGACTACCGGACCCATGGCTGCCTGTTCTCGATGATCCTCAAACCGGGGCCTGAGCAGGCCTTCAACAGCTTCTTCGACAGCTTGCAGCACTTCGTCATCGGCGCCAGCTGGGGTGGCGTGCATAGCCTGGCGGCCTACTATCCGGCCGCACTGCAGGCCAATCGCGCCTTCCCGGCAACCGATCAGCCGGTGGTACGGCTGTCGATCGGACTGGAAGACAGCACATTGCTGATCGCCGATCTCGACCGGGCGCTGGCCGCGTATGCACAAGCACAGACACCGGGCTGATCGATTCATGACTGACAAAAACGAGGGCGACATCGGAGGCGATGTCCGCCATCGCAGGGAGGAGGAGTATGGTTGATTTGTTCCTGAGGGCGCTGCCGCTGCTGGAAAAGGCAGTGCTGGTCACGCTGGGCCTGGGGCTCGGTTCATTCCTGCTGGGCTCGGCATTGGGCATGCTGATCGCCCTGGCCCGCATTTCCGACTGGCGGCCGCTGCGCTGGCTGGCCTTTGCCTATGTCTCGATATTTCGCGGCACGCCGCTGCTGATCCAGATTCTGCTGATCTACTTCGGCCTGCCCAACTACGGCATCACCATCGACCCGATCCCGGCCGCCTTGTTGGCGCTCACGCTGTTCTCGGCCGCCTATCTGAGCGAGAACTTCCGCTCGGGCATCAATGCGGTGGACCGTGGCCAGTGGGAAGCCGCCTGGTCCATGGGCATGGGGTACTGGAAGACCTTGCTGCGGGTGATCCTGCCGCAGGGCTTGCGCATCGCCATCCCGCCGCTGGGAAGCCGCCTGATCGCGCTGATGAAGGACACCTCGCTGGCCTCCACCGTCACGGTGGTGGAACTGACCCGCGTAGCCGACCAGCTGGGTGCAACCACCTTCCGCTACATGGACATGTTCATCATCGTCGGGACCATCTACTGGATCATCAATCAACTGCTCACCCTGCTGCAGACCTGGCTGGAAGAGACACTGTCGAGGCGCTATCAATGAACCAAGCCGCACAATGTACCGTCCGCGTGCGCGGACTGGCCAAGGCCTTCGGCACCAATCAGGTGCTGCGCAACGTCAACCTGGAAGTCGCGCGCGGCGAGGTGGTGGTCATCATGGGGCCGTCCGGGTCCGGCAAGACCACCTTCATCCGTTCGCTGAACCTGCTGGAACTGCCCGATCGCGGCAGTATCGAGATCTGCGGCGTGGAGCTGGCCGAACCGGCGGCACTGCCACCACGCGAGCGCCGTCGCAAGACCCTGCAGATCCGCCAGCAGACGGCGATGGTGTTCCAGTCCTTCAACCTGTTTCCTCACATGACGGCCTTGCAGAACGTGATCGAGGGGCTGGTCTCGGTCAAGGGCGTGGCCCGCGAAGAGGCAAGGCGACGCGGCCTGGCGCTGCTGGGCAAGGTGGGACTGGCGGAGAAGGCCGATGCCTATCCCGGCAAGCTCTCCGGAGGCCAGAAACAGCGCGTGGCGATCGCACGCGCCCTGGCCATGGAGCCCGAAGTGATCCTGTTCGACGAACCGACCTCGGCACTGGACCCTGAGTTGCGCGACGATGTGCTCAACGTCATGCGTGAACTGGCCAAGGAAGGCATGACCATGCTGGTGGTCACGCATGAAACCCGCTTTGCCCGGGACGTGGCTGATCGCATCGTCTTCATGGAGGGCGGGCATGTGCTGGAAGATACGACGCCGGAACACTTCTTCGGCGCCCAGGCCAGCGAACGCTGTCGCCAGTTCCTGGGTCGCCTGCACGATTGAGACCGGCTCTGGCTGCAGCCTCAGTCCGGCTGCAGCATCCCCAGCCAGGCCAGCAGTGCCATGACCAGCAGCGACAGCAGGATCTCCAGCCAGGTCAGGCGTGCCAGCAGCGCCAAGGCGCGCGGTTGGCGGCGTAGTGCCGGCACCAGTCCATAGCGGTTGAAGAGTGCCACCAGCACCATCGCGCCCACCAGCACGCACTTCAGTGCCAGCAGGCGCTGGTAGGCAAACGACCAGTCCAGCGGCAAGCCGCCGAGGATGAAACAGCTATTGACCAGGCCGGTCAACCACACCAGCGCGACCACGCCATGCCCGGCGGTGGAAAAGCGGCGCAGGATGGTCACCGCCTGTGCTGTCTCGGCCGCCGGCCCGCCACGCTGCAGGCGCGGCAATACCAGCAGCACCACCGGCAAGGCGCCGCCCCAGGCGCCCACCGCCCAGACATGCAGCACGTCGTTGGCCTGGTGAAGCAAGCCGGGCCAGCCCTGGTGCATGGCTGCGTGGCCGGTCAGGGAGAGTCCCGCCAGGAGAATGGCACTGGCCAGCAGGCTGGCGCGCTGGGCCAGGGTGATCCGGAACAGACCGGCCGCCAGCAGCAGGACCAGCGCACTCAGCTGGCACCACCATGCCGTACCGATCGAGGTGCCATTGGCGACCGCCGCCAGCATCTGCATTCGCAGTGCGTCAGGCCAGCCCTCGCCCAGGATCGCCGCCTGCAGCGGCAAGGTGCCGACCACGGCCAGCAGGATCAGGGTGCAGAGGACACGGCGGCACAGCGCCAGACGCTGCCACAATGCATCGCGCAAGGGCTGCGGCACCAGCACCAGCAGCATCAGCGTCATTCCCCACAGCAACAGCGCGGCGCCGTCCAGCAGCAGGCGGCACAGCCCCAGCAGCGCTACCGCGCCACTCAAGGGGCGACGGTGAAGTGGTAGCTTCCCTCGGTCTTGTGACCGTCAACCGAGAGCACATGCCATTGCACGGTGTACTTGCCTGCGCCCAGATGCGACGGCACCGAGACCATCAGCGACTTGCCCTGGTCCATCAGCATGGCCTGGCCCAGCTTGATTTCCTGTTGATCAGGGCCCAGCAGCTTGAGGCCGCTGAAGTTCAGGTTCAGGCCTTCGGTAAACACCAGCATCAGATCGGCAGGAGCGGCCGCAGCGGCTACCACCGCCTGGTCGGCGGGTGCCGCAGACTTGAGATGGGCATGTGCCCAGGCCGATGAGGTGAAGGCGAGGCTGGCCAGCAGGGCCAGGGGGAGGAGATGGCGGAGTTTTTTCATGTTGTGGGTCTGGCTGGAGATGACTGGAAGACTGAATGACTGAGCGAAAGAAGCAATGCCTGTGGATGAGGCAGGGTCAATAGCTTACTCCGCTGGCGCAAGCACGCCCGCGACAAATTGTCGCAGCCATACAGACTCAGCCAGAAGCCGCAGCACAGACGGGCATGGCGTGCAGCGGGAGGATCGATGCAAAGTAATGCTCGATATGATCCAGGCACTGCCGCACCTTGGCCGGCATGTTGTCGCGATGACGCACGGTCACAAAGATGTCGAAACCGCCCAGCGACCATTGCGGGAGCACCTGGCGCAGTCGTCCGCTCTGGAGATCCTCGTCGATCTTGTTGTGCAGCAGGCGCGCAATGCCGTGACCATCGAGCGCCAGAAAGCGCAGGGAGCGGGCATGATTGGCGCTGATGCGCGGTTGCAGGCGCACGCGCACGGTGCCTGAGGCCTCGTTGGAAAATTCCAGGAAACAAGGTTCGCCATGGGGATTGAAGAGCAGGAAATCATGCTGCAACAGATCCACCGGCGAGTGGATGGGTGGCCGGCTCTCAAGGTATTCCGGCGAGGCGCACAGGACGTCGGCGAAGCGTCCGAGGAAGATGTCGCCCGGCTGGCGATTGCGACCTGCACGCAGTGCCAGATCGATGCGGTGATCGATCAGGTCGATGTTGTGATCGGCCACTTCGAAGCGCAACTTGATCTTGGGATTGTGCTTGATGAAATCATGCAGCGCCGGAATCAGGTATCGGGTGGACATGAAACTCGATACGGCGATGCGCAACTCTCCCACCATCTCGTTGTTCAGTACCGCAACACTTTGCTCGGCTTCGCTGGCGGCGGTGACGATGTGCGCGCAGTGCTTGTAGAACAGCGTACCCGCTTCGGTCAGACTGAGCTTGCGGGTGGAGCGATTGAGCAGCGTCGCCTGCAATGACAACTCAAGCATCCTGACATGCTGGCTGACCGAAGAGGTGGTCAGGCCCAGGGCTTTGGCGGCGCGCGAAAAAGCACCCAGTTCCACCACGCGCGCAAACGTGGCCATTCGCGCGAGATCGTCTATTCCAAGTTTTCTCATTGATTCACTATGCTGATGCGACCGCGCCCGAATCCGGTTGCGGCGCAATGCGAGTTTTTTCTATCGCAACATGATATGGATGAACTTATTCCCTTAAATGACGGATTGTACGGAATAGCAATTCTTCTCTAGATGTGAGTCGGCCATATTGCCGGTGGAAAAGGCAGGCCGTACAAGGACCAGGACATCGCCTGGGCCGGCTCGGGTGACAAGACGGCATCAAGGCCGACAGGATTGCGTCGGCAGCACGCGATCCGGATGGCGGATCGACCAGCTCGGCAGCAAAGCTGCATCAACTGCGGAATGTAATACAGGAGGGGGGGATTGATTAGGGCGCAAAAATTAAACAAATAGTTAATTTAACTTGATAGTTTCCACACGGATACGGCAGCGTGCCGTGCCGCTACGAAGTCACGGCAATCCTTGCTCCCGGCCGCTTCGGCCGGTCGAGTGCGGGGAGGCGAGCCATTGCGCCAACCCGGCAGGCGCACCGGAATGCATTCATGGACCAACTGAAGCGGGCCTCACGGCCCTGCATTCCACGGTTTTTACAAACAGTTTTTCAGGCTGCATGGGACTAAACAGGGATGCTCATCTGTAATACAGTCCGCTGGCCAGACACGAGAAGAACCAAGGATCGCACGTCGACGGTGAATCTCGGATCACGCCTGGCCTGGAAATTCCCGCTCATCACCCGCAGTACCTCCCTACCCCTCTGGCCGAGGCAAGTCCGATCTCCTGTCCTCCACAGCGATTGGCAGGTTCCCACGCACCTACGCAACCTGGCCCAGACCACATGCACGCGACCGACTGCGATGTCATGCAACTCAATTTGAAATAAGGGGCAGCAATGAACTGGTTCACCAATCTGAAAGTCAGCCACAAACTCCTCGGTGGTTTCTTGGCCGTGGCCACGATCGGCGCCATCATCGGTACCATCGGCATCCTCAAGGCCGGGCAGATCAATGACCTGGCCACCGAGATGTACGAGAAGCAGGTGGTTGGCTTGCGCCATTCTGCCCAGGCCACGCTGGACCTGAGCTCGTCCAATCGCGCCATCCGCAGCGCCATGCTGGCCGAGACTGCCGAAGAACGTGCGAACAGCCTGGATGAACTCGCCAAGCGCCTGGACAATACCGACAAGGCATTGAGCGCAGCCGAACAGCGCTTCAGCACGCCCGAAGGCCTGGCCCTGGTGGGCAAGGCCAGGCAGGCCTTCGAGGCCTATCGGGGTGCCATCACCGCCACGGCCGAGGTGCTGCGCAAGGAATCCCTGGCCGATGGCCGCCAGTCCACCAGCCAGTTGTTCTCCACCGTGCGTCCGCTGGCCAACGAGGCCGAGAAGATGATGGTGCAGATGATGGAGGTCAAGAAGGACAATGCCGACAAGCTCAACGACGAGACCGACCTCATCTATGCCCACATCCGCAGCCTGCTGATCGTGCTGACCTGCGGCGGCGTGCTGTTCGGCGTGGCGCTGGGCCTGTTCATCTCGCGCAACCTGACGCGCCAGCTCGGCGGTGAACCACGCGATGTGGCCGCCGCCGCCGACGCCATCGCCTCGGGCGACCTGAGCACCCATATCGATACCAGCCATGCGGCCCAGGGCAGCGTGGTCAATGCCATGCACATGATGCAGGCGTCCTTGCGCAAGGTGGTGCAGACGGTGCGCACCAGCAGCGAAAGCATCGCCACCGGCTCGCGCCAGATCGCCACCGGCAACCTGGACCTGTCGGCACGTACCGAGCAGCAGGCCAGCGCCCTGGAGGAAACGGCGTCCTCGATGGAAGAACTGACTTCCACCGTCAAGCACAACGCCAACAATGCGCAAGACGCCAAGCAGATGGCCTCCACCGCCTCCACCGTCGCACTGGAAGGCGGCGAGGTGGTGGCCAAGGTGGTCGATACCATGAGCGCCATCAATGACTCCTCGCGCAAGGTGGTGGACATCATCAGCGTGATCGACGGCATCGCCTTCCAGACCAACATCCTGGCCCTCAACGCCGCCGTCGAAGCGGCGCGGGCCGGCGAACAGGGACGCGGTTTCGCGGTGGTCGCCAGCGAAGTGCGCAATCTGGCGCAGCGTTCGGCCGCAGCCGCCAAGGAGATCAAGGCGCTCATCGAAGACTCGGTGGAAAAAGTCAGCGTCGGCGCGCGCCTGGCCGATCAGGCCGGCACTACCATGAGCGGCATCGTGGAGAATTCGCGCAAGGTGACGTCCATCATCGGCGAGATCTCGGCGGCCAGCGTGGAGCAGACCGCCGGCATCGAGCAGATCAACCAGGCCATCATGCAGATGGACGATGTGACCCAGCAGAATGCCTCGCTGGTGGAAGAAGCCGCTGCCGCCTCGCGCGCGCTGCAGGACCAGGCCGATGCCCTGGCCCAGATCGTGAGCATCTTCAACCTGGGACAGAACGCTATCGGCTACCAGGATGCGCCGCGCCCGGCAGCACCGCCGGCCATTACAGCCATCAAAACCACCACTGCCAGCCAGGCGGTGGGCCACGCCGCGCCCCGGCGCCTGAACCATCAGAGTGCCGCGCAGGCGGCGAAAGAGGAGGATTGGGCGACCTTCTGAGCGGGGCGTGGGCTGGTCACGAATGCGCTCAAACGAAGTGCCGCCATCGGCGGCGCTCGGCGACTCGCTTCAGTTGACCCAGCCCAGCATGACACCCCACAGGAGCGCGCTGATCAACAGCGCCAGGTGCAAGCGGTGGGTACTGAAAGCCCAGACCACCGCGAGCAGGTAGAACACCACGCTCGACAGGGACCCGGTCAACACGCCCTGCGCGCGCGACCAGCCGCAACACCAGGGCAATCCCCACGACAGGGTCACGGCTGCCAGCGCGGCCCAGGCGTAGCCGCCCAGGGCCGCCACCAGCAGGCGCAGGAGCAACTCGCGACCGCTACGTGAACCGGTGGTCTTCATGCGGTCCGCCCCCGTCCCAACTTCCGCATGGCCAGCAGCGCCATCACGCCAATGACCAGTGCCACCAGTTCGACCCCGGCGCGTTGCCAGTCCCCCGCACGCAGATAGATCAGCAGATGCTGGCCGGTGCTGGCCCAGTTCACCAACGGCAGGCCCATGCACAGCAAGGCGAGTGTGGCGGCCTGCTCGCGCCAGGCGCGCGCTGGCGTGCGCACGGCCGCATGCACCAGGCATGCCAGCCAGAGGATGAAGTAGGCGCGGATTTCCAGATCGGCGCGTTGCGCAAACTGTGCCGCGATCAGGCGGTTGGCATACAGGAAGCCGATGCTGGCCACGCAACTGCCGGCGATGGCCGTGATGTTGAGCACCTCGATGGCGCGATATACCCGGGGTGTGGCAGCGCCGAATTCATGCTGGCTCTTGAGCCGGCGCTTGACGATGAACAGATGCAGGCCGGTCGCGATGACGGAACTGCCGATCAGACCGATCAGGAAATAGAGCCACTTCATGGCCCAGCCGCCAAAGGCGGCCACATGCAATTGCTCCAGCAGCGGATGCACCGCCGCGCTGGTGAAATGCGGTGGCGGACCGGCTCGGGCGAGTTCGACGACGCTCTTGCTGGCCTGCTCGTACACCATCAACGCCGATTGGCGATGGATGCTGCTGCCACCGAGTTCATCGGGGGACCTGCCCATCATGCGCACTACCATGTCGGGCAGGCCAGGGCTTTGAATGAAGATGCGCCGCACCTCGTCACCTGTCAGCGCCAGCGCCTGGCGCCTGAGCTGCGCCATCGCTTCCAGCCCACCGGCGCCTATCGAGGGTAGCAGTAGCGGCGTGGCACGGGCATCGCCATGGAGTTCGGCGATCATCTGCTGGTAGGCAGCGTCACCGGTGCCATAGCTGGCGCGCAGCGGCAAGGGCAGGTAGCTGGAATAGAAGTAGGCCAGGCCGGTGTAGATGATCATGACCACGAAGGGCAGGCTCAGGACGCCGCTGACGTTGTGCGCGTCCAGCCAGGAGCGCTGCCCCTTGCCGGGGCGGAAGGTGAAGAAGTCCTTGAAGATGCGTTTGTGGACCACGATGCCCGATACCAGCGCAGCCAGGCCGGCCATGGCCACCGCCCCGACCAGCCAGAAGCCGGCCATCCCTGCGTGCAGCATGTAATGCAGCAGCATGAAATGACGTCCGCCTTCGGTCCGGCGGCCCCAGGCGCCGGGCAACAGGCTGCCGTCGCCGGGATCGGCTGCGAGCTGGTGGGTACGCCGGTCGGCATCGCGCCAGGACAACTCCACAGCATCGCCGGGCAGCGCCGGCAGTGTCAGGCTCCAGCTCTTGGCCGCTGGCGCCCGGGCATGCAACTGCACCAGCAGCGCATCGAGGGCAGCATCGCTGACCACGTTCGCCACCGGCGTCTCGCCCTGCTCCTGCAGGAGGACCGGGCTGGCCTGCATCCAGCGCGTGACGGGAGCGCGAAACACGCTCAGGGAGCCCGCCACGAAGATGACGAACAGCAGCCAGCCAGCGATCAGGCCACCCCAGAGATGCAGCCAGTCCATGCGCTGCCGGAAGGTTTCGGTGCTCCCCGCAGGGAACGCCTTGTGCGCGCCGGACAAGCCCGTCCCCTTCAGAAACTGCCGCGCAGGCTCAGTGTAAGTGCACGCGGTTCGCCGTAGTAATTGCCACGCGACAGTCCGCCGACCATGCCGTAGTAGCGCTTGTCGAACAGGTTGGTCACGGCCAGGGCAGCGCTCCAGTGCTTGTCGATGCGGTAGGAGGTATTGATATCCCAGACCGCACGACCGCCTTCGCTGGTAGTGGTACTGGGGTCCTCGTCCGAGGCGAAGGCATAGCCGGTCTGCGCCGAGACCGCACCGCCGATGGTCCAGGCATTGAGCTCGCCAGGCAGGCGGTAGTTGGTGGACAGGCGCAGCAGATGGCGCGGGCTTTCACCGCTGATGCTCTTGCCCTCATCGTCACGGGTGACCAGGTAGGTATACCCGGCCGCCACGTTCCAGCCGCGTGCCAGCTCGCCACTGATCTCGGTCTCGAATCCCTTGCTGCGATAGGTGCTGGCATTGAGGTAGCAATCGGTCGAGGCCAGCGAGTTGGGGCAGTTGCCCAGGTTGGCGGTGTCGATGACGGCGATGTTGTTCTTGCGGATGCGGAAGACGGCTGCGGAGAAATTCAGGCGTCCGTCCATGAGTTCGCCCTTGATCCCCAGTTCGGTATTGCTGCCGATGGCAGGCTTGAGGGTGGTGCCGGAGGCGGTCTGGTAGGCAGACTGCGGCTGGAAGGTATCGGTGTAGCTGGCATAGACCGACCACTGGCGATTGAGATCATAGACCACGCCGGCATAGGGCGTGAATTGCCCGACCTGTTTGTAGTCGCTGGTATTGAGGCCGGTCAGGCGGCTCTTTTCCTGGTACTTGAGCCAGCTGAAACGCCCGCCCAGCAGCAGGTGAAAGGGTTCGACCAGTTGCAGGCGGGTGCTGCCATAGACGCCGTAGCGTTCGTCACGTACATCCGAATCCGAACTCCAGGCCGGCGTGGCGGCGGGTTCGGCGATGGCATCGGGATTGGGGTGGTTGATGTCGATGCGGGAATTGGCGCTGATGCTGGCCGTACTGTTGCGATAGCGCATACGCACCGCGCTGGCGCCCACCATCAACTGGTGCGCTCCGCCCAGCAGCCTGAACTGGCCGGTGAGGTTGGCATCGACGCCATCACTGACAATGCCCATCTGCTTGTAGTAGAGACTGTAGAAGCGCGATCCACTCTGCGTGACCGGATCGACCGTACCACGCGGCAGCGCGGCGCGCTGATCCAGGCTGCTCTCGGCATGACTGAAGGTGAGGCGGGTCTTCCAGTCGGCATCGAAGCGGTGCTCAAGATCGGCGAACAGCTCGGTGACGTTAGCGATGTTGCGATTCCACCTCTGTACCAGCGAGGTGGAGCGGGATACATTGAGCGCGCTGCCATCGGCGTAACGGGGCAGGCCGAACAGCCAGTAGCCGTCGATGCGGTTTTCCTGATGCCGTAGGCCTACGCCAAGCCGGGTGTCGCGCGAGAGGTCGGCTTCCAGCATGCCGTACAGGAGCGGTTCGCTGGAATGGGTAACGTCGTAGAAGTAGTTACGGTCCTGGTAGGCAGCCACGACGCGACCGCGCAAGGTTCCCTCGGCATTGATGGGGCCGCCGGCATCGACTTCGGTACGGTAGTTGCCCCAGGAGCCGGCGCTGGCGTTCACGTCGAAGTGCGGTTCGGCGCGCGGGCGCTTGCGCACCAGGTTCACCGCGCCACTGGGATCGGCCGCGCTGACCACCAGTCCCGAGGCGCCCCGCAGGATTTCCACGCGGTCGTAGATCGCGGTGTCGATGGGCAGCCAGCCGGTCGGATCATAGACCGTGCCCGGCACGCCATCCTGCAGGTAATTGCTGTTGTTGATGGCGAAACCGCGAATGACAAAGGTGTGCGAACCGAAATTGCGCTGGGTGCGGGTAAAGCCGGTGGCCTGGGCCAGCACCTGATCCAGCTGCACCAGGTTCTGGTCATCCATCTGCTGGCGCGTCACCACGCTCACCGACTGCGGTGTTTCGCGCAGGGACTGTTCCAGCTTGCCCATGCTCAATGCCCGCGTCGTATAGGAGCCGCTCTGGTCGGTGATGGCGCTGCGCTGGCTCTCGGCGCTGATGGTGACGGCCGGTAGTGCCTGCCCCGATTCAGGAGCGACGCTGGCGGCCTTGCGCAAGGCATAGCCGCCCTCGGTGCCACGCACCGCGACCAGCCCCTGGCCCTTGAGAATTTCAGCGAAGCCCTGTTCGATACTGTAGCTGCCCTGCAACCCCGGACTGCGGCGACCTTCGGTGAGCGCGCCGTCCACCGCCAGCTCGACGCCGGCCAGCGCTGCAAAGCGGTTCAAGGTCTGGTCCAGCGAGGCCGGCGGCAACTGCACCTTGACCTGGGTCGGCGCGACCGCCTGCGCGTGCAGTTCGCCGCAGGTGGCCGCCAGGGCCGCGGCCAGGCTCATGGAGACCAGCGCGCGTACCGTGGTGCTGGCAGTGCCAGGCCCCATGCCGATGGACGAAGTGTTGGGCTTGCCTTGCCTGCCGTGCTGCCGTCGTACGGACTTGACTCCCTTGATCATGCTTTTCCAGCCTTTCGATTGAGGTGTTTTCGGGTATGTCTTCCTATTCCGTGGCAGGAAGCGAAAACCTCAATCGACGGCGCAATTATTTTTTTTCAGGGGTGGGGACGACGCTGACCCAGTAACGGGTGCGGTACTGCAATTGCACCGGCAGTCCCAGCGTGAGGCTGGACAAGGCACGGTCGGTATCGCTGACAGAAAACACGCCGCTGACCCTGAGGGCCGCCAGTTCCGGCGCGCAGCGCAGCACACCGTGGCGGTAGCGGCCCAGTTCGGCAAGCAGTTCGGCCAGGGGCATCTGTTCCGCCTGCAACAGGCCGCGTACCCAGTTGCCGGCATTGCCGTCCAGCGGCGCTGCGGTTCCGAGGGCCTGCGAGGAGAACTCGGCCTGCTGGCCGGCATCCACGCGCAAGGCGGTGACACCGTCGGTGTCGGCGGCCCGGCGCGTGCGCACTTCCACCGCTCCCTCGAACACGGCCACGCTGGAGCCGTGCTCATACTGACGCACCGCGAAACGGGTTCCCAGCGGCGTGAGCTCGCCATCGCGGGTGAGCACGGTAAAGGGTCGGGATGGCAGCCTGTCTTCATGGCCGGTAGTGACCATGATTTCGCCGAAATGCAGGATCACCCGCCGCGCAGTGGCCGTGTAGAGGACGTCCACCGCGCTATTGGTATTGAGCACCAGCTGCGTGCCATCCGGCAGCAGGACCGTGCGCACCTGCCCCACCGCGCTGGCGTAATCGGCCGATACGGCCTGCCAGGTCTGGCTGTGCCGGAGGACGGCGGCCAGGCCGCCGGTCAACAGCACGGCGCCGAGGATTTTCAGGTTCTTGCGGCGCATCCGCTGCATCTGCTCGGGTGCCGCTTTCAAGGCCTGGCCGGCTGCCGCGTCGGGCAAGGTGCTGAAGCGCTGGCCGACCGCCTGCATCCGCTGCCATGCCAGTTCGTGTTCCTGGCGCTGGCTACGCCAGTGGCTGCAGGCGGCGGCGTCATCGGCGGTGGCCTGGTCAGACCAGAGCCGCGCCATCCACTGGGCGGCTGCGCGCACGACTTCGGGATCGGGCTGGAGCGCGGCCTCGTCCTCCAGATGCCGGGCGGATTCCGGCCGCATCAGGCGGCACTGCCGTGAAGGCTGGTGTAGCAGGCCACGAGTGCCGCCGCGATGTACTTTTCCACCGAGGATACCGACACCGCCAGCACCTGTGCCACCTCACGGTAGCTCAAGCCATCGACCTTGCACAACAGGAAGGCCTGGCGTGCCTTGGGTGCCATGGCATGGAGGATGCGATCCAGCTCGACCAGGGCCTCGATGGCCAGCATGCGGGTTTCTTCGCAAGGCACCTGCCCTGCGGGCAAGTTGCCCAGGGCGTCAAGATAGGCTGCCTCGATGCTGCGGCGACGGAACAGGTCAATCATCAGGCCGTTGGCGATCTGCACCAGGTAGCGACGCGCATCGCCGGCATCCGGTTCGGTTTCACGCCGGAGGATACGCAGGTAGGTGTCGTGCGCCAAATCAGCCGCATCCCAGGCGTTGCCGAGGCGGCTACGCAGCCAGGCTTGCAGCCAGGCGCAATGTTCCGTGTAGAGCCGCTCGATCGGCTGGCCCGAATGATGGAGTGTGGACATGGAATCGCGACGGCTGAGGCAGGCGACAGGCTATATTGATAATGCTTCTCATTATAGTTGCAAAAGGTGAAGAAATGACATTGGTATTAAGCCCCGGAATCGCGCCATTTATCGGCTAAAAATGGCGCGATTCGGGCAGGAATGTGGCGCGATAAAGGCGCAAATATGGCGCGATTCCACAAATCGCGCCATAATCGCGCCATCTCTCCTCAACTCTGCCCCATGGCGGCCCTCCCCGATGTCTTCCTCGACCGATTTGTTGAGCAGTATCCAGAGTGCGCACGACGGATTGACGCTGGCTGCCATTCTGGGGCAACACCCCGACATCGCGCGGCGAACAGCGCAGCGGCGCCTTGCCGAGCTGGTCGAGGCCGGCCAGATCGTGGCTCGCGGCGAAGGCCGGGCGCGTCGCTATGTCAGCGCCGGCGCGTCGGGCGAGGCCGAGGTTCTTCCTGGCAGCGAGGATGTCTTTCCCGGCTTCATCCCGCTCTCTGCGGACAGCCAGGACATCCTGGCTTATATCAATCAGCCTGTGCAGGCACGCAAGCCGGTGGGCTACCAGCACGATTTTCTGGAGGCCTATCGCCCCAATGAGACCTGGTACCTGTCGGAGTCGCTGCGCCGCCAACTGCACAAGATGGGCCAGACCAAGGACGTCGACGCGCCGGCCGGCACCTACAGTCGGGCAATCCTGAACCGCTTGCTGATCGATCTGTCATGGGCATCGAGTCATCTGGAAGGCAATACCTACTCGCGCCTCGATACGCGCGAGCTCATCGAACATGGCAAGGCTGCGCGTGGCAAGGGGGCCGTCGAGACCCAGATGATCCTGAACCACAAGACGGCCATCGAATTCCTGGTCGAGAACATCGACAGCGCGGGGCTGAATCGCTACACCCTGTTCAACCTGCACAGCGCCTTGGCGGAAAACCTCTTGCCCAACCCGGCCGATGAAGGGCGCATCCGCCAGCATGCCGTCGACATTGGCAAGAGCGTCTATCGCCCGCTATCCACGCCGCAGCAGATCGAAGCCACGCTGGACATCTTGCTGCTGAAGGCGGACCAGATCACGGACGCGTTCGAACAGTCCTTTTTCATGATGGTGCAACTGCCCTACCTGCAGCCGTTCGCGGACATCAACAAGCGTACCTCCCGGCTGGCGGCCAACCTGCCGCTGTTCCGCGCCAATCTATGCCCGCTGACCTTCCTGGATGTCCCCGAGCAGGCATATAGCCGTGCCACGCTTGGGGTGTACGAAATGACCCGGGTGGAGTTGCTGCGCGACCTCTATGCCTGGGCCTATGAACGCTCGACGCAGGAATACCTGGCCATCAGGCAGGATCTGGCGGAGCCCGATCCCCTGCGGCTGACCTGGCGCGACCTGATCAGGCAGACCCTACGCGAGATCGTCACCCATCCAGGGATTGAACCGCTCGCCAGCATTCAGCAGGCGGTAGCACAGCAGGTGCCTGGCCATGAACAAGCCCAGGTGCAAGCGCTGATCATCGACGAGCTCAAGCGCTTGCATGAAGGCGTGCTGGCGCGTTATGGTTTGCGGCCCTCCGAGTTCGTTGAATGGAAAAAGGCGCAGCGGCAATGAAGGCAACAACTAGCAAAGCCTCGCCCTCCCCCGTTCATTTCATCGACGAGCGGACTTGTCGTCCACTGAGTCACTGAGGTAGCGCGCCAGATCAGAACCCCGCCTCCCGCCGCATGACCGCCAATGCGCCGCGCAGATAGCGCCAGCCTGGCACGGTCCATTTTCCGGAAATGACGGCTGTGCCGCGCCAGGTATGCTGCGCAACCGAACCCCTGGTCGACAGGGCCTTGAGCGTGACGCGATAGAGCGGACGTTCCGGATAGAACTGTCCATTCTTCTCCCGCGCCACGATACCGCCGCCAAACAGGTTCGCCAGTTCCGGCTCGGGCAAGGTGCGGCTGGCGTCGCGGTCGATGGCGGCGACCTCAAGCGGGATGACGGGGCCTTCCGGTGTGTCGGCATAGAATTTCGCGCCATCACCGACTGACACCAGATTGACTTCGTCTTCACTGAGGTAAGCGACCACCATCACCTCATGATCGGCAATCAGACGAGCCAGTGGCTCCTGCTTGCTGAGCCAGGCGCCCGGCTGCAGATCCGGCGCCACATCGCGCAAGACGCCAGCAAATGGCGCGACCGGTTCATAACGGATGGCGTCGGCGTGGATGGCAGCGACTTCGGCTTCGGCAGCGCTGAGCTGCTCCTGCGCGACTTGCCATTGCGCCCGCTGTTCGCTGTCGAACGGGGCCGCAGTGGTTTGCCAGCGCAGGCGTTCGAGGCGGGCCATGGCACTCTGCATGCGGCCGGTGAGATCGGGCGAGGCGAGTTTCAACAAGACTGCGCCCGCTTCCACACGCTGCCCTTCCGCCACCAGCAGGGAAACGACCTGGGCATGCGGCGGGGCATAGACGACAAATTGCTCGGCGGGCCGCAGCAATGCACTGGTGCCAAGATGCGTGGGCCAGGGAATCACCAGCAACAACAGCAATACCAGGGCGATTGCGCCACTGCGCCGGGCACGGGGCTGGCGCCTTATCACGGGCCACATGCGCCCCCAGACCTGCAGCTCGCGATAGAACGGCAACAGTACGAACCAGATCATTTCGATCGCAAACAACAGAATGCCGACGGCCTTGATGAAGAAGGCGTAGACCAGTGCCGCGATGCCAAGAAACACCGTCAGCCGGTAGATCCAGGTGCCGTAGGCAAACAGGATCAGACCGATGCGGCGGGCAGGCGGGAAATGTTCCGGTGCTGGCGCCCCCAGGGCAAACAAGCGCTCGCGCATGTCCCAGCGTGCCAGCGCAAAGGCGCGGGAATGCAGGTTGGGCATCTCCAGCCAATCGGACAAGAGGAAATAGCCATCGAAGCGCATGAAGGGGCTGGCATTGATCGCCACGGTAGCGATCCATGTCGTCGTGGCCAGCAGGAAGGCCAGCGACTTGGGCGTGCCTTCCGGCAAGACTGCCCAGGCGGCGGTAGCCCAGGCGGCAACGATGAGTTCGGTCAGCACACCGGCGCCGACGACGGCCAGCCGCTGGCGGCGTTCGGTCAGTTTCCAGACTTCATTGGTATCGGTGTAGGCGACCGGCCACAGCACCAGAAAGGCCACGCCCATGGTCGGCACCTTGCAGCCGAGGCGCTTGGCGGTCAAGGCATGTCCCAGCTCATGCAGCACCTTGACGGCGATGAGCGTGACGCCATAACTGGCCAGGCCCGACAATGACAGGGTGTCCACCAGGGTGGCCGTGAACTGCTCCCATTGGCGATAGACCTCGATCAATCCCCATCCCAGGGCAGCCAGGGTCAGGTAAAGAAACTGTCTGGAAAAAAAGAAGCCCAGACGCGGCGCCCAGCGGCCCAGCCAGGCGTCCGGCCTGACCAGCGGGACGCGAAAGAACAGGTAGTTGTGCAACAGCCATTGCGCCCGGCCACCCCGACGCTGCTGCAGGCGGGCCGCAAAGTCGGCAGCGGCGCCAGGCTGCGGACGCAGCAGCTGGTTGTCGCGCAGGAAGACCACGACCTCTTCGACATCCGCACTCTGCAACTGCAAGGTGGTTTCAACACTGACCGCGGCGGCGATGGCAGCCGGGTCACCGAGGTGCCAGCGGCTCAATACTTCGAAGCTTGGCCAGTCGATCTGGAAAAACTGGTTACGCACCGGGTCGTGCAGCGTGTGGCTGGGCTGGCCGTCCGACAGGACCGGCCCGGGCAGCAGCGCCAGTTCCTCACGCAAGGACGGCAAGACTTTCTTCATAGGCCGAGATGCTGGCGGATGGTCGCCAAGGGGCGGCGCAGCATCCAGTACACCAGCGGCACCCAGCCGCCGGAGAGCTTGGCGGTCCCCTTCAGGCCGACACGCTCATCGGCCTGGCCGTCGAGTCGCGCGCGGACACGGTAGGCATAGCTGCCATCGGGACGCGGGACGGCATCGTGCGCCACATAACGCACTTGCGCGGACAGAGCGGAAAGGGGTGCGGAGGCCAGATAGAGGCTGAGCCTGGCCTGCTCCGGCAGAGGGATGGCATCTCCGATCGGCAGCCAGGCTTCGATTTCGACGTCATCCGGGGCGGCGATGCGCATGATGCGTTCACCCGTCTGCACCGGTTTGCCTATCCATTCGCTGGGGTCATCGAACAGCGCAATTCCGGCTTGCGGCGCGGTGACGCGCGAACGGTTGAACTGCTCGCGCGCATACTGCGCTTCGGCGCGTTTCTCTTCGATCTTGCCGCTCAAGACCGTCAGCTGCGTCTTGGAACGCGGGTCGGACAAGGCTTGCTGGGCATACTGGCGATACTCGGCCTGTGCCGTGGCAAGGGCCTGATCGGCGACTTCCAGACGCGCAGCAATCGGTGCCTCATCGAAACTGAACAAGGCTTGTCCTGTCGTGACCGTCTGATTCGGCTGGACCTGGAATTGCGCAACGACGCCATCGACCGGTGCCCGGATGACCGCCGGATTGGCCGGCACCAGTTCGCCCGGCGCCAATACCGAAAGCCGCACCGGGCAGAGCAGGACGGCCGCGGCCAGCACGGTGAAGATGACGCGGCGCTGCTTCCACCACGGCCTGCCAGGCTGCGATGTCAGCAGGCCGGCCACTGCGTGACGCAGACGCCGCCATGACCAGGCGGCCGGTCTGGCCTGCTTTGCCCAGGCGAAGTGCCAGGTGTCGATCCACTCCTTCATCAGCGCAATGGCGTCTTCAGACCAGGAACGATCCGCTGCCAGCAACACGCCGCCGCTGTCGTCCTCTTCACCGCGCCGGGCAAAAGGCAGCCAGAGGCCAAAAGGTGGCAACCACTCGCTCCATTCGCCCGCCAGCAGCCCGGGCAGATCATGCGCACCGACCGCTGTGGGCCGGGGATGCGTGGCACGCAGATGGCGGCAGGCCTGGTCCAGCCATTGGGCATAGGGCGCGTTGGTTTCGGGCTCGACTACCCCGGACAAGGCTTCAAGGCCGCAGTCGTTGAACCACAATGCGCCCTGGCGATAAGCAAACAGCGCATGGCTGTCATTGACCACCAGGAAGGCAAGTTCTTCCGCGCTACGGGCGGCGCGCGCGCGACGCGACAGCTCCAGCAACAGGAGCAGGGGATGCTGGGTCTGCGCTTGCGCGTTGGCGTTCAGGAATTCGGCCATTGCAATGCGTTGGCCAGTTGAGCCAATGGCCCAAGTGCACTGGCCTGGCTACGCTGCTGTGCCGCCAGGTGGAGTTGCTCGCTCAAGCCTGTGCGTCCCTGATGCTCGGTGTGCGGATGCGATTGCGCCAGCCGGTCGCTCACGCGGATACGGAAGATCGTCGTGACTTCCTGGCCACGGGCGTCTCGTGCGGTGACCTTGACTGCGATGTCGCCGTTCATGCCGCCAGGCGCATCGATGATGAACTTGCCGTTCCTGGCGTCGAAACGCACCCAGTTCGGCAAGGGCCGGCCGTCAGGCTGACGTGCAGAGAGCTGGATCGCTGCATTCGGGTCGGTATGCGCAAACGCATCGGGGGGAATGCTGAATTCGGTGTGTCCCGACGCTTGCAGGGCCTGGTCGCCAATGCCGCGGTTCAGCACCAGGCCGTCCGCATTCGCGGATGCCGGCAGCACGACGACATGGAAGCCGCTGCCCTGCGTCAGGCTGGTCTGGCTGAAGCGATCGCCATTGCCCTGTCCATCGAAGGCAGCGGTACTGCGCGCCAGCGAGAACAAGGAGGCCGAAATCAGACCCGTCCCGTTCGACATTGAGGCGTTCCACAGAGTGGACTCCAGGGCGGGAGGCGCAAAGGGGGTGATGACAGGTGCAAGTGGCGAGGCTTCGCCGGTAGATACGCTCGCGACAGCGGCCGCGCCGCTCACCGGGGGCGCCGGATTGACGGAGGTGAGAACCGGCCGCGGAGGGGGTACCTGGACGGCCGGGTTGCCCGGCGTAGGGGACTGCGGCGACGCTGGCGACTCCGGCGCCGCCAGCGCCAGGACGCCGCTGGCACTGTTGATGTTGCCGACCGCATCGGTCACCGTCGCCGTGACGTTATAGGTCTGACCCAGGACAAGCTGCCCGAGGCTGCCGCTGGCCGGACTGGCCGATGCCAGATCGAGACTCCAGTGACCGCCGCTGGGGATGACATGGTAGGTGGCACCACCGACGGTAATGGTCAAGCTCCCGCCGGCTTCCAGCGTGGCGTCGCCACTCAGTACCGGCGCCTGGCTGCTGGTACTGACGGATTCGACGGTGGGTGCCGCCGGCGGCGTGGTGTCGATGACAATGGCCTTGTTGGCGCCGAGCGAACCACTTGCGCCCGGCGCGAGCAGCGTGATCAGGGCGTCCGGATGCCCGCCGCTGCCGGACTTGATGGTGCCGCCATTGAGGGCCAGCGCCGCGGTGCTGCTGTAATCGAGGTCGACGGTATTCTGGCCTGCGCCGACGATGTAGGTGAAGACCAGGGTCGTGCCGCCTGACCCGCTGGTGTAGCTGGCGCTGCCTCCGCTGTTGAGCGCAAGGCTGGGCGTACCGCCCGTCGTATCCACGGTGACGGCGTGGTTGAATGTCACGGTGACGCTGACGGTGTCGCCTGCCTTGTAGCCGCCATCGACCGTACTGGCGCTGACGTCGACGATGCGCGGCACCGTGCCGTCGACATTCACCGAGGCAGTGCTGCCGACACTGTTCATGGTCAGAGTCGCGTCGTTGCCCGCGGCATCCCTCATGCTGCCGCCGCTGGTGTTCAAGGCGCCAACGGTGATGCCATTGAAATCCTGATCGCCATCGGCAATGACGTAGCGGAATACCAGATCGCTGGTTCCCGAACCGGACTGATAGGTCGCGTAGACGGTGGTGGCCCCGATGACCAGGGCGATGCGTGGCGTGCCACCGGTGGTATCGATGGTCACCGCTTCGGAGAAGTGGACGGTGAAGTCCAGGTTCTGGTTGGTGTAGTAGAAGCCGTTGGCGGGGACGGAAACCGAATTGACATCGGGCGCTGTCGTATCGAGCACATACGCCTGCGAATGCACGGCACCGATATTGCCGGCCGCATCGACGACCCGCACCTTGAGCGTATCGCTACCGCTCAGCGTGGTGTTGTACGACCACGTATTGCTACCTGCGGACGCGGTGGCGACTTGCCAGGTTGCGCCATTGTCGAGCGATATCTGAACGATCTCGTCACTCCCCAGGTTGGCGCTCAAGGTGCCGGAGATGGTCTGGGCAGCGGTCCGGGTGACGAAGTCACTGGCCGAAGATCCGGTATCGGAAGACAGGCCCACAGTGGCAACCGTCTGGATCGGTGCGCTCGTATCGATGGTGACGCTCAGGCCGGACGAAACGGTGCTGCTGTTTCCCGCCGCATCAGTGGCTCTGGCAGTGATCGTATGTGCGCCTTCGCTGAGGGCCGCACTGGTGATCGACCAGTTCCCCCCGGTAGCGATGGCCGTCCCCAGTACGGTCGTGCCGTCGGTGTCGTACAGCGTGACGGTGGAGCCACTCTCCGCAGTTCCGGTGAACACGGGCGCGGTATTGCTGGTGATGTTGTCGGTACTGGAACTGCCGCTATCGGTGCCGGCGCTCATGTCGGGCGTGGACGGCGCTGCCGGTGCCAGGGTATCGAACGTCAGCGATGGACTCAGGCCGCCGCCACCGCTGTTGCCCGCGGCATCGGTATAACTGCCGCCAGTCACCGAAATGCTTGCCGTGCCGGAATTCACGCCGGCGGTCGGGGTGAAGATTGCAGTGCGCGTCAGGCCGGAACCGGAGATAGCGCTCAGGGTGCCACCACTGACCACGACGTCGCCGGAGGATCCGCTCCAGGTAAAGGTGGCGCCAGGGTCCTCGCTGAAGGTGAACGTGATGGTCGCGGTGTCGCCCGCCTTCAGGCTGGCGACATTGCTGCTGATGGAAAGGGTAGGCGCGGTCGTGTCGATGACGACGTTCAGGCCGGAAGACGCGGCACTGGTGTTCCCGGCGGCATCGGTGGCCCTGGCCGTGATCGTGTGTGCGCCTGCGCTCAGGGCGGAACTGGTGATGGACCAGCTGCCTCCGGTGGCCGTGGTCGTGCCCAGCACGGTGGTGCCATCGGTATCGTAGAGCGTGACCGTGGTACCGCTTTCGGCCGTGCCGGTGAAGACCGGCGTGGTATTCCGGGTGATGTTGTCGGTGCTGGAGATGCCGGTGTCGGTGGCGGCGGTCATGTCCGGCGTGGAGGGCGCAGCCGGCGCTGTATGGTCCAGCGTGTAGCTGGCGCCGCTGGTGTAGCCGCCGACGATGTCGACACTGCCACCATTACGGATACCGGTCCCGCTGCCGTTGAGGTCCAGGCGCAATGTGCCGTCACCGGTCAGCGCATTGACCATGACGGTATAGGTCGTGCCGCTGCCCGTGACACTGGCAATGCTCCCGCCTGCCGTGCCGCTCGCGCTCAAGGTGAAATCACCGGCATCCACGCCGGTGACGGCTTCACTGAAGGTGACGGTGTAGCTGATGGAGGCGGCTGCATTGCCCACGGTGGACGAGGCGCCGCCACTACGCACGATGGAACTTATGCTGGGGGCATCCACCACCGTGAGGGTGAAAGCCTGGTTGGCCACATTGCCGGCGGCATCGGTGGCAGCGACGTAAAGCTTGTAGGTTCCCGCGCTCAGCGAGGCGCCGCCCACCTGCAAGGTATTGCCGGAAATGCTGAAACTGCCGTTGTTGGCATCATTGGTGCCGTTGCCTGCGACCAGACTGTAGGTCACCGCCAGTGCATCGGTGGACGAGAGGGTCGCAATGGCCGAGCCGCTGCCCGCGCTCAGGCTGGAGATGGTGCTGGAGCTCAAGCCCAGGCCGGTCGGTGCGGTGGTGTCGATGGTGACCACCAGCGGGGACGATGCCGCCGAGGTATTGCCGGCAGCGTCCGTGGCCTTGGCTGTCAGGCTATGGCTGCCAGCGGCGAGCGCCGATGCGGTGATCGACCAGACGCCACCGGTGGCCGTTGTCGTGCCGAGCACGGTGGTGCCGTCGCTATCGTAGAGCGTGACCGTGGCACCGCTTTCGGCCGTGCCGGTGAAGACCGGCGTCGTGTTTTTGGTGATGTTGTCGGTGCTGGAGGCCCCCGTGTCGGTGCCGCTGGTCATGTCCGGTGCCGAGGGTGCGGCCGGTGCGGTGGTGTCCAGCGTGTAGCCCTGGCTGGTCACCGTACCATCGTTGCCGGCGGCGTCCGTCACCCTGAGCTTGAGGGTGTTGCTGCCCATTAGCGTCACGCCGTTCCAGGTCAGCGTCGTACCGGAGACCTTGCTGGTGATATCGACCCAGGTGCTGCCGTTGTCGAGCGACCCATACACCTGCTCGCCACCGGTCAGGCCTGCGCTCAATGTGCCGGTAATGGTCTGGGCGGCGGTATTGGTGACGAAGTCGGTGCTGCTTGAACCGGTGTCCGGATTCAAGGCCAGACCGCCGATGGTGGTGGTGGGCCGCTGATTGTCTACCGTGGCGTTGGTCGTATCGCTGGTGGTCGTGGTGGCGCCATTGTCGGCCGTCACCGAGACGTTGATGCCGGTAGCTTCGATGGAGCCGGCAGTGATGACATAGCTGGCGGTCCAGATTCCGCTGCCGGGGCTGGTTTCAGTGGCCGTGACCGCGTTGCCGCCGCCAAACTGGCTGAAATCCATCTTCACGCCGACGATGCCGGTGTTGTTGTCGCCGCTGGCGGTGTTGTTCCATTGTGCGGTGACGGTATCGCCGATCCTGTAGACGCCACCTGGGCCGGAGCCCGTGGAGGAAATGGAAATCCTGGCATCGGTCACCGTCGGCAGATCGACGATATTGGTCAAGGCGATATCGTCGATCTCCATATAGGAGGCACCCGATTGCGGCGTGATCTTGAACCAGGTGATGCCCTTGAAGTCGTCCGTGCCGGGCAAGATGACCTGAAAGGAATTGACACCCGAAGGAAGAAGATTGCTGACGTAGGAACCACCCTTGTTCGTGGTGATGACGAAACGGTCATCATTGGATCCCTGGTTGCTCAGGTAGAGCGAATTGAGCGTAAATGCCTTGCCGTTCTGAATGGTCATGGTGGCCGAGGCATCAATGTCATCCACGCCGAAATAGACATCCTCGGCACCATGGTATGAGGCGCCGTAATTGCTGCCCAGCTGCACGTGGTCCGCGCCGCCGCCTGCCGTCTGGGCGGTAAAGGTGAAGGTCACCCCTGTGCTGGCTTCCGTAAAGGACATGGCCGTCGAGCCCACGTTGGAAAAGAATCCGGTTCCGCTCTCGAAGGTCAGGGTGGCATTGGCCAGCACCGAGTGATAGTTGAGGACGACCTCGTCGGTGACGGCGATCCTGGTTTCGATGGCGCCCACATTCTTTTCCAGCACCCAGTCGCCGCCCATCGACTGCGTGCCGGTCGGATCGTCCGAGGCGGCGACATCGGCGCCGGTGGCCGCAGCCAGCCCGGCGATCAGGTGTTGCCCACTGTCGCTGGCCGCCACGTCGCAACCGTAGATCAACAAGTCACCACCGGCCTTGAGTGCGTGACCGAGCTGCGCGAGTTCGGCCTGTACGCTGGTGTCACCGAGGGTGGCGGCCGAGAGCGTGTCGGACCCGAGATAGACCTTGCCGGCCGCGCCGTGGGAAAGGATGTGCACCGCGTCGTAGCCCTCATGCGAGGCTGCCCACGCAGCGATCTGCGCCAGCCCGCTGCGGCTGCCATCGATCTCGACGATCTCGACACCGGCGCGGATGCCGGCTTCCAGCATCTTGTAGTTGTCTACCGACGTATCGACGAAGGCGACTTCCTTTTTGCCATCGTTGCGAGCCGGGTCGACTTCCCGCACCTGATGCACGGAAGCGGCAGCTTCGGCCACCATCGCGGCAGCATGGGGGTCGGGCTGGGCATGGGCGGCATCAGCCGCCGTGGCCACGGCAGCGCCGTCGAACATGAAGCGCTGCTCCAGCGACAGCAGGCGCGAAGCGCGGCGCAGGGTCGGTCGTGATGGCGCCGATGGCGCGATGTCCGAAGCCCGCAGTTGGTGCATCAAGCGAAAGGGAAAATGGATGTCGTTCATGATGTACCCCCTGAAGTGCTACCGGCTCTGCGGCCTTCATGTATGAAAAGATAGGCGTCTGCTCAAGCGGTCATGGAAAAGGACTGACCACCGGATCTCCGCGCCTGCCGACGGAATATCCGGGGCGCAACGCAGGCGGGCATTTCCCCCGGTCTACGATCCACCAGGTGGCGCCATCAACACCCTGCCGCTCATGCCGGCCACCAGCTCGCTGAATTTGCCGTCAATGACAGCGGAAAGCTTGATCGACTGGCTGACCGGGTCTACGCGCGCGCCGATGCGCTGCACCTTGGCCGGGTAGGTCTTGCCGGTTTCGTCAATGGCCACCTGGAAACGTTGATCGGGTTTCAGCCAGACCAACCATTTGCTGGGCACGATGAAATCCAGTTCCAGGGCCGAATCGTCGAGAATCTCCAGCAAGGCCTGCCCCGGCTGCACGTATTGCTGCTCGCGCACCCGCTGCTCGGCGACACGCCCCCCAAAGGGCGCGGCAATGCGGCATTTGTCGAGAGAGATGTTCATCAACGACACTTCGGCACGGGCCTTGCTGGCTTCGGCTTCCGAGACTTCCAGCTCAAGCTTGCCGACCGAGTTCAATTCGGCCAGACGCTTGTTGGCAGCGAAGGTTCGTTCGGCGGCACCCAGCGAGGCCTTGGCTTTTTGCAGTTGCGCCTGCTGCAAGGAGCAGTCGAAGGCGACGAGGGTCTGGCCGGCCCGGAAGCGGCCGCCCTCGGGCACGTCGATGCGGCTGATCTTGGCGCCGATTTCGGCAGCGATGGTGGTATAGCGGCGCGGCGACAGCTGGGCACGAATGTCCTGCTTTTCCACCGCTGTGCGCGCCGGCGCCGTGGGGGCCACGCCCTGGGCGACGACCATATGGCTCGTAGCGAGCGCCAAGATCATCAACGGCACCCTGGTCTGAAGGCGGAGGGAGCGCATGCCTGCCCTATTGCTGCGTGGAGAGGGCGGCCACCGGAGGCAAGGAAGCCGGCGATGCCCCGTCAGTGTCGGTGGCTACCGGAACAGAAAGGGCTGCGGAGGGTGTGGGCGTGGCCTGCTTCACCTCCGGTTTCACTTTCTGGTTCACTTCCTGCTGCATTTCCTGCGTCCATCCCTGCATCGAGGCATTCACCTGGCGGGTCAGCGTTTCCAGCGACAATTCGCTCACGCTGCCGATCTCCGGCTCCAGCCCCATCGTGGCCTGCAGGCGGCCGCTGACGTTCTGCAATTGCGACAGCGACTGATAGCGGCGCAGCAAGCTGAGAATGGCCACGGTGCTGTTGGAAACCTGTTCCAGCTTGCTTTGCGTTTCAGCCAGCTGACGGTTCTTCATGTGGTCCGCGATCTTGGAATCGGCCTGCCAGATCTGGTCGGCACGCTGGAACTGGTGATAGGCGGTCTGGTATTGCAGGCGCGACAGATGCACTTGGGTGAGCACCGTCATCTGGGTCGCAATCCGGCGCTGGTCGGCCAGCTTGACGCCTGCCTCGGCCAATCTCTTCTGCGAAGGCGCAGAGAGCAGGTTGAATACGTTGTAGGAGAGCGCCAGACCGGTGTCGTTCCAGCTGTTGTTGATCAGGTAGCGATCGCTGTCATGCCGGAGGGTGTAGTTGAACGACAGGTTGGGGAAAAGACGCAGCATGGTGCGCTTGGTCTCTTCCACCGCAATGCGGCTGGCATAGTGCTGTTCGCGGATGTCGGCATTATGGGTCAGCGCCAGTTCTTCCATGCGCTGGACCGGCATGTCCAGCAGGACGGTATCAGCCTTGTCATCGGGTTCCTGCACCTGGAATGGCTGTCCCAGCGGTGCATTGATCAGTTGCGCGAGTTCGATGCGGCCGGAGGCCAGTTCCTGCTCGATGCTTTCCAGCAGGCGCAGGTTTTCCAGCAACTGACGCTGATAGCGCAAGGCATCGAGAGGCGAACGTACACGCTCCGTCTCGGCCTTGCGGGCATCGGTCAAGGCGTCTTCGGCGACGGTGATGACCTGCTTGACCTGATCATGCAGCTTCTGTGCGCTGGCAGTGCGCCAGAAGGCCGTGCGCACGTCCTGCACCAGGGTGTGCATGGCCTTGCGGCGACGCTCTGCGGCAATCAGCACGCGATCGGCCTGCTGCTTGGCCGTGATATAGCTCAAGCCGAAATCAAGCAGGTTCCAGGTCAGCCCGAGGTCGTAGGTCTCGTGCGAACGCTCGGAGGAGATATAGGGATTGGCCAGCGAAGGTTGACCCGTGACCGAGTCGACGCTGCGGGTGATCAGATCCTTGTTGCGCTTGCTGTAGCCGGCCTGCGCCATCATGCGCGGCAGCATGTCCCAGCTCGCGGCATCCAGCTGATCCAGCGCCACGGCCTCTTCCATCATCTTGACGCGACGATCGAGGTTGTACTTCAAGGCCCGGGCGACGGCTTCATCCATGGTCAATGGACCGGCAATCGGGGCGACGCCCTCCTGCGCGGCAGCCCGGTCGGCGGCCGTCTGGATGGCCAGTTCGTCTTGCGAGAACGGCTTCATGCCCACCGAGCCGCAACCGGTCAGCAGCAGGGAAACAGCGAAAAGGGAACCACCTGTGAAGGAGGTCAGCTTGCGATGGGATGTCTTGTTTCGTACCTGCAGTATGTGCATGGGCGCCAACGAGCTGTTAATTGAATCGAATCGGAATGTAAATGCCACCAAAGTGAAATAGCAGGCAGGATCATAACTTTCCGCGACACAATTTTCTAGCTTTACAAAAATTTTCAACAATTTTGTTGGTATTTTGTTGATGAATCACCAAGCCATTGATTTTAAAAGATAAATCGCAATGAGCGATGCTAGCTGTCCAGCTTGACTTACGTTGAAATCAAGCTGCACACAGGTCACAGCGGGCAAGCACAGGGACTTGGTCGGAGGAGGATCGTGTTCGGTGATGGTCGTCCTGATCACCGAGGCATTTCATGGTGGAAACTTCATTGTTGCATTTATATATGACAAAAATAATTAATTGAATGTATTGTATTTATTTCGCGAACAGTGAAGTCGAAAAAGGCGGCTTTATCCACCGAAATATGCTGCTTATAGTGCGACCAAGGTGTCGTCTCCGACATTCTTCCTCCACCAACAGAAAGGAAGCATCATGAGCAAACTTCAAAGCAAGGTCGCCGTCGTCACGGGTGCATCGAAAGGAATCGGCGCTGCCATCGCCAAGGCGCTGGCAGCCAGCGGTGCCGCCGTCGTCGTCAACTACGCCACCAGCCGCGCCGGCGCCGACAAGGTCGTGGGCGAGATCGTCGCCGCAGGTGGCCGTGCAGTGGCCGTGGGCGGCGACGTGTCCAATGCAGCGCATGCGGCGGGCATCATCGATGCCGCCATCAAGGAATATGGTCGCATCGACATTCTGGTCAACAATTCGGGCGTATACGACATGGCGCCGCTGGAAGCCATCACCGAAGAGCATTTCCATAAACAGTTCAACGTCAACGTGCTGGGCCTGCTGCTGGTAACCCAGGCCGCCGCCAAGCATCTGCAGGAAGGCGCCAGCGTCATCAACATCGGCTCTGTCGTCAGCAGCATCACGCCGCCCAGCAGCGCCGTCTACACTGCCACCAAGGGTGCCGTCGATGCCATCACCGGCGTGCTGGCGAAGGAACTGGGGCCGCGCAAGATCCGCGTCAACAGCGTCAATCCGGGCATGGTCGAGACTGAAGGCACACACAGTGCCGGCTTTATCGGTTCGGATTTCGAGACCTGGGCCGTGAGCAACACGCCGCTGGGCCGCATTGGCCAGCCCAATGATATTGCCGACGTGGTCACATTCCTGGCGTCGGACGATGCACGCTGGTTGACTGGCGAGAAGATTCTGGCCGGCGGCGGCAGCCGCTAAGAAACCATTCCACAGGAGTGGCGGCCTAGGAATAAAAAAAGGGATCAGATAGTCGACCCGAGGTTTTATTTCAAGAAAAGAGAAAAAGGGGTGAGGCGCTTTTGCCTCACCCCTTTTCGCCTTTTTTCGCCCTTGTTTTGCCAGAAGATGCTCCTCGTGTCGATTTGCTTTGGAAAACTGACCCAGGGGGGCAATTTGCGAGCGAATCAACAGACACACGCAAGTGTGCTTGAGAATTATGATTGGAAATTCAGCCTATAAAAATCAATGGGATAACTAATGCTTCCAGATCGATTTCTGTGTTGATTTGCTCGCCGATTTAACCCTCTCTAACTGACCCGCCTTCCATTGCCTGCTAAAGGCCGCCACACGGTCATACGACCCCTCATAACCAAGCCCCCTTAACTCCAGGAACATCTGTTTCAAGGTCCGTCTTTGCTTACGGGATTTGACCAACTCTGAGCTCAGCCACGCGGAAAGCCTTGGGGCATATGCATCCAAAGAGCTCGGTGAATGCCTGCTGGCATAGGAAGGTTCGATCGCCTCTGATCGAATGTAGCGACGAACCGTGTTTCGGGAAATGTCCAACCTGCGGGCAATTTCCCGGATGGAGACGCGATCTCTGATGTACCAGCGTCGAATGATTCCAAGTAGGGCCACGTCTATCACTCCGTTCTCCCGCTCGCTGTCATGAGCAGGATTGTGGTCTAAACATGGGTCAATTTAGGATGCAAATTTCCAGGGAAACTGGGTCAGTTTTCAATGCAAATCAACATCGTGGCATTTTGCTTCACTATTCCCCCTATTATTTTGTGGAACGATAAGTGTATCAGGGGTACTTGGCAGCGAAGGAAGAGCCCCTCCTTCGCTCGAACATCAGGCATACGTGACTGCTGAGAATTTCAAAAAAGAAGAAGAGAGATAAAAGAGGATTTTTCACTCTGCTAGTTTATTTGTCTCACTTATAAATACACGCTGGCAGTCGTGGGATTGGGTTAAGCCCTTGATTTTATAAGCCTCAAATCCCATTCATAATTAAACCTACCCACTTGTAATTTTCAAACACAGCAAGTCAACCTGTCTTTCCCTCACAAAATTGGCCTATTGGTCTTACCAATAAACTGGTAATATCCAACTTCCAAAACGACAGGTGATCCCATTCGCTTGCGCGCCAATGCGCCGCCAGCGGGCGACGACGCCGATCCGAGACAATTCTTTCTTCAAGGAAACCAGATGAAATTACTGCGTTACGGCCCGGTTGGGCAGGAAAAGCCCGGCATCCTCGATCAGTCCGGCAAGATCCGCGACCTGTCGGCCCATATCAAGGACGTCAACGGCGCCGCCCTGGACGATGCTTCGCTGGACAAGATCCGCAAGCTCGACATCGCCAGCCTGCCGGTGGTCGAAGGCTCGCCGCGCATCGGCGCCTGCGTGGGCAATATCGGCAAGTTCATCTGCATCGGCCTGAACTATGCGGACCATGCGGCCGAATCCAACCTGCCCATCCCCGCCGAACCGGTGGTGTTCAACAAGTGGACCTCGGCCGTGGTCGGCCCCAATGATGACGTCAAGATCCCCCGCGGCTCCAAGAAGACCGACTGGGAAGTGGAACTGGGCGTGGTCATCGGCAAGGGCGGTACCTATATCGACGAGAAGGACGCCATGTCCCACGTGGCCGGCTATTGCGTGGTCAACGACGTATCCGAGCGCGAATACCAGATCGAACGCGGCGGCACCTGGGACAAGGGCAAGGGCTGCGATACCTTCGGCCCCATCGGCCCCTGGCTGGTGACCCGCGACGAAGTGGCCGATCCGCAGAAGCTGGGCATGTGGCTGGAAGTGGATGGCAAGCGCTACCAGAACGGCAACACCAGCACCATGATCTTCGGCGTGGCGCACATCGTGTCCTACCTGTCGCGCTTCATGAGCCTGCAGGCGGGCGACGTCATCTCCACCGGCACGCCGCCGGGCGTGGGCATGGGCGTCAAGCCGGAAGCGGTGTTCCTGCGCGCTGGCCAGACCATGCGTCTGGGCATCGACGGCCTGGGCGAGCAACAGCAGAAGACCATCGACGCCTGAGCGCTGCATTATCGCTGCACCATCGCGGCCTCATCGCCGCGTCAGCGCTGCGCCGCCATCCGGTGGCGCAGCCAAATCCAATTCAATAACAAGAAAAAATGTTGCGCAGGCCCGTGCGGCCTGCGTTACCCAATGACCGAATCAGGGAAGGAGAAACAATGAATCACTACGATTTCCAGGGCCGCAGCGCCATCATCACCGGCGGTGCGCAGGGCTTCGGCTATGCCGTGGCCGAACGTCTGTTGCAGGGCAAGGCCAAGGTCGTGCTGTGGGACATGGATGAGAAGGCGCTGGCCGACGCCCGTAGCAAGCTGGAAGCGCTGGGCAATGTGGAGACCGTGAAGGTCGACATCTCCAGCGAAGCCGACGTCAAGAAGGCCATCGAAGCCACCGAGAAGCTGACCCAGTCCATCGACATCCTGGTGCACAGCGCGGGTATCGCCGGCCAGAACAATCCGGTGGCGGACTATTCGCCGGAAGAATGGCGTCGCGTCATCGACATCGACCTCAACGGTGCCTTTTACGTCAACCAGGTGGTGGTCCAGCGCATGATCGCGCAGAACTACGGCCGCATCGTCAACATCGCTTCCATCGCCGGCAAGGAAGGCAATCCCACCGCCTCGGCCTACAGCGCCGCCAAGGCCGGCATGATCGCCCTCACCAAGAGCCTGGGCAAGGAAACCGCGACCAAGAACATCGCCGTCAATGCCATCACTCCGGCGGCGGCGCAGACCCGCATCCTGGAGCAATGCACGCCGGCGCACATCGAGTACATGCTCTCGAAGATCCCGCGTGCACGCTTCGTGAAGGTGGAAGAACTGGCGGCCATGGTGGCCTGGCTGGTGTCGGAAGAGAATTCCTTCACCACCGCCTCCGTGTTCGACCTGTCGGGCGGCCGCGCGACCTACTGATGCTCCGGCGCCGGCTGCCGCCGGCGTGGAATCGCGTGAACGGCCATGGCGCACGGAGTCCTTCCGTGCGCCATCCCTCGCACAACAACAAGACAACAACACGATAAGACGACCTCCCGCACTGCGCGGAGGCGATGGACTTTTTGCGCCTTCATTTTTTGAAAAAGCTAGAGGAGAGACCCCGCATGACTACCACCACCATTCCGGCCAGCGCGTCGGAGCACATGGAAACCCAGCTCTATCGCCGCATCACCTGGCGCTTCGTGCCGTTACTGATGATCTGTTTCGTGTTCGCCTACCTGGACCGCGTCAACATCAGCTTCGCCAAGCTGCAGATGCAAAGCGACCTGGGCTTCTCGGATGCCGTCTATGGCCTGGGCGCCAGCATCTTCTTCGTCGGTTACTTCCTCTTCGAAGTGCCCAGCAACATGATCCTGCACAAGGTCGGGCCGAAGCGCTGGATCGCCCGCATCATGGTCACCTGGGGTATCGCCTCGGCGGCGATGATGTTCGTTACCAGCGAGACCAGCTTCTACGTGCTGCGCTTTCTGATCGGCAGCCTGGAAGCAGGCTTCGTACCGGGTGCGCTGTACTTCTTCACCAACTGGTTCCCGTCGGCGCGCCGGGGTCGCATCAATTCGCTGTTCATGGCGGCCATTGCGGTGTGCGGCATCATCGGCGGCCCGATCTCGGGCGGCATCATGAAGTTCACCCATGGCGTGAGCGCGCTGCATGGCTGGCAATGGCTGTTCCTGCTGGAAGGTATTCCTTCGATCCTGCTGGGCGTGGTGTGCTATCTGGTCATCGATGACCGCATCGAGGACGCAGGCTGGTTGAAGCCGGAAGAAAAGCGCCTGCTGATCGAGCGCATCGCGGCCGAACCCAAGAGCGAGGCGGCCCACTCCTTCGGTGAAGCGATCCGGCAGCCGGCCACCATCGTCATGTCGCTGATCTACCTGATGCTGGCTTCGGGCATCTATGGCCTGGTGTTCTGGATGCCGCAGCTGATCAAGTCGGCCGGCACCGACGACACCTTCATCATCGGCCTGATCTCGATGGTGCCTTACCTGTGCGCCGGCCTGGGCATGATCCTGATCGGCCGCAACTCCGACCGTACCGGCGAGCGTCGCTGGCACCTGGCCGCCTGCGCGTTGATGGGGGCCATCGGCTACGCCGCCAGTGCCTGGTTCGGCAGCAATACCCTGATCCTGGTGGTGGCCCTGTCGGCAGCGGCCACCGGCATCATCGCGGGCATCGGCCTGTTCTGGATCCTGCCACCGCGCGTGCTCAGTGGTGCCGCAGCCGCGGCCGGCATCGCGCTGATCAACTCGGTGGGCCAGCTGGGCGGGATCATCACGCCCTACATGGTCGGCAAGATTCGCGACATCACCGGCAGCGCCGCACTGGGCCTGTACGTGGTGGCGCTGGAATGCCTGGTGGGGGCGGCGCTGTTGCTGTGGGCCTTGCCGCGTCGGGTGTATTTCAAGGAGCCGGCACAGCAATGAGAGAGTGCACGGAAATGATATAAACTATTTCCGCAGGCTTGCAGAACCCGCCACCATGGCGGGTTCTTTTTTTTGGGAGAGCCGATCTCAGCGCAGGGCCGGCCTGGGCGGTGTGATATCGACGCTGCCGGCGTGGGCGTAAGCCACCTGGTCCTGGGCCAGCAAGCGGAACTGGCTGACCACCTCCGACAGGCGCGCCGCCTGTTCCTGCATTGCTTCGGCAGCGGCGGCGGCCTGCTCGACCAGGGCCGCATTCTGCTGGGTGGTCTGGTCCATGTCGTTGATGGCCAGGTTGACCTGGCTGATGCCGTCGCTCTGCTCGCTGCTGGCGGCGGTGATCTCGGCCACGATCTGGGCCACCTGATGCACGCTGGAGACCACCTCGTCCATGGTGCTGCCGGCACGGACCACCAGTTCGCTGCCGGAGCCGACCTTGCTCACGGAGTCATCGATGAGGGTCTTGATTTCCTTGGCGGCGGAGGCCGAGCGCTGGGCCAGCGAGCGCACCTCGGAGGCCACTACCGCAAAGCCGCGTCCCTGCTCGCCGGCTCGGGCTGCTTCGACGGCGGCGTTCAGGGCCAGAATATTGGTCTGGAAGGCGATGCCATCGATGACGCTGATGATGTCGACGATCTTGCGTGAGGATTCGTTGATGGAGCCCATGGTCGAGATCACCTGCGACACCACCTCCCCGCCCTGCTGTGCCACCGACGACGCCGAGGCCGCCAACTGGTTGGCCTGGCGTGCATTGTCGGCGTTCTGCGAGACGGTGGAGGTCAGTTCTTCCATGGCCGAGGCGGTCTCTTCCAGGGCGCCGGCCTGGCGTTCGGTGCGCGCCGACAGATCGAGGTTGCCGGTGGCGATCTCGCGCGAGGCGGTGGCGATGGCATCGGTGCCGCTGCGCACCTGGCCGACGATGCGCGCCAGGTTGCCCGTCATGGCATGCAGGGCGTGCATGAGCTTGCCGGTCTCGTCGCGCCGCGCTGCCAGGGTTTCATCGACGCGCATGGTGAGGTCGCCTGCGGCCACCGCTTCGGCCACGTCCACCGCCTGCTCCAGCGGGCGGGTAATGCCCAGTGCCAGGCTGCGTGCGAACAGCCAGCCCAGCACCACCTGCAGCACGGCCAGCGCCAGCATCAGGTTGCGGCTCTGGAGATAGGTGTCGTGGATGTGGACGGCCACCTGGTCGATGTTGGCACGCTGCACATTGAGCAATTGCTGCAGCAGATCCAGGTAACCCTTGGCGGCCACGTCATAGGGACCGGCCAGGATCCTGGCGGCCTCGTCGGTCTGGCCATCGGCCTTGGCCTTGGAGATGGCGTCGCGATATTTGATGTAATCCTTGCGCACGGCCGAGAGCTTGGCGAAGACCTCTTTCTCCTGATCGCTATCGAGCAGCGCTTCGATGGCCTTCTGCTGCTCGGTGGACATACGGGTGGCGGCGGCGGCGTCATCGGCAAAGAAGGCGGCCAGGCTGGGGTCGGCGCTCTTGGCGATGGCTGTCGTGCGGCGCACGCTGGTATGGATGGTGCGATACCAGTCCGAGACCAGTCGCTCCTTGGTCAGGGGTTCATGCATCATCTCGTCGGTAGCGGCGGCAATGCCATGCAGACGCCAGATCGACAATGCCACCACCACGCTGGCAGCCGCCAGGATGACAGCAAAACCCAGGGCCAGGCGGCGGCCTATCTTCATGTGGGAAAAATAGCTCATCTGTCTCTCTTCTTGCGCAAGGGTGGAGGGTCGGCCGGCGCCAAGGACGGCGCACGGGCCGATGATGCAAGCAAACACGGACAGGCGCGATCAGGGTTTTCCTGAGCGCCGGACCATGACAAGCGTACGAGCCGGGCAGGCTGATGGCCGCGCCGGTGCCTCGATTGCCGCGATTGCCGCGAGTGGCGCTATTGTTGCCAACAAGTCTTGCCGGCAGGCATTCGTATTTGTACGTAGAGACGGAGCGCTCATGCTGAGCTATTGCACACATGGTACGCCCGCCCCGGCAATTCAAACATCAAAAAAGGATGCCGAAGCATCCTTTCCAATTGCCTTTCACGGGGGTTTCCTGCTCGCATCTGCTCAATGCTGTACGGCGTAGTCCTCGATGGTCTGGGACGCCGGAAAATGTACGGTGAAGGTGCTGCCGTGATCCGGCACCGACGCGATGTCCAGTGTCGCATGGTGGCGCAGCAGGACATGGCGCACGATGGCCAGCCCCAGGCCGGTGCCCTGGGTCTCGCGGGAACGGCTCTTGTCGACGCGGTAGAAGCGCTCGGTGAGGCGCGAGATGTGTTCAGGGCTGATGCCGATGCCGGTATCCTGCACCGCGAAATGCGCGCCCTGATCATCGCTCTGCCAGCGCAGGGTGATGGTGCCGCCTTCCGGGGTATAGCGCACGGCATTGGTGACCAGGTTGGTGAAGGCACTGCGCAACTCGTCGGCATTGCCCTTGAGATCGGGGCCTTCGACCACCAGGCGGATTTCATGCTTGCCTGCCGACAACGCCCGCCCCTCTTCGGCGATGCGCTCCAGCAAGGGGCGCACCCGCAGCACTTCCGAGCGCAGCGGATAGTCGATCGATTCCAGCCGCGTCAGGGTGAGCATGTCGTCGATCAGGTTCTGCATGCGCTGCCCCTGCTCGGTCATCAGCTTCAGATGGGCGGTACGGATCGTTTCGTCCAGGTTGGGCTGGGCCAGGGCGATTTCCAGGAAACCGTTGATGACCGTCAAGGGTGTGCGCAGCTCGTGCGAGGCATTGGCCACGAAATCGCGGCGCATCATGTCGATACGCTGCGACTCGGTGACGTCGTGGGTGACCAGGATCTGGCGCCGGTTTTCGAAGGGGATGATCTGGATGATCAGCTTGCGCTCATGCAGGGCCAGCGTAAGCGGCTGCTCGTAGCGGCCCAGGATGATGTAGTCGATGAAGGCCGGGTTGCGGATCAGGTTGGTCACGCGCATGCCCTTGTCGCGGTCCAGCTTGAGCCCCAGGTGCTGCTGCGCGGCCGGATTGCACCATTCCAGAAACAGCACGTCATCCATGATCACCACGCCATCGGGCAGCAGGCTCATGGCCTGGCGGAAACGCGCCAGCCACTCGGCCAGTTCGGCCTGGTTCTTCTCGTCATCACGGCGCATGCGGTACAGGCGCGCATAGACATCGGTCCAGGCGCCCCAGCCGTCGGGCAGGCGCGACTGGCCGGAATCATCCAGCCAGGTCGACAGGCGCAGCAGGTAATGCAGGTGCGCGATCATCATCGCCCCCACCGCCAGCACCGCCGTGACCAGCCCGATGATCGGGCCAAAGAAGAAACCGACGACTCCCGCTCCGGCCAGGCACAACACCAGGCGCAATACAGCAGGAATCCAGAACAGAAGTTGTGGACTCATTGATTTGGCAGATAGATCTTGCAGGCGCCCGCGCGCCCGGATTTGTTATTGTCGCCTGAATAGGGCGGCGGCGGGCTTATTTGGTGGAGAGCATGTAGCCGACGCTGCGTACCGTCTTGATCAGGTACTCGGCATCGCGCAGGGCCTTGCGCAGGCGCAGCACGTGGACATCCACGGTGCGCTCTTCGATCACCACGTGGTCCCCCCAGACCCGGTCCAGCAACTGGCTGCGCGAAAACACGCGGTCGGGATGGGCCAGGAAGAACTTCAGCAGCTTGTATTCGGCATGGCCGATATCGATGCGCGCGCCCGACAGGCTCACCGAGCAGCTGGCCGGATCGAGCGTGACGGGCCCGGCCGACATCACTTCCTGCGCGTGCTCCGGGCTCTTGCGACGCAGCAGCGCCTTGATGCGGGCGGTCAGCTCACGCGGCGAGAAGGGCTTGGTGATGTAGTCATCGGCACCGTTGTCGAGGCCGGCGATCTTGTCTTCTTCCATGCTCTTGGCGGTGAGCATGATCACCGACAGCTGCTGCAGCTGGCGATCGGCGCGGATGCGCGAGAGCAGGTGCAGGCCGCTGCGGTCGGGCAGCATCCAGTCCAGCAGCACCAGTTGCGGGGCGCGATGCTGGACGAAGTCCCAGGCCGCCGCCGCGTTGGAGACGACGAAACTGGACCAGCCCGCCTCCTTGAGGGTGAAGGCAATCAGTTCGGCAATGGAGGGTTCGTCTTCGACGATGAGGATAGTAGTCATGGTATTGGTTGAGCAGTATCGCGGGTCTCCCCTCCGCAACCCGGTGATGGACGGTTCTTCCCGACCGCCACCACCGGCGCCGTGCTATCAGTCTTCGTCTTCGATCGACTTGGCCGAACCGAAGTCGGTGTGGCGGATATCCTTGCCACCGACCACGTAGACGACATACTCGGCGATGTTCTTGGCATGGTCGCCGATACGTTCGATGGCCTTGGCCACCCACAGGGTATCGATGGAACCGGAGATGGTGCGCGGGTCTTCCATCATGAAGGTGATCAGGCTGCGGGTGATGGAGCGGAAGCCGTGGTCGATGCGTTCATCCTGCTTGATCAGTTCGGCGGCCTGCTTGTCATCCAGGCGGGCGAATGCATCCAGGGCGCTACGCAGCTGGTCCATGGCCTGCTCGGCGATCAGGCTCACGGTCTCGTAATGCGACACCAGACCGATCCCGCGCTTGTGCAGGTGGATGGCGGTACGGGCGATCTTGGTCGCCTCATCGCCCACGCGTTCCAGGTCGGTGATGATCTTGATGGTCGCCATGACGGTACGCAGGTCATTGGCGGTCGGCTGGCGACGCACGATGAGGTGGCTGCAGGCATCATCGAGTTCGACTTCCAGCCGATTGACGGCCTCGTCGTCCTTCATCACGCGATGTGCCACGTCCAGGTTACCGTTACGGAAAGCCGCAATCGCATCCTGGAACTGATGCTCCACCATGCCGCCCATGGCAAGCACCTTGGAGCGGATCTGCTCCAGATCCTGGTCATACTGTTTGGAGGAATGATCGCCGGTCATGTGACGTCCCTAAAAGAAAATTCTATAAAAAATATGTGCCCTGACTACTCTGTGGAATCGTCGTATCGGCGTAGCGAGCGCTTCGAGTTCGCGTCGAGAAGCGCAGCCGTACTGGAGTACGGCGAGCATCGCAGACGCGAAATCGGAGCGCGCAGTAGCCGAGACGACGGTTCGATCAGCCGAAGCGGCCGGTGATGTAGTCTTGGGTTTCTTTGCGCACCGGATTCATGAAGATCTGGTCCGTCTCGCCAAACTCCACCAGCTCGCCCAGGTACATGTAGGCGGTGTAATCCGAGCAGCGGGCCGCCTGCTGCATGTTGTGGGTCACGATGGCGATGGTGTAGTCGTTCTTCAGCTCGCCGATCAGCTCTTCCACCTTGGCCGTGGAGATGGGGTCCAGCGCCGAGGTCGGCTCGTCCAGCAGCAGCACTTCCGGCTTGACCGCGACACCGCGGGCGATGCACAGACGCTGTTGCTGACCACCGGAGAGCGACAGGCCGCTCTTGTGCAGCTTGTCCTTGACTTCACCCCACAATGCCGCCTTGTTGAGCGCCCATTCGACGCGCTCGTCCATCTCGCCCTTGGGCAGGTTTTCGTACAGGCGGATACCGAAGGCGATGTTGTCGTAGACCGACATCGGGAACGGGGTCGGCTTCTGGAACACCATGCCGACCTTGGCGCGCAGCATGTTCAGGTCTTGTCCCGGCTCCAGGATGTTGTTGCCGGCGTAGATGATCTTGCCCTCGGCACGCTGGCCGGGGTACAGGTCGTACATGCGGTTGAATGTACGCAGCAGGGTCGACTTGCCGCAGCCCGAGGGACCGATGAAGGCGGTGACCTTGCCTTCCCAGATATTGAGGTTGATGTTCTTGAGGCCCTGGAATCCGCCGTAGTAGAAATTCAGTTGCGAAACTTCGAGCGTGGCCTTCTTGTCCGCAGCAGCGTTGGCGGATGCGGTAGTAGCGTGGCTTGCCATTTGATGAGCAGTAGTCATGTCGGTCACTTGGAGAATTAGCCGGGGATTTGTTGCTTGAACAGGGTGCGCGAGAGCACGTTGAGCAGCAGCACGCTGAAGGTGATCAGCAAGGCGCCGCCCCATGCCAGCGAGACCCAGTTGTCATACGGGCTCATGGCGAACTGGTTGATCACCACCGGCAGGTTGGCAATCGGACGGTTCATGTTGGTGCTGAAGAACTGGTTGTTCAGGGCGGTGAACAGCAGCGGCGCGGTCTCGCCCGAGATGCGGGCCACCGCCAGCAGCACCCCGGTCACCACGCCGGCCTTGACGGCACGCAGGCGCACGATGATGGCCACCTTCCAGCGCGGCGCGCCGAGTGCGAAGGCGGCTTCACGCAGGCCGCTGGGGACCAGCTTCAACATGTTGTCGGTGGTACGCACCACCACCGGAATGGCGATCAGCGAGATGGCGAAGGTACCGGCCCAGCCCGAGAAGTGGTTCACGTTGGCCACGTAGATGGCGTAGATGAACAGGCCGATCACGATGGACGGTGCCGACAGCATGATGTCGGTGACGAAGCGGGTCACCTGGGCCAGCTTGCTCTCCTCGCCATACTCGGCCAGGTAGACGCCGGCCAGGATGCCGATGGGGGTACTGATCAGGGTGCTGATGCCGACCATCATCAGCGAGCCGACGATGGGGTTCAACAGGCCGCCGCCGGCATCGCCCGGTCCGGGGGTGTTTTCGGTCAGCAGGCCCAGGTTGAGCGCGGCCACGCCCTTGAAGACCAGGGTCAGCAGGATCCAGGCCAGCACGAACAGGCCCAGGCCCATGGCCAGGAAGGAGAACAGCATGCCCATACGATGCTGCAGCAGGCGCTTGCGGTAGACGGGATTCATGGCTTGCGGCGCGTTGGCGGCGGCGCTGCCGGTTGGTACGGTCTGGCTCATTATTTGGCTCCTTCCTTGCGGGTCATGCCCATCAACATGATCTTGGCGGCGGACAGGACGATGAAGGTGATGACGAACAGGATCAGGCCCAGCGCGAACAGCGAGGACACGTGCAGCTTGCTGGAGGCTTCGGCGATTTCATTGGCCAGGGTCGAGGCGATCGAGTTGCCCGCCGAGAACAGCGACCAGGACAGGCGGTGCGAGTTGCCGATCACGAAGGTGACCGCCATGGTCTCGCCCAGGGCGCGGCCCAGGCCCAGCATCACGCCACCGACCACGCCGGTCTTGGTGTAGGGCAGCACTACCTTGCGCACCACTTCCCAGCGGGTGCAACCGAGGCCGTAGGCCGATTCCTTCAGTACGGCCGGGACCACTTCGAAGACGTCGCGCATCACCGAGGAGATGAAGGGGATGATCATCACCGACAGGATCAGGCCGGCGGTGAGGATGCCGATGCCCATGGTGGGGCCGGAGAACAGCACGCCGATGCCGGGAATCTGACCCAGCGTGGCCTTCAGGAAGGGCTGGCCGTATTCCGAGAACAGCGGCGCGAACACGAACAGGCCCCACATGCCGTAGATGATGGAAGGCACGCCGGCCAGCAGCTCCACGCAGGTACCCAGCGGGCGGCGCAGCCTGGCGGGGCAGATTTCGGTGAGGAACAGGGCGATGCCGAAGCTGACCGGGAAGGCGATCAGCAAGGCGATGATCGAGGTCGACAGCGTACCCACGATGGCGATCATGGCGCCGAATTCGTTATTGGTCGGGTCCCATTCGACACGCGTGATGAAGCCCGGGCCGAAGGCCTGGAACGCGGGTGCAGCACCGATGATGAGGGAAACGATGATCCCGCCCAGCATCAGCAGCACTGACAGGGCGAAGATCAGGGTGATCTTGTGGAAGAAGAAGTCCTGCAGTCGCTGGCGGCGCATGACGGCCATCAACTTCTCGCGCGCGACTTGCGCACTATCAGTCTCTGTCGGGGATTTTTTGACTTCAGTATTCGACATTGCCGTGGTGGAATAATTAGCGCTCATTTGAATTCACCATTAAAACGGGCCATCGCCGCGATTGCTCTGTGCTCCAGAGTTGCTCGTTCTCGCTGCGATGGCCCGAATACTCCGTAGGGAGAGGCTTGCTTGGCCGGATTCACCAGGAACCCGGCCGGACTTGGCGGTGGCTTACCAGATAGCCTTGCCGCTGCTGTCCTTGACGTTGCTCTTCCAGGAATCTTCCACCAGCTTGGTGACCGAATCCGGCAGCGGCACGTAGTCCAGCTCGGCGGCAACCTTGCCACCATTCTTGTAGGCCCAGTCGAAGAACTTCAGGACTTCCTTGCCCTTGGCGCCATCGCCAGCCTGTTCCTTGTGCAGCAGGATGAAGGTGGCGCTGGAGATCGGCCACGATTCCTTGCCGGCGGCGTCGGTGAAGTCAACGGCGAAGCCCGGGGTCTTGGCCCAGTCGCCGGCGGCGGTAGCGGCCTTGAAGGTGGAATCATCAGGCGAGACGAAGTTGCCATCCTTGTTCTTGAGCTGGGTGTAGTTCAGCTTGTTCTTCTTGACGTAGGCGTACTCGACGTAGCCGATGGCGCCCTTGACCTTCTGCACGTTGGCGGCAACGCCTTCGTTACCCTTGCCACCCACGCCGGTGGGCCACTTGACGGCGGTACCGGCACCGATCTTGGCCTTAAAGTCGGCATTGGCCTTGGCCAGGTAGGAGGTGAACACGTAGGAAGTGCCCGATGCGTCCGAACGGTAGACGACGGTGATGTCTTCGGCCGGCAGCTTCACGCCCGGGTTCAGGGCGGTGATTTCAGGCGCGTTCCACTTGGTGATCTTGCCAGCGTAGATGTCGCCCAGAACCTGGCCCGACAGCTTGATCTGGCCCGGGGTCACGCCGTCCAGGTTGACCACCGGGACCACGCCACCGACCACGGCCGGGAACTGGGTCAGGCCGGCTTCAGCCAGTTCGCTCTGCGGCAGCGGGGCGTCGGAGGCGCCGAAGTCGACGGTCTTGGCCTTGATCTGCTTGATACCACCACCGGAACCGATGGACTGGTAGTTCAGGCTGTTGCCGGTGGCGGTCTTGTACAGTTCAGCCCACTTGGCGTAGACCGGGTACGGGAAGGAGGCGCCGGCGCCGGTGATTTCTGCTGCATGAGCGGCACCGCTGAAGGCGAAAGCGCCGGCCACTGCGACTGCAACAGATTTGATCAGATGGTTAAACCCCATTTCAACTACTCCTATGATTTTGAGAGAGGAACGTCAGCAAGAAACATCACGATGGGAGGGATGACTTCTGAGACAGGGCGAACTTTAACCAGCTAATGTGACGAGTTTATGACCCGAACTTGTCATCCAGGCCAGCCCCGGCGGCCCTTCGCCGGACGTCGGCGCGGCGCTCGGTACCGGGCTGCAAAACCAGGCGCCAGGCTGCACGCGGGTTTCCTGACAATTCCGTGTCATGCCGACAAACCCGCATTGCATATGAGCAAATATGTTTTTGTCATCACATGGGCTTGCTCTTATACTGAAGCAATGTGACAAAGCGACATGAGTCTTGTCATAAACTCGTCATACCTCCTAAATACACTGCCCGCTCAAAGTGGATGGACAGGGAACATTGATGATCAGAAAAGCAAAACCGGAAAGCAGCACACCTCCTGAACTTCCCGCCAATACGATTTACCTCAATCGCGAACTGTCGCAGCTGGCCTTCAACCGACGCGTGCTGGCCCAGGCCGAAGACGACAGCGTGCCGCTGCTGGAACGCCTGCGCTACCTCTGCATCTGCAGCAGCAACCTGGATGAATTCTTCGAAGTGCGCATCGCCAGCCTGCTGGCCAATCGCATCGAGGGCGAGAATATCGATCCGCCCGAACTGCGGGCCGCGCTGGAACGTACCAGCGCCGAATGCCACCGCATCGTGACGCGCCAGTACGAACTGCTCAACGACGAAATCCTGCCGCAACTGGCGGCCAACGGCATCCACCTGCTGCGCCACGATGACCGCAACGAGGCGCAGCGCGCCTGGGTCAAGCAGTATTTCGAGCAGCATGTGCGCCCGCTGCTGACGCCCATCGGCCTGGACCCGGCTCACCCCTTCCCGCAGGTGCACAACAAGAGCCTCAATTTCATCATCGAGCTCTCCGGCAAGGATGCCTTCGGGCGCGGCACGGCCATCGTCATCGTCAAGGCGCCACGGGTGCTGCCGCGCGTGATCAAGCTGCCGGACCATCTCTCGGCCAAGGGCCAGTCCTCGTTCTGCCTGCTGTCCTCGGTGATCCATGCACACATCGCCGACCTCTTTCCGGGGCGCGACATCACCGCCTATTCGCAATTCCGCGTGACCCGCAACAGTGACCTGTGGGTCGATGAAGAAGAGGTCAAGAACCTGCGCCAGGCCCTGGAAACCGAATTGCAGAGCCGCCAGTTCGGCGTGGCGGTGCGCCTGGAAGTGGCGGCCAATTGCCCCGAACACCTGGCGCAGTTCCTGCTGAACCAGTTCAACATCGAACGCAACCGCCTGTACGCGGTACAGGGTCCGGTGAACATGGTGCGTCTGGGCGAGATCGTGAACCTGGTCAACCAGCCGGAGTTGCGCTTCCCGCCCTTCTCCCCCACCCTGCCGCCGCAACTGGCCAGCGAGAACATCTTTGCCGCCCTGGACAAGAAGGACGTGCTGCTGCACCACCCCTTCCAGTCCTTCCAGCCGGTGGTGGATTTCATCCGCACCGCCGCCCACGACCCGCGCGTGCTGGCCATCAAGCAGACCATCTACCGTACCGGGATGAACTCGGACCTGATGGAGGCGCTGATCTACGCCGCCCAGCACGGCAAGGAAGTGACGGTGATCGTGGAACTGATGGCGCGCTTCGATGAAGAAGCCAACATCAACTGGGCGGTCAAGCTGGAGCAGGCCGGAGCGCAGGTGGTCTATGGGGTGGTCGGCCTGAAGACGCACGCCAAGCTGGCGCTGGTGATCCGCCGCGACGATGACCAGGGCCTGCGCTTCTACGCCCACCTCGGGACCGGCAACTATCACCCCAATACCACCAAGTTCTATACAGACTTCGGCCTCCTGACCTCGAACCAGGAGCTCACGGCCGAGGTCAACGAGGTCTTCATCCATCTCACCAGCCTGACCAAGCCGCGTAACCTCACGCACCTGTGGCTGGCGCCGTTCTCGCTGCAGAAGGAAATCATCCGTGCCATCCGCAACGAAGGCCAGATCGCCCGCGAAGGCCGGCCGGCGCGCATCATCGCCAAGATGAATGCGCTGCTGGACGAGTCGGTGATCCGCGCCCTCTACGCGGCCTCGGCCGATGGCGTCAAGATCGACCTGATCGTGCGCGGTGCCTGCGCGCTGCGCCCGGGTGTGCGGGGACTGTCGGAAAACATCAAGGTACGCTCCATCATCGGCCGCTACCTGGAGCACTCGCGCATCTATTACTTCCGCAACGACCTGGCCCACGACGTCTACCTGGCCAGCGCGGACTGGATGAACCGCAACCTGTTCCGCCGTATCGAGGTGGCCTTCCCGGTGCTGGACAAGACGCTGAAGAAGCGGGTGATTTCGGAAGGTCTGAACCCCTACCTGAAGGACAACACCAATTCCTGGCAACTCGACGTCAATGGCGTCTATACGCTCAAGAAACCGCGCACCAAGCAGCAGTGCTTCAACGCCCAGCAGCACCTGATGACCACGCTGGGCATACCGGCCACGCCGCCGGAAGAGTAAGCTCGACACCGCAGCACTCCCGACGCCACCTGCCGACTTATCCGAGGAGCTGAGATGGACCTGATTCTATGGCGACATGCCGAGGCCGAGCTGGGCGAACCCGACGAGGGCCGCGCCCTGACCCCCAAGGGTCACAAGCAGGCCGTCAAGATGGCCGAATGGCTGGACCGCAACCTGCCGGAAAGCTGCCGCATCCTGGTCAGTCCCGCCACGCGCACCTTGCAGACGGTGGAGGCCCTCAAGCGCCGGCACAAGGTGGTGGCCGACCTGGCCCCCAACATGAGTCCGGCGGATCTGCTGCGGGCGGCCAACTGGCCGGACAGCCGCGAGCCGGTGCTCATCGTAGGCCACCAGCCGACGCTGGGCCAGGTGGCCGCGCAACTGATCTGCGGCCAGCCGCAGGAGTGGTCGCTGCGCAAGGCCAACATCTGGTGGATCAGCCAGCGCGAACGCGGCGACGTCACCACCAACTACCTCAAGGCGGTGGTGGCACCGGAATTGCTGGCGACCTCGGGCAAGCATCACCCGCGCTGATGGCCGCTTTGGCAAGGCAGGCATAAAAAACGCTGCGACCGGCACGGGCTGGTCGCAGCGTTTTGCGTTTTAGCTTTTTGTCTTTTTTCGTCTATGCGTTCCGGATTGAACGCATACCCCGCCGGCAAACAGACCGGCGGGACGCATCACATCAGAAGGTCTCCCAATCACCATCGTCGCTGGTGGCCGGCACGCGAGGGGCCGGGCGCGACGGCGCTGCTGCGGCGCTGGCCGCCGGCAGGGCCGGACGCTTCAGGACCGGTGCTGCCTTGGGAGCGGCTTGCGGTGCAGCCATCCTGGGTGCGGACCTGGTCACAGGCTGGGCTGCGCGGACCGGGGCAGCGGCCACGGGGGACGCCATGGCCGCGCCATCGACGCGGAAGATCGCCACTTCCTGCATCAACGACTGGGCCTGCTGCTCCAGCGACTTGGCGGCGGCGCTGGCCTGTTCCACCAGGGCGGCATTCTGCTGGGTCGCCTCGTCCATCTGCGTCACCGCATGCGAGACCTGGTCGATGCCGGCGCTCTGTTCGTTGGAGGCGGCCGAGATTTCGCTCATGATGTCGGTCACGCGCTGTACCGCCTGGATCACGTCATTCATGGTCTCGCCGGCCTGGCCCACCAGCTGCGAGCCGGCCTGCACCCGTTCTTCCGAATGCATGATCAGCTCCTTGATCTCCTTGGCTGCGCTGGAGGAGCGTTGCGCCAGTGCGCGCACTTCGGTGGCGACCACCGCGAAGCCTCGTCCCTGCTCGCCGGCACGGGCTGCTTCGACCGCAGCATTGAGCGCCAGGATATTGGTCTGGAAGGCGATGCCATCGATGATGCTGACGATGTCGGTGATACGCGAGGAGCTCTCGCGGATCTCTTCCATGGTCTGCACCACCCGGCTCACCACCGCATTGCCGTCGGCCGCGATGGTGGAGGCATTGACCGCCAGCGTGGTGGCCTGGCGGGCATTGTCGGCGTTGTGCTTCACGGTGCTGGTCAGCTCTTCCATGCTGGAGGCAGTCTCTTCCAGCGAAGCCGCCTGTTGTTCGGTACGGGAGGACAGATCGAGGTTGCCGGAAGCGATTTCACGGGTCGCGGTGGCGATGGCATCGCTGCCGCCACGCACGGCGCGCACGGTGCGGGTGAGACTCTCCTGCATGCGCGAGAGACCGTTGAGCAACTGGCCCATTTCGTTCTTCGAATGCACGTGCACCGGCTGGGTCAGGTCACCCGAGGCGATGGCGTCGAAGTGGCGCAAGGCGCGCTGCATCGGCTCGCCGATGGCACGGCGCAACGACCACCAGCTGTAGAAGGCCAACAGCAGGCCGGCGATGATGGCAACGATGGAAAACATGCGCGAGGCTTCATAGCGTGCCATGGAGGTTTCGGCACTATGGGTGGCCAGCTCGGTCTCGTACTTGCTCAGGGCCTGGCCGTCCAGTTGCATGGCGGTGTAGATGGTACCGACCTTGCGCGCCTGGTCGCCGATGGCCTGGCGGTCACCGCCCTTGATCACCTCGGCAAAGCGGGTCAGCTCCTGCTCGGTCTTCTCGATGCCATCCGAAACCTTCTTCACCAGGACCTTGCCCTCTTCGGTCTGCGGCAGCGCGGTGTACTTGGCCCACCATTGCAGGGCTTCCTTGCGCGCATTGGCGTCCATGCCGACCATGCGCTCGGCCCAGGCAGGGTCGCTGGTGAGCGCGGCCTGGTCCAGCGAGGTACGCTGGCGACCGATCCAGATCAACGTATTGTCGGCGGCGACGGTCTTGGGCATGCGCTCTTCGGAGAGCTGGCGATTGACGCTGACGGCGGCCGACATGCCCAGCAGGCCCGACGCGCCGATGGCCAGCAGCAGGATGGACAGTACAAGGACGGCAATGGCGAGTTGCGCCTTGATGGAAAGGTTCTTGATGGACATTGGTGTGGTTCCGGTGGATGAAGTGAAAGTGCCGCTGTTCTACACCGGGTTCGCATGAATCCACGATATGGCCACGATCGTCAGTTTCCCCCGCGCAGGCAGGCCTCGACGCCGTGCTCTTCCCCCGGCCGCGCAGGCGACCGTCCTCCCCATTTCCGGACCGGTCAATCTGCTGCGATTGTTATAGCTTTACGGCAACTTGGGAATTATCTTAAATTCTCGCGATTCCTGCCCGTCTCAGGCAAAAATAAAGCGCCGCGACCCGGAAGGTGGCGGCGCTTACGCAACAGCTTGATTTTTTGTTACTGCAATGACGCCGCTTCAAGCCTGGACGTCATGACAACTTTCAGAACTCTTCGAACTCGTCATCCCGTGCCGTGGCAGCCGGTTTGCCGCTGGCGGGCGCTGCGGGCGGCAGGCCGGCGACCGGGCGCTTGGCAGGACTTGCGGCGGTCAGGACCGGTTGCGGGTTCACGGTGCGCGCGGGCGCCGTCGGCCGCGCCACCGGGAGGGTGGTCGCAGCAGTGTGCGCCGCACCCGCCTGCGCGGTCCTGAGACGGAACACTGCCACCGCCCGCGCCAGCACGTCGGACTGCTCCTGCAGGCTTTCGGCGGCGGCCGCGGCCTGTTCCACCAGGGCGGCGTTCTGCTGGGTGATTTCGTCGATCTGCGAAATGGCGTTGTTGACCTCGGCGATGCCGGCGCTTTGCTCCTGGCTGGCGGCAGTGATCTCGCCCATGATGTCGGCCACGTGCTTGACCGAAGACACGATCTCGCTCATGGTGGCGCCGGCTTCATCGACCAGCTTGCCGCCGGTGTCGACCTTGTCCACGGAATCGCTGATGAGCTGCTTGATTTCCTTGGCGGCGGCGGCGCTGCGCTGGGCCAGCGCCCGCACTTCGGAGGCCACCACCGCGAAGCCACGACCCTGCTCGCCGGCGCGGGCGGCTTCCACGGCCGCATTCAGGGCCAGGATGTTGGTCTGGAAGGCAATGCCGTCGATCACGCCGATGATGTCCACGATCTTGCTGGAGCTTTCCTTGATGGAGCCCATGGTGGCCACCACGTCGCCGACCACGCGGCCACCCTTGGTGGCATAGTCCGAGGCCGACAGCACCAGCTGGTTGGCCTGGCGCGCGTTCTCGGCGTTCTGCTGCACGGTGGAGGTGAGCTGCTCCATGGAGCTGGCGGTTTCTTCCAGGCTGGAAGCCTGGGACTCGGTGCGGTTGGACAGGTCCACGTTGCCGCGTGCGATCTCGTGCGAGGCCACGGCGATGACGGCGGCGCTTTCCTTGACTTCGTTGAGCGTGGCGGCCAGGTTGGTCTGCATGGCGTCCAGGGCGTTGACCAGATGGGCGGCTTCATCGCGGCCATCGTCGTGGAAGTCCTGGGTCAGGTCGCCGCTGGAGATGGTCTCGGCAATGCTGCCCGCGCGCTTGAGCGGATTGACGATGGAGCGGGTGATGACAAAGGTGAAGAAGAAGCCCAGGCCCAGGGTCAGCACGCCCATCAGCAACATGCCGATCTGCGCCTTGCGGTAGCTGTCCTTGGCGTCGGCATGGGCCTCTTTCATGTCGTCCTGCTGGAACGAGGCCAGCGCACCCACGCTGCTCATCCACTTTTCGTGGGCCGGCAGGAAATCGCTTTTCAGCAACTGCGCCGCATCAAAGTAATTGTTGCTGAGGACCTGCTGGCGAATCTGCTCGACGATGGGGAACAGCTTCTTGCTCTCGCCGCTGGCGGCCGCCAGCAATTCCTTGCCGCGGCCACTGGAGGTCAGTTCGGTGATCTGCTTCTCGAAGCCGGCATAGGCCTGCAGGATGCGGCCCAGGTGTTCATCCTCGGCCTTGCCTTCGGCTGCATCGGTAGGCGTGACCACCTTGCGCAAGGCCAGGGCCATCTCACTGCCGGCTTCGCGCATGTGCATGGCGGTGGTCATGGCGGTGACCTTCTTTTCGATCACGTATTCACTGCTGGCTTCCATCTCGGCCATGCGCCACAAGCCGATCAGCAGGATCGCCGTGGCCAGCAGCAGGATGAGACAGAAACCGAACGCCAGGCGGCTGCCGATCTTGAGACGTTGAATCATGGATGATGTCTTTCTTGTAACGCTAACGTAGACGGTGGTGCAAATGGGGGCGGCCACCGGTGAGCGGCCCGCCCTGCGCAGATTTACAGCATGATTCATGCCTGCCACATGCCCTGCCCTGCGGCGGCAACGCGGCCGTGTTGATGTTTTGTTATGGTGGAACCGCGCCGCAGCCACCCCGGCGTGCAGCGATGCGACCTTCAGCGCCAGACGCACGGGATGTACAGAATGAACGCCATGGACGAAATGCGCGTGGCGCATATTAGAAGAGGCCCATGCGGGCGAGCCAATGCTTTGTCGGCATGCCCGCATGTTTCTTTTGCATAGTTGAAAAAGCGATCATGCCGCCTCAAGCACAGCGCGCCGTGGGCTCCTGCCGGACGCGGTATCAGGCGCTCAGCGCCGGGTGCTCATGCTGCCGGGAGCGCCACCTGCCGCGTCGCCAAGGGCGCCCTCTGAACAGGCGCACTGTCGTGGTCGGTACGAAAGACCGCGACCGCCTCGCGCAGCAGCGACGCCTGTTGCTGCAGGCTTTCCGAGGCGGCTGCCGCCTGCTCCACCAATGCCGCATTCTGCTGGGTGATGGCTTCCATCTGGGTGATGGCGTCGTTGACCTGGCTGATGCCGGTACTCTGCTCCTGGCTGGCCTGGGTGATGTCGCTCATGATGCCGGCCACCTGGCGTACCGCCCCGACCACCTCGCTCATGGTCGCGCCGGCTTCGTCCACCAGCCTGCCACCGGTGTCGACCTTGCCCACCGAATCGCCGATCAATTGCTTGATTTCCTTGGCGGCGCTGGCGCTGCGTTGCGCCAGTGAGCGCACTTCCGAGGCCACCACGGCAAAGCCGCGCCCTTGCTCACCGGCGCGTGCGGCCTCGACGGCGGCATTGAGGGCGAGAATATTGGTCTGGAAGGCGATCCCATCGATGACGCTGATGATGTCGACGATGCGCCGCGAACTCTCCCTGATCTGGGCCATGGTCTGCACCACGTCGCCCACCACCTGCCCGCCACGCTCGGCCAGACGGGCGGCGGAAGCGGCCAGCTGGTCGGCCTGGCGGGCATTGTCGGCATTGTTCTGGACGGTGGAGGTCAGCTCCTCCATGGCGCTGGCGGTCTCCTCCAGGCTGGAGGCCTGCGACTCGGTACGGCGCGACAGGTCGGCATTGCCGGTGGCGATCTCGCCGCTGGCATGCTGCATCAGGTCGATGCTGCTGCGCACCTGGGTCACGATGCCGCCGAGGCTACCGGTCATGCTGTTGAGGGAGCCCAGCAATTGCGCCGTCTCGTCACGGCCGCGCACGACACTGTGCACGGTCAGGTCATAGGCCGCCACGCGCCTGGCCATGTCCACCGAGGCCAGCACCGGCTGCGTGACCGAGCGTGTGATCATCACGCCCAGCCAGGCGGCCAGCACCGCCAGCAACAGGATAGCCGCCAGCACCGACATCTGTTGCTGGCGCAGGGCGGCATTCTGGGCGTCGAGTTGCGTGGACAGCACTGCGGTGGCCTCGCTGATGGCCTTGAACTGCTCATCGATGGCCTGGGTGAATTGCTTGAAATAGGCGTCCGATGCGTAGCTCACCTCCTGCGGCAGCAGGACCTGTTCGCGGGCCAGCTTGATGGCGTCCAGCCCCAGCCGGTTGGCACTGTCAAATACCGTCGCCAAGCGGGCGCCGATATCGGCGTTGGCCGCCACACCCTTGGCAAAGGACCGGCGAGCCACCAGCAGTCGCTCTTGCGCCCGTTCCAGCATGGCCACCAGCTCCAGCCGGTCTTCGCGCTTGATGTCCTTCTTGAGCAGCAGACTGGCACCACGGGCGCGCGCCCGGCCGAGGTCTTCGGTGAGCATCGGCATGGCGATAAAAGCGGCGTTGATCAACTGGGTGCTGTCGAAATCGGGATCGATGGTGTAGTGGAAATGATCGAGCATGCGTTCGTTGAGGTCGAACAAGGCGCCGATCACGGCGCTATGGGCGGCAAAGCTTTCCGGCGCGGCCAGCTGACGGGCGCCCACCGCATCCCTCACCTTGGTCCAGGCCTGGACCTGGGCCTGCAGCAACGCGCCGGCCTGGGCATCGCTCTTCTGCATGCCTTGCATGGCCTGCGCCAGCGCCTGCAGGGCCTGGTCCACTTCCGTCGCCTTGGCCTGGCGGGGTGCCACCATGTCGGCGGCGCCGTTGAGCATCACGGCCGACATGCCGCGATGCTGCTGCATCAGTTGCACGCTGCGCAGTAAGCGCCTGACCGGCTCGACACCCTCGATTTCCTCTTTCTTGAAGCGGATCACGCGTTCGGTGCTGAGGACGTACAGGGTGGTCGGCACGCCGAACAAGACCAGTCCCAGCAGACCCAGCAATGCGAATTTCTGCCACAGTTGCAGATTGGCAAGCACAGTCTTCATCTCTCCCCCTCCTGTTGTTGGTTTTCCTATCCCTCGTGCCATCTCGCGGCGGCGGATGCTGAAGCCCTCTCCACCCACTGCGGACGTAACTGTAAATCCAGCTGCAGTACGGACTTTTGAGATTTAGCAAATTCCATTCCAACAGCGCAGGAAGGTCTGCGCTGCCGCAGAGCTTGCGCAGTTGCGCAGGCGCTGAAGAAGATCGCTCGCTTGGAAACCGGGAGCAGGAAGGAAGAAAAGGAAAAAAAAGGAAAAAAAGGAAGAAAAGGAAGGGAAGCAAGGTTGCCGCGCCGCCTGGCCGGCGCGGCGGCGGATCAGGGAGTCTCGCCGAGTGCCTTGATCGCGGCAGGCTTGCCCGGCGCCGCGCGGTGCGCCAGGTGCAGATGCTGCAGGAACTGCTGGGTGGCCGATTCCCACGAGCGGCTGGCGGCATGGGCGCGTACCGCCTCATGGTCCAGCTGCAGGGCTTGCAGGCAGGCCTGCTTGAGGTCATGACGCAGGATGCCGGAGACGCCATTGTCGACCACGTCGATCGGCCCCTCGACCGGATAGGCGGCCACGGGGATGCCGCAGGCCATGGCTTCCAGCAATACCAGGCCGAAGGTATCGGTCTTGCTGGGGAAGACGAAGACATCGGCGCAGTTGTAGTAGGCCGGCAGTTCGTCATGTCCCTTGGCGCCCAGGAAACGCACCTGCGGATAGCGGGCGCTCAGTTCTTCCAGTTGCGGGCCATCGCCCACCACCCACTTGGTGCCGGGCAGGTCGAGCTTGAGGAAGGCTTCGATATTCTTTTCCACCGCGACCCGGCCCACGTAGAGGAACAGCGGGCGCTCGATGCAGGCATGGTCTTCCACCGCCGGGCGGAAGTGCCGGGTATCCACGCCGCGGCCCCACAGCACCACGTTGCGGAAGCCCTGCTCCTGCAGCGCGGTCTTCATCGCCGGGGTCGGTACCATGATGGCTTCGGAGCGGCCGTGGAACCAGCGCAGCAGCCGATAGGTGAGGGCCTTGGGCAAGAGCTTGCGGGCGGCCAGGTATTCGGGGAAGCGGGTGTGATAGGCAGTGGTGAAACTGAGCTTGTGACGCAGGCAGTAGCGGCGCGCGGCCAGCCCCATCGGCCCTTCGGTAGCGATGTGGATGCAGTCGGGCTGGAAGTCTTCCAGGGCGGCCGCGATGCGGGCGTAGGGCTGGTAGGCCAGGCGGATTTCGGGATAGGTCGGGCAGGCGAAGGTACGGAAGTCGCGCGGCGACAGCAGCAGCACTTCATGGCCGAAGCTGCGCAGGCAGCGCACGGTGGAGCGCAGGGTATTGACGACCCCGTTGACCTGGGGTTCGCCGGCGTCGCTGATGATGGCAATGCGCATAAATCGTTTCAATAATTTAAAACTTCAGGAGGAGGTTCGATGCCTCAGGCCGTCGCCAGCTCGCGTGCGGCCATGCGGGCTTCCTTGCCGGCCCGCTTGAGTTGCATGATTTCCTGCCAGGTCACCAGGCGCAAGGCGCCGTCGGGGTCTTCCACCAGTGCCGACAGGCTCTCGACCCAGTCGCCGTCGTTGCAGTAGACGACACCGTCGATGTCGCGGATCTCGGGCTTGTGGATGTGGCCGCAGATGACGCCGTCCAGGCCCCGCTTCTTGGCTTCATCGGCCAGGGCGTCCTCGAAGGAGGTAATGTAGTTCACCGCGTTCTTGACCTTGGACTTGAGGTATTGCGACAGCGACCAGTAAGGCAGGCCGGCGCGGGCACGCCAGCTGTTGAACCACTGGTTGAACTTGAGGATCATGGTGTAGAGCGAATCGCCCACATAGGCCAGCCACTTGGCGCAGGCGATGACGCCATCGAAACGGTCACCGTGCAGCACCAGCATGCGTTTGCCTTCGGCGGTGACGTGCACCAGTTCGTCGCGGATCTTGATGCCGCCGAAATCGAGGTCGATGAACTGGCGGATCACTTCGTCGTGGTTGCCGGGCACGAAGATGACGTTGGTACCCTTCTTGGCCTTCTTGAGCACCGTCTGCACCACGTTGTTGTGGCTCTGGTCCCAGTACCAGCGACGCTTCAACTGCCAGCCGTCGATGATGTCGCCCACCAGGTAGAGGGTATCGGACTCGGTGGCGCGCAGGAATTCCAGCAGGCGCTCGGCCTGGCAACCGGTGGTACCCAGGTGGATGTCGGAAATCCAGATGGTGCGAAAGCGCAGCGGATCGCGTCGCGCTTCGTCGTCACCGGCATCGTGCTCAGGCCCCAGGTCGGCGAACAGCCCCTGGGCTTTTTCCATGAACTGTTCGCGTGGCTTCATGCGGCCCTCGAGTCTTTCAGATAGTGGCGGGCGTAGCGGCTGTCGAGCTTGGACAAGGGCAGCAGCAGGAAGAAATCGGCCGAGTGGAAATCAGGGTCCCAGGCCGGTTCGCCGCAGACCCAGGCGCCGCTGCGCAGGTAGCCGCGCAACAGCGGCGGAATCTGCGGTTCGATGCCGGCTTCGCGGTCTTCCAGCGGGAAGGGCAGCAGCGGCGCGACGCGATAGTCAGGCGGCGCCAGGTTCTTTTCGCGGAAGGCGTGGTACAGGGCGGCGGCATTGTGGCCGCCATCGGCCAGGCTGACGCTGGCGCAGCCCATCAGGTATTCGCAGCGTTCCTTGCGCATGTAGGCGGCCAGGCCGGCCCACAGCATCATGATCACGCCGCCGCTGCGGTAGTCCGGGTGGATGCAGGCGCGGCCGGCTTCGGCGATGACGCCGCGGATGTTGTCCAGGCGCGAGAGATCGAATTCCTGTTCCGAGTAGAACTTGCCCATGCGGCGCGCGCCGTGCGGACTCAGGACGCGATAGGTGCCGACCACGGAGAGGGTCTTGCTGTCGCGTACGATCAGGTGATCGCAGTAGTCGTCGAACTCATCCTTGTCCAGGCCTTCGGGGTTGGCCAGGGCCGACAGGTTCATCGCTTCGATGAAGACCTTGTAGCGCAGGCGCTGTACTTCGCGCACTTCTTCCGGGGTGCTGGCCAGGCTCAGATTGAGCTTGGCAAAACTCGGATTGGCATCGGCAGGAATGGTAAGCAGTCTCATGCATTGTCCTTTATGGTGATGGGTGAGGAGGAAGTCAGGTGATCGGAAGCAACCGGTAAAAGTAAGTGCTTGTTCCTGTCGACCTGACGCTACCCCCCCAAAAGTGCGGCTGCTCCAGAATGAAATCGAAACATCTATTGTCGATTTTCGAGATTCAGCCGATATCCCCGGGATAACGCTGCACAGACTAACCAGCGATTGTTTCACCCACATGACCTCTGCAGCGGTTTTGGCGGTGCAGCAACAAGAGCCGCGCCAGCGTTACAATGGCGTGACAAAGCGTCGCCGGGAGACCTCCGGAATCGGGGCAAGGCGAACGCGCGAGGGTAAGGAAACGGGGCAACACCCCAAGGAATCTTTCGATGACCCGTTCATCGAAACCATGGATCGATGACCACCACCGTTGATCGGGCGCAACAGGGCAACTGGGCAACAGAGGAACCAGCGCCGATGGCGATGGCGGTCAGGCTTTGCAAACTCCGTCAACTCGACACATAAGGAAGATCATGCTACTCAAGGATAAAGTCGCTCTCATCACCGGTTCGGCCAGCGGCATCGGCAAGGAAATCGCGGTCGAATACGCCAAGCAGGGTGCCAAGGTGGTCATCGCCGACCTGGCCCTGGAAGCGGCCAAGGCGACGGCCGAGGAAATCGTCAAGAACGGCGGTACCGCCATGGCCGTGGCCATGAACGTGACCGACGAGACCCAGGTCGACAAGGGTGTGGCCGATGCGGTCAATACCTACGGTGGTCTGGACATCATGATCAGCAACGCCGGCATCCAGATCATCAGCCCGGTGACCGAACTGTCGCTGGAGAACTGGCGCAAGATGCTGGCGATCCACTTGGACGGCGCCTTCCTGACCACGCGCGCGGCGATGAAGGCGATGATCAAGCAGGGTCGCGGCGGCTCCATCATCTACATGGGTTCGGTGCACTCGCACCTGGCCTCGGCGCTGAAGGCGCCCTACGTGACGGCCAAGCATGGCCTGCTGGGCCTGGCCAAGACGGTGGCCAAGGAAGGCGCCAAGGACAAGATCCGCACCAATGTCATCTGTCCCGGCTTCGTGCGCACGCCGCTGGTGGAAAAGCAGATTCCCGAGCAGGCCAAGGAATTCGGGATCAGCGAAGACGATGTGATCAAGAAGATCATGTTGAAGGACACCGTCGATGGTGAATTCACCACCACCCAGGACGTGGCCCAGACTGCGGTCTTCCTGGCAGCCTTCCCGACCAATGCGCTGACGGGTCAGTCGGTAGTGGTCAGCCACGGCTGGCACATGCAATAAGCCTGGCACGCGGTGTCACCGGCGACGGTAACACCGCCTGGCAGCGCCCCGCTCTCCCCCATCTTGGACACCCAACTCCACCTGCGCAGCTACCGCGACGAGTCGCTGGCGCATCGCCATGATTTCCCGCAACTGGTGCTGCCGCTGGCGGGCCGGCTGGAACTGGACATCGGCGGCCGCCAGGGCTGCGCCGACAGTATCACAGCGGCCTTCGTGGAACCCGGGGCGGCGCACGCGACCAGCGCCGGCGGCGCCAATCGGGCGCTGGTGCTGGACCTGGCGCCCAGCATCATGAGCGACCTGCAACTGGAGAGCCTGGCGCGCACCCCCTTCGTGACGCTGACGGCGGCGGCCGGCAAGCTGGTGGAATTCATGGCGCTGTCGCTGGACCAGAGCCCCTCCGGCGCGAGCCTGCAGCACTGGGTCCCGCTGCTGCTGGATACGCTGGCGCGACATCCGCCACAGGCCAGGTCGCGCCTGCATCGCATGCTGGCCCAGGTCGAGGCACAGTTGGCCCATCCCTGGACGGTAGCCGACATGGCCGCGCTGGCGGCCATCAGCCCCAGCCGCCTGCATGAATGGTTCCAGCAGGAATTGGCGACTTCTCCCCGCGCCTGGCTGGCCGAGGTACGCATGGCGCAGGCCTGCCGCCTGCTGCGCACCAGCGCCCTGCCGCTGGCATTCATCGCCCAGCGTTGCGGCTATGGCGACCAGAGCGCGCTGACGCATGCCATGCGCAAGCTGCGCGGCACCACGCCCTCGGCGTACCGCAAGCGCTACCTGGCCTGAATCCCCTGCCCGGCACCGGGCGCGACCAGACATTGATCGAAGTAGCGCGCGAAGTGCGCGAAATCGGGCGTGGCCATCCCGGCGGTCTTGGCGCGGTCATCCCAGCGCCGCAGCCGCACCGCATCCACGGCATGCGGACGGTCGATGAAGGCCGCCGCCTGTTCCACATCGAAGACCCCGCCCTGCAGCTGCAGACTGCGCACGGAATCGGCCGACAGCGTCGAGAAATAATCCGCATCGGTGGCGCACAGGTAACGCTTGGCATCCACATGCAGCGCGATCGGTGCCAGTACGGCGTCGCTGAACACGCCCCGCAGGAAGGGCAGGACACGGTACTGGTGCAGGTCGTCGATGCCGGCCAGGGTCGGGGTCTGGCCCAGGTCTTCCAGCAGGTGGCCGAGGTCGTGCAGCAGGCTGGCCACGATGAGACTGGGCGCGGCCCCCTCCTGCTCGGCCAGCAGCGCCGATTGCAGCGCATGCTCCAGTTGCGTGACCGGCTCACCGGTGTATTGGGTATGTCCATGCCGTGCGAACAGCAGGGCGATGTCATCCAGGCTCAGGGCCATCGTACGCCTCGTTGATGAAGGAAAATTCAGTCCGCCACTATAGTCCTCGCACATGGCGACTCGATGACATCGGCATGACATCGACCGCGTCATGGCAGCGGGCAGGCAAAAAAAACGGCGAGCCCTGGGGCCCGCCGATTCCTGCTGTCCTGCATCCGCAGCTGCCGGCAAAGGCAGCCAGCGGTCTTACTTCTTCAGGTCGTAACGATCCAGCTCCATCACCTTGACCCAGGCCGCCACGAAGTCCTTGACGAACTTTTCCTTGGCATCGGCACTGGCGTAGACTTCGGCCAGGGCGCGCAGCACGGCGTTGGAGCCGAACACCAGGTCGACGCGGCTACCGGTCCACTTGACGGTGCCACTGGCGCGGTCGCGGCCTTCGAACTCTTCCTGCGCCGGCGAGGTGGACTTCCATTCGGTGCCCATGTCCAGCAGGTTGACGAAGAAGTCGTTGGAGAGCACACCCACACGGCTGGTGAACACGCCCTTGGTGCTGCCGCCGACATTGTTGCCCAGCACGCGCAGGCCACCGATCAGGACCGTCATTTCCGGCGCGGTCAGGGTGAGCTGTTGTGCCTTGTCGATCAGCATGTCTTCGCCACGCACGGCATAACGCTGCTTCTGGAAGTTGCGGAAGCCATCGATGACCGGCTCCAGCGGCTCGAAGGAAGCGACGTCGGTCTGCTCCTGCGAGGCATCCACGCGACCGCCATGGAAAGGCACGCTCACGGACACGCCGGCATCCTGGGCGGCCTTCTCGACGGCGGCGCTACCGGCCAGCACGATCAGGTCGGCCAGCGAGACCTGCTTGCCACCCTGGTTGAAGGCAGACTGGATGCCTTCCAGCGTGGACAGCACCTTGGCCAGCTGGGCCGGCTGGTTGGCCGCCCAATCCTTCTGCGGGGCCAGGCGGATACGGGCACCGTTGGCGCCACCACGCTTGTCGCCACCACGGAAGGTCGAGGCCGAGGCCCAGGCGGTGGAGACCAGTTCGGACACCGTCAGTCCCGAGGCCAGTACCTTGGCCTTGAGCGCGCTGACGTCAGCGGCCTCCAGCGCGGGGGCAGCGGCCTTGGGCAGCGGGTCCTGCCAGATCAGCTCTTCGGCCGGGATTTCCGGGCCGAGATAGCGCGAACGCGGACCCAGGTCGCGGTGGGTCAGCTTGAACCAGGCGCGGGCGAAGACCTCGGCGAACTGGTCGGGGTTTTCCAGGAAGCGGCGCGAAATCTTCTCGTAGGCAGGATCGACGCGCAGCGACAGGTCGGTGGTCAGCATGGTGGGACGCATCGGCGCGCCACCATGGGCATGCGGGATCACCGCGTCGGCACCCTTGGCCACCCATTGGTGGGCGCCGGCCGGGCTCTTGGTCAGTTCCCATTCATAGTTGAACAGGTTTTCGAAGAAATAATTGCTCCACTGCGCCGGGGTCTGAGTCCAGGTCACTTCCAGTCCGGAGCTGATGGTGTCGCCTGCGGCACCGCTGCCGAAACTGCTCTTCCAGCCCAGGCCCTGGCTTTCCAGGTCGCCGCCTTCGGGTTCGCGGCCGACATGCTTGGCGTCACCGGCACCGTGGGTCTTGCCGAAGGTATGGCCGCCGGCGATCAGGGCCACGGTTTCTTCGTCGTCCATGGCCATGCGGGCGAAGGTTTCGCGGATGTCCTGGGCAGCGGCCAGCGGGTCGGGATTGCCTTCCGGGCCTTCCGGGTTGACGTAGATCAGGCCCATCTGCACGGCGGCCAGCGGGTTTTCCAGATTGCGGCCGGCCGGCGCGGTACGCGCCTGTTCCTGGCCGTGACGGTCGGCGTCGGCGGTGATTTCGCCGTGAGCGGCGCCGGCCTTGCCCTTGCCGTAGCGGTCATCACCACCCAGCCAGGTGGTTTCGGTACCCCAGTAGACGTCCAGGTCCGGCTCCCATACGTCTTCACGGCCACCGGCGTAGCCGAAGGTCTTGAAGCCCATGGTTTCCAGCGCCACGTTGCCGGTCAGGATCAGCAGGTCGGCCCAGGAGATCTTGTTGCCGTACTTCTGCTTGACCGGCCACAGCAGGCGGCGGGCCTTGTCCAGGTTGACGTTGTCGGGCCAGCTGTTGAGGGGGGCAAAACGTTGCTGGCCGCGACCGGCGCCACCACGGCCATCGCCGATGCGGTAGGTGCCGGCACTGTGCCAGGCCATGCGGATGAACAGCGGGCCATAGTGACCGAAGTCGGCCGGCCACCAGGGCTGGGAATCGGTCATGACCTTGGCCAGGTCGGCCTTGACGGCCGCCAGGTCCAGGCTCTTGAAGGCTTCTGCGTAGTTGAAATCCTCACCCATGGGGTTGGATTTGGAAGAATGCTGGGCCAGCAGGTCCAGACGGAGCTGCTTGGGCCACCAGTCGCGGTTGCTGGTGCCGCCGCCGGCGGTGTGGTTAAAGGGGCACTTGGCTTCATTCGACATTGCGTTCTCTCCTGTTGATCGACCCGATGGTCACGACGCCCGGACCGGGAAACGGGCATCTCTGTGGCCTCACCCGGCGCGGCTGGGGTGAAGCGGCTTGATACTGCGGCAATAGGCTGACTGCGTTCTGCTACCACGCCATGACACATCAGGTCATGACGCCGTGCTGCGGGGCCAGCCTTGCCTTGTCCCGGTCATGCTTGCGAAGAACCATTAATGTAATTCATCAAAAACAATTTGTTGATTGTCTTTTTGTATAACACCAGTCAATAAATCCAATCCCATCAATTCAGAATTTGTGGCTCAACAGTGTAGCCAAAGGCAGGTCTTCCTGCAGGGTATGCCGCATCTTTCAATATGAGCTGGGATCGCCATCGCTACGCAGTCGCCGCTGCTGCGTCCGTGAGGAAATGCGAATTTTGTGCTGACGGACCGTACTTTCGGGCAGATCCGGCCGACATGACGGGTCGCCCCATGCGGCAGGAAAATACGAGTATTGCAATGATTCAGGTCAACCGTTCGCGAGGTGAATCGTTCTTGGAACGCCGCCCCCTGTCGGGCGGACCTCATTTCCTCCACATTACAAGAACCATCATGACGGAAGCCACCGAAAACCTGGAACACGCCGAGCACGCCCATGCGTCCGGCAACAAGAAGCTGGCCTTGCTCATCGCCATCCTGGCGCTGGTGCTGGCCATTACCGAAACCATGTCCAAGTCCTACCAGACCGAGGTCATCCTGAAGCACCAGGAGGCGGCCAACCTGTGGTCCTTCTTCCAGGCCAAGTCGGTGCGTGGCAATGCGGCGCAACTGGCCAAGCAGCAGCTCACGCTGCTGGGCAACCCCAAGGATGAGCGGGTCAGTTCGGCCATCGCCAAGCTGGACGACGCCATCGCCCACTACGACAGCGACGAGAAGAGCGGCGAAGGCAAGAAGGAACTGGCGCACAAGGCGCGCGAGGCCGAGCATGAGGCGCATGCCTACATGGAGAAGTACGAGAAGATGGAAATGGCGGCCGGCATGCTGCAGGTGGCCATCGTGCTGGCCTCGGCCACCATCATCACCGGCGTGGCGGTACTGGCCTACCTGTCCATGGGCATCGGCGTGGTGGCGCTGGCCTTTGTGGGCGCGGGCTTGTTCGGCACGGTGATCTGATCCCGGCCCTCCCGCGTCATCACCGACAACGCCGGCCCAGTGCCGGCGTTTGTGTTTGACTTTCCGCCTGCCGGTTCTTCCAGCGGTGGCGCAATGTGAATGATCCGGTTCGCAGTCCCGCACAATAAAACCGTAGTCCACGACAATTCAGCCCGGCCCGCCTGCGGCATACTGCCAGCCTTTGCCAACCTGTCGTGGCACGACCACCCCGATTCATGCGTTCCAACACCATCCTGCAAGGCATCTTCTACGGCGCGCTGGCCGGCGCCGCCTGGGGCCTGGTCTTCCTGGCCCCGGAACTGACCCGCGCCTTCTCGCCCTGGCAATTGACGGCTGGCCGCTACCTGGCCTATGGCCTGTTCGCCGCCGTGCTGATCGCACCGCGCCTGCGCAAGCTGCTGCCCCACCTGGGCCGCGCCGAATGGCGGGCGCTGGTGTGGCTGAGCCTCTTGGGCAATGTGGTGTATTACGTGTTCCTGGCCAGCGCCGTGCAATTGGGCGGCATGGCGATGACCTCGCTGGTGATCGGCTTCCTGCCGGTGGCGGTGACCATCATCGGCAGCCGTGGCCACGGTGCACTGCCCTTGCGCAAGCTGGCGCCATCCCTGGCGCTGGGCCTGGCGGGCATCGCCTGCGTGGCGTGGCAGTCGCTGGGGAGTGGCGCCGTGGGTGCCAGCACTGGTGGCTTCGGGGATGGCGTGATCGGGTTCTTCTGCGCGCTGGCCGCGCTGGTGTCGTGGACCACCTACGCGGTCGGCAACAGCCGCTGGCTGGGGCGCCTGCAGGCGATCTCGGCGCATGACTGGAACCTGCTGATCGGCGTGGTCACCGGGCTGCTGTCGCTGTTCGTGGCAGTACCAGCGTTCACAATCATGCTGCAACCACATCCGCAAGGTGAATGGTGGCACTTCATCGGCGTGTCGGCGGGGGTGGCGATCTTTGCCTCGCTGTTCGGCAATGCCTGCTGGAACAAGGCCAGCCGGCTGCTGCCGCTGACCATGATCGGCCAGATGATCCTGTTCGAGACCCTGTTCGCGCTGCTCTATGGCTTCCTGTGGGAACAGCGCTGGCCGACCCTGCTGGAAATCGCGGCCATGGTGCTGGTCACGGCCAGCGTCCTGCTGTGCGTGTCCGCGCACCGGGTCGATGAGGGCGGCGGGCACTGAGGGCTGACGGCCTGCAGTTCACCCGGCTGCAGCAGCGATATCGGCCTGTGCGGCCAGCTTCTTCAACACATGGGCGGCCGCCACCAGGCCGAAGGTAGCGGTCACCACCATGGCCGAGCCAAAGCCGGCGCAATTGAGGCCGGTAACACCGGCTTGCGTGCTGTCGGCGGCATCCTCGCCGACATCCATGTCTTCGGCCGGAGCGACCTCGCAAACCTCACCCTCGGCCAACTCGGGAAAGCGCAGGGGTTCGGTGGAAAACACGGCATCGATGTGGAACTTGTTCTTGGTCCCGCGCGGGAAGCCGTGCTGCGAGCGCAGGCGCTTGCGCACCTTGGCCAGCAGCGGTTCCTGCTCGGTACGGCAGAGGTCGCGGATTTCAATCTGCGTCGGATCGATCTGGCCGCCGGCACTGCCGATGGTGACCATGGGCATGCCGTTCTTGCGGCACCAGGCGATCATGGCGACCTTGGCCGGGACGTTGTCGATGGCATCGATGACGTAGTCGAACCGTCCGCCACCCAGCATCTGCTCCACATTCTCGGGATCGACGAAATCCTCCACCTCGGTCACCACGCAGGTCGGATTGATCTGCCGGATACGCTCATGCAGGGCCGTGACCTTGGCCTGACCCAGGGTCTCGGTGAGGGCGTGGATCTGGCGGTTGACGTTGGATTCGGCCAGGTTGTCCAGGTCGATCAGGGTGAGATGGCCGATGGCGCTGCGCGCCAGCGCCTCGACGATCCACGATCCCACGCCCCCTACCCCGACCACGCACACCCGCGCCCGGCCAAAGCGTTGCAGGGCAGCGGCGCCATACAGGCGGGCCACGCCGCCGAAGCGGCGTTCATAGTCGATATCGTGCAGGTCGGTGGATGTGCTCATGATCAAAAAAACGTCATTCGGTGATGCAATGGGGTGAAGTAAAGCATTATCCCGGCTTTGCGTCCTTGCGGGATTCTCATGAAAAAGGGCCGCAGCGCGAACGCTGCGGCCCTCATTGGCGGTGGCGCGGAATCAGACCACGGCGCCGCCGTTTTCGTCCTTGACCTTGACCGGCTTGATCAGGTCTTCGCGCTTGACGCCCAGCCACATGGCCAGGGCGGCGGCGACGAACACCGACGAATAGATACCGAACAGGATGCCGATGGTCAGCGCCAGCGCGAAGTAGTGCAGCGTCGGGCCACCGAAGAAGAACATCGCCAGCACCATCATTTCGGTGCTGCCGTGGGTGATGACGGTACGCGACATGGTGCTGGTGATGGCGTGGTTCAGCACTTCCGGCGCCGAGAGCTTGCCGAAGCGGCGATCACGGAAGGCTTCACGCACCCGGTCGAAGACCACCACCGATTCGTTGACCGAATACCCCAGCACGGCCAGGATGGCGGCCAGCACGGTGAGCGAGAATTCCCACTGGAAGAAGGCGAAGAAGCCCAGGATGATGATGATGTCGTGCAGGTTGGCGATCACCGCCGCCACCGCGAACTTCCACTCGAAGCGGAAGGCCAGGTAGATCACGATGCCCAGCACCACCATGCCCAGTGCCAGCAGGCCGTCATGGGCCAGCTCGTCACCGACCTGCGGGCCGACGAATTCCACCCGTTGCAGGCGCACGTCCGGGTCGTCCGCCTTCAGCGCGGTATTGACCTTCTCGCTCTGCTGGCTGGCGTTCACGCCGGCCTGCGCGGGCAGGCGGATCATCACGTCCTGGGCGGTGCCGAAGCTTTGCACCAGGGTGTCGCGATAACCCAGTCCTTCGATGGACTTGCGGATCTTTTCCAGGTCGGCCGGCTTGTTGTAGGCCACTTCCATGACCGTGCCGCCGGTGAATTCGATGGAGAAGTGCAATCCCTTGGAGAACAGGAAGAACACCGCGGCCACGAAGGTCAGTGCCGAGATCGCATTGAAGATCAGGGCATGACGCATGAAGGGAATGTCTTTTTTGATGCGGAAAAATTCCATCACTATCCTTTCGGTGCCGGTCGCGCCACAAGAGGGGCGACCGGCTCAAATCTGGCTGTGCTGCTGTTTCGGGTGAGCCGTCGCTTACTTGACGTCGCGCTTGGCGGAAGCCTTGCCGGAGGTGGACAGCACCTCGCCCTCGGGCTTCCAGATCTGGCCGATGGCCAGGCCCGTCAGGCGCTTCTTGCGGCCATACCAGAGGTTGACCACGCCGCGCGAGAAGAACACGGCCGAGAACATCGAGGTCAGGATGCCCAGGCAGTGCACCACGGCAAAGCCGCGAATGGCGCCGGAACCGAAGATCAGCAGCGCCAGGCCGGCGATCAGGGTGGTCACGTTGGAGTCCAGGATGGTCGCCCAGGCGCGGTCGAAACCGGCCGCGATGGCGGCCTGCGGCGAATTGCCGGCACGCAGTTCTTCACGGATGCGTTCGTTGATCAGCACGTTGGAGTCGATCGCCATACCCAGTGCCAGCGCGATGGCGGCAATACCCGGCAGGGTCAGCGTCACCTGCAGCGTGGACAGCAGGGCCACCAGCAGCAGCACGTTCACCGACAGCGCCAGGGCGCTGAAGAAGCCGAACAGCTGGTAGTAGATCACCATGAAGATAGCCATCGCCAGGAAGCCGTAGAGCACCGAGTCGAAGCCCTTCTTGATGTTGTCGGCACCCAGTTGCGGGCCGATGGTGCGTTCCTCGATGATGTCCATCGGAGCAGCCAGGGAACCGGCGCGCAGCAGCAGGGCCAGGTCGCTGGCGGCTTCGGGTGAACCCATGCCGGTGATCTGGAAGCGCGAACCCAGTTCGGAACGGATGGTGGCCACGGTCAGGACTTCGCCCTTACCCTTTTCGAACAGGACGATGGCCATGGCCTTGCCGACCTTGTCGCGGGTGGCTTCGCGCATCTTGCGGCCGCCGTCGCCATTCAGGTCGATGCTGACTGCCGGCTGGTGGTTTTCATCGAAGCTGGCCGAGGCGTTGGAGATGTAGTCGCCGGTCAGTACCGGTTCCTTGTTCAGGACCACCGGGGCACCCTTGCCGACCTTGAACAGCTCGGAGCCGAAGGGGATGGCCGAGGTCTCTTCGGTGCCACGCACCACGCTCTCGTCGACCATGCGCACTTCCAGGGTGGCAGTACGGCCGATGATGTCCTTGGCACGCGAGACGTCCTGCACGCCCGGCAGCTCGACCACGATGCGCTCGGCGCCCTGGCGCTGGATCAGTGGCTCGGCCACGCCCAACTCGTTGACGCGCTTGGACAGGGTGCTGATGTTCTGCTTGACGCCGTCTTCCTGGGTCTGCTTGATGGCTTCCGGACGCAGGGTACCGACCAGCTTGAGGTCATCGCCCGAACCGGCGTCGGTGAGCAGCATTTCCTGCAGCTCGCCCAGGGCGGCGCGGGCCTTGTTACGGGTATCGGCATCGCGGAAGGAAATCTCGATGCTGTCGCCACTGCGGTTGATGCCGCTGTGGCGGATGTTCTTGTCACGCAGCAGGCCGCGCACGCTGGCCTGCAGGCCTTGCAGACGCTTGTTGACGATGGCCTTGACGTCGACCTGCATCAGGAAGTGCACACCACCGCGCAAGTCCAGGCCCAGATACATCGGGAAGGCGTGCAGGCTCTGCAGCCACTGCGGCGTGTTGGGCAGCAGATTGAAGGCGACGATATAGGTCGGGTCGCTGGGGTCGGTATTGAGTTCCTTTTCCAGCAGGGCCTTGGCCTTGAACTGGATGTCGGTGGTGGCGAAACGCGCGCGCACCGAGGGCTGCGAACCGGTGTTGTCGAACGCCACACTCTCTGCGCCGAGATTGCCTTGTTTCAGGATCTGATCCACCCGGCCGGCCACGGCGGGTTCGACCTTCAGGGTCGACTTGGCGCTGCTGATCTGCACCGCGGGAGACTCACCGAAGAAGTTCGGGACGGTATAGATCACGCCGAACAGCAGGGCCAGGACGATCAGTGCGTATTTCCAGAGAGAGTAACGATTCATGGTCTTGTGCTTCGTGCTTGCGGGAGAGGACGGCAGGGACCTGCCGCCCTGTTCAGAACCCGGGTGGAAAAACCGCAGGGTTCTAACAAGATGGGCGCATCAGCGATGCGCCCATGGGTTCGCCGGCACGCGGGCCGACCGAACCGGTCAGGCCATTACAGGCCCTTGATGGTGCCCTTGGGCAGCAGGGTGGTGACAGCGCCCTTTTGCACGACGACTTCGGTGCCTTCAGCCACTTCGATGGTGATGTAGCCATCGGCCACCTTGGTGATGCGACCCAGCATGCCACCGGAGGTGACGACTTCGTCGCCCTTGCCCAGTGCGTCCATCATGGCTTTCTGTTCTTTCTGACGCTTCATCTGCGGGCGGATCATCAGGAAGTACAACACCACGAACATCAGGATGATCGGCAGGAAGCTGGCCAGGTTGCCCATCGCGCCACCAGGGGCTGCTGCGGCCGTTTGCGCGTATGCGTCGGAAATAAACACGTAAGGCTCCAAAGGTTGATTAAAAAATAGCCCTGCATTCTAGCACTGCACCAGCGCTATGACGCCAAATCGGGACGTCTTGCCGCAGATCAAGGGAGAAATGGCTATTTTCATGGCCGCCGCCGTGGAGGGGCGCGCGGCAGGAGCCGCCGTGGCAGGCGGGGTCAGGACCGGTCGGGGATCAGGTGAGAAATCAGGTCAGGGAATGCGGTTGGGCAAGAGGTCGGCAATCAGTACACCACCAGCACCGAGCGTTCGCGCTGGTCCACCAGCAGCAGTGCCCGTCCATCCGGGCTGCCGGCCATCACCCCGCCGCAGGTATTGGAGACGGCAGCGCTGCCGTTGACGATCTGCACCACCACATTGCAGCGCGTGGGCACCACGGCCGAAACGGCCAGCCGCGCCGTGGTGGCGGCCTGCAACTGCTGGCGGGACCAGCTGCACAGCACCAGCGTCACGATCAACAGCGTAGCGCTCCAGCGCAGCAGATGCGACCGGGACAGCGCCTTCGAGGGGGGATTGTTCATATTGCAGGCTCCTTGTCATCAGTTGGGCCACTGCATTCTTCGACTATGAATCCATTTTAGTTAAATTTATCGATTAAATCAATTAAATTAATTTGACAGGATAAATTAACACAGTTGATTTTTTCACCATCGATACTGAGCCGATCGGTCGATGAGCGGCTTCAACAAAGACTTTTTGACTTATCTACAACAAACCCATCGGGTTTTTCCTGCCTTTTCCTGACCCCATTTCGTGGCTAGAATGCGAACGAATAAAGCAATTTTCACAATTTATAAAATCAATTCGTTATAATTGATTTAAATGTCCTGAACCTTGGGGGCGATCCCCCGCCACCCTTCCAGCCACCATCGGAGTTCAAAGAAGCATGGAGATCATTTCGTGAGACCAGAGGCAGTCCCTCCATCAGCGCCGCGTGACGGGCGCGCGCTGTTGCTGCTGTCGGAAGCCTGCTTTGCGGCGCTGGCGGTGTTCGCGCTGTGGCAGACCGATCTGCCGGCCTGGCTCACGCTGGGCCTGCTGGCGCTGTGGGCGGTGCGGGCACTGATCCTGTTGCGCTTCATGCGCGAGAACCAGCGTGCTGCGCGCAGCCTGGTACTGGCCAAGGAGGCGGCCGATCACGCCATGCTGACCCGCGGTGCCTTCCTCTCGACCATGAGCCATGAAATCCGCACGCCCATGAATGCCGTGCTGGGCATGGCCGGCCTGCTGCGCACCACGCGCCTGGACAGCCAGCAGACCGAATTCGCCAAGGCCATCGAGGATTCGGCCAATGCCCTGCTGGGCATCGTCAATGACGTGCTCGACTTCTCCAAGATCGATGTGGGCAAGATGGACATCGCCGTGGTCGAGTTCGATCTGCTGGAAGTAGTGGAAGCCAGCGCCGAGGCGCTCTCCTTCAAGGCCCGCGAAAAACAGGTGCGCCTGATGACCCATGTGGATGCGCGTCTGCCGCCCAGGCTGCTGGGCGACCCCGGTCGCATCCGCCAGATCCTGCTGAACCTGCTGGGCAATGCGCTCAAGTTCACCCATCGCGGCGAGGTGCTGCTGCGGGTGCAGGCGCTGCATGTGGCGGGCGATCATTGCCGGCTGCGCTTCGAGGTGCGCGACAGCGGCATCGGTATGGAAGAGGAAACCATGCGGCGCCTGTTCTCGCCGTTTTCGCAGGCCGACAGTTCGGTCACGCGGCAATACGGTGGCACCGGCCTGGGCCTGTCGATCTGCAAGCGGCTGGTCGAACTGATGGGCGGCAATATCGGCGTCGACAGCAGCCCCGGTGCCGGCTCCTGTTTCTGGTTCGAACTGGGGATTCCGGTGGCGCCATCGGCGGCGTTGCCGCCCAGAAGCTCTGCAGCCAAAAAGCGACAGGTGGCGCTCATCGAAACCCACGACGCCAGTGCCGCCATGCTGCATGAAACCCTGCGCGCGGCCGGTCTGGAGACGGTGCGCTACGGCAGTGCCAATGACGCCCTGGCCGCGCTGACCGGCCCCCTGGCCACGACCACGGGCATCGATGCCGTCATCGTCAGTTCGGAGGTACGCGATATGCCGGCCCCGATGGTGCTGGCGCAGCTGCAGTCGGCCCGACCCGGCATGACGTGCGTCTTGCTTGACCACGGCGTACACGGCCTTAATATAGACGGATCATCAACACCCACCCCGGCCACCGTGCTGCAGTTGCCGTTGCGCAAGCAGCAGCTGTTGCGCGCGGTGATGGGGGAGATGAATGGAACGGGCAAGGGGGAGCAGCAGGTCGATGCAGCGTCGGCGGTCCTGGCGCGCTCGCCAGGGCTGCAGGGGCCGCAGGAGGCGCAGAGCCTGCTGCTGGTCGAAGACAACGTAATGAACCAGAAGGTGGCGGTGTACCAGCTCAATGCCATGGGCTACGCAGTCGATATCGCCTCCCATGGTGCGGAGGCACTGGAAAAGCTGGCGCAGCGCGACTATGCGCTGATCCTGATGGATTGCCAGATGCCGGTCCTGGATGGCTACGAAACCACCCGCCGCATCCGGCGCATGCAGGGCGAGCTGATGCATACCCCCATCGTCGCGATGACCGCCAATGCCATGGCCGGTGATCGCGAACAATGCCTGGAGGCGGGTATGGACGATTATCTGACCAAGCCCTTGCTGCGCTCGCAACTGGCGGCGATGCTGACGCATTACCTGCCGCCGGCAGCGCCGCAACAGGCGGCCGAGCAGGCCTTGCCGATCATCGACGAAGCCCGCCTGGAGGAACTCTTTGGCGAGGACACCGGGCTGGCCAGCGACATGCTGGACATGTTCATCGAACATACCGGCCCCGTGATGGAGGACCTGGCGCGCCAGGTCCAGGCCAGCGAACCCCTGCTGGGCGAGATCCAGGCCCTGGGCCATCGCCTGGCCGGCAGTTGCCTGAACCTGGGGATACAGGCGCTGGGTCAGCTGGGACGTCAGATGGAAATCGCTGCCCGCCAGGGGGAACTGGCGCAGGTACGCACGCTGGCCGGGGAATGCGCCACCGCATTCGCCGCGCTGCGTGATCACATACAACAGAGGGGCCGGGGGAGCACATGAAAATACTGATCGTCGACGACGACAAGACCAATCTTTCACTTTTCACGCACATGCTGGCGCAGTTGCCGGACACCAGCATCAGCACCTGTCCCGATGCCTATGAGGCGCTGGACTGGTGTGGCACCCACGAGCCCGACCTGATCCTGCTGGACTACATGATGCCGGGCATGGACGGCCTGGGTTTCCTGTCGCGCTTTCGCGCCATGCCGGGCCAGGAAATGACGCCGGTCATCATGATTACCGCCGACATGGGGCTACAGGTACGCCACCAGGCGCTGCAGATGACGGCCAATGATTTCCTCTCCAAGCCGGTGAACCGGGTGGAGCTGCTGGCGCGGGTCAGGAACATGCTGGCCATGCGCAAGTCGCAGCTGGCCATGAGCCAGAAGATCGAACACCTGGCCGAAGAAGTGGAACAGAAGTCGCACCAGAGCAATACCCTGGCGCTGAACTCCATGGACCTGCTGGCGCGCGCGGCCGGCTATCGCGACCCCGAGACCGGCGAGCATCTGCTGCGCATGTCCAACTACACCCGCATCATCGCCGCCCGGCTGGGCCTGCCCCAGGAAGAACAGGACCTGCTGCTCAATGCCGCGCCGATGCACGACATCGGCAAGATGGGCATTCCCGACCATATCCTGCTCAAACCCGGACGGCTGGATGAGGAAGAACTCAAGGTCATGCGCCTGCACGCCCAGATCGGCGCCGACATCCTGCGCGACAGCCCTTCCCCGCTGCTGCAGACGGCTTCGCAGATCGCCCGCACCCACCACGAGAAGTGGGATGGCAGCGGCTATCCGAACGGTCTCAAGGGTGAGGACATCCCGCTCTATGGCCGCATCGTGGCCGTGGCCGATGTGTTCGATGCACTGACCTCGACGCGCCCCTACAAAAAAGGCTGGAGCCTGGAAGACGCCTCGCGCTATCTGCGCGACAATGCCGGCAGTCATTTCGATCCGCGCTGCGTAGAGGCCTTCTTCGCCGGCTGGAACGACGTGCTCGACATCCACAACCGCTACCAGGAAAGCAAATGATGCTGACCTTCATTGAACCGACCCTGTTCGAGAAGCTCAGGAGCGCCCAGGCCCTGCCCTCGCCGGGCGGGGTGCGCCTGACCATCATGCGTCTGTGCGCGCAGGACGATCCCGACATGGCCGAACTGATCCATCTGGTACAGGCCGACCCGGCCCTGTCCGGACGCATCATCCGCATCGTCAACGTGCTCAATGCGCACCGGGTGCGACCGATCGCCTCGGTCAGCATGGACAGCATGCTGCTGGTGGGCCTGCAGGCGGTGCGCCAGCTGGCCCTGGCGCTGTCGCTGGCCGAGACCACGGCGCCGGCCTCCTGCACCAACTTCAAGCTACCGGCATTCTGGGCCCACAGCTTTGCCATGGCCTGCAGCGCCCAGGCCATCAGCGGCCATACCCGGGTGGCGCCGCTGGGCGAGATGTTTACCACGGGGCTCCTGGCCAACATCGGCAAGCTGACCCTGGCCTCGGCCCATCCGACCGGCTATTCCTCGCTGCTCACGCGGGTGCTGGAGCCCTCGGCCCAGCTGGCCATGGAGCAGTCGCTGTTCGGCTTCAACCACCTCAACATCGCCGCGGCACTCATGCAGGACTGGAAGATTCCTGAACTCTTCTGCGACGCGGTCCTGCATTACGAATCGCCCAGCCTGCCGGACGCCCTGCCCGCGCCACGTCCGCTGGAAATCATCTGGACCCTGTATCTGTCCTCGGCCATGGCCGAGCTGGGCTGCGGCGCGCCGCAACTGGCCGAGGCGGCGCTACAGAAGGTCGCCACGGCGCTGCCACAACTGCAGCTGGCACCGCACGACTTCCCCGAGCTGTACCAGCAGGCCGGCGAAGACTGGCAGGACTGGACGCAGACCATGCACATCGCCGGCAAGTCGCTCTGGCAGGGCCTGCCGGCCCAGATCCACGACCGGCTCCTGCGCCTGCAACAAACCGGCAGCGACGACGATGCTGCAACTTGAACAACTGCTGCTCAGTGAAGCGCCGGACGCCTATGTCCTGATGGACATGCAAGGCCAGGTGATCTACTGGAACCGCTGTGCTGAACAGATCTTCGGTTATGCCGCCCAGGAAGTGCTGGGCCAGCATCTCTCGGATTTCATCGTGCCGCCCGAACGGCGTATGGAGGAAGACCGCGTCTTCGCCGACACCATCAGCCTGGGGCGTGCCGAGTGCCAATCCATCCGGCGTCGCAAGGATGGCTCCCTGCTGCACCTGTCGGTGTCCAACAAGCTGCTGCGCGACGAGCAGGGCCATCCGCAATACGTCCTGTCCTGCAAGCGCGATATCAGCCAGGCCACCGTGCTGCGCGACATCAGCCTGATCGCCGCCAGCGTGCATGGCCTCTACGATTCGCTGCCGGACGGCATCATCGTGGTCAACGCGCTGGACCGCATCGTGCTGGCCAACCGCCGGGCCGGCGAATTGTTCGACTGGGAGGTAGCCGAGCTGACCGGCTGCGCCATCGATGTACTCATTCCGCAGCGCTTTCTGGCCATGCACGCGCAGAACCTGGTGACCTACCTGAACCATGCCGCCGCCCCGGCTCACAACCCCACACCCGACCTGTGTGGATTGAAGCGCAACGGCAGCGAGTTTCCGGTCGACGTCAGCCTCAGTCCGCTGGTGGTGGAAGGCGAGACCTTCCTGCTGATCGCGGTGCGCGACATCAGCGACCGCAAGCGCATCGAAGAAGACCTGGCCGAAAAGAACCGCGCCCTGCAGGAAGCGATGGAGTCGCGCAACCGCTTCCTGGCCAATACCTCGCATGAACTGCGCACCCCGCTCAATGCCATCCTGGGCTTCACCGACATCCTGCTCACCCGCATGGGTGGCCCGTTGACGGCGGAACAGGAACAGCAGTTGCAGACGGTACACGACAGCGCCGAGCACCTGCTCGGACTGATCACCAGTCTGCTGGATGTGTCGCGCATGGAGACCGAGGACGCCGACCTGATTCCCGAGGCCCTGCTCTGTTCACAGTTGATCGATGAAACCGTGAGCACGCTGCGGCCGGCCGCCGAGAAGAAGGGCTTGCTGCTGGAGGTGGAAGCGGGCGCGGAAGCGGGGACAAGGGAAACCGTGATCCACACCAACCGTCGGGCGCTGGAGCAGATCCTGCTGAACCTGGTGGGCAATGCCATCAAGTTCAGCGAGCACGGGCAGGTGCGGGTGCGATGGCGCCAGCAGCCGCATGGTGATCGCACCACCACCTTCATCGAGGTGCAGGATAGCGGCTGCGGCATCAGCGAGCAGGATCAGCAGAAGCTGTTTCGTGCCTTTACCCAGCTCGATGCCTCGGCCTCACGCAAGCATGAGGGCATGGGCCAGGGCCTGTACCTGAGCCAGAAGCTGGCGCACCTGATGGGCGGTGCCATCAGCGTGCAGAGCCAGATAGGCCAGGGTAGTTGCTTTACGCTGTGCCTGGAGCAGAAAACGGCCGGAAACTGAGATCCGGCGGGCATGGCATGGTCGACGACCGGCACCGGATGTGAACCATCCTTCCCAAACCTTGCACGATTGCGCCAGGCCTGTTCACCGGCCCGCGCCGGCTTGGCTCAGTCCACGCCGCGGGCGCGGTCTTCCTTGAATTTCTTGACGAAGTCCTGGAAGGTACCGGCGTCGATGGCGTCGCGCATCTCCTGCATCAGCTGCAGGTAGTAATGCAGGTTGTGCACGGTATTCATGCGTGCCCCGAGGATTTCGCCGGCGCGGTGCAGGTGGTGCAGGTAGGCGCGCGAGAAGTTCTTGCAGGCGTAGCAGTCGCAGGTCTCGTCGAAGGGACGGTCGTCGTTCTTGTACTTGGCGTTCTTGATCTTGACGTCGCCGTAGCGGGTGAATATCCAGCCATTGCGCGCATTGCGGGTGGGCATGACACAGTCGAACATGTCCACGCCGTTGGCCACGCCTTCGACCAGATCCTCGGGCGTGCCCACGCCCATCAGGTAGTGCGGCTTGTCGGCCGGCAGGCGCGGGCCGACGTGTTCCAGCACGCGCATCATGTCTTCCTTGGGCTCGCCCACCGACAGGCCGCCGATGGCGAAGCCGTCGAAACCGAGCTCTTCCAGCCCGGCCAGCGACTCGTCGCGCAAACCCTCGAACATACCCCCCTGGACGATGCCGAAGAGCGCATTGGGATTCTCGCCGCGGTCGAATTCATCCTTGGAGCGCTTGGCCCAGCGCAGCGACATGCGCATGGACTTGCCGGCCTCTTCGCGGGTGGCCGGGCGGCCATCGATCTCGTAGGGCGTGCATTCGTCGAACTGCATGACGATGTCCGAATTGAGCACGCGCTGGATCTGCATCGAGATCTCCGGCGAGAGGAACAGGCGGTCGCCGTTGATGGGCGAGGCGAAGTGCACGCCCTCTTCGGTGATCTTGCGCATCTCTCCCAGCGAAAACACCTGGAAGCCGCCGGAGTCGGTCAGGATGGGCTTGTCCCAGCCGATGAACTTGTGCAGCCCGCCGAACTTGCTGACCACTTCCAGCCCCGGGCGCAGCCACAGGTGGAAGGTATTGCCGAGGATGATCTGGGCGTTGATTTCCTTCAGTTCCAGCGGCGACATGGCCTTGACCGAACCATAGGTACCGACCGGCATGAAGATGGGGGTCTCGACGGTACCGTGGTTCAGTTTGACGCGGCCACGACGGGCGCGGCCGTCGGTCTTCAGGAGGGTGAATTCCAGCATGGGGTTCTCTGTTTCTCTCGATGTTTCAGGTACGGGTCAGCAACATGGCGTCGCCATAGCTGAAGAAGCGGTATTGCTGCGCGATCGCATGGGCGTAGGCGGCGCGGATGTGGGCATAGCCGGCGAAGGCCGAGACCAGCATCAGCAGGGTCGACTTGGGCAGGTGGAAATTGGTCACCAGCAGATCGACGGTCTTGAAGGTGTAGCCGGGTGTGATGAAGAGCTGGGTATCGTCGCTGCCGGCCTGGAGCTGGCCGCTCTGCGAACCGGACTCCAGCGCCCGCATGCTGGTGGTGCCCACGGCGACGACGCGCCCGCCGGCGGCCCGGGTGGCACGCACGGCCTCCACCGTCTGCGGCGAGATGGTGTACCACTCGCTGTGCATCTTGTGCTGCGACAGGTCTTCCACCCGCACCGGCTGGAAGGTGCCGGCACCCACGTGCAGGGTGACGAAGGCCTGCTTCACGCCGCGCGCGGCCAGTTGTTCCAGCAGCGCCTGGTCGAAGTGCAGGCCGGCGGTGGGCGCGGCGACCGCACCGGGCTCCTTGGCGTAGACGGTCTGATAGCGGGTTTCGTCGTAGGCGTCGGCTTCGTGATCGATATAGGGCGGCAAAGGCAGGCTGCCGTATTGCTCCAGCAGTTCGAAGGCATCCGCCGGGAAATGCAGCGTATAGAACTCGCCGAAACGTTCACCTACCGTGACATCGAAGGCATCGGCCAGGCGGATGCGGCTGCCCGGCGGCGGCGACTTGGAGGCGCGCACCTGGGCGTGCACGGTACGCGCATCGAGGATGCGCTCGACCAGGGCCTCGATCTTGCCGCCGGTTTCCTTCACGCCGAACAGGCGCGCCTTGATCACGCGGGTATCGTTGAAGACCAGCAGGTCGCCGGGCTGCAGCAGGTCGACGATGTCGGAAAAACGGCGGTCGGTCAGCTGCGCACCCTGCACCTGCAGCAGGCGCGAAGCGCTGCGCTCGGCCAGCGGGGTCTGGGCGATCAGCTCGGGGGGGAGATCGAAATCGAAGTCGGAAAGAGAGTACATGCTTGCAAAATAATGATGGAGGCGGCATCGGCAGCGACCAGTGCTCAAACGCGATCGAGAGAAAACGAAAGCGGGAATGCGGTCGGGCCGGCAGCCTTCCCCGGCAAGAAGTGTTGCCGGCGGGATTGATACTGTAAATATTCACAGTAAAATAGCGTAACCCGCTATTTTACGCTGTCTGCGCGTTTTTCCCATCTCCGCGTGCGACTAGTGTACCTATGGCAATCCGACTATCCGACCGCTGACCGCATGCCCGCTACCGCGAAGAAAACCAGCTCGCCGGCTTCGAAGAAAAAAGCCGCGCCCGCCGCCAAGCCTGCCGCCAAGCCCGAAAACAAGCTGGCCAAGCTGGGCCTGCACAATGACATGGACCTGGTGCTGCACCTGCCGCTGCGCTACGAGGACGAGACCACCCTCATGAGCATCGGCGAGGCCTCCCTGCGCGGCCTGCAGACGGTGCAGGTCGAAGGCGTGGTGACGGCCTGCGAAGTGCAGTTCCGCCCGCGCCGGCAACTGATCGTGACGGTGGGCGACGACAGCGGCCAGTTGACGCTGCGTTTCATCAACTTCTACGGCAGCCAGACCAAGCAGTTGGCCGAAGGCACCCGGGTGCGGGTGCGCGGCGAGCTGCGACATGGTTTCTTCGGGGCCGAGATGGTCCATCCGTCCTACAAGGTGGTCAACGAAGGGGCGCCCCTGCCGGACGTGCTTACGCCCGTCTACCCTGCCGGCGAAGGCCTGTCGCAGGCCTACCTGCGCAAGGCCATTGCCAATGCCATGAGCCGGCTGGACTGGAGCGATACGCTGCCGCCCTCGATGTTGCAGACCCTGGACCTGGCCGCCTTCGAGCCATCGGTGCGACTGCTGCACAACCCGCCGCCGGACGTGGATGAATACGCCCTGGCGGAAAAGTCACATCCGGCCTGGATCCGCATGAAGTTCGATGAACTGCTGGCGCAGCAGCTTTCGCTCAAGCGTGCCCAGGCAGCGCGGCGCGCCAAGACCGCGCGGGCCTTGCCGGTGACCGGGCGCCTCACCGAGGAATTGACCAAGGTCCTGCCCTTCCAGCTGACCGGGGCGCAGCAGCGCGTGCTGGAGGAAATCCGTGCCGACCTGCGCCAGTCCTTCCCCATGCAGCGGCTGCTGCAGGGCGATGTGGGCAGCGGCAAGACGGTGGTGGCGGCGCTGGCGGCGGCCCAGGCCATCGACAGTGGCTGCCAGGCCGTGCTGATGGCACCCACCGAAATCCTGGCCGAGCAGCACTTCCGCAAGATCGCGGCCTGGCTGGAGCCGCTGGATGTGGGCGTGGCCTGGCTTTCCGGAAGCCAGAAGAAAAAGGAAAAGACCGAGGCCCTGGCCCATATCGAGTCCGGTGCAGCGCGCCTGGTCATCGGCACCCATGCGCTGATCCAGGACACGGTGCAGTTCGAGAACCTGGGGCTGGTGATCGTGGACGAGCAGCATCGCTTCGGCGTCGGCCAGCGGCTGGCGCTGCGCAACAAGAGCTTCAATCCGGAGGACCGTGATGCCGCCGCCGTGCCGCATCAGTTGATGATGTCGGCCACGCCCATTCCGCGCACGCTGGCCATGACCTATTACGCCGACCTGGAAGTGTCGGTGATCGATGAACTGCCGCCGGGCCGCTCGCCCATCGTGACCCGCGTGATCGATCAGAACCGCCGGGACGAAGTGATCGAACGGGTGCATGCGGCGGCGCTGGAAGGCAAGCAGATTTACTGGGTCTGCCCCTTGATCGAGGAGTCGGAGGCGCTGCAGCTGCAGACCGCCACCGATACCCATGCGGCGCTGTCGGCGGCCTTGCCGGACCTCACCATCGGACTGGTCCACGGACGCATGAAACCGGTGGAAAAACAGATCGTCATGGAGGGTTTCACGCGCGGCGCCATTCATCTGCTGGTGGCGACCACCGTCATCGAGGTGGGCGTGGATGTGCCCAATGCCTCGCTGATGGTGATCGAGCATGCGGAGCGTTTCGGTCTGTCGCAATTGCACCAGTTACGCGGCCGGGTCGGGCGCGGGTCGGCCGCCAGCGTGTGCCTGCTGCTGTACCAGGGCCCCTTGGGCGGCACCGCCAAGCAACGCCTGGCCACCATGCGTGAAACCACGGATGGCTTCGAGATCGCCCGGCGCGACCTGGATATCCGCGGCCCCGGCGAATTCCTGGGGGCGCGCCAGTCGGGAGAAGCCATGCTGCGCTTTGCCGATCTCGGCACCGACCAGTGGCTGGTGGAAAAGGCCCGTGATACCGCCCAGGCCCTGCTGCAACATGCGCCCGACATCGTGGACCGACACCTGGCACGCTGGCTGGGTGGACGCGAGGACTACCTCAAGGTGTAAAGACGGAACAGGTCGAGATACAGGCTGCGCAGCCAAAACCCTTTATGGAACAGGGAAGAGCGTGGCCGGTAAACGGGAATCCGCAAAATGCCAATTCAATTTCCGTAAAAATCGAGAATATCTTCGCTTTATGTCGATTGACGCCTAACAACACTCAGTCCAATCTACGCCCCACAAACAACGGGTCCATCCAAACGTCTGGCAACCGGGCATCTGCCCCTTGCCAACGTCTGCACTGCTGTACGAGATGACCATTGCGCAACTAGAGAAGGCTGATAATTTTGGTTTCCAACCACGATCCACACACCTCCCGCAGACTGATTTGCCCGATCTGCCAGCGTGCCCTTTCGGCATGCATCTGCCATTGGACCTCGCCCATCGATCACGCCATCGATGTCCTGATCCTGCAACACCCGCTGGAAGTCAACAACGCCAAGAACAGCGTGCGACTGCTGCACCTGAGCCTGCCGTACAGCAAGCTGGTCGTCGGCTCGGCGTTCGATCCCGACGAACTGCAGCAGATGCTGCATGCACCGTCACGGGTGCGCAACGTGCCCGACAGCGAGCCGGTGCACCCGGTCCTGCTGTACACCGATGACGCCGCCACACCCGAGACCACCCATTTCGACGCCCGCACGATGACGGTGGACAAGCGCCAGACGCTGCAGCGCATCCGCCTGGTCATCATCGATGGCACCTGGCGCAAGAGCCGCAAGATGCTCTTCGAAAACCCCATCCTGCAAACCCTGCCGCGCATGGTATTGATCGATACCCCCACCTCGCGCTACACCATCCGCAAGTCGCACAAGCCGGAGCAGCTATCCACGCTGGAAGCTGCCGGCTATGCCCTGATGCAACTGGAACGCAACAGCGAGAAGTACCATCCCCTGCTGACCGCCTTCGACAACTTCGTGCTGCAACAGGGCTACATGCGCATGCACGCGCAAGCTGCCCGTCGCAGCGAATAACCGTCCCCGGGCATCGCGCCCTGATTGCCGCTGATGCAACGCCGATCAGTGTCGTCCACGGGGAACCAATCGCCACCGCCACGGACCAAGTTCTTCCGGCTGCCCCGAGCAGCCGTTCTTGTTCAGGGTGTGTCGCAAAGCGCTTATAATCATGCAGATCGACGCAACAAAACTTGAACAGTCCTGACACGCTGGCGCCCGCCAACGCAACTCCATCCTGCGAACAATCAACAAATGAGTTCAGAATTCCTGCAACTGGCTGAAAAAGTCACTCAGCTCGCCAAGCTGGCACAAGGCCTGCGCGAAGAAAATGCCGAGCTGCGCCGGAAAGTCAAACTGCTCTCCGAAGAAAACACCACCCTCGCCGGCCGGGTCGATGATGCCTACCGGCGCGTGAGCACTGTCCTGGCGCAACTGCCGGTGGCCGAGGTCGCCGAGGCCCCCGAAGCCGCGCTGTCGGCCGATGAGGAGACCGCATGAGCACCATCCAGATCCAGGCCATGATCATGGGCCAGTCCTACACCCTGGCATGCCAGGAAGGCGAACAGGCCGCGCTGCATCATGCGGTGGCCTATCTCGACCAGAAGATGCGCGCCATCCGCGATGCCGGTCGCATCAAGGGTACCGACCGCATCGCCGTGATGGCAGGACTGGGCATCGCTGCCGAGTTGCTGACCATGCAACGTGCCGAAGGTCCCTTCGCCGGTCTCACCATTGCCCAATGGCAGCAACAGATCACCGCCATCACCGAGGTGGTGGACCAGGCACTGGCGCCGCAGGAAAAACTGTTCTGAACTGTTCGGATATCCGGACCAATCTGCGCAACGCAAGAAGAATGGCTGCCTCCGGGCCGCCATTTTCGTTTCATGCGTCGGCAGTGGCACCTGTCGGCGCGGCGAAGCAGCCTGTCGAAACACTGGTTACAAAATCGGCCAGAAATTTTTCGTTCAGGTCTTGGAGAGCGGCGGTGAATGGGTTAGACTTCGTACTCCTGCCGTGTTCGCGATTGCCATATATTCCTTGAACCATTTACGAGCATAGGCTGTGGGATCGTTTGATGGGCGTGAGCGTCGCTAGACCGATGAACCCGAAATTGAACTACTGCAGCCAACTTGAACCGTCAGGTTCAGGATGCCGGCACAGCGGCACAGGCGGGACTTGATTCAAGAAAAACGGCTGCATCTGCAGCCGTTTTTTTATGCCCGTCCGGTTTGCACCGGACGCGGTGCAGCTCAGCTCTCGCGCTTCCTGGCACCCTTGCGTTCCTGCCCCACCTCATCGATGGCATCCTGGAATTCGGTCACGTCCTCGAAGCTCTTGTACACCGAGGCGAAACGGATATAGGCAATCTTGTCCAGCCGCTTGAGTTCGCGCATGACCAGCTCGCCCACCTGCCCCGACATCACTTCCCGTTCGCCACTCTGCAGCAGCTTGTCCTGGATGCTCTGGATCGCCATGTCCACCGCCTCGGCCGACACCGGTCGCTTGCGCAACGCCAGCATCAGGCTGCCGCGCAGCTTGCTGGGATCGAACTCGGTACGGCTGCCATTCTTCTTGACGATCACGGGCAGGGTCAGCTCGATGCGCTCGTAGGTCGTGAAGCGCTTGTCGCAATTGCCGCAGCGGCGACGACGGCGGATCGAATGCCCGTCCTCGGACAGACGGGTGTCCAGCACCGGGGTATCTTCGTGATTGCAGAATGGGCACTTCATGGCAGCAGTGGTTTGGTTGGACTGGACAAGGAGGGACCACCCTCCTGACTTCGTATTGCAGCGCGACTTCGCGACCTGGCACAGAGAGCGCAGAGGGCGCAAAGGGTGCAGTATTGCACCCGCTCGCCGTGACAGCCATCGTATCGTAGTGCAGATAAACGACGGCGCCCGCGAAAACGGGCGCCGTCGGGCAAGACATCGATCCGGCAGACTGAGGACGCCGGCCCGCATCGGGTCGGCATCCTCACGTCAGAGACAATCAGCCGTAGACCGGGAAGGCGTCGGTCAGCTTCTTGACCTCGACCTTGACGCGCTCGATGGTGGCCGCGTCATGCGGGTTGTCCAGCACGTCGGCGATCAGGTTGCCGACCTTCTCGGCCTCGGCTTCCTTGAAACCACGGGTGGTCATGGCCGGGCTGCCCAGGCGGATGCCCGAGGTCACGAACGGCTTTTCCGGATCGTTGGGGATGCCGTTCTTGTTGCAGGTCATGTGGGCCGAACCCAGGATGGCTTCAGCTTCCTTGCCGGTCAGGCCCTTGGGACGCAGGTCCACCAGCATCACGTGCGACTCGGTACCGCCGGAGACGATGCGCAGGCCACGCTTGATCAGGGTCTTGGCCAGCACATCGGCGTTCTTGACCACCTGCTGCTGGTAGGCCTTGAATTCCGGCGATGCGGCTTCCTTGAAGGCCACCGCCTTGGCGGCGATGACGTGCATCAGCGGACCGCCCTGGATACCGGGGAAGATGGCCGAGTTGATGGCCTTTTCATGCTCGGCCTTCATCAGGATCACGCCACCGCGCGGACCGCGCAGGGACTTGTGGGTGGTCGAGGTGACGAAGTCGGCGAAGGGCACCGGGTTGGGGTACACACCGGCGGCGATCAGGCCGGCGTAGTGGGCCATGTCGACCATGAAGTAGGCGCCGACTTCCTTGGCGATCTTGGCGAAGCGCTCGAAGTCGATGCGCAGCGAGTAGGCCGAGGCGCCAGCGATGATCAGCTTGGGCTTCTTCTCGCGGGCCAGGGCTTCCATGGCGTCGTAGTCGATCTCTTCCTTCTCGTTCAGGCCATAGGAGACCACGTTGAACCACTTGCCCGACATGTTCAGCGCCATGCCATGGGTCAGGTGGCCGCCTTCTGCCAGCGACATGCCCATGATGGTGTCGCCCGGCTTCAACATGGCGAAGAACACGCCCTGGTTGGCCTGGGAACCGGAGTTGGGTTGCACGTTGGCGGCTTCGGCGCCGAACAGGGCCTTCAGGCGGTCGATGGCCAGCTGTTCGGCCACGTCCACATATTCGCAGCCACCGTAGTAGCGCTTGCCCGGATAGCCTTCGGCGTACTTGTTGGTCAGTTGCGAACCTTGCGCTTCCATGACGGCCGGCGAGGTGTAGTTTTCAGAAGCGATCAGCTCGATGTGATCCTGCTGGCGTGCGTTTTCCTTCTGGATGGCAGACCACAGGTCGGGATCGACTTTCGCGAGAGTCTGGTTCTTGTCAAACATGGTGTTTCTCCAAATTGATGAGGTGCGGCCGAAGATCGGGTCACCGGCTGCGCGAGGGCATGCCTGATGCTCGACTTCCAAAATCGAATGAGGGCCAGAAAATACGGGGGGATTGCGGGCAGCCTCAGTCGTACTGTCCATTCGGCTGCCCAGGCGCACGGCTGTTGAAATCTCACGCTTCCCGATGGATCCCCATCTTGGTCGGTTTTACCCGACGTTTCGCCAGTCACGTGAGACGAAATGGTGAGCGCATTGTAGTGAAATGGGGCGATTTCGGCAAGAACCATGGCGCAGGCGCAACATGCCTCAATCGGCCCCGCAACCGCGCCAAAAGCGAGTCGCACTTCGTAAAAACCGGCTTTGGGCTACAATTTCGTTTTCTTCCGGGATCGCCGGGGTGAAGCGCAGGGACGCCGTTCCGCCTGCGACCTGAGCACCGGCACCGGTTCTTACGCCACACACAGGAGAATCAAGAGATGGTCGTGTTGATTACGGGAGCTACCGCAGGCTTCGGCGCCGCCATGGCGCGCAAATTCGCCGGCAATGGTCACAAGGTGATCGCCGCCGGTCGCCGCAAGGAGCGCCTGGATGACCTGGTCAAGGAACTGGGTGCCGACAAGGTACTGCCGCTGGTGCTGGACGTGACCAGCAAGTCCTCCATCGACGCCGGCCTGGCCAGCCTGACCGGTGACTGGAAACAGGTCGACGTCCTGATCAACAACGCCGGTCTGGCCCTGGGCCTGGGCCCGGCCCACGAAGTGGCGCTGTCGGACTGGGAAACCATGATCGACACCAACGTCAAGGGTCTGGTCACCATCACCCACGCCCTGCTGCCCGAGATGGTCAAGCGCGGCAGCGGCACCATCATCAACCTGGGCTCAGTGGCCGGTGCCTACCCCTACCCGGGCGGCAACGTCTACGGCGCCACCAAGGCCTTCGTCGACCAGTTCACCCTGAACCTGCGCGCCGACCTGGTGGGCACTGGCGTGCGCGCCACCAACCTGGCCCCTGGCCTCTGCGGCGGCACCGAGTTCTCCAATGTGCGCTTCAAGGGCGATGACGGCGCGGCCGCCAAGGTCTATGAAGGCACCACCCCGCTGACGGCCGACGATATCGCCGAAGCCGCCTTCTGGGTCGCCACCATGCCGGCACACGTCAACATCAACTACATGGAACTGATGCCGACCTGCCAGGGCTTCAGCCCCTTCAACATCAAGCGCAAACAGTAAGGGATGGGGTAAAATGGCGTTTTTGCCGGGAACGCTCCGGCGCCGCAGGAACGCCATTTGCAAGCCCCTTTGCGATCAGTTCCACAGTGCAAGATGCGTGGCCTCCACAAAATCTTGCATTTGAGGCAACACCCAGTTCGCATTGATGGCTTTCCGCTTCCTTGATTTCTTTTCAGCTGCCACAGCAGATTTCCCAATAACAAGAAGCATATGAGTGCCGCCAGTAGTCCATTCGACTGGAACATCCGGGTCTACTATGAAGATACCGACACCGGAGGCGTGGTCTTCTACGCCAATTACCTGAAGTTCTTCGAGCGCGCCCGCACGGAATGGCTGCGCTCCTTCGGTTTCCAGCAGCAACACCTGGCCGAGACCACCGGCGCCATCTTCGTGGTCAGGAACACCAACGTCGACTATCTCTCGCCAGCGCGCCTGGACGATGAACTCCGCCTGACCGTCGTGGTCGAAAAACTTCGAAATGCCTCCATGGAATTTTCCCAGGAGGCCTGGCGCCTGCCGTCGGGGGATGGCAATGCCGCCAGCGACCAGGACGCGACGTTGCTGGCACGGGGCAGCATCACCGTGGTCTGCGTGGACGCAGCCACGTTCCGCCCGCGCCCCATTCCCGAAGAAGTGCTCGCCTGCATCAAGAAAGCCGCATGATGTCAACGGAAAAGCTCATCCGGACCTTTATGACAGGTAGCACAACTGTCCGAACAGGCCATCTTGCCGCTTGGGACGATATCCATGCCGGAAACCTTCTCCCTACAATGACCGTCTTTTGTTTCATGTAACTGAATCTACAACTGAACAAAAGATACAAACCGCCGACTTACCAATCCATTCACCGCTGCCACGCCGCCACATTTCCCCATGAACGTCACACAAGACCTGTCCTTCATTTCACTGATCGCAAACGCGTCCGTTTTGGTGCAACTGGTAATGCTGCTGCTGCTGTCGGCATCGATCATCAGCTGGACCTACATCTTCCGCAAGATGTTCACCATCCGCGCCGCGCGCGTGCAGACCGAGGAATTCGAACGCGTCTTCTGGTCCGGCGGCAACCTGTCGGCGCTGTATCAGGAAGCCCTGTCCAATCGCCGCAAGGCCGGTAGCGGTGGCGCGATGGAACGCATCTTCCAGGCCGGCATGGGTGAATTCACCAAGGCCAAGGCCTCGGTCACGGCCCGTGGCGGCGCGGTTGAACCCGGCCTGCTGCTGGACGGCGCCCGCCGCGCCATGCGCGCCGCCTACCAGCGCGAAATGGATGCCCTCGAATCGCACCTGGCCTTCCTGGCATCGGTCGGTTCGGTGTCCCCGTATGTGGGCCTGTTCGGTACCGTCTGGGGCATCATGAACGCCTTCCGCGGCCTGGCCAACGTGCAGCAGGCTACCCTGGCGGCCGTCGCCCCCGGCATCGCCGAGGCCCTGATCGCCACCGCCATCGGCCTGTTCGCCGCGATCCCGGCCGTGGTCGCCTACAACCGCTACTCGCACGACATCGATCGCCTGGCGATCCGCTTCGAAAGCTTCATCGAAGAGTTCTCCAACATCTTGCAACGTCAGGCACGCTAATGGCTGGGTCATCGATGCGCGGGGGCCGTCCCCGCAAGTTCAAGTCGGAAATCAACGTCGTCCCCTACATCGACGTGATGCTGGTGCTGCTGATCATCTTCATGGTGGCCACGCCCATCACCAACCCCAGCGTGATCAACCTGCCCACGGCCGGCAAGTCCACCCAGCCGCCGTCGGATTACATCGAGATCGCCCTGAAGCCCAATACCCAGGCCACGATCCGCATCAACGGCCCCAAGAGCGGCGGCAAGAAGGCCGAGACCGTGACCGGCAAGACCGACCTGTCGGAGCGCCTGCGCAAGCTGCATGAAGACAATCCCGAGCTGGCCGTGATGATTTCGGCGGACAAGGAAATCAAGTACGACGAAGTGGTCCAGGTGATCTCGGAAGCGAAGAAACAGGGCATCGCGCGGGTCGGCCTGGCCACCAAGTAAGCGCACGCCCCAGCGATATGAGCGATAACGCACACTACAACATCCCCAAGGCACCGGGCCGCTGGCGCGCCATCACGCTGGCGCTGGTGATGCACGTGGCCTTGTTCCTGTTCTTCTGGATCGGGATCCGCTGGCAGAGCGAGACCCCGCTCACGGTGGAAGCCGAGATCTGGGACCCGCAATACAAGGAAGCCGCCCCCCTGCCCACCC